>JAFUOQ010000037.1 GCA_017472695.1 Clostridia bacterium | reverse complement strand
TTTCTTCATAGTCATCACGGTTTCTTATTATGTGGTCGTGGAATCTGCCCTGCCAAGGATTGAATCCATATTCCTTATTACAAAATCTTTTAAATGTTGAAACAAATCTTGATATAATTGAATTTTGCCTTGTAGGGACAGGCGTCCTCGACTGTCCGCTATCATAAACACAAATTAGCAAATGTATGTGATTGGGCATTATTACATAATAATCCACAGATAGATTTTCGTAAAAATCACTTAATTGTTTAATATATTTGTCTGCAATTTCGCCAAAACAGGATAATTTTGTTTTCGGACAGTCGAGGACGCCTGTCCCTACGGTTATATTTGACAATATTTCTTTCCTGTCCTTTGTGCATATGGTAATAAAATATGCACCACTAGAGTTATAATCAAACCCATCTAATCTATTCGGTTTTCTTTTTGGTAATTCGTTTTCCATTATTCCTTAATCAGCCTATCCGCCGCAGAAAGTATAGCCAATTTGCCACTTTCATAGGTGAGCGAGCCTTGGAAAAAGGCAGTATAAGGCGGGCGTACAGGTCCGTCGCACGAAAGCTCGATTGACGAGCCTTGGGTAAATGCTCCAGCTGCCATAATTACCTCATCTTGATAGCCTGGCATTGCCCATGGCATAGGTGTAACATAGGAGTCAACAGGGCTTGAAGCCTGAATTCCCTGACAGAATTTAATTAAGCCATCTGCATATCCAAGCTTAACTGTTTGTATAATGTCGGAGCGATATTCGTTATATTTAGGAGAAACATCAAAGCCTAGCCTTTCAAGCACAAAAGCGGCAAAATGCGCAGTTTTTAATGCTTGACTAACTACGTGAGGGGCAAGGAAAAAGCCCTTAAATAGGTTTCTATTTTGACCAAGAGAAGCACCAACCTCACAGCCTGTACCAACAGAGGTAAGACGGTAAGAGGCAAGCTTCACTGCTCTTTTTGTGCCAGCTATATATCCACCGCTTTCAGCAATTCCACCACCTGGGTTTTTAATAAGTGAGCCAATCATCATATCAGCCCCAACATGGCAGGGCTCTCTTTCCTCACAAAATTCACCATAGCAGTTGTCAACTACAACATACGCTTGGCTCCTTGCGTGGACAAAATCACAAATTTTGCCGATTTGGTCAATGGTCAGGGTTGGTCTATTTAGATAACCCTTTGAGCGTTGAATAAATACAACCTTTAATTTATCCCCATACTCGTTTAGCTTATTTTCAATTCCTTCAAAATCTATTTCTTCGTTTTTAAAGTTAACTTGGTCGTATTTTACGCCAAAATCAGCAAGTGAGCCATCACCATTAGCACCCTTTAGCCCTATAACCTCGCAAAGAGTATCGTATGGCTCGTTGGTAACTGAAAGCATGACATCATTTGGACGCAAAAGACCAAAAAGTCCTATTGAAAGCGCTGTTGTGCCATTAGGAATTGTGTGGCGCACAAATGCACTCTCTGCACCGAAAGCATCAGCATAAACCTTGTCAAGAGTATCTCTGCCAATATCGTCGTAGCCGTAGCCGGTAGTTCCCGAAAACATACTGTCACTAACCCTGTGCTCCTTGAAAATCTCAAGCACTCTTGCGGTGTTGTTATATGAAATTTCATCTATTCTTTTGTAAATTGGCGCGAGCGCTTCTTCAGCCTCGGCGGATATTTTTAAAAGCCTTTCGGAAATCATACCTTCTCCTTAATATTTTAGTAAACACAGGCAAAGAATGTCCCTGCCTGTGTTCAAATTTGATTATTTAAGCTTTGCGTTTGCCTTTAATCTTAATTGTGTATTTAGAATCTTCTTGCGTAGACGGAGAGATTTAGGTGTTACCTCAATTAGCTCGTCCTCTGCAATATATTCAATTGCTTGCTCAAGTGACATAATTCTTGGTGGGGTCAAAATTAGAGCCTCGTCTGCTCCCTTTGAACGAACAGCAGTTAAGTGCTTTTTCTTACAAACATTGACAACAATGTCCTCCATCTTTGGACATTCACCAACAATCATTCCCTCATAAACAGGAGTTTGAACACCAATAAACATAGCTCCTCTGTCTTGAGTATTGAATAGACCATAAGAGGTAGCCTCGCCATCCTCTGATGCGATAAGTGAGCCTGTGTATCTTGTGATAACATCACCCTTGAATGGCTGATAGCCATCAAACAAGGTGTTCAAAATACCCTCACCCTTGGTGTCAGTCATAAATTCACTTCTGTAACCAAATAAGCATCTGGATGGAATCAAGTATTCAAGACGGGTTCTTGTGCCTGCCTTACCCATTTCAAGTAGCTCGCCCTTACGAGAGCCAAGCTTTTGAACAACTGCACCAACGCTTTCGTCTGGTACATCAATTGAAACTCTTTCCATAGGCTCGTGAAGAGTGCCGTCAATTGTCTTGTAAAGCACACGAGGTGTTGAGCAACAAAGCTCATAGCCCTCACGGCGCATGGTTTCAATAAGAATTGATAAGTGCATTTCACCTCTACCAGCAACCTTAAAGGAGTCGGTTGTGTCGCCATCAGTAACACGGAGTGAAACATCCTTTAGAGTTTCCTTGTAAAGACGGTCACGAATTTGACGAGATGTAACAAATTTACCCTCCTTACCTGCAAATGGGCTGTCATTTACGCTGAAGGTCATTTCCATTGTAGGCTCGGAAACCTTAACAAATTCAAGTGGCTCTGGGTTGGATGGTGCACAAATTGTATCACCTATTGAAAGCTCCTCAACGCCGGAGAAGCAAACAATATCACCAACAGTAGCGGTGGTTGCAGGTATACGTGAAAGCCCCTCAAATTGATAGATTGAAACAATCCTTGCACGTCTTGGGGCTGCATCAGAGTGGTAGTTGCAAACGGCAACCTCTTGGTTAACCTTAAGAGTTCCACGCTCAATTCTACCAACACCGATTTTACCAACATATTCGTTATAGTCAATAGCGGAAACGAGAAGCTGTAAATCCTCGTCCTCCTCTCCCTCTGGTTCAGGGATATAATCTATAATTGTGTCAAGAAGTGGCTTAAGGTCCTTGCCCTCCTCGTCTGGGGAGAATGAAGCTGTACCAGCTCTACCCGAACAGAAAAGCATAGGAGAGTCAAGCTGTTCGTCTGTTGCGTTAAGGTCTATAAGAAGCTCCAAAACCTCGTCAATAACCTCGTGCACACGAGCATCAGGACGGTCGATTTTGTTAACAACAACGATAATTCTATGGTTTAATTCCATAGCCTTACGGAGAACAAATCTTGTTTGTGGCATAGGGCCCTCTGCTGCGTCAACAAGCAAAATAACACCGTTAACCATTTTAAGAATACGCTCAACCTCGCCACCAAAGTCTGCGTGGCCTGGGGTGTCAATAATATTAATCTTCTTGTCACCATAGCGGATAGCGGTATTCTTTGCGAGAATAGTAATTCCACGCTCCTTCTCAAGTGCGTTTGAGTCCATTACACGGTCGGTAGTGGCTTGATTTTCATGATAAGCACCGCCCTGCTCCAAAAGACCGTCAACAAGGGTAGTCTTGCCGTGGTCAACGTGGGCAATAATTGCAACATTTCTTAAATCTTCTCTAAACATCTTTCTTTGTCCTTATATATAATAAAAAATTTAGCGTGCATATTATAACACACATTTTTATAAAATAAAAGAGTTTTTTATAAAAAAATCGTACAATTGAGAAAAAATAAATAAAAAGCTACTCTAAAGAGCAGCTTTAATTTCTAAAATTTACTTATTTTTAGGCTCAAAAACAACAAAATCATCGACCTCGACCAAAATTTTGCCGTCAATTGGCTCAATTTCTTCACCTCTGCCACCATTGTAGTAGAAGATAATAGGTGTGTCTGTTTCTATTGAAATCGTGAGGGGAGTGTCTAAAAATGCATCGTTTTTTGTTATAATTTCAGCAACTAGCTTGCCGTTTTGTTCAGTTACTGAAAGACGGCTATTTTCATATCGTCTTATGTATTTTGTAACCTCAGCAAACGAGCCAACCCATACATCCCCCTCTTGTGCTTTTTTGCCAAGATAGTCACACTCGTCTTTAAATGAGTATGCACCTTGTGAGTGGAAGGTGTCCTCGCTCTTATGAGTAATCCAATGGTTCATCTGAACTCCCCAGCCACCACCTTTAATTACCTCGTCAATGTAGCTAGTGTAGTCCTCAAGTGGGCGCTTTAGCATAGCAGTAAAGCATTTAATATCTAGCCAATCAATCTTTTCAGGATAGTTTATTCCGTCCTTGTTTCCACGCACAGCAATGTAGTAGTCCTTGAGTGGTAAAAGTCCCTTTTGGTCATACGAGCCACCCGGCAAAATATATGTTTCTACTGCCTCACCCTTAAACATATTTTTTAAAAGAAGCTGAGAGCTTTTTGCATCGCCCTCGCGCCTTTCATATGGCGTACTTTCCGAAAACGAAAGGTCGTGCCCGACAGAATGAGAGCCGATTTCAAAATAACCATCCTTAACCGAGGCTTTCCAAAAATCAATAAGAGCCTCGTGCATAAAATTGACAGTAATACCAACAGTTGCTTTAATTTTAACACCATATTTTTGGTAAACAGAAATGAAATTATCTAAAACCTCACGGCTGGATTCAAGGTAGCAACCGTCGTCAAATGTGAAGGTAAAGGCACTGTCTGCCCCACCCTTGTATTTACAAAGCTCAATTTTCATAATAGCTCCTTTAAAATTTGCTATTTATATTTTACCATAAATGCAAAACAAAAAGCAAGTCGTTTGACTTGCTTTATGTAATTAGATATCCATTTTGTTAAGTAAAGCCTTGAGATTTTTAATCTCTGCCTCGGTAAGAGTAATTCCTTTTCCGAGCTTTTCGTGGCCCTCTTGCCAAACACGAATGTCGTAAACAGGCTCACGCTCGTTCCAGCTGATGAGGTTAACCTCTTTGATCCAGCCGTTTTCATTTTCGGAAACGTTACCAAAAGCCTTAACAATATCATACTTAAATTCAGCAGCCATCTTTTCTTCCTCCTTATAGAACGCCACAACGGGCTCGAACTATGGTTATTTTAACACATATATTATAAAATTGCAATATATT
>JAFUOQ010000007.1 GCA_017472695.1 Clostridia bacterium | reverse complement strand
CGGCTTCAGTGATATTCTATTCGCCCTGAAACTCGCGTAGCGAATATCACTTGGACGAAGTCCAAATATCACTGCAAAGCAATAGAACTCGCCAGAGGCGAATAGAACTGGCGTGATACTCCGTTAAGAGTATCACGCCAATGGGTGTCTTTTTTATATAATAAATTTGTGCGGACAGTCGGGGACGCCTGTCCCTACAGAAATTGTTATTTGTTTTCATCTAATTCTTGCAAAAATGCTTTATAAGAAAAATCGCTGACCATCTTAAAGTCCTCTCGTGAAAGAGAAACCGAGCCGATTCTAACTCCATCTGGGGAGCAAGAGCGCTTTATGGCTCCTTTGTGCAAAGGGAGCTGTCAGCTTGCTGGCTGAGGGATTGTTGAATAACGCAATCAATATGTCTGCAAACTTCTTGAAAGTTCGACCAAATTTGAAAATTGGGTATTCTCAAAACCTGTATATCGTACTTTGAAAGCTCAATATCGCGAGTGGCATCGGCTTTTGCGTTTTTTTCTTCGCCGTGCTGTGAGCCATCAAGCTCTATAACGATTTTTGCTTTTGCACAGTAAAAATCTACAATGTACCCATCTATTATTTTTTGTCGAATAAATCTTACAGGATAAGTTCTTAAAAAATCATACCATAAGTGCTTTTCTTCGTCGGTCATGTTTTTGCGTAGCTCTTTTGCAAGAGGAACAATGAGCTTGTTGTGACGACCACTCACTTCAATCCCTCCACCACAAGTGGTCCCCCTCCCTTTGCACAAGGGAGGCTGGAATTAAGCTCGGCTAAAAATGCTTTATAAGAAAAATCGCTGACCATCTTAAAGTCCTCTCGTGAAAGAGAAACCGAGCCGATTCTAACTCCATCTGGGGAGCAAGAGCGCTTAAACTGTTGAGTAAAGAATCTTTTTATAAATACAGTTAGCCATTTATAAACAGTTTCTTCACTGTATTTTTCGCCAAAGGCATAAAGTGCCAGACGGTAAATTTTAGATGGAGCAAATTTTCTTCCAACGAAATTATAAATAAAGAAATCGTGTAGCTCGTATGGACCTACAATATCCTCTGTTTTTTGGTCAATCTCTCCGTTTTCCTTGGCAGGGAGAAGCTCGGGGGAAACGGGAGTATCTAAAATGTCAAGAAGAATTTTGCTTGCGTTTTTGTCAGCGTTTTCTGCAAAATGCGCCACCACGTGTCTGATTAATGTCTTTGGGAGCGCCGAATTTACATTGTACATTGACATATGGTCGCCGTTGTAGGTTGACCAGCCGAGCGCCACCTCGGAGAGGTCACCCGTGCCGATAACTAAAGCGCCCAAGGAGTTAGCTACATCCATAAGAATCTGTGTGCGCTCGCGTGCTTGTGCGTTTTCATAAACCACATTGCGATTTGCTTCATCGTGGCCAATATCCTTAAAATGAACTCTCGTTGCCTCGAAAATATCAATCTCTTTTAAGGTTACGCCAAGGGAATTGCAAAGCTCGGTAGCGTTTGATTTTGTACGGTTAGTTGTTCCAAAGCAGGGCATAGTAATAGCGGTAATCTTATTTCTTTCCCAGCCGAGATAATCGGCACATTTTACGCATACTAATAGTGCGAGTGTGGAGTCAAGTCCACCAGAAATGCCCAGCACCATACCACTTGAATAAGATGCAGTCAGTCTTTTGGCAAGGGAGTGTGACTGCATAGTGAGAATTTTCTCACATCTTTTCGCTAGCTCTTCCTTGCCCTTTGGAAAAAAAGGATGGCTTGAAACCTCACGAGTTAAGGCTGTTTTTGTTATCTCAAATTTGAATTCAATGCTTGTTGCACCCTCAAAATGAGTGTATTTACCCTTGCGCTTGCTTGCAAGATAATTTACATCAATTTCAGACACACAGTCGCCTGTTTTGCTTTCAAAAGGTGTGCTTTCATTCAAAATCTCGCCGTTTTCAACGATTAAGTTGTGGGCAGAGTATATGTTTTTGGTTGTTGACTCGTCCTCGCTTGGATTTGCTACAATATAAGCTGATGCAGTTGCATAGGTTTTGGAAATAAATGATGCGCGTCTTATTTCCTCACTTGCAACAAGCTCAAAGGCGGATGATGGATTAACAATGACTGTTGCACCACTCTCGGAGAGGAAAAAGCCTTTGGGTGATGGGTTAGAAACGGAATCGCCAACTACTGTGCCTATTGTTAGGTTAGGCACATTCAAGCAGGAAAACAAAATATCAGTGCCAAGAGGATATTTTTCCTCGCCTATCTTTATATAGTCCTTTAAAAATGGCATTTTACCCATTTTAGGAACAACGCCTAAAATCTCGCCTGATTTTATAGCGACGGCACAGGAATAAATATTACCCTTATAGGAAAGAGGAGTGCCAACAAAAACCAAAATATCGCCACCCTGTGTCGCAAATTTGATATTAATTAGCTCCTTTTCACAGGCATTTAGTATGACATTATCATTTGTCATTTCGCCTGTGGTTACACCACATAGAGAAAGCTCTGGCAAAACAAGGATTTTAACACCCTCGCCCTCTGCTTTTTTAATTTCTTTAATGATTTCGCTCTTGTTATAGGCGATATTTCCAACCTCAAGCTTGGGGGATACTGCCTTAACCTTTATAAATCCGTCCTTCATACTTCCTCCTTATTTTGTCAAAAGTACTTGAAATTTTTCTTTATTTATTTTATTATATAATTATATTACCAAAATTTCAATAAAAATCTTTAAATGGGAGATATTTTATGAATATTAGTGAAAGAAAATTGACTCTTTTGTGCGATTTTTATGAGCTAACTATGGCTCGTGGCTATTTTAATAGCTCAATAAAAAACAAAATTGCTTATTTTGATGTTTTCTTTCGCCGTGTGCCTGACGGTGGTGGATACGCAATAGCTGTTGGACTAGAATCAGTTATTGAATATATTAAATCGTTGAAATTTGAGGATGATGATATTGAATATCTTCGTTCAAAGGGAATCTTTGACGAGGAATTCTTGACCTACTTAAAGGATTTTCGCTTTACTGGCGACATTTGGGCAGTGCCGGAGGGCACAGTTGTTTTCCCGAACGAGCCAATTATGATTGTGCGTGCACCCTTAATTGAAGCACAATTTGTTGAAACCTTTATTCTTTTATCAATTAACCATCAAAGCTTGATTGCAACAAAAGCATCAAGGATTGTTCGCTCGGCAAATGGTAGAGTGGTGTCGGAATTTGGTGCAAGACGCGCACATGGAGCAGATGCATCAATTTATGGCGCACGCGCTGCATATATTGGTGGAGTAAGCTCTACCTCCTGTACGCTTGCTGACAAAATGTTTGGTGTTCCTGCCGGTGGCACAATGGCTCACTCATGGATACAAATGTTTGATACTGAATATGAGGCATTTTCGACCTACTGTAAGCTTTATCCGAAATCTCCAACGCTTTTGGTCGACACCTATGATGTACTGAAAAGCGGAGTGCAAAATGCAATCAAAGCATTTAAGGAAAACTTAACCGAGGAGGAGCAAAAGAGCTGCGCTATAAGAATTGATTCGGGAGATTTGACCTACCTTTCTAAAAAGGCAAGAAAAATGCTTGATCAAGCGGGACTTACTTGCTGTAAAATAGTTGCATCAAACGCGCTTGACGAGTACCTAATTCGTGACCTTCTTTTGCAGGGCGCTCCCCTTGATGTTTTTGGAGTTGGCGAAAGGCTTATCACCTCAAAAAGCGAGCCTGTTTTTGGTGGAGTTTATAAGCTTTCTGCAATTGAGGACGAAAACGGCAATATAACTCCTAAAATCAAGGTTAGTGAAAACGCAGTTAAGATTACAACCCCTGATTTTAAAAGGCTTTATCGCTTCTATTCAAAGGAAAGCGGTAAGGCAGAGGCAGACCTTTTGACAATTTACGATGAGGTAATAGACGAAAACGAGCCATATGAGCTTTTTGACCCTAACCACGTTTGGAAAACAAAGACAATGCAAAATTACACCTTAAAGGAGCTTTTAGTGCCGATTTTTAAAAATGGTGAGCTGGTTTATGAGTCGCCATCTGTAAAGGAAATAAAGGAAAATTGTCAAAAAGAGCTTTTATCAATGTGGGACGAGGTTTTGCGCTTCGAAAATCCTCATAACTACTATGTAGACCTCTCTGAAAAACTGTGGCAAGAGAAAAACTCTCTACTTAAAAGTGTAAAAAGCAAAAAATAATATTTCTAGATGGTAAAACAGCGCTAATTGGCGCATAGATAGGACTTAATAATTTTGAAAAATACATTTAAAATTTTGGCTCTTGGCGATATAGTAGGACCTAGGGCAGTTGAATATCTTTCCAAAAATCTTTGGAAAATCAGAAAAAAATACTCGCTTGATATGGTTGTGGCAAATGGCGAAAACTCTGCCGAGCCAAACGGCATAGATAAAACTAGCGCAAAAGCTATATTTGATAGCGGAGTTGATGTAATAACAACGGGAAATCATGTTTTTAGAAAAGCAAGCGTCTTTACTTATCTTGACGATGAGGATTTCGTTTTGCGCCCACTGAATTTTCCCACCGAGTGTCCGGGGCACGGCGACTCTATAATTAAAATAAACGGATATAAAATTCTTGTTTTGAATGTTCTGGGTCAAGCATATCTAGATACTGCATCCTCACCCTTTGAGGCGATAGAGAAGGCACTACAAAAAAACGAGGGCGAGTACGATTTTTGCGTGCTTGATATTCACGCAGAGGCAACGGGAGAAAAAAAGGCAATAGCTTACAATTTTGCCGATAAAATCGCTTTTGCATTCGGCACACACACCCACGTTCAAACAAACGATGCCACGATTTTAGACGGTAAGTGCGCATATATTACCGACCTTGGTATGTGTGGCTCGGTTGATAGCATTTTAGGGGTGAAAAAGGAAGCAGTTATTTATAAATTAAAAACTAAAATGCTCTCAAAATTTGATTTTGCCGAAGGGCAGATTGAAATAAATGGAGTAATTGCTGAAATTGATTTGAATACTTTCAAGCCGGTCGGCTGTGAGATTATAAAAATAAAGGGAGAACTATAATGAAAACTACTGAATTAATTAACTTTATTGAGCAAAATAAAGCAGATAGCGAGCTTGCTCGCATATATGGAGAAGAAAATCTAGCAATGCAAAGAGAAAGATATCTCGGTGCTGTTCGAGAGTTTTTAGAAATTTATGGCGAGCGCGAGGTTAGTATTTTCTCCGTTCCTGGCAGAAGTGAATTGTCAGGCAACCACACCGACCACAACCACGGCAAGGTTATGGCAGGCTCAATAGACCTTGATATTATAGCTATTGCATCAAAAACCGACGATGGCGTAATTAGAATTAAGAGCCAAGGGTTCCCGGAGGATGCCATTGATATTAAGACCTATAAAACTCCAAACGAAACGGATTTCTTTAAGTCAGGCGCTTTAATCGCTGGTATGTCACGCGCTTTTGAAAATTATGGTGCGACAACAGGTGGCTATGTTGCTTACACAACCTCTAATGTATTTAAGGGCTCGGGACTTTCCTCGTCTGCTGCATTTGAGGTAATGGTTGGTAACATCCTTAATTACTTCTATAACGATGGCAAGGTTGACAATGTTGAAATTGCCAAAATGGCACAATATTCAGAGAATGTTTTCTTTGGTAAGCCTTGTGGACTTATGGATCAAATGGCGTGCGCTGTTGGTGGCTTTGTTTACATAGATTTTAAGGATACAAAAAATCCTATAATTGAAAAGATTCCATTTGACTTGAGTGGCGCAGGCTATGCCCTTTGTATAGTTAACACAGGTGGCAACCACGCAGATTTGAACGACGATTATGCATCTGTGCCTTATGAAATGAAGAGCGTTGCAAAATACTTCGGCAAGGAGTATTTAAGACAGCTTGACAAGGAAACAGTGCTTGCAAATGTAGAAAAATTGCGTGAGGTAACTGGTGACCGTGCTATTTTGCGCGCAATACACTTCTTTAATGAGAATGAAAGAGTAACCACTCAAGCAGACGCATTGCGTGGCGGTGACGTTAAGAAATTCCTTGACTATGTAATAAAATCAGGAAACTCCAGCTTTATGTACCTACAAAATGTATTTACCACAAAGAATGTAGGTGAGCAGGGTCTTTCCTTGGCACTTGCAATAACAGATTCCGTGCTTAGTGGCAAGGACTGTGCATACAGAGTTCACGGTGGTGGCTTTGCAGGAACAATTCAAGCATTTGTTAAGCTTGAATTAGTAGAAAAATACAGAAAAGCAATCGACTCCGCATTTGGACAAGGTGCTTGTCATGTACTAAGAATCCGTCCGGACGGCGCAATAAAGGTTTTTTAGGGACTAAAGCCACATAGAACAAAATAACAAGAGTCTTTATGCGTCATCCTGAGCTTAGGGCATAGCCCGTAGCCGAATGGATCTCTTTGAGATTTCTCGACTTCGCTCGAAATGACGAAAATAGTAGTAATTAAAATTTTAGCAAAGGAGAGGGAAATGAGCGATTTTGTAAATAAGCTATTAGAGGTTGCCGAGGGCAATGCTACGACCAAGGGTATAATTACTGAAGAAAATGCTAAAAAATTAGAACAGCTTTCCTCTCATATGCTAGAGGTCAATGAGCATCTTAATCTTACCGCCATAAAGGATGAGGATGGTGTGATTTTAAAGCACCTTGTTGACTCGTCTGCTTGCGTGACGTATATTCCAAAGGGCTCTCGCTTGGCAGATATCGGCTGTGGTGGTGGATTTCCTAGCCTTGTAATTGCAATTTTGCGCGGGGACGTGTCTGTTTTAGGCGTAGACAGCGTTGCAAAAAAGGTTAAATATGTGGACGAAACAGCATCTCTTTTGGGACTGTCTAATGTGGAAATTTCCTCTCGTCGCGCAGAGGAGCTTGGACAAGATGAGGAGTATAGAGAAACGTTTGATATAGTTACTGCACGAGCAGTAGCAAGGCTCAATATTTTATGTGAGCTCTGCTTACCACTTTTGAAGCTTGGTGGCAGATTTATTGCTATGAAGTCGCAAACCACAAGCGAGGAGCTGGAGGAAGCAAAAAATGCAATAGCCCTTGTCGGTGGCAAGCTTGAAAAGGTAGATGCATACACCTTAACTAACGGTAAAGAAACTCTAGAAAGAACAATGGTGGTAATAAAAAAGGTTGGAAAAACACCAAATAAATATCCAAGAAATAACTCACAAATAGCAAAAAAGCCGCTGTAAAGTGTGCTTTTTGATTTGAAAAACATAAAATATAGTAAATTTATAAAATTATTTTTGAAAATTCATAATTTATTCATAACTATATGATAGAATAGACTATATTTTTTATTTTATCGCTTTAAAACGCTAAAGCGGGTGAGTGAAAATGCCTGCTTGATGCATGAAAGGAGGGCACAAAATGCCAACCGCAAAAAAAGAATTAACAAAAATTACACCACAGCTTATGTCATATGTTGACCTATGCTCTGCAAACACAACAATTGAGCCGGAGCAATATATAAAATTTGACGTTAAAAGAGGCTTGCGCGATGTAAATGGTAAGGGTGTTGTAGCAGGTCTTACCGCGATTTCAGAGATTAACTCATTCGAAAATTTACCAGACGGAACAAGAATCCCAAAGGATGGCGAGCTTTTTTATCGTGGAATCAGTATAAACGATTTAGTAAACGGCTTCCTTGACGATGACCGCTTCGGCTTTGAGGAAACAATTTATCTTCTTTTGTTTGGTCAATTGCCAACAACAGAGGAGCACAGGGAGTTTTGTGAGCTTTTGACAAAATACCGCTCACTTCCAAAGAACTTCGTTCGTGATGTTTTGATGAAGGCATCTGGTAAGGATATGATGAATGTCCTTGCACGTTCGGTTCTTACTCTTTATGCGTATGATGACAAGGCTGACGACACCTCAATTCCTAATGTTCTCCGTCAATGTCTACAATTAATTTCGGAGTTTCCCCTTCTTGCGGTTTATGCATTTAGAAGCTATGAGTACAACGAGAAGAGAAGAAGTCTTATTATCAGACGCCCAAAGGCAGAGCTTTCAATAGCTGAAAACTTGCTTTATATGCTTCGTAAGGACTCAAAGTTTACTCCTCTTGAAGCGAAAATTCTCGACCTTGCGCTCGTTTTGCACGCAGAGCATGGTGGTGGTAACAACTCCAGCTTTACAACCCACGTTGTAACCTCATCAGGAACTGACACATATTCAGCAATCGCAGCTTCCCTTGGCTCACTTAAGGGCCCAAGACATGGTGGCGCAAATATTAAGGTTGTTGAAATGATTGAAAATATCAAAAAGAACCTTAATGACTACAATGACGAGGAAGAGGTTAAGGCATACCTTACAAAAATCCTACGCAAAGAGGCGTTTGACGGTAAGGGACTAATTTACGGTATGGGACACGCAGTTTACGCGCTTTCCGACCCTCGTGCAAAGGTATTCAAGGGCTGGGTAGAGAAGCTTTCCAAGGAAAAGGGTCTTGAAAGAGAGTACAATCTCTGCGCACTTATTGAAAGAGTAGCGCCAGAGGTTATCGCCAAGGAGCGCAAAATCTATAAGGGCGTTAGTGCCAATGTTGACTTCTATAGTGGCTTTGTTTATAGTATGCTTGGACTCCCAACCGAGCTATATACACCGCTATTTGCAATTGCGAGAATTGCAGGCTGGAGCGCACACCGTATAGAGGAGCTACTTCTCAATGGTAAAATTATTCGTCCGGGTTATGAGAATGTATGCGAAAGAAAAACCTATATTCCAATGAACGAAAGAAAATAAAATAAAATAAAATAGCTTTTAAAGGTGCGCTGGCAATAGTCGGTGCGCCTTTCTATTTAAAAAACCAATGCGCGCCATTTTCTGGCGCGCATTGGTTTGTTTGATATGGAGTTTATAACAAAAGGCTATGCCTTTTTGTCAACTACTTATTTAAAAGCTCCTCGCTTATAGCAAGCACTTGTGGTGCGTACTTTTTCTTACGGCTAGCAAGCATTTTTCTGAAAATTGGATAGTTAACGCATACCATAATGATACCGATAACACCAACAACTATGCCAAGCACCATCATAGGAGTACCTGTTCCTATAATCTGCATAGCAAGACACATGCCAACACCTAAAATTAGTGATGCGATAACGCCAAAGATGTAAGCAAAGATGTAAGCAGGCAAGCCTACCTTTTTGTTAAGAGCGATTAATTCGTCGTATTTTGTTTTGCTCTTTTCCTCGTATGATTCCTTGATTTCTTTAATAATTTGTTCTTTCTCGTACATTTTCTAAAACCTCTCTTTGATTTTTTACAATTACATTATAGCGGTGGAGTATTTTTGAAAAAACAATAAAATGTAAGAGTTTTGTTAAAAAGTGTAATATAAATGTAAAAGTGCTTGGTTTTTCCAAGCACTTTTAATTATTTATCGTTAAGTAGCTCCTCTGATAAGCTTAAAATCTCTTCACCGTGCTTTTCTTTGCCTTTTTTAAGCAACAGCTTGTTGAGTATTGGAGCAAGAGCAATAAAAGGAGTGCCTAAAATAGCAACAATAATGCCCCATACATATATATCCCACGCGAGCACCATAGACATACCGAGCCCGAAAATTAAAGCGCCAACAACACCGACAGCTAAAGCAACTGCTTGTGCAGTGTTCTTTATTTTTCTGTCGAGATGAATTATTCTTTCGTAAGCCTGCTCGTCCTTTGTTTTTGTGCGGTATTGATCTTTTATACTTTCTACCGTGCTTCTTTCGTTTTCGGTAAGAGCCTTGTAGGTAAATTCAAATTTATTTTCGTCGTTCATTTTTTCTCCTAGCTTCAACAAGCATGAAAATTCCAATCAATAGCGTCAAGCCACAAACCACAGCACCCGTAATTGCGTTTGCAAAGCCGTAGCTTCCGTCCGAAAACGCATATAAAAGAGATGTTTGCAGGGTCAAAATGGAAACAAGAGCATCAGCAAAGCCGATATATTTTATTGCTTTGATTGTAAAGGCTTCATTTCTTGATTTGAATAAATTGATAATAGATGTAATAATTTTATAAAACGCAAAAGCTGCGTAAGCGTAAACAGTCCATCCAAAGCGGACAAATGCAAGGTCGTTTGATATCATTTGCCAAACTGCCAAGGATAGGAAAAGGGATAAAAAAATAAGTAAAATAGCACAACGCACATAGCTTGCGCGTGGCTTTTTGTGGCGTGAAAGAAGAGTATCACTGCGCATTAAAATTAGAATTGCGTGATACATAGAAATAGCACCAAACCAAAGCGATGATGCAACTATTGAAATAACTGTATTAAAGATTGTATAAGCAATATTTATAGAAAGGGAAAACACAGCAATAACGACACTTCTAAAGCCGTATTCCTCCAGTAGCCTTTTTGTAAAGGCGCGGGAGCGAAGTGCGTCAATAATAGAACGCTTGATTTTGGGAGCAAATTTTACTATTGAGTAAACGGAATAGGCAAGAGTCGTGGCGGCAAAAGCATAAGCAACGTAAGTCCATTCTCCTGTAAAGCCAAGACATACAACCACAAGAGATAATGCGCAAAATATAATTGTTAAAACCCAGACAATTGCCATAAACCATATTGGTGGCGATTTGAGAAAGCTTAATAATTTTTTCATTGTAGAATCACCATGAAGGTAGTGCCCTTGCCAAGCTCACTTTTGACGGAAATTTCAGCACCGATAAGGTCGATAACTCTTTTTACAAGAGCCAGACCAAGACCATTTCCTTCACCTGCGTGAGAGGTTTCACCTTGATAAAATTTATCGAAGATATGCTTGCCTGTTTCTGCATTTATACCGCACCCCGTGTCACTGATTTGCACAACGGCGCTTCCGTCAACCCACTTGCAGCACACCTGTATTTTTCCACCGGGCTCGGTGAATTTAATTGCGTTTGATAGGAGATTGTTCCAAACAATTTCCAAATAGCTTTTTGAGGAGTGGACAATAACCTCGCCAAAATCGCATTCCAGCTCTAACCCCTTTTCCTCAATTGCACTCTCGAAGGTTAAAACAGCGTTTTCGAGCATTTCATCAAGGCGAACAATCTTCTTTTCAACAAGTAATTGCTGATTTTCAAGCTTGTTTAACCTTAAAATATTGCTAACAAGGTCAGAAAGTCGCGTTGAGGCTTGAGAAATTTGCTTTGCATAAGCACGCCTTTTTTCTGGGTCGCTTTCTTTTTCTAAAATAGAGGAGTAGCTTTTGATTACAGCCACAGGAGTCTTGATTTCGTGAGAAACGTTAGATATAAAATCGGTTTTTAAAACCTCACTTTTTTCAAGCTCGGCTGCCATTGCGTTTAGGTTTTTCTTTATGAGGTCAAATTCGTCATACTTGCCGTATTCGTGCTTCGGTGTTAGCCTTACTGAAAAATCGCCCGAGGCTATTTTTTCTGTTGCTTTAATGATTTCCTTTAATGGCTTGTCTATCATAATTTTGCGGCGGATAACATCGGCTAATGTAAGAAGCGTAGCTACAATCAAAATAGTAATAATCATAGCAAGGGAAATAATTTTATTGCTCTTGTCCTTAACGAGTGAGTATGTTAAAAAAGTAGCTGAGACAGTAAAGGTAACCGTCAAAAAGAACATAAGGTATCCGAAAAATTGACCGAAAAATCTGTGCTTTTTATTCATTTCAGCACCACCTTGTAGCCAAGGCCGTGAACAGTGAGAATTTCAAAGCCATCACAGGCAGAGGTTTTCTCGCGTAGCTTTGCCATATAAACATCGACGGTGCGCGAGGTAGCGGACGAATCGTAATCCCAAAACTCCTCCATTAATTTAGAACGGGTAAATGTCTTTTTGGGGTAAGAGAGAAGCTTGAAAAGAATATCAAACTCGCGCACGGTTAATGAAATTTCCTCGCCGTCGCAAATAGCAGAGCGCTCCTCAATATTCATTTGGAAATTGCCAACTGTGATTTCCTTTTGAGCTTCTATTTTTACTCGCCTTAAAATAGCATTTATCTTCATAACTAGCTCGTCAATATCAAAGGGCTTTGTGATATAGTCGTCAATTCCAAGCTTGTAGCCGTACATTTTAGAGGGCTTGTCATCACGCGCACTCATAAAGATAATTGGTGTGGTCTTATCGGTAAGTCTAATTCCCTCGGCTAATTCAAAGCCATCAACCTTTGGCATCATAATATCAGTTACAATTAAATCAAAGGAGGACTTTTCAAGCGCGGCTAGTCCCTCTTCACCATTTAGGCAGGAAACAACCTCGTATCCATTGTCACTCAAATAAGAGCAAACCAAAGAATTTAGCGCCTTGTCGTCCTCGCAAACCAAAATCTTAACCATATAAACCTCCCAAAATCAAAATTCTACATTATCTATTATATACTATATCCTTGTCGTTTTCAATTTGTTTGTGAATTGTGAATTGTTTGTGAACAAAAACTTGAATGGCAAAAAATAAAGAGGTCATTCGACCTCTTTAACCAATATCATTTATTTTTTATCATTTCATTTAAACATTCAAGCGCATCGGAAAGTCCGCCCACTGCATCAACAAGCCCGCATTTTACTGCTTCGTTCCCGTCAATTACCGAGCCTGTGTCGGTCGCTATTTGGTCGGTAGCCATCATCAGCTCGGTGAACTTTTTCTCACTAATGCTCGAATGTTCACAAACAAAGGAAACAATTCTGCCTTGCATTCTTTCAAAATAATAATAGGTTTGAGGAGAGCCGACTATCGTACCGCTAACTCTTACTGGATGTATTGTCATTGTCGCCGATGGCACAATAAATGATTTCTTTGCAGAAACCGCCAAGGGAACTCCTATGGAATGCCCACCGCCAAGCACTAGTGAAACAGTTGGCTTTTTCATACTGGCAATTAGCTCGGCAATGGCAAGCCCAGCCTCAACATCACCACCCATTGTATTTAATATAATAAGTAGTCCTTCAATTTCCTTGCTTTGCTCAATCGATACAAGAAGCGGAACAATATGCTCATACTTTGTTGCCTTTTGTCCATCAGGCAGAGTATAGTGCCCCTCGATTTGACCGATTATGCTTATACAATGGATTTTATCGACCTCGATGCTACCACTTTTTTCAATTATTTCTAATTTGTCGAGCTCTTCGTTTCTTTCGTCTTCCATAATTTTCTCCTACATATTAATAAATATATAATTATTTTTATCAAAATAGATACTAAATATACCAATATTTATCTATATTTAACACAATATTTAGACAATAAAAAATTTTTTCAAAAAAGTTTAAAAAAGTACTTGACAAAGTTGAAGTGGTTTGATATAATAGCAAGGCACTCTGATGAAGGGCGCCGAAACAGAACCGATGAAAAAGGTTTGATGCTCTGAAAAAACACCTGAGGAACTCACAAAACAAAAT
>JAFUOQ010000036.1 GCA_017472695.1 Clostridia bacterium | reverse complement strand
TAGCAGAAAAGAGAGAGCTTTACGGAATTTTGTTTCCGCATTACTCTCTCTTCTGTGTTTATCGCCAGTTTCGCATTTGTATTACAAATGCCTTGGGCTATGCCCATACCCCTTATAAAATTTCTCCGCTAAGAACAACACGCTTTCTGCTTGAGCTTTTTAAATCTATTTTCCTTGTAGATATATCATCAAAACCGAAATATCAGCAGGTGAAACGCCTGAAATTCGTGATGCTTGACCAAGGGTCAATGGCTTAACCTTATTTAGCTTTTGAACCGCCTCAATGCGAAGTCCCTTAACGCTTGAATAATCAAGCTCTGGGTCGAGTGGGCGTGATTCCATTTTTTCAGCCCTTGCAACCTCTTGGAGCTGTTTTTTAACATAGCCATCATATTTTATGTCAGTTTGAGCTGTAAAAACAACCGATTTTGGCAAATTAGGCTTACCTGTGTCTAATTTTGAGAACATTTCAAGACTTAATTGTGGTCTTTTTATAAGGTCAGCAAGAAAAATTGGAGTGGTAATTGGAGTGGTTTCTGCCTTTTCAATTATCTCATTTACCTCATCTGACGGATGAATAATTACCCTTGATAGGCGATTTTTTTCGTCATTAATTTGGTTTCTTCTCTTTTCAAAATGTTCCCATTGCTCATCACTAACCAAGCCAGCCTCACGGCCAATAGGAGTTAGGCGTAAATCTGCATTATCCTGACGGAGAAGAAGTCTATATTCACTTCTCGATGTCATCATACGATAAGGCTCGTGTGTGCCTTTTGTAACAAGGTCGTCAATCAAAGTACCAATATAAGACGAGGAGCGAGGCAAAATCATAGGCTCGCGTCCTTTGATTTTTAGTGAGGCATTAATGCCTGCAACAATTCCCTGTGCTGCCGCCTCCTCGTAGCCGGATGTGCCATTGAATTGTCCTGCACCATAAAGACCTGAAATCTTTTTGTATTCAAGTGAAGCTAAAAGCTCCTGTGGGTCTGTGCAGTCATACTCTATTGCATATGCGTAACGCATTACCCTCGCGTTTTCAAAGCCCTCAAGAGAGTGGAGCATTTCCATTTGAACCTCAATAGGCATAGAGGTTGAAAAGCCCTGAAGATACATTTCCTTTGTATCAGCCCCTGTCGGCTCAAGAAAGAGCTGATGTCTTTCCTTGTCGGCAAAGCGCACAATTTTGTCCTCAATAGATGGGCAATATCTTGGACCTATGCCGTGAATATTTCCCGAGTACATAGCGCTCTTTTTTAAATTATCTCTGATAATTTGGTGTGTTTTTAGATTAGTGTAGGCTATGTAGCAAGGAATTTGCTCTTTTATGGGATAATTTTCCTCGCTTGTCTGCCAAGAAAATGGGAAAGATTCACACTCCCCCTCTTGAATTTCAAGCTTGGAGTAGTCAATTGAGTCTGCGTGGATTCTTGCAGGTGTGCCTGTTTTAAAGCGCATCATAGTAATACCCTCGCGCACAAGAGCATCAGTCAAAAACGATGCGTGCATAAGCGAGTCAGGACCTGAATGATAGCAAATATCACCTGTGTGAACAGTTGCATTTAAATATGTTCCTGTGCACAAAATAACAGCCTTGCATTTAAATTTCTCACCTAGACGAGTAACAACTGCGTCTATTCTTTTTATGCCATTTTCAGTAACAGTTTTTATATCGCAAATCTCTGCTTGAACAAGTCGCAAATTGGGGGTATTTTCCAAAACACCCTTCATAATGGAACGATATTTAAGTCTATCAGCTTGAATTCTCTTTGAGTAAACAGCTGCGCCTTTGCCGAGATTTAAGGTTCTCGTTTGTAGAGTAACTAAATCTGCACTTTTTCCCATTTCTCCGCCCAAGGCATCAATCTCATAAACCAAGTGACCCTTTGCAGTTCCACCTATGCATGGGTTGCACGGCAAATTAGCAACTGCATCGAGTGACATAGTAAATAAAACTGTATTAAGCCCCATTCGTGCACTTGCAAGTGCTGCCTCAATTCCCGCGTGTCCTGCGCCAACAACGGCAACATCGATATTATTAGTACACATGAACAAACTCCCTTCTAACATCCCATGTTGCATCTTAAAACAGACACGTAACGGGTGTTTTTTCTATTTATGGTATTTTGTACCATTCACAATAGAGAGTGAACGGTAGGTAGTTTCGTATAAAATAACGCGCAAAAGCTGATGTGGAAAGGTCAATTTAGAAACTGACAATTTGTAGTCTGCCCTTTGCTTTATAGATGGGGCAAGTCCAAAGGACGAGCCGATAATAAAGCAAATTTCACTCTTGCCAGATAGCGCAATTTCCTCAAGGCGTGAGGCTAGCTCCTCACTTGATAATTGCTTACCCTCAACGCACATAGCGATTACATATGATTTTGTTGATATTTTATCAAAAATAGCCTTTGCCTCTTTTTCAAGAGCCAAATTTATTTCAGTTTGGCTAGGATTATCAGAAAGCTTTTCTTCCTTTAGCTCAATTTCCTCAACCCTTGCCCACGCGCCTAAGCGCTTTTTGTATTCCGAGCAGGCATCCCTTAAATAACTCTCTTTTAGCGACCCTGTGGCTATAATTTTAATGTTTAGCATATATCTATTGGACGAAAAACTCATCCTTCTCCCAATTTATAGGATTTTCGTAAATGTATCTTGATGTTTCTTCATAGTCATCACGGTTTCTTATTATGTGGTCGTGGAATCTGCCCTGCCAAGGATTGAATCCATATTCCTTATTACAAAATCTTTTAAATGTTGAAACAAATCTTGATATAATTGAATTT
>JAFUOQ010000035.1 GCA_017472695.1 Clostridia bacterium | reverse complement strand
ACGCCGGTGAATTTATCCGAGGAGTACCTGATACCGTCGGATACGCTCCAGCCTGCGATTTCAATATGCGCTTCTATTTCTCTGACGGTGCCTCTTGCACCCATTTCCTGTTTTACTACGTCCTGCTCTGTGATGGTTTGTAGGTTGTAGTTATCTTTGCCGTTGGTGTCCTCGATGTGCTTCGGGCCGGGGTTCAGCACAAACATGATCACACACACCGCCACGATTGCTACCGCGAACACGATCCACAGGATGTTTTTTGTTTTGGGAGATATGTTCAATGTGCTATCCTCCTACTTTTCTGTTCTTCGGGCAGGTACAGATGCCGAGCAGTTCTTCGCACTGTTCATAGTATCTGCAATGAGAACAAGTATTGTCCTCGTCATCATCTGACTGCCTGCACCGAGCTTGAATTTTTCCTTATTTATATATTGCCGTCAATCTTTCTGTTTTTCTTGCATCGGCAAACGGCAATCAGCTCGTCACCATACTCCATATACGCGCAAGAGCCGCAATCCCTATCCGAGTCCGTACCCTTCTTCTTGTAATGCTCGCAAGGCTCTTGCATCTGCGTCACAAACGGAAAGCCATCGTCCGTATAAACGGGATTTTCTATAAAGTTCGGATATATTTCCATCGGCTCGTTTTGACGGTCAATTTCTTCATAATACCCGTATCGGATTTCAAAGGTCTCTCCGTGAAGCTTTATCACCTTGAAGAGATCACCCTCTTTGGGTGCGGGCGGCTTGGGGGTGGTTTCTGTTCCAAACAGCTTTGTAAACATAGTTGCTCCTTTCGGCATATCGTCAAAAGAAAGATGCCATATTTCAGTCTGTCAGTATTATATCATAAATTTTCCATTTTGTATACTACATTTTGAACGAAAAAAAGTGCAATTTTTTTCGCCTTTTCAAGTCGAACACTGTACTTTTTTGGGCAAAAAAATACAGTTGACCAAGCGCGATACTGCACTTTTTGAAGCGAAAAAGTACAGTCTAAAAACGGTATTTTTCATAAAATCCGTTCAAAAACGGTGAAAAATTGGCGTTTTTGGGCGTTTTCACCTTGACAAAAGCAAAATATCGGTGTATAATACTATACGCTGAACGAACAATTCGTATTATACGCTCAACGTATAGTTTCTATTATTCGTTTAACGAACGATTGGAAAATGGGGTTTGAGAACGGAGTTTTTATGGAACACGTTAAGGATATAGAACAGAATTATGTGAACATCGCAGAAGCCGCCAAGAAGTGGGGTGTTACCCCCCGCCGCATTCAAGCAATGTGTGCAGGCGGAAAACTGGAGGGTGCGATGCGGATCGGGCGCGCTTGGTTTCTCCCCAAGAATATGAAAAAACCGCCCGACGGAAGAACCAAGAAGGGGCAGAAAAAGGCAAATGCCGATATGCCTCTGCCGCGCAAGACACCGTTTCTTTATATGACCGACCTTTACCGCACACCGGGAAGTGCCGATGAGGTGGCAGAGAGCCTTTCCTATAATCACGAAGCTCGTGTACTTTTTGAAGCCGAGGTTGCATATTCTCGCGGTGAGATCGACAAGGTTTACGAGAGTGCCAATTATCTGCTTGACAGACATTCGGGATTTTACGCCGTGATCTCCGCAGGTATGCTTTTAGCTCTCTGTGCGATATGGAAGGGCGACATTGAAATGTGGCGCAAGGCGAAGGTTCATATTTCCGAAGCAAAGGCACAGAATGACTATGACCGCGATATTATCGAGCTTGCCATCTGCGCTGTTGACTGTATGCTCTACGATGTAAAGAATTTTCCCGCTTGGTTCAAGATTGGTTGCTTTGAGCCGCTTCACAAGGATACGTTACCTGCGGCAAAGGTATATTACGCAAAGTTTTTGTATGCGGTAGGTCACGGATCGGCATCGAAAGCCGTTGAGATAAAGGGCGTTTCGGGGCTTGCGCTTATGGGCTTACTTCCCGCGACGATTGAGCCGATGATTTCTTGGGCAAAGGCTGATGAAACCATTGTTTCCGAAATTTATTTACGCCTGACCTGTGCCGTCGTCTATCATCTCAGCGGAAATGACGCACAAGCCATTCGCCACATTGACAGAGCAATATCGCTTGCATTACCCGACCGTTTCTATGGGCTTCTTGCCGAGTATTGCAGAACGCTCGGTTCACTCCTTGAAAACCGTATCAAGCTCATTGATGAAAACGCCCTGAGCGAGGTGAACCGCCTATTCAAGATTTACACTGACGGTTGGACAAGACTAAACAACAAAATTACAGGGCGCAAGATCATTGAAGGTCTTAGCGAAAAGAACCGTGAGGTAATGCGTCTTGCAGCCATTGGATACTCCAATGCGGAAATTGCCGCAAAAACCAATATGTCGCTTTCCGGTGTCAATCAGGCAATCAAGCTTATCAAGCAAAAAAGCAACCTTGACGATAGAAAAGAATTTGCCGCGATACTCTGACAAAACAACAAGAGCCTCCGATTTTGGAGGCTCTGTTCTTTTGAATATACTACTTGATAAAGTCATCCCACGCTGTATTATATACGCCGATTGCTTGTAACGCTTGGGCTATGATGATTCCGAAGACGAAACAAACGGCTTTATTCCAACAGGAATGTAAGAAAACTACGGGCTGGAAGGTCGCTTCCCGAGTCCACCTACGGCGTGGATGTTCCACGCCAACCTCTCGAAAGAGATTGGCATCTATTTTGTCAACACTTAAAATACGTCGAAAAGTCCAAAAAACCTTGATTTTATTGACTTTTTGAGGGTGGCATCTATTTTGTCAAGATAACACATGTTGTGTTGACAAAATAGATGCCAACACGAAAAACCCAGATGTCACAAGCCATCTGGGCTTTTTTCTACCCATTTTTCAAGTAGTGATTTTTGCAGATGCCAAACGCCGAAAACGCCGTGTGGATAGGATTTAAACTTAAATAATCGACTTTTTATGGTGGTTTGTGTGATTTTTTAGTCGCGCGATTTCCCATTTTTCGTTATTTTATAAAAACCTTTGTAAACAATTTGTATCTGAAACGAGGGCTGTGAAAACTGCCGGAAAGAAAAGATTATTTCTCTCGAAACAAGAGCGATAATTTTGTCAAAGTAAAACGTCCTCGTTCCAAAATGGAGCGAAGGCATACCTTTTATACCAATAGATCGTCAAAATTTTGATTGTGTTCATCGGACATTAACGGATAGTACTCGATCTTCATAGACATATAGCTCATATAGCGCAATCTCTTCAAGCGCAATGAGCGATTTTCAAATACGGCGATATCTACGGCTTCCCACAGAAACACCCACGCCATAATATCGATGACCTCTGACCAGATAATACTGTCTCTGCGGTATTCGAGAAAAATAGCAGCCGCAAGAACCAATATTCCAGCCCACATTAAAATCAAAACGATAAAGCTGTTTCGTTTTAGTTCTTTTTCGTTAGCCAGATATTTTTCCGCATAATACTCTTTAATTGCGCTCCTATACGTTACCTTTTCCTGCTCGTCAATACAATTCCCATAAATTCTTAAGGTCAGCTCCTCATTGGAGCGAATCGTATGCGTATTGTTTTCAATAAAATCGGCTACTTCTGTACTAATGACAGGAGTCTGCCCCGAAGAGAAGACTGAGAGAAAATCGCTATCATCCTTAACGGTCATATTCACAATTGCATTGCCATCTGCGTCGCGCTCGCAGCTTCTCTCGGACAGTTTCCTGTCGATTTCTTTTTTCTTTCTACGAAATGATTCTTTCAAATATTATCCCTCCTGTTTTAACATTCGCAAAACATTTAGACGAACAGCCCTCGCTCCGACCAGAGTGAGGGCTGTTTCTGCGTAACGCTTTCAGCCAATATCTGTCACTGAAGGCGATTGTGCTTTTTCGTTACGAGCTTATCACAAGCTGCCAGAACGCCGGGCAGAACGAACAGAATCAGCAGCGTCGCACAGAGCGCACCCATGGAAATGGTTTTTACAATGGAGGTAACCGTCGGATTTTCAAACAAACCGCCGACTACTCCCGTAACCAGAATCAAGATCAGTCCCGAGGACATGATCGTATGGATGGAGCCTGCATAAGCGTGCTTCAGCGAATCCTTGACATCCATAGTCTTGCGAGCCTCGCAATAATAATTGGTAAGCAGAATACCGTAGTCAACGGTAGAGCCCATTAGGATACACTCCACGATCAGCAATGCAAGATAATAAATACTGCCGTTCAACGCTCCCGTTATCGTAATGGTGATATAAACACCGCACTGTACCAGCAAAACGAGGATAAACGGAATGGAAATTGATTTGAAGGTAAGCGCTACGATGAGGAAGATCGACAATGCCGTGAGCAGTGTAATAAACAGCTGCTCATTATCAAAGGTCTTTTGCATCTCGTAATTCATTGCCGAATTACCGACTAAATAGTAATCGCCGTCCAGCTT
>JAFUOQ010000006.1 GCA_017472695.1 Clostridia bacterium | reverse complement strand
TAGCAGAAAAGAGAGAGCTTTACGGAATTTTGTTTCCGCATTACTCTCTCTTCTGTGTTTATCGCCAGTTTCGCATTTGTATTACAAATGCCTTGGGCTATGCCCATACCCCTTATAAAATTTCTCCGCTAAGAACAACACCCATTTGGGTGTCTTTTATTTTTTAGTTACCTAAATCCTCTACAAACAATTCTCTAACTGCGTTAGGGTCAGCCTTTGGCTTGTTTCTTTCGCTAAGGAACTTTGTTGCAACCTGTGGGAAGAGTGCGTATGAGAGCACATCCTCGTCGCATTTTGCTAGGTCCTTTGCCTCTTCTCTATACTTATCAAGCTCTGGAGCGATTAGGTCAGCAGGACGGCACTCGATAATTTCGTCGTCACCAATTGCCTTTTTTCTAACCTCTTCGTTAACCTCACCAGGAACGCGGCCATACTCACCTCTTAAAAGTCCCTTTGATTCCTTTGTTATCATCTTGTATCTTTCGCCTGAAAGAACATTAAGAACTGCTTGTGAGCCAACAATTTGGCTGGTAGGAGTTACAAGTGGTGGGTAACCGAAGTCCTTTCTAACTCTTGGAACTTCAGCCAATACCTCGTAGTACTTATCCTCTGCCTTAGCTTGCTTTAGTTGTGAAATGAGGTTTGAAAGCATACCACCCGGTACTTGATATAGAAGTGTATTAGGGTCAACATTTAAAACCTTTGGGTCAAGTGAGCCTTGCTCCTTGAGCTTCTTTGCAACCTCACGGAAGTGTGCGGCAACATCAGAAAGCTTATTTAAATCAATACCTGTGTCGTACTCTGTACCTTTGAGGGTCGCAACCATAGCCTCGGTCGATGGCTGTGATGTACCATTAGCAAGAGGTGACAAGGCTGTGTCGATAATATCAACACCTGCTTGAATTGCCATTAGGTATGTCATATCACCTGTACCGGTTGTATTGTGGGTATGAAGGTGAATTGGAACCTTGATTTCCTTCTTTAATGCCTTAACTAATTCATATGCGTCATAAGGCAAAAGTAGGTTTGCCATGTCCTTTACGCAGATTGTGTCAGCACCTCTGTTTTCAAGCTCCTTTGCGAGCTTAACAAAGTATTCAAGGTTGTGAACAGGGCTTTCTGTATAACAAATAGCTGCCTCAACGTGTCCACCATATTTCTTTGTTGCCTTCATTGCCGCCTCGATGTTTCTTACATCATTGAGCGCGTCAAAAATACGAACAACATTAATACCATTTTCGATTGATTTCTTAACAAACTCCTCAACAACGTCATCAGCATAGTGCTTGTAACCTAAAAGGTTTTGTCCACGAAGGAGCATTTGGAGTCTTGTATTTGGCATTGCGCGACGGAGTGCACGTAGTCTTTCCCACGGGTCCTCGCCCAAGAAACGCATACAGGAGTCAAAGGTTGCTCCACCCCAGCACTCAAGTGACCAATAGCCTGCCTCGTCAAGAGCCTTACAAGCGGGGAGCATATCCTCAATTCTCATTCTGGTAGCAGCTTGAGATTGATGTGCATCACGCAATATTGTATCTGTAATTAAAACTTTTTTAGCCATTTTATTACCTTTCGTCAAGGCGCGCCCGTGGAAAATCACGGGCTACCTCAATCATTTATTAAAATTAACCTACGAGTGAAATAAGTACGCCCGCTGCAATTGCAGAGCCAATAACGCCCGCAACGTTCGGACCCATCGCGTGCATAAGTAGGAAGTTGCCAGGGTCTGCCTCTTGTCCAACCTTTTGTGAAACACGCGCCGCCATTGGAACGGCAGAAACACCTGCTGAACCAATAAGTGGGTTGATTTTCTTGCCCTTTGGTAAGAATAGGTTCATTAATTTTGCAATGAGAACGCCACTAGCGGTAGCAACACCGAACGCAACAACGCCCATTACAATGATAAGTATTGTCTTTACCGAGAGGAATGTTGCAGCTGTTGCTGTTGCACCAACTGAAATTCCAAGGAAGATTGTTACTATGTTCATAAGCTCGTTTTGAACAGTCTTTGATAGACGCTCAGCCACGCCACATTCGCGGAGCAAGTTACCAAGCATTAAGCAACCAACAAGTGCAACTGCATCAGGAACAAGAAGTGCAACGAATATAATAATTACTATTGGGAAAATAATCTTTGTTTTCTTTGAAACCGGACGAAGTGAGTCCATTCTAATCATTCTTTCCTTCTTGGTTGTCAGAAGCTTCATAATAGGTGGCTGAATTACAGGAACAAGTGCCATATATGAGTAAGCCGCAACCGCGATAGGACCAAGCAAATGAGGTGCCAGCTTAGATGTTACAAAGATAGCAGTTGGGCCGTCTGCTCCAGCGATAATACCGATTGAAGCCGCCTCTGCAGGGTCAAAGAATGCAATAGCTGCAGCGAATGTAGCAAAAATACCGATTTGAGCAGCAGCACCAAGGAGCAAGCTCTTTGGATTTGCAATTAATGGACCAAAGTCGGTCATTGCGCCAACGCCGATGAAGATTAAGCAAGGATAAATACCAAGCTTAACGCCGAGATAGAGAATATCAATCAAACCCGCTGTAAAGCCTTCGGTTGCGAACATTTCCCAATGGATATGTCCACCGGCAAATAGTTCCTCGTGGTAAACTCCTGCGCCAGGTAGGTTAGTAAGCAACATACCTATGGCAATAGGAAGAAGCAAAAGTGGCTCGAATTTCTTAACAATAGCGAGGTAGCAAAGCACGCAAGCGATAAGAATCATTACCATCC
This sequence comes from Clostridia bacterium, assembly GCA_017472695.1. Lineage (GTDB taxonomy): Bacteria > Bacillota > Clostridia > Oscillospirales > CAG-272 > RGIG2000. Next base: position 12,537 of record JAFUOQ010000006.1, on the reverse strand, counting down.
ATTTCCATTCGCCATTTGAAATTGCCTGACCTACACCCGTGCTCTTTAAAAAGTCGAGACACGCATTAAGTACGTTTTCCATTTAGAGTTGCCTCCTGCATTAGTTAAGCGAGCAAAGAACTGTGCCAGCCTCAACGCTTGCGCCTTGAGCAACATTAACTGAAGAAACTGTGCCGTCGTTTGGAGCTAGGATTTCATTTTCCATCTTCATAGCCTCAAGAATCATAAGAACATCGCCCTTCTTAATAGCCTGACCATTGGACACATTTACTTTAAGAATTGTTCCAGGCATTGGTGCAGAGATTGTTTGTGCGCCTGCCGGAGCTGCCGCTGGTGCTGGAGCTGCTGCAGGAGCAGGAGCCGCCGTTGGCTGCTTAATATCAGCCTTATCAATTACCTCAATTGTGATTTCATAAACATTTCCGTTAACATTAACCTTATATGCTTTCATTTTTATATGTTTCCTTTCAAATTATAACTTTTTAAATGAGATTACGCGGATAGCGGAAATGTCCGTACCCTCTTCCTCTGCGATAGCTGCGCAAACTGCGGCAAGAATCTCGCCACGGTTTTCAATTACACCATTTGATGCAAGTGCACTAGCTTGAGGCTGCGCTTGAATTGTTGCTGGCTTTTTCTTGTCGCCTCTTTCAAGAATCTTGTTGCAAATCAAGGTCATAAGCTCAACAAGACCGATAATGCAAGCAAGACCGACAAAAACAACCGACACGCCGATTAAGCAAACAATCGACCAGTGAATTTCGCCTTCAGCAGCAAACAAAAACATTGATGTGTCCATTTTTTCACTCCTTCTTTGCTCTTTGGGTTAGGAAATTTACCAAAATTCCCATTCTTGCCCATTTTACATTATTTTAGCACAATTTACCTAAAAAGTAAAGAGTATATTATATAATAAATGTAAAAAAATTCTTACGTTGGTGCAAAATTTCATCTGCTATTGTAGGGGAGGGGCTTGCTCCTCCCGTATTCTCAAACAAATGTTATGTGTATATGTTTGACATTGTAGCATAAGAATCTATTTGCAAATAAAAATATCTATTTTCTAACAATAATAGCTGTTCTTTTGCAATTTTGCCATACGGTGTTATCTATATTTCGGGAGGAGCAAGCCCCTCCCATACAATGTATAATATTGTGCGTGTATTTAAATCTCAATGCGTACAAATTAAAGGGCTTTGAAAAAGCCTCTGTATTGGAAGTTTTTCAACTTTGTAGCAACAAAAAAGGAGCACCGGTCTTCGTGTGCCCCTTTGCTTTTTGATTTTGGTTATGCCCTTATATCACAGCGCTCATTTAAGCAAGCTTTCAACAAGTGCGAGAGCCTCGCCAATTTTTGCAATTTCCTTACCGCCACTCATTGCGCTATCAGGACGTCCACCGCCCTTACCGCCTGTAACTGCACTAACCTCGCCAAGGATTTTTCCTGCGTGTGCGCCGTTTTTAACAGCATCCTTACCGCAAACCGCGATAAAGTTAAGCCTTTCTCCTGAATGGATAGCAAATACTGCAACTGCGCTAGCATCCTTATCCTTTATTGCATCGCCAAGAGAACGAACTGCGTCAGCACCCATGTCCCCAAGGTCACAAGTGATAACATTGTATGCACCAACCACCTTTGCACTAGCAAGAAGGTCGTTAACACGAGAGCCAGCCATTTTGGAGTTTAGTGAGTCAATCTCACGCTTTAGTGATTTGATTTCCTCATTTACAGCCCCTGCGCGCTTTGCAATATCGTTTACATTTTGGCATTTTAGCTCGCTTGCAGTCTTTTCAATCAAGCCTTCCTTGCTTTCAAGGAGTGAAAGAACCCCGTAGCCGGTTGTTGCCTCAATTCTACGAACGCCTGCAGCAACACCAATTTCAGAAATTATCTTGAACATACCAGCCTTTGCTGTATTATCAAGGTGAGTACCACCACAAAGCTCTGTTGAAAAATCACCCATTTTAACCATACGAACAACCTTGCCGTACTTCTCGCCAAAGAGAGCCATAGCACCGTTTTTGCGTGCAGTTTCTATATCTGTCTCAATTGTTTCAACAGCTATTCCTGACAAAATTGCTTCGTTTACAAGAGCTTCAACCTTTTTAATTTCGTCCTTTGTAAGAGCTTGAAAGTGAGTAAAGTCAAATCTGCCGATTTTCTCGTCAACATATGAGCCTGCTTGCTCAACATGAGCACCAAGAACCTGACGGAGTGCTGCTTGGAGCATATGAACTGATGAGTGGTTTCTTGCTATAGCTTGACGTCTTGCCTTGTCCACTTGACAGTTAACGGTGTCGCCTACCTTAATCTCACCACTTACGATTTTACACATATGAATATATACGCCGTCGCTCTTTTTAGTATCAGCAACCTCAATTTCACAAGCATCGCCAACGAGCATACCGGAGTCACCTACTTGTCCACCGCCCTCACCATAGAAGGATGTAACATCAAGTACGATTGAGCACTCACCCTCGGAAGCAGAATTAACGCTCTCTCCATTTTCGTCGATTATAGCGATAACCTTGCCACAAGCATTGAGTGTTGTGTAGCCCTCAAATACAGTTTTTGGAAGCTCGAATGATTTTTCCTTGTCTTGCCAACCGCTGATGCTTGCGCGAGCGTTTCTTGCTCTTTGCTTTTGCTCCTGCATAAGCTCTGTAAACTTGTCCATATCGGTGTCAAGTCCATTTTCCTCTGCAATTTCGCGTGTTAGGTCAATTGGGAATCCGAATGTATCGTAAAGCTTGAATGCATCTGCACCGTCAATTGAATTTTTGCCTGTTTCCTTTGCTTCCTTTATTACATTTTCAAGAATTGATAGACCTTGGTCTATTGTTGCATCAAAGCGTTCCTCTTCAAGTGCAAGCACCTTTTTAATATAGTCTGACTTTTCCTCAAGCTCACGGTAGCCGTCCTTGCTTTCGCCAATAGCAACCTCACACATTTCTACGAGGAATGGATGGTCAATACCAAGGAGCTTTCCGTGACGGCAAGCGCGACGAATAATACGACGAAGAACATATCCACGTCCCTCGTTTGATGGAATAACACCATCAGAAATCATAAACATTGCGCTTCTTGTATGGTCAGTAATTACACGGATCGAAATATCATTTACTTCATTTACGCCATATGTTTTGCCTGAAATTTTGCACACTGTGTCAAGGATTTTTCTTACAGAGTCAACCTCAAACATATTGTCAACTCCCTGCATTACACAAGCAAGACGCTCAAGTCCCATACCTGTATCAATATTCTTTTGAGCAAGCTCGGTATAGTTGCCTTGTCCATCATTATTAAATTGTGAAAATACATTGTTCCAAATCTCCATGTATCTATCACAATCACAGCCGGGCTTACAGTCAGGTGAGCCACAGCCATACTGAATTCCACGGTCAAAGTATATTTCAGAGCAAGGACCACAAGGACCAGAGCCGTGCTCCCAGAAGTTATCTGCCTTGCCAAGGCGAACAACGTGCGCTGGGTTTACACCAATTTTGTTAACCCAAATGTCGTAAGCCTCCTCGTCGTTCTCGTAGATTGATGGCCATAGTAAATCTCCATCAATTTCAAGAGCTTTGGTCAAAAACTCCCAAGCAAACTCGATAGCCTCCTCCTTGAAATAGTCGCCAAAGCTGAAGTTGCCAAGCATCTCAAAGAATGTGCCGTGACGAGCAGTATGTCCTACTCTTTCAAGATCCGGTGTTCTTATACATTTTTGGCAGGTAGTAACTCTCTTTGAAGGAGGCACTACCTCACCTGTAAAGAACTTCTTCATAGGTGCCATACCCGAGTTAATAAGCAATAGGGATTTATCGTTATTTGGTACTAGCGAAAAGCTATCAAGGCGAAGATGTCCCTTGCTTTCAAAATATGAAAGATATTTTTCTCTTAAGTCATTGAGTGAAGTCCATTTCATCTCTAAAATCCTCACAATTTGATATAAAATTATTAAAACACATACATTCTAACATTATTATATAATTTTGTCAAGAAATATTTAAAACTTGACAAAGATAAACCATAGATGTATAATTTTTGTAAGGGCTATTATGCCACAAGCCTACAAATGGCTAATTATTCTTACGGAGGAGCTATGACGGATTTACTAACCTTACAAAAAAGCTTTATTTTAGCCCACCTAAAGGAGGGTGACGTCTGTGCCGACTTCACAATGGGTAACGGGCACGACACTGCGTTTCTTTCAAAAACGGTAGGTGAAAATGGTCATGTTTTTGCTTTTGATATTCAAGAGGGCGCTATTGAAAGCACTAAAAAAACGCTACAAGGCGAGGGCTGTCCCGAAAACTATACATTAATTTTAGACTCTCACCACAATGCAAAAAAATATATTGATACAAAAATCAAGGCGGGAATGTTCAATCTCGGCTATCTACCAGGGGCTGGCAACAAGGCTTTGACAACAAAGCGCGAAACTACCTTGCCTGCTGTTCAAGGAGCAATTGAATTGCTTGACAAGGACGGAATTTTATTAATCGCAGTTTACCCAGGACACGAGGAGGGCTACCTCGAGGGACTTATGCTAGAGGAATACTTTAAGACAATAAGCAGATTTGAAATGAGCATTTCAAGATTTCAAATTGTCAACTCCCCCACCTCTCCATACTTCTTTATAGTTGAGAAAAAATAGACACAGGGTGGCATTTTTGTGCGCTCCTATAATTAAGAAAAGGAAAATTTATGTTAAATAAAACAATAGCGGCAATCTCTACCGCCAAGGGCAAGGGCGGTGTTGCCATAATTAGAATAAGTGGTGACGAGGCTCTATCAGTTGCCAAAAAAATGACAAAGCTAAGGATTGACTCGCCAGAGCCACGAAAGGCGTACTATTGCGAAATCTTGCGTGAGGGCGAAATAATAGACGACGGCATCTTGACATACTTTAAAGCTCCTGCCTCATTTACCGGCGAGGATGTTTGTGAAATCGCCTGCCATGGTGGACTTTACGTTACCCAAGCAGTGCTCGAATCTGCTTTCTCCGCTGGCGCTTACCCAGCTGGTGCAGGCGAGTTTACCAAGCGCGCATATGTCAACGGCAAGCTAACACTTTCTCGTGCTGAAGCTATAGGTCAAGTAATTGATGCCAAAACCGACTCGCAGCTACGCCTGTCCTCCTCTCAAGCAAGAGGTATTCTCTCGTCAAGAGTTGACTCAATTCGTGAAAAAATTCTCGATTGCATTTCCCACGCATATGCAACCATTGACTATCCAGACGAGGATATTTCCGAGGCGGAAATTTCAGAAATTAACGACTGCCTTGATTATGTTATAAGCTCACTTGACTCCCTAAAAAAGACATATCGCACAGGTCGTGCAGTTTGCGAGGGAATCAAAACCGCAATTATCGGAAAGCCAAATGCAGGAAAAAGCTCGGTTTACAATATGCTCCTTGGTGAGGAATTAGCAATTGTTACAGACATTGCCGGCACAACTCGCGATGTGATTGAGCACACAGCAAGCGTTGGTGGAGTTACATTAAACCTAGCCGACACCGCCGGTATACATGAAACCTTTGATACAGTTGAAAAAATAGGTGTAGAAAGGGCAAAATCAAAAATCGAAAGCTCCGAGCTTCTTTTGTGTGTTTTTGACTCCTCCACCACCGAAACCGACGAGGACGAATTTATTTTAGAATGTGCCAAGGGCAAGAGTGCAATAGCCATTATAAACAAGACCGACAAGGAAAATAAATTGTCCCCTGATTTTATGCAAAAAATTGACACAGGGTGCCAAAAAACTGTATTTTTGAGTGCAAAAACAAGTGACGGACGAGACGAGCTTGCCAAGGTTCTATCTGATATGTATAACCTAGGAGAAATTGACCTTTCAAGCGATGCAGTAATTGCAAATGCTCGTCAATTTTCATCCGTTTCCTTGGCTTATGACAAAGCGTGCGAGGCAAAGGACGCGTTAATCCTTGGTCAAACACCTGACATTATTTGCTTTTCTCTTGAAAGTGCGTTAAGTGAGCTCAATATGATTGACAAGCGTGAGGTTAGTGAGGAGGTTGTTTCTGCAATCTTTTCTCGCTTTTGCGTAGGAAAATAACGCCAACAAATAAACATTCCGTCACCCTGAGCGAAGTCGAACGGGTCTGAATTTCTCGACAAAGCTTGGAATGACGTTTGCAAAACAAAGGATCAATATGGAAAACAAACGATTTACAAAAAATGATAATGGCTTTATTTGTGAAAATTGTGGGCACGAGGTTTTGCCCCTCGGCTATACATCACGCAACCATTGCCCCAAATGTCTAGCCTCCAAGCATGTTGACATTATGCCGGGAGACAGGCAAAACACCTGTGGTGGTGTTATGGATGCAATAAAGGTAGAAACTGACCCTAAAAAGGGCTATATTATAATTCACAAGTGCCGTAAATGTGGTGAAATAAAGCGCAACAAGGCTGCACACGAGGCAAAGGTTCAGCCGGACGATATTAAAAAAATCATAAAGCTAACCGCAGGTGGCTTTTAATGAGCTCGCAAGGTAATAAATGTACTCTCTGCCCACGCGAGTGTGGTATTGACCGTGCTAAAGCGATGGGCGTGTGTGGTGTTGGCAATACAATTAAGATTGCCAAAGTCATGCTCCATCATTGGGAGGAGCCATCAATTAGTGGCAAAAACGGTAGTGGTGCTATATTTTTCTCCGGTTGCCCGTTAAAATGTGTGTACTGTCAAAACATGGATATCAGCCACGAGGCTTACGGAAAAGAAGCTTCCACAAAGGAGCTAGCAGATATAATGCTAGACCTACAAGGTAAGGGCGCGCATAACATAAATCTAGTTACACCAACACACTATTCGGCACAAATTTTAGAAGCGCTGAATTTAGCAAAAAGCGAGCTTAAAATCCCTGTAGTGTATAATACATCCGGATACGAAAAACCAGAGATAATTAAAAAAATAGCCGAGTACGTGTCTGTTTTTTTAGTTGATATCAAGTATTTTTCGCCAGAGCTATCAAAAAAGTATTCCAAGGCAGAAAATTATTATGAAAACGCAAGGGCTTCCCTTGGAGCTATGCTAGAGGCTCGACCAAAATGTGTTTTTGATAAGAACGGCATTATGACAAGCGGTGTCATTGTACGTCATTTAGTTCTCCCCTCTTGCCGTCACGACTCCATGGCAATTTTAGAGGATATTGCAAAGAATTTTGATGTGTCCACCTTTAAGCTCTCACTCATGAGCCAATACACCCCCGACTTTTGTCCAAGCGATTTTAAAGAGCTGAAAAGGAGAGTAACTAGCTTTGAATACCAAAGTGTAGTTGACTATGCCATATCCCTCGGCTACGACGGATATATACAAGACAAGTCCTCTGCCACATCTGCCTACACACCCGATTTTAAGCACAATTCCTAAAGCCGATTCTTCGGCTTTTTTCTCTTTTAATTAGTTTATTTTTGTGCATTTTATTTAATTTTATATTATATATTGACTTTATTTTGTAATTGTTGTATAATTATGTTGTATAGTTGTCATTAGATTTGCAAATACAATTGTGCCATATCAAAGGAGAGAAATATGAGAAAATCCCATTTTAAAATTTTGTTGACGCTTCTTGTAGCATCCTTGCTGCTTGTTTCCGTCTTTACTATAAATATTTTTGCAAAGGATGAGTATGTTGAAATTACATATGCGCACGGCGATGCTTTTGAGCGCGTTCCCGTTGTGGCAGGTAAGGAAATCACTCTTCCAACTCCTGAATCAAAGCTAGATGCCAAGGTTTATGGTTGGTTCGATGGCGAAGGCAATTTCTATAATTGTGGTGAAAAAATTACCCCTACCAAGAATTTGACACTTTATTGTGCCGATGGCGGCGAAATAGCCTTAAGTGGTTCTCTTGCTCTCTCCACATACAAGGGATATTCTTATATCAAGCTAAAATCCAATATTTCTATTGATTCAAGCATTACCCTGCCGGATAATCAAGTTTTGTATCTCGATTTGAACGGCAATTCAATCAATATTACAACTAACGCAATTTACAACGAGGATGCAAGCGAGGAAATGCCTCACGGCGCATTTGTCGGTGCTGATTCCGGTATTATTTTTGCTAACTCCTCAAGCGAGAAGGCAACTGTAAACCACACAGCCGGTGGTAGCCCTGCATTTGCTCTAAACTCCTTGGTTTCGCTCTCCCCTATTGGCACACCTAAATGCCTCACATTCGTTGTAAAGGAAAATGTTAGCATTACAGAAAATATGAACCTTTTCTCGGTTCAAACCAATATTTCAAACGTAAGTGGAGCTATCAATGTTTCTATCTATGGTGAGGTTGAATGCGAAAGACTTCTCCGCACAAATGGCATAAGCCAAGCAACAGTTACCATTTATGACAGCGCTACTCTCGTTTCTACCGGCGAGCATTTGTTCGAGGATATTACCACTGCCAATGACCTACTCACATTAACAATATACGGTGGCACAATTGACTTAAGCGGCACAGGCTTTATAAGAGATGCCAGCCGTATTTCTTCCTATGTTTATGGTGGTAGCTTCTCAAAGGATATTGCATCCTACTTCCCTAACGGCAACTTTATTTTTGAGCTTAATTCTGCCGGTCGTTACGATTTCAAGGAATGTAAGCACGAGGGTCCACTTGCCGAGCATGCATATATTTGTAAAGGTCCTTGCGAGCTTGACCACGAGCATTGCCCAACTCTTTGTGAAAGAGAGCACGAGCATTGTCAATGCGTTCTAGACCATACTCATTACTATAACTGCACAGACGCGCGCGAGCTAAATCACTTATGTATTTATTGTAATTCAGAGTTCCCTGTTTCATACCCAAACGGCGTTGACCACTCTCTCCGTATGGAGCTTGTTCAGGAGCCTGTAAACACAGTCGAAGAAACAAAGGCTGGCTCATATAGAACCTACTGTACAAGATGCGACTATTCAAGAACTGAAAATGCATTCCCAGACCCTTCAACAGTTTATATTACTGTTAAATTTACAGAGGGTGAAGGCATAAGGGAAATTCGTGTTCCTGCCGAAGACCTTTTCTCCTTCGACGAAACAGTAAAAACCAAAATTATTTCATATTCTGCCGATAGCGTTTTCTATTACGACGATTTAGGCAACAAAGTAAGCGTTGCTGCTGAAAGCGTATTTTATGTTGAGGTTCCTCTTGGAACTACCGAAATTTACGGTGAAATGAGAAATGCTAATAACACCCCAACAAAAACAGGTGTATTCCTTGGTGATGCTTATCTGAAGGAAATTGCACTGCCCGAATCCATTGAAAACATTAGTAGCTACGCATTTTTAAATATGCCTAACCTTGAAAAGATTACTGGTATTGAATATATCACAGGCTCAATCGGTACTGAAGCATTTATGCAAGAAACCACCTCAAAGCTTGTTATTGAGCATATGATTTTAAATGCAAGCTCCGTTTCGGAGTACGCGTTTAAAAACGTTCAAATCTCTACTCTTACAATTGGCGAGAGCGTTTCAAAAATCAGCAATTATGCCTTTGCGCTTGACGATGCATTTGCCAACAGCCCCGATTTTAAAAAGATAGTAGAAATCTTTGTCGAGGGCAACAAAACCGTGGATGGTGTTAAGCTCGGCACTGTAAAGGATAGTATGGGCTCAAATCACCAATTCTCCGACAAGGCAATTGTATTTTTAGACCATGATTATCTAACCACCAATAAAGCGGCAACTTGTATTGAATATGGACATGATTTCCACGAATGTCAGCGTTGCTTTAAAACCTATACTGACAATTATATTGAGCAGTATGCAGAGCACGATTTAGTTGAGCACATCGTTCCATCAACCTGTCAGACATACGGCTTTGAGGGCGTTAGATGTACTGTTTGTGATATAAAAATCAAGTATAAAGACCTTCCAATTGACAAAGACAATCATACATACGCTGCAGGCTTTGTTAAAAGACCTCTCGACCCCAATGGCTGGTTTTGTGTAGACCCATACTACACTCTCCGTAAATGCGGTTGTGGTGCAATCGAGGAGGATATTCCTGAAAACTGGGTTGAAATAGTTGAGCCACCTATTGATGCAAAGCACAACTTCAAGGAGGATGTTATTACTGAAGCCACCTGTGGTGATTATGGTAAAACAAGATTCACCTGTAAGGACTGTAAGTATCAATATGACCAAATTATACCCCCAACCGGTCAGCACAAATACACCAATGAAAACAAGGTTGTTCTTGTTGCTGCCACCTGTGCTACTCCCGAAACAGGCTACTACAGCTGTACCACATGTAGTGCTACCGTTCCCTACACTCTTGAGGGCGTGTTTGATGTATCAAACCACACAAAAACCCCTGGTGACCAAGGCACAATAGTTTCCGAGCCTTCGTCTGAATACGCAGGTCTTAAGAGCTTTATTTGTAAGGATTGTGGTATGACCTTTACAGAGGAAATTCCAAAGGTCGATGACAGTATTATCATTAAAATTCCATTCACCGACAAGGAATGGTTCAGAACCGACCAAGAAACAATAAACACAGCTCTCATTATAGTATTTGTATCAATTCCATTAATTGCCGGTATTATTCTAACCTTTGTATTTACATTTGGTAAAAAGAAGAGCAAGTCAGCAGGCTACAAGTTCCGCTTTAATACCCTTAAAAAGGACGGTGGCTCTAACAAGTCCGTTTCCGAGCAGCTAGCAGAAATGAACCTAACCGAGGAATTGCCACCAGATGTTCCAATCACCGAGGGTGGAGAGAGAGACGACGCGGCAGCTTGGACTGCATATGTTGACGCAATCAATAACGACTATGAAAGAACAGTTGAATTAAACCTTCAAAACGCAGAAAACGAAAAGACCGAGCAAGCCGAGGCTGTATCTCAAGAGGACGCTTGGAAGGCTTATGTTGAGGCTTTAAATAGAGATTATGAGCAAACAATGGAAATCAACCTCAAAGAGGAAGGAAAGGAAGAAAAATCCTTTGCTGATATGATGGAGGACACCGTGTTTGACTTCCCCACTGACGGCCAACAATCCGAAGACACAGCTGGCGAGCCTGACACCTCAAGCGAGCAAGCGAGCGACGATGAGGACGACGAAAAGCTAACGCTATAGGCTCTTACGTTAATTAGCAAAAGGGACAGAGAATGAAAATTCTTTGTCCCTTATTTTTTCGGAATGTAAAAACAAGTGTGGAAAGCATCTTAGCTACGCTCCCATGCATGCTTTCTAGCAAGAGGGATATAATAAATTTCACATTATTTTCACATTTATATCGTTGACATATTAAAAAGGAAGTGGTATATTAACTATAATGTTTATAATTTAGGAGGATTATTATGCCAGGACCTGCAGGAGGATCACACGGAGGAGGCTTCGGTGGAGGCTTCGGTGGAGGCTCACGTGGTGGTGGCTTTGGCGGAGGACACCACGGAGGCTTCGGTGGAGGACACCACGGCCCTCACGGCTTTGGGCCACGCGGACCATATTTCAGACGTAGAGGCTTCTTTTTTGGAGGACCTATGTTTTTCGGAGGCGGTGGATTTTTTGGTGGGCTTTTTGCCGTGCTTCTTTTCCCAATAATCATAGTATTTATCGCGATTATTTTCTTAATTTCTTCAATTTTTTCCGTATTTACAACAGCGGCACAGGGAGGCAAGCTTACGTATGACGAGGAGACCTTCCAAGCCTACGCGGACGAGCAATATGCAGAGCAATTTTACGGAAAAGGCGCATATGAGGACAATCTTTTAATAGTTTTCGCCGCAACCGAGGATAGATCTCACTTTGAATACCTAGTGTGGGCAGGAAATCACTTAAATGACGATGCTTACGAGACTGCCAAGGGTTCTACCGTTTTTGAGGACGCTATAGAGAGCAATATTGAAAACGGCACGCTGTTCAAATATTCAATCAACAACGATCTTCCAAACGTCATCGAGGATATGACGAGCTACCTTGAGGGAAAGGAGCTATTCGAAAGCACCTGCAAGGACCAAAATCACGTGGGTGAAAAAGCCTCTCTTGTCATAAACAATACAACTGACTTGACTATATCGGAGGACGATATAAACCCAATGCTTGAGGAATTTACCCAAAAAACCGAAATTCCCGTGGTTATTATAATCGAGGACGCTGAGGAGATTTTTGAAACTGAATATCCTATAGCAGCAATAGTTATTTCCGTCCTGATTATAGGCCTTGGAGTGTTTTTAATAATTTTCTTCATCCGAAAATATAAGAAGGAAAAAAAGGAAGCACAAAGCAACAGCGACGAATTTAATAATTACTACAATTAAGCATTAAAAAGGACAGAGAATGAAAGGTGTGATATTCTTAACGGAGAATTTGAGAATCACCGCTAAATGCGAGCATCGCCTTTGACTAGTCAAACGCAAAAGGGCTAAGCCCAAACCCATATACGTGAACCCCCAAAGCTCATTTCATTTGCTTCGGGGAACCCCTACACAAGCAGAAAGAGCAAACACGCAAGACGAAAATCTTGTATGTCTGCTCTTTTTCTGTTCGTTTTAGTTTAGAGTTATGAGGCTCGC
>JAFUOQ010000005.1 GCA_017472695.1 Clostridia bacterium | reverse complement strand
TTTCTTCATAGTCATCACGGTTTCTTATTATGTGGTCGTGGAATCTGCCCTGCCAAGGATTGAATCCATATTCCTTATTACAAAATCTTTTAAATGTTGAAACAAATCTTGATATAATTGAATTTTGCCTTGTAGGGACAGTTATATTTGAAAGTTTTTCTTTCCTGTCCTTTGTGCATATGGTAATAAAATATGCACCACTAGAGTTATAATCAAATCCATCTAATCTATTCGGTTTTCTTTTCGGTAGAGCTTTGTTCATTCTTTCTCTGTCAATGCTCTTTCGATTACTGGTTCAATTTTCTCTGCCATTTTATAAAAGCCTAAATCTGTTGGATGTGTGGTGTCAGTAAAGCAGACCTCTTTATCGGGGAAGTCTTTGAAAAACTTCTCGCCATCTATAAAATAGACGTGTTTATCGCCCTTTTTAAGTGCGTTTTCATAGGTTTTCTTTACTATATCTCTGCGCGCCTTGGCGTCGTCATCAAATGTGGCTGTTGGGCGAGTTATCATAATAACAGGTACGTTTGGCTTCTTTTCTCTTATGCGATTAAAGAATTTTTCGTGTGTTTCTTTTAAATGCTCAACGGTTGGAGCATTGTGGTCGTAATCATAAATTAAGACTGAAAAGTCAAGTGTGTTTATGTAGTCAGCCATTTCAGGCTCTCCCTTGCAGTTGCCTGAAAAGCCAAAATTATAGTAATCGAGGTCTAGGTGCCTTGAAATTAATGCATTATAGCTTGCGCATTGGTTGGCAGCAGATGCCTCCTCTGTAATTGACGAGCCATAATATAAAGCAGGGAGTGAATATTTATATGGTGTTGGCTCCTCTACCTTATATCCACCTGGAATTTCAATTTCCACATTTGAAATTATCTCATTGCGAGGTAGCCAAATAGTAATTTCATCCATTCCATCTTTTTTATAAAAGGTTTTTGAAAACTCTTTGGTTTCATAATTTGGTGGGTTAACAAGGCCTAAAAACTTTGAATTTTGGCGCTCACCCAAATATACATTCGCGCTTTGGCAGGTAAAAATCGAAAGACCTATGTCAACTGACAAGGTTTCAAGCTCAATCTTTACTGTAAATGAGGGTGCATCTGTTCTAAAGCACAGTCTTGCCCCTGGAGTGCGTCTGCCCAAAAATTCAAGCGATGGAATTTTTTCTCTTATCTCGGCTGGCAGTCTTTCAAAAACGCCTGTTTTTTCAATATTTGGCACACCAAAAACCTTTAGTGGCTTATCCTTATATGAATATTTCACAACACATCACCCAAAAAGAAATTATACCTAAAGTATATCATAAAGAAATAAAAGTGTAAAGTAAATTTATATAATTTTATTATATAAACCTTAAAAAATACCACAAATTTTTTATTTGAGGCGAGGATTAAAATAAATAAAAAGAAAAAAACTATTGACAAGGTCGTTAAAATTGTGTATAATTTAATGGCAAAGTCGATAGCACCGTGCTATTCTATCGAAATTTTAGGATAAACGGCGGTTTTGTGCAACCTTGGTTGCGTACTTTTTTGGAGAAGTACTCAAGTGGCCGAAGAGGCGCCCCTGCTAAGGGTGTAGGTCGGGTAACCGGCGCGGAAGTTCAAATCTTCTCTTCTCCGCCAAGAAAAACCTCAGTCGAACTATTCGGCTGAGGTTTTTCAGTTCTATTTGCTTCGCAAGTTCTATTGAGCAAGCTCAGTGATATTACTTCGTAGTGATATTGTCTTCGACAGTTTAAAGTTACAAGAGCAAATAGAATATCACTGTGAACTTGTTCACAATATCACTTTTACAAGGTAAAAATATCACTCTGCTTTAGCAGAATATCACTCATTTTAGTTCGATTTTCATCTCACTTGCTCCGCCAATAAAAAAAGACACCATTTCGGTGTCTTTTTTTATTGATTGGTGGGAAGAGAGATTGCACTTTCTTTTGTAGCTTGTCTACAAATGAAGTGCATAAACGAGCGTCAAGGCGGTGGGAGCTTGCTCACATAAGCCGAGCGAAGTTCTTTTTCGCAAGAAAAAGCCTCTTCTCTTCGACGCCATTTGTATATCTTTTTGTGCGTTTCCTTTTTATTTGACGGTGAAGGATTTGAGCTTCATACGTGACGGTTACTACCGTGCGCGGAATGCGGAAGACTTCACGAGGCTTTTAATATGTGAGCCGAGTGGTTAGTCGCACCCATACGTAGCGAAGCGTAGTAGTCTTCTTCTGCGACTCCCGTTGGTCGCTTGCAATGAACACCTCATCCGTCAACCTTGTTGACACCTTCTCCCACTGGAGAAGGCTTGTTTTAGAGTGTCATTTTGTCTTCTCCGCCAAGAAAAAGGGTACCTATAGCTTTATTCCATTATAGCCTTTGTTTTTGCTAGCTGTATATTTGATACTCCATCAAAATCAGATAGGCGAGAGATAAAAACCTCGGCAGAAAATTTGTTTCTGAATTCCTCTTGCCTGTTTTCCTCGCAAGCCCCTGAATTAAATTGATATGTAACTCTCCATAAACGATTTTTTGCCATTGTTTTTCTCCTTTTGCTTTGTTTGTAACTTAATTATAGCATCCCTTTAATTATATTAAAATGAACGTTTTTCTATAACTTTTGTGCCTGTTTTTGATGTTTTTGGCGCTTTTTCAGCCCGTTTTGTTGCTGCGGAGAGTATATTTTGATAGACTTTCGTCGGTCTTTTTTAGTTAAATTATGCAGTATTGTCCTCTCCTAAAATATTATTTCTGCTGTATGAGCCCTATGGTCTGATGCGATAATTTCTGGAATTTCTGCAGAAACAACCTCGATATCCGGGGTAACAAAGATATAGTCAATTTTCATTTCCGGCTTATCGGATGGCCAGGTTGGTGTGTTCTCGCAATAGCCAACGGCTGTATCCTTCATTTTTTCTCTTATTTTATTTAAAAGCTCGTTGTCGGGTGTGATATTAAAATCTCCCATCAAAACGCACTTCTCATTTTCAAGGTTTTCCAAAATTGTTTTCACTGCGTTTTCGTGCTCGTCGGGGTTAAGACCGAAGTGCACAGACATAACAGTTAGTCCGTTTTCGAGCTTGGCTTTAAGAATGCATCTTGTTTCGTAATAGCCGTTATATTTTCTTGGATTTGGGTCAGGGATTGCAATAGTTTCTGCCTTTACAATTTTATATTTTGATATAAGTCCGTTTCCAAAAGAGCCCTCGGGTGGCAAGCAAACCGCCCTTGCAAAATAGTGGTTTTCAAAGCCACAAAGGTCGGCGAGGGTTTTTGTTTGGTTTGGGAAAGTATCGCCCTCCTCACAGTAAGAATGCATCTCGTTTAAGCCGACAACCTCGGCGCCTAAATCTAAAATTGTTTTTGCCATTATATCATAGTCAACTTTTTGCTCTAAATAATTCAAGCAGCTTTGAGTGTTAAAGGTCATTATTTTCATTGCTTTTCTCCTTCTTGTCACCTTTTATAATTATAATATCATTTTTATATTTAAAATACAAGATGAAATGGGCAAGTTCGCCCTATTTCTTGACAAGGTTAATTTAGTATGATAAAATAATTTTAATACCATTTAGGAGAGAAAAATGAACACCATTAAATTTGACAAAAAAAGTGTACGTGTGGTTGCACACAGAGGTCTTTCCGGAATCGAAGTGGAAAACACAAACTCCGCATTTGTGGCGGCAGGCAACCGTTCATATTACGGAATTGAAACCGATATATATAGAACCGCTGACGGGAATTTTGTAATTGGTCACGACAACAACTACAAAAGAGTTGCAGGAGAGGAAATTCATCTGGAAAACGAGAACCTTTGCACTCTTCAAAATATCATCTTTTTTGACAAGGACGGCAAAAAGGATAGGGTTGATTTACGCCCCTCGCGTCTTGAAAATTATTTAAAGATTTGCAAAAAATATGAAAAGCATTCCGTGCTTGAATTAAAGTCTGATTTTACAAAGGACGAGCTTGCTCGCATTATCCAAATTGTAAGGGAATATGATCAGCTTGAAAATACGACATTCATTTCCTTTATTTATGATAATTTACTAAGGGTTCGTGAAATTTTACCAAAGCATAGCGCGCAATACCTATTTTGGAAGATAACCGACGAGGAGATTGATAGACTTTGTCGCGATAAAATCGATGTTGATGTTTGGTGTGGAGAATTAACTCGCGAGCAAATCGAAGCGTGCCATAAGGCAGGCTTAACTGTCAACTGCTGGACTGTTGACACGTGCGAGGAGGGCGAAAAATTCGCCGAGTGGGGTATTGACTATATTACTACAAATATTCTTGAATAAGAGGTAAAATATGAAAAAATTAATTGCACTTTTTATTTTAATTACATTTGTTTTTATGCTGGTTGCATGTGGCTCGTCCTACTCCAAGGATTATTATGAGGAGATTTCCAGCTATGTAAATGAAAATGAAGGGAAAATTACTCACAACGAAAAGCTTGAATATTATTTTTACGACACAATAGTAAACACAAATGAAAATACATATTATGGCTATTACTACACCAAAAGCAATGAAATTGTTCCATGCGAGGAGGACACAATGGACTTACCAAAGACCTACACCGAGGATGACGGCGGATACTATTTTGGTGAGGCAAGCGACAAAAACGACTGGTGCTTCGTAAAGAAAATAGACAACAATTGGTATTATTTTGAGACTCACGATTATATTTATGGATAAACTAAAAGGACACCAAAAGGTGTCCTTTTATTATTCTTGAATTGCAAATGAAATGCCGTCTATCGCTTCTATTTCTCGGCGAGTAGTATCGGTGCTTTGCGTGCTTGCGGTGATATATAAGCCGATGTTGCCTTTTGTGCCACTCCTTGCTCCTGCAACCTCAATGAGCGCCTCGTGTCCGAGCAGCTTTCTTATCTCCTCGGCAATTCTGCCCGCTTCCTCGGCTTTAGAAATTTCAGCATAGATATGCATTGATTTTCTGCTCTTGCGTTCAAGTCTTGTAAGAAACGCCGCGGTGAAAATGCATGCGCCTGTTGCAACAAGAGCACCAAGATAAAAGCCGTAGCCAAGAGCAATGCCGATTGTGGCGGTTGCCCACATACCGGCTGCTGTCGTTAAGCCCGTGATAACATTGTTCTTTTTAACAATTATCATTCCTGCACCGAGGAAGCCTATGCCCGAGATAACCTGTGCAGGAATTCTTGCAATATCGTCAAAGCCACCTGCCTTGGCTATATAAACGCTAATAAGTGCGGTCATTGCAGAGCCAACGCATACAAGTATATGAGTGCGGAGTCCTGCCGGGCTACCGCTTCTTCCTCTTTCACTACCGATAAGTCCACCAACTACGACAGCAAGTATTATTCTTAAAATTATTGAAACCCAGCTAAGGTCAACAATATATGTATTTAAAAAATTTATAAAACCATCCATAGCTGTCTCCTTTAAATTATATCAATATATTAGTATTATAGCAAAGCAAGAAAAATATGTCAATGAATTTTATATGTAATTAAATTTTGCGCTGAAAAAAATTACACTCTTGCCTTAACTACATAAAGCAAGAGTGCTTTTTATTCTCCAAGAAGCTTTTTTCTTTCGTTTTCTCTTTTGCTTTCAGCAAGTCTATACGACAAGTAAGCTATTAAAAGAGAAATGCCCTCAAATGCTATAAATACTGCTATATATAATAGCTTTGGAACCTCTTGCATCGTTTTTATATCAGGGCTTATCGTGCTTTGTGCTATTGTTACGCCTATTTCCAAAACCGCCATTCCCGCCGAAAACGCAGCAAAGCTAGTAAGCAGCGAAAAAACAAGACGTATTCCAAAGGTTATTAGATAGCCCCCGGCAAAGTAGCCAAACTCTAGTCTTCTGCTATTTTTAAATAAATTATAGAAAATAATGAATCTAAATACGAGCTCGGTTGCAAGAAGCACAACTATTTCTAAAAGGGTACGCAAGACTCCCTCGCCAAAAATCATTCTCACAGGGTAAACGGCAAAGGTAAGAAATAGCGCAGTTACAAGAACCTCTATCTCAATAAAAAGCGTATATAAAAGTCCACCTCGCCAGTTGACCCTTGGTGTATCATTTTTCATTGAAGCCCTCCTTTTATTTAAATGAGAAAACCTTTGTCAGCTTCGGTTGAGCGCCAGTCTCGGGGTCTTGTTCCATTATTAAAATGTCCTTCATATACTCGTTCCATCTATCAACCACAGGGCTCTCTCTTTGCACCCTTGTTGCATATTCAATGCCCTTTTCACATTCATAATAGCCAAAAAGCTCATTGCCAACATTCCAAATGGTGTAGTTTACAATGCCAGCCTCTGCCAAAACCTCTTTCATTTCGTCCCATATAGCATCGTGTCTTTTTATATATTCCTCAAGGGCACCATCAACTATTCTGCCCTTCCATGCGTATTTTTCCACAGTAGCACCTCCTTTTTACTATTAAAACGAGTTTTTGATAAACTGGTTTAGTTTAATTATATCAAAATTCAAAAGCTTTTACAAGGCTTATTGTATAAAATCCCATAAGGCAGGAAGAATATACTTATTAAGGTAAACAAAGGTTGGTTTTTATGCGAGAATATTTTTGTGGATGGTATTTTAAATGTCAATCATCAAAGAAAGCATTGGCAATAATCCCTGCCCTTCATAGGTCGAGAGAAAATAGCTCGTCTTCTATCCAGCTGATTACAAGTGATGGTGTCTTTAATGCTTCCTTTCCATACGAAAGCTTTTGCAAGCATAAAAACAGCTTTAGTATTGATATAGAAAACAATCACTTTTCAGAAAAAGGAATAGATTTATGCTTGTCAGCTCCCGACCTTAAAGCTGTTGGCTCTCTTAAATTTGGAGCTTTTTCTCCAATAAAATACGATATTATGGGGCCATTTAAATATGTTCCCTTTATGGAGTGCCGACACAGCGTTGTCAGCATGAAGCACACAGTAACAGGAAAATTAGAGATAAACGGAGTAAGCTATTTTTTTGATAATGATATGGGATACATTGAGGGGGATAGAGGCTACTCCTTTCCACGCAAGTATGCGTGGACTCAATGCTTTTTTGAAAACGGCTCAATTATGTTAAGCGTTGCGAGTATTCCCATTGGTCCCTTTAGCTTTACAGGTGTAATTGGAATAATAATGCTTGATAAAAAGGAATATAGATTAGCTACCTATCTCGGTGCTAAAATAAGAAAAATAGAAAATGGAGAAATAATTATAGAACAGGGAAAAATGGAATTATCCGTAAAATTGATAAATAAGCAAGCACTTCCACTTTTCGCCCCTGTAAGTGGCGCAATGAACCGAACAATTCATGAAAGCCTCTCTTGTCGCGCCTCCTATTCCTTCATAAATGACGGTCAAGCTCTTATTTCCTTTGAATCGGACAATGCCTCGTTTGAATATGAGTTTTTAGATAATTGAAGCAGGTGGGATGCTCCCAATGTGGTTGGGATGAATGGAGGCTTTTTACCAATGAAAAAAAGCTTCGCTCGGCTTGTGTGAGCAAGCTCCCACCGCCTTGCGAACACATTACGGCCAAAGGGAGTAACAAGGTTCTGCGTAGCAGGTTCTTATATTTGTGTTGCGATGCAACACAAAGTGGTCGAACCAGTACCATCCCAGCCAACAGAACAAAAAAGCCACTCATTACGAGTGGCTTGTCTGTTGTGACGTGTGTCCGATTTAGATGCAAAACCGTGTGTGGCTGATTTAGATGCACGCTGATTTTGCAGAGGGTACACTGACCCCTTGGCGATGATGGGAGTTGCACTTGACCGCTATTTTCCGGGGCGCAACGCCATGCTTGCAACGACAACCTATGTATCATTAAAAAATATCGTGTTTTCCTTCCATTGCAAACAAATTACCAAAAGTAACCTTTTTGAAAAGACCGACTTTATAAGGCTCACCAACAATAACAGAATAATCGTCTTTGTGTTCCAAGCTTACAATAATCGCGTCGGTGGGTTTGCCATCTGCGGAAGCTATACCCGCATTCCAAACGATACCGCTGGCTTTGATTTTATCTTCGGCAGCCAGTTGCTTGTGTATCTGTATCAAGTCAGCAAGAATGTCTTTTGATTCGGGATGTTCGTTACCGTCATAGCTGCCGGTCAATTCTACGGAATCATCCATAAGAATAACGGCGGCAAACGGGTAGAATTCGCGATACTTTTTCATTTGATCTTCTGCAAACGGGAGTAATTTATCTAACAATACTTCACATTGTTCCTTGGGGGTCATAGTAGTTATCCTCCTTGTTTTTTATTTATTATACCACAATTTTGTAAACATTTCAAGTGTGGTAGTTCAAATCTGTCCAAAATGCCTTTGCATCTATGGCTTTGTAAATAAATTTTGAACGGGAAGGATTTTTGAAAGGCTTCGGAAAGTGTGTGGCGGTTCGAATCTGTCCACGGATTTGCTTCTGTGGGGAATCTATATCAAAAAATGCATTTCGCCGGTTCGAATCTGTCTACAGACCCGAAATGCCCGAAATGCATCTACAGAATTTTGAAAAACTTCAGAGTTGAAAAGTTTTTAGTGATATGCCGACTTCGTCAGCGTGATATTGTCGCAAGCGACAGTGATATTGCTCCACTTCGTTCCGCAGTGATATTATATTCGCCTCCTAAACTCGCGAAGCGAATACCACTCGGCGCAAGCCGAATATCACTGCGAAGCAATAGAACTCGCCGTAAGGCGAATATAACTGAAAGAACCAGTTGAACTACGGTTCAACTGGTTCTTTCTTGGCTGGGATGGATGGGTTCGAACCATCGAAATGCCAGAGTCAAAGTCTGGTGCCTTACCGCTTGGCTACATCCCAATATTGCTTTAGTATTCTATCACATTTTATTTTAGTTGTCAAGCACTTTGTTAAAAATTTTGGAAATTACTATTTTGCTCCTCTCTTTTGTAACTTTTTATCTGTTTTTCTTGCACTTTTATCTTGATTGTGCTATCATTATTATATATTATAACGCATTTGTGTGTAAAAATGCGGGAAGGGAGAAAATTATGAAAAACAAGCGTATTTTACTTGTAATTGCTATCGTATTGGCTTTTGCCTTGGTTTCTTCTGTTTTCTCCGTTTTCTTTGGAATCGATCACGCGCGCTCTTGCGAAAACGAGGGCTGTCAAATCTGTGCTTTTTTGACCAGTGTTGACAAAACCGATTCTGTTATAACGCCCGTTGCTTCTTCATATTTTATTAGTTATGCCCTTTTGTGCGTTACATTGCCTTTAATTTTTGTAATTAAAACAAAGCTATCTCTAATTAAATTAAAGGTAAAGCTATCTGATTGATTTTTTCTTTATTATAAGCTGAAATAAAGAAAGGAATTAAAATGATAGAAATTAAAAATTTAACAAAGCAGTTTCAAAACGAGACGGCTATTACATATAGTGATATTACCTTTGAAAGCGGTAAATCCTATATGCTTTTAGGCGCGTCTGGTTGCGGAAAATCCACGCTTTTGAACATAATTGCGGGCATTCTCTCGCCAACATCCGGCTCTGTTATTATCGATGGCGAAAGCATGAGTCAAAAGAGCCAAAAGGAAAAGGACAAGTATAGAATTAAAAACATTGGTTATATTTTCCAAGATTTTAAGCTCATTAACGAAATGAGCGTTATGGATAACATAAATATCTTAAAACTAGAGGGCGTAAATACACAGAGCGCGCCCGAAGTTCTCGAAAAGCTAGGCATTTTAGATAAGAAAAACAGTAAAATCAAGCATCTTTCAGGCGGACAAAAGCAAAGAGTTGCTATTGCACGCGCCATTGTGAAGATGCCAGACATTATCCTGGCTGACGAGCCAACGGGCAACCTCAATTTTGCTATTGGCGAGGAGGTTATTAAGGCACTTGTCGAGGTATCAAGCGGAAAGACCTTAATTGCCGTTACTCATGACGAAAGACTCGGTAAATATTTTGACAATATAATTGATATGAACGAAATGACAAGTGGTATAGTTGATATTATACCATCAAAGGAGGCCGATTTATGATACGCTTCGCTTTGAAAAATATGGCAATTAAAAAGGTGCAAATTGTTTTAATTGTGCTTTCAATCGTGCTTTCTGCCGGAATCGCCGTTCTTGCTTTTAATGTATCAAATCAGGTTAGTGACGGAATTTCCCAAAATGCAAAATACTATGGTGTAATTATCGGCCCTGCAGGTAGTGAAACACAGCTTGCTATGAACTCCATGTATTTCTCCGACGAGCCACTTGGTACTATCCCCTACTCTTTAGTTAACGAGCTTTCAATGGACGGCACTAATGTAAAAGAGGCTGTTCCCTTTGCCATGGCAGATAGCTATAATGGCGCTAGTATTGTAGGAACCTCCTCTACTTATCTAGACGGTAAGGAGCTAAAGACCGGCGAAATGCTTGACGACCTTGGTGTTTTTGAAGCAGTTGTCGGCTCTAGAGTTGCAAAGCAAAACGGCTTAAAGATCGGCGATACACTTTATACAAGCCATTCTGCAACCAGCGCGGAAACACACAAAAAGGGAATTAAGGTTGTTGGAATTTTAGCGGAGACCCATTCCTCATATGACAATGTAGTATTTACGCAGGTTCGCACTCTTTGGGAAATTCACGAGCATGAGGAGGGTGAGAACGAGGAGGAAGACGAGCACAGCCACGAAAAAACCGTTTGCGCAATCCTTATTAAAGCGAAAAATGAGTCAAGCGCTATGACTCTTATCGAAAAATACAATGGCAAGGTAATTGAGGGCGAGGAAAAGCCAATTTCTCTCCAAGCAATTTCTCCCATGAGCGCGGTAAGAGATGTATTGAACGATGCAGACAATACCAAATACATAGTTTATGTTCTTTGCGCAGTAATTCTTGTAATGAACATTATGATAATTTCCATTATCACCTTGCTTAATATGTATCACTCCTCAAAGGAGATCTCGCTTATGCGTTTAATTGGCATAAGCATGAAAAAAATAAATCTTTTGTACCTTATTCAAAACTCAATTATCGGTATTTTGTCTATTCTTTTGGCTTTTGTCCTTTCAAGAATTTGCCTTGCATTAATGAACGACTATGTTTCCTCTATGGGTGTTGTTTTGAATATCGGACGCTTATATCCTTTAGAAATTCTTATTTTGGTTGGCGTATTTTTAATTAGCGTTTTGCCAACTGCGATTTGGACCTTTGCCATGTCGCATAAGGATTCTATTAGCGATTAGGAGGGTATATGAAAATAAGAATTTTAAAAATCGCGTGTGTTTTTCTCGCCCTGATTTTCGTTTTTCCTATTATCGGGTGTGGCGAGAAGGACGCTATCAAATTGAGCTTTAAATCCACCTCTACATATGGTTATTTAAAAAGCATAGATGGCAAAACCGTAACAATTAATGGATATATGGCAACCTCATCCCCTGTTGACGGCTCATTTATGTTTTTAATGAATATGCCTTATCAAAGCTGTCCCTTCTGCGTGCCTAACACCTCACAGCTATCAAACACCTTGGAGGTTTATCCTAAAAAGGGCAAGGCCTTTGATTATACAACGCAGGCAATCAAGGTTGTAGGTACTCTTATGGTAGCACAAAGCGAGGACGAGTTTTTCACTGACGAATTTGGATACGAATTTAACTTCAAAATAGTTGATGCGGAATATACAATTTTGTCCGCTGATGAAATCTCAGCTGACCTCGCGCTTTGGCAGGAAATTGCCGAAAGCAACATAGTTACCGAAATTGACAAAATGTATCAATATGTAAACTTCCTTTGCGCTTGGAACACATATTATGTAAAAACCTACATAAACGAAGCTGGCGAGGTGGTCAAGGGCTACTACCTATATCCAAGCGATGCACTTAATTATATAACAATTGAGGGTGCATCATATTACTACGGCTACAAGAACGGATATTTTGACGGACTTGTTCAAAAAATAGAAGCGGTTGACAAGGACAAGCTATCATCACTTGTAGAAAATGTGCGCAAGGCGGAGGTGCTCTCCCAAAAGGCACTCAACGAATTAAATTCTAAAAATTACACAAGTGAATTTAAGTACCTTGAGGAGTTTGACAACTACGACTATGTATATACTCTTGACAAGGGCGAGGAATTGACAAGCGAGATGGACTTGCTATACAAGGAGTTCTCCGCTTGGATTTCAAGCTGGGAAATGTAAAAATAAAAGTGGTGCTTTTGCGCCACTTTTTTCTTGCACTTTTTTTGTTTATGTGATATGATTAAATTAACTAATAATTTATCTTCAAGGAGCTTTTTATGATTGCAAAGACTTCGCCTATGGGCTGGAACAGCTGGGACTGTTATGGTGCGTCGGTTGACGAAGCGACCGTGCGTCAAAATGCCGAATACATGGCAAAGAATTTAAAAAAGTACGGTTGGGAATATATTGTTGTTGATATTCAATGGTATGAGCCAACTGCCGACAACAACGACTATAATGATTTTTCTGATATTTGTATAGACGAATATTCTCGCGTTATTCCTGCCGAGAACCGCTTTCCTTCCTCCAAGGGCGGTCTTGGCTTTAAGCCACTTGCTGACTATGTTCATTCTCTCGGCTTGAAGTTTGGTATTCATATTATGCGTGGAGTGCCCAGAATTGCAGTTCACGGCAAGGGAAAAATCAAGGGAACTGACAAAACTGCGCGCGATATTGCCAGCGTTTGGGTACAAAGACCAAACGAGGAATTTAAAATAACAAATGCGTGCTTTTGGAACACCGATATGTATGGTGTTGATACAAAAAAAGAGGGTGCAAAGGAATACTACAAGAGTGTTTTCGAATTATACGCATCTTGGGGCGTTGACTTTATTAAGTGCGACGACATAGCAAGAGAATTGCCTCATCACGAGGAAGAATTAAAGCTGATTTCCAACTCTATCAAGGAATGTGGGCGCGATATGGTATTTAGCGTTTCCCCAGGTCCATCTCGTCTTGAGCGTGCTGAGTTTTACAAGCAATATGCAAACATGTGGCGCATAACCGACGACTTTTGGGACGAGTGGCATTTTCTTTACGAAATGTTTGAGCGCGCAGAAAAATGGTCAATCCACTCAGGCGCTGGTCACTGGCCCGATGCTGACATGCTTCCTATTGGTGCAGTCCGTCAATGCTATAACAAAAATGAGTGGACTAAGTTCACAAACGACGAATTATATACTAACCTCACCCTTTGGTCGATTATGCGTTCTCCTCTTATTATCGGTGGTGAGATGACCAAGTTTGACAAGTTCACCCTTGACTTAGTCACCAATGAGGAGATTTTAAAAATGCACAAAAATGCGCGTCACTCTCATCAGGTTTGGCGCAAGGAAATAAACGGACAAGAATTCTGCCTATGGACTGCAACCTCATCCGAGGGTGGTCAATATGTTGCTATTTTCAATTTAAGTGAAAGCGATGCCACCGTTTCATTCCCTCTTATTGACCTCGAAATTGAGGTAGGAGTGTCTGGAATTGAGCTTTGGTCAGGCGAAAAAGTTAAGTTTGCCGACGAAATTAGTGCAAGTGTGCCAACACACGGAACAAAGGTATATTACTTCAAATAAATTGAAAAAGGAGTAATGAGTTTTATGCCATACAAAAGCTTAACCTATGACAAGGTAACTATACTTGGTGGACTTTGGGGCTCAAAGGAAAATCTTTTGCGCAAGACAACTGTTTGGGCTGTTTACGACAGGTTCAAGGAAACAGGGCGCTTTGATGCATTTAAGTGCGACAAAAATGCCAAAATAAAGCCTCACGTTTATTGGGACAGCGACGTTGCAAAATGGATTGAGGGTGTTGCTTATCTTACAAAGCAAAAAAGAGATCCCAAGCTTGAAAAAATAGTTGACGAAATAGTTGATGAAATTGAAAAAAATCAGCTACCCTGTGGCTATTTTAACAGTTATTTTATACCAATGGAGCCAGAAAACATCTTTGCAAATCGCGACTGTCACGAGCTATACTGTGCGGGACATTTGCTTGAGGCTTCTATTGCTTATTTCGAGGCGACTGGCAAGGAAAAATTCCTTGAGCTTATGCTCAAATATATTGATTATATTGAAAAGCGATTTAAAATCGACTGTGACGCAGGTTTTACAACTCCTGGGCATGAGGAAATAGAACTCGCACTTGTTCGTTTATACAACTTGACGGGCGAGAAAAAGCATCTTGAGCTTGCTAAATTCTTTGTTTCTGAAAGAGGCAAGCATGCCGACGAGGACATTTATATTGACTGGGCAGAGAGTAAGTATAGTCAATCTCACAAAGAGCCAAAAAGCCAACGCACAGCCGAAGGACACAGTGTACGTGCGGTATATTTATATTCCGCCATGGCTGATTTGGCGCTCAAGGAGAACGACGAGGAATTAAAGCTCGCCTGTGAATGTATTTTTGACGATATAATAAACCGAAAAATGTATATAACCGGTGGAATTGGCTCAACACATTTGGGCGAGGCGTTTACTACTCCGTTTGACCTACCAAGTGAGGGCGCATATGCCGAGAGCTGTGCGGCTATTGGTCTTATTTTCTTTGCGCAAAGAATGTTAAATTTAACTTGCGAAAAGAAGTATGCAGATGTTATTGAGCGCGTTTTATATAACGGATTTTTAAGCTCATTTTCTCTTGATGGAAAAGCATTTTTTTATGTAAATCCACTTGAAATTGTTCCTCAAAACCACACAAGACACGCATCCGTCAAACATAGCGACCCTCTCCCCCCTATGACTCGCAAGGAAGTGTTTGAGTGCTCATGCTGTCCGCCTAATATAGTTAGATTTTTAGGCTCACTTGGCTCGTATATATATACATATGATGATAAAAATATATATTTACAGCAATATATAAGCAGTAAATCAACCTTTAACATTGGTGGCGAGGAAATTACTCTAACCCAAAAAACTTCCTACCCAGAAAACGGAAAAATCACCCTAAAAGCAAGCGGAGATGTTACTGTTTTTGTGCGTGTGCCTGAGTATTTGGGCGATGTAAAAATCGGCAAAAACGGATACCTCCCCGTGAATTTAGTCAAAAACAAGGAAAAAACAATAGAATTTGAAATTCCAACTATACTGATTGAAGCACATTCAAAAGTAAAG
This sequence comes from Clostridia bacterium, assembly GCA_017472695.1. GTDB lineage: Bacteria > Bacillota > Clostridia > Oscillospirales > CAG-272 > RGIG2000. The sequence goes on along the minus strand of JAFUOQ010000005.1, from coordinate 9,659 downwards.
GATTGTGTCGGCAAGGTCGCCCTTATGCGTGGCCCTGTGGTTTACTGCTTAGAGGGTTGCGACAACGAATATGATATATTCAATATTCGCATTGATAGAAACACGGACTTCACCCATGGCTTTAACGAAGAATTGGGTGTGCCTACTATCACGCTTGATGCATTTATCAAGCAAAGCTCCAACTCCTTGTATGCACCAATTTCACAAAACAGAAAAAGGGTTAAGGCAAAATTCATCCCTTATTACGCATTTGCAAACAGAGGCGAAAGCCCTATGCAGGTGTGGACGTTAGCTGAATAACAAAAAGCGAGTGCAAATTGCACTCGCTTTTTTTTGCTAGCAGTTCCCCATGGCTAGCTTTTTTGTGGAAAGAAGAGTTTTTTATTAGTTTGAACCATGTCGATTATTACTCGGCTTTTTCATTGTTTTCCGGTTCTATTTTGTCATTTTTATCCACCGTCTCTTGCTCTGACGGCTTTGACTTATTTGAATTGTTAGAGTGACACATTTCTCTCATAGCACAACCACCGCAACCGCATGAGCAAGAGCTTTTGCCCTTTGCCTTATTTACTATAAGTCGTACAACTATTGCCACAACTATTGCTATTAAACCGATTAAAACCAGCCATCCGCGCCAATCCATAAATGTATCCTCCTTTTAGATTTTTATGCTTGATTATTTTCTTTTTTGAAAAGATTCTTGCAAAGACTCATAAGTGAGAATTTTGCAGGCTTGAATAGTAGATATAGGAATACTGCCAAGCAAATGAATGCGACAATTGTTCCAAATCCGAACGAGCCCCATCTAAAGAGCATACCAAGCTGATATGTAACAAAAGATGCCACATATGCAAGACCTGTCATCCAGCCAAGAGTTGCCCAAGTCCATTTCTTATTATTCATTTCTCTCTTAATCGCTCCAATTGCAGCGAAGCAAGGTGCACAAAGGAGATTGAATATCATAAATGAGTAAGCAACTAGGTAGCTTCCATTGAAGAATAGCTCTGATGGATCCTCGTTTCCTGCCATAGTTTCAAGAGCGCCTACAACCTCCTCTTTAGCTACAAGTCCAAGAATTGTTGCAACGCTTGTTTGCCAGCTATCGCCAAAGCCAAGTGGCTTAAATACTACAGAGAGTCCTTCACCGAGAACCTGAAGAATTGACTTACAGTTACAGCCGTCTTGCATAAAGTAAAGTCCCTCATGCTCAACCTCTTCAATTTTGTCTATCTTTGTTACTGTTATTTCCTCTCCGTTTTCAATAACGGTTTCTTCAGAGGTGTAGTAGTGATAGTGCTTTACTTGCTCATAAGTAGGCACTTCCTCACGACCTATAATATTGCCCTCTTCATCTTCAATTACAACCCATTCAGTCTTAAATGAGCCGTTGTCGTCGTTTCCGATTGTTTCGTTTTCCACTGTTGTTTCAAGTGTAATGTTTGAAAGAGCCCAAATTACAATGCTTGCAAGTAGGATAACTGTTCCTGCACGCTTGATAAAGCTCCATCCACGCTCCCATGTTGTTCTCAAAACGCTGAGTGGTGCTGGTGCGTGATATTCAGGAAGCTCCATAACGAATGGTGATGGCTTTCCTGCAAATGCCTTGAATTTTTTTAGAATGATACCAGAGCAGATAACTGCTAGAATACCAATAAAGTATGCTGATACTGCAACAAGCGCGCCACCTAATGCGCCTCCACCGAGCACACCGCTGAGTACACTTCCTGACAAGAAGAATACGATTGGCATTTTCGCTCCGCATGGGATAAAGCCTGTTGTCATAATTGTTAGCTTACGGTCGCTTTGTTGGTCAATTGTGCGGCTTGCCATAATGCCTGGCACTGCGCATCCTGTTGCAACAAACATTGGGATGATTGATTTTCCTGAAAGACCAAAGCGTCTGAATATTCTGTCGAACACAAAGGCAACACGAGACATATATCCGCATTCCTCAAGAAGTGTTAAGAACAAGAACAAGATGAGCATTTGTGGTACGAAGCTGAGTACTCCACCAACGCCTGCAATTGCGCCATCTACAATAAGGCTAACAAGCCATGGCCAAGCTCCCCAGCTCTCTAATGCATTTGTTACACCGTTGGATATCCACTCAAATATAGACTCTACCCAACCGATTGTATTATCACCAAGTGAAGCGTCTGCAAAGAAGCCGGTAACACCGAAGCCACCAAAGCCCATTGCAACAAAGTAAACGCAGAACATAACTGCAGCAAAAATAGGAATTGCAAGGAATCTATTTGTTACAATTTTGTCTATCTTATCTGAAATAGACATTTTATCCTTACCAACGATTTTCTTGTTTACTATTTTAGTAACATAGTCGTATCTTTCGTTTGTTAAGATACCCTCGCAGTCGTCATCGTACTTATTTTCTACTTCCTTTATGTAGCCCTCGATTTTTTCCTTGTTTTTCTCGGAAATTTCAAGATGTCTTACAACATCAAAGTCTCTTTCAAAAAGCTTAACTGCGAACCATCTCTTTTTGGATTCTTCAATATCATTTGCTGAAATTACATCCTCAATCGCGCAAAGTGCGTTTTCAACATCGCTTGAAAAGATATCCGTTTTCTTTTCTACTTTTTTACCGCTCAAGGCTATTGCCTCAAGTGCAATTTCCTTAATGCCCTCGCCCTTGCGAGCTGATATCTCAATTACCTTACAGCCAAGTGACTTTGATACCTTTTTAAGGTCGAGCACAATTCCTCTCTTCTTAACAATATCCATAAAGTTAATTGCGATAACTGTAGGAATACCGAAATCAAGAAGCTGTGTTGTAAGATATAGGTTTCTTTCAAGGTTTGTACCATCAACGATATTGATGATAGCATCAGGATTTTCGTCAACAAGATAGTTTCTTGTAACTATTTCCTCTGGTGTGTATGGGGAAAGTGAATAAATACCTGGAAGGTCTGTAAGTGTTACATCCTTCTGCCACTTTATTTTTCCCTCTTTCTTTTCGACTGTAACGCCAGGCCAGTTACCAACATATTGGTTAGCGCCGGTAAGTGCGTTAAACAAAGTCGTTTTACCCGAGTTGGGGTTACCAACTAAAGCAATTTTAATAGACATTTTACCCTCCTAAATGCGATTTCGCATAACTTAAAACTAAATAATTAGACTCTTTCTGTGGCTATCATCTTAGCATCTTCTTTTCTCAAGCTAAGCTCGTAGCCTCTAACTGTAAGCTCAAATGGGTCACCAAGTGGTGCAACCTTTCTAACATAGATTTCAACGCCCTTGGTAATGCCGAGGTCCATAATTCGTCTTTTTATAGGACCTTCGCCAATAACCTTTAAAACCTTGACAGTTTCGCCTACCTTTGCATCCTTTAAAGTCATTTTTGTTTACTCCTTCATAAATAACTTCGAGTTAGTCTTAACTAACTACGCGGTTAGTTTAGCATAACTAACTCACTTTGTCAAGAGCTTTTTGTAATTTTTTTCATATTTTTTCAAATTTTTTATTATGACAATTTTTTAAAAGATTTTTTCGCCCTTTTTGTCTAATTATATTAATAATGAAGAGTTTGAACTTTACTCGGCTTTTGCGACCTTTTTGCCCGAAAACCAGGGTTGACAAAACCATTTTTAAATGTATAATTAAAGTGAACGAGCTCAAAAAAGGAGGGATTTTTCTGCAGAAGTATGACATTACCGGTATGAGCTGTGCCGCGTGCGTTGCTCGAGTTGAAAGGGCTGTCAAATCGCTCGACGGAGTTGAAGCCTGCTCGGTCAACTTGCTTACTAACTCAATGAATGTTGAAGGTAATGCAAGCGAAAGGGATATCATTAATGCCGTAAAAAAGGCAGGCTATGGTGCTACCTTGCAAGGCAAGAGTTCTAGTGCATCAAATGAAGACAAGGCTGTTTTTGTTGACAATGAGTCACCTGTTTTGAGGAGAAGATTTTTTATTTCCCTCGGTTTTTTATTGGTTCTTATGTATGTTTCAATGGGTGGTCACATAGGACTTTATATGCCTCCGTTTTTAGAGGAAAATCCTCTTGTGTTTGCGCTTATCCAAATGATACTTTCTTCTATCATTTTAGTAATAAACCAAAAGTTCTTTATTAGTGGCTTTAAGAGCATTTTTAAGCTCTCTCCAAATATGGATTCACTTGTTGCTATTGGCTCTGGTGCTTCATTCATATATAGCACCGTTATTTTATTTATAATGTGTCTAAACACAGGTAACCACGAGTATATGCACGAGCTTGCTCATTCGGAGCTTTACTTTGAATCCGCCGCTATGATTTTAGTCCTTATTACCGTTGGCAAAATGCTTGAGGCATTCTCCAAAGGAAAAACGAAAAACGCATTAAAGAGCTTAATCAAGCTAAAGCCGACTAGCGCAACCCTCCTAATTGACGGCGAAGAGATTGAGGTGGAAATAGCAACTATAAAGGAAGGCGATATTTTTGTTGTAAAGGCGGGTGGCTGTGTTCCTGTTGATGCTATAATCACCGAGGGTGAGGGCGCGCTTGACGAGTCTGCCTTGACTGGCGAGAGCGTTCCTGCCGAAAAGGGCAAAGGAGATAAAATTTATGCATCGACCATAAATAAATCAGGCTATATTTTGGCACGTGCAACCGAGGTTGGAGAAAAAACTGCTCTTTCCAAAATTATAAAAACAGTAACAGATGCCGTTGCAACAAAAGCTCCTATTGCAAAAATTGCCGACACTGTGTCTGGATTTTTCGTTCCCGTTGTTATTTCAATTGCTATAATCACTGTTATAATTTGGCTATTAGCTGGAGCTGATATTGGATATTCCTTGGCGCGTGGAATTTCCGTTTTAGTTATTAGCTGTCCGTGTGCTTTGGGTCTTGCTACGCCGGTTGCTATAATGGTTGGCAGTGGTGTTGGTGCAAAAAAAGGCATTTTATTTAAGGATGCAGGCAAGCTGGAGGCTTGTGGCAAATGTGACATAATTTTGCTTGATAAAACAGGCACAATCACCTCGGGTGAGCCAGAGGTAACTGACATAATTCCTTTTGGAATAAGCGAGGACGAGCTATTAAAATATGCTTATTCTCTCGAGGAAAAAAGCGAGCATCCTTTGGCGCTTGCTATAAACAAAATTGCAAAGAAAAAGGATATCTCTTCATTTACTCTTGAGCACTTTAAAACCTTAAGTGGCAGTGGTGTTACGGGAGAAATTAATGGTGAAAGGCTCTTTGGAGCGAGCTACAAATACACATATGAGCATCTTGGCGAGTGTGCCGAGCTCAAATCTCATTTTGATGCTCTTGCACTCCAAGGCAAAACTCCTCTATTTTTTGTAAAAAACGACACTCCCCTCGGTATTATTGCTGTGAGAGATACTTTAAAGGATGGTAGCCGTGAAGCAATTCTATCCTTAAAGGAAATGGGCTTCTATACAGTTATGCTAACCGGCGACAACGAAAAAACTGCCAGAGCGGTTGCAGATGAGGTTGGTGTTGACGAGGTTATTGCAGGTGTGCTCCCCGATGGCAAGGCGCAGGTTGTTGAAAGCATGAAAAGGCACGGCAAGGTAATTATGGTAGGCGATGGAATCAACGACTCCCCCGCTCTTGCGAGTTCTGATGTCGGCATTGCAATAGGCAATGGCACGGATATTGCTATTGACACAGCAGATGTTGTTCTTATGAAAAGCAAGCCGCAGGATATTTGCACAGCAATAAAATTGAGTCGCGCTACTCTTTTAAATATAAAACAAAACCTATTCTGGGCATTTATCTATAACGGAATTGGTATTCCTCTAGCTACAGGAGCATTTATTTATGTGTCAGGTGGAGTGCTTACTCTTTCGCCTATGTTTGGTGCGCTTGCTATGAGTCTTTCAAGCTTCTCGGTTGTCACAAACGCGCTTCGGTTGAATTTCTTTAGCGAGAAAAGGCACTTTAAAAAAAAGAAAAAAATATTGAATATAGAAAAGGAAACAGACGAAATGAAAATTACATTAAAGGTTGAGGGTATGATGTGCCCACATTGCGAGGCAAGAGTAAAAAGCGCGCTTGAGGCTATCGACGGAATTGAAAGCGCAGTGCCAAGCCACAAAAAATCAAATGTTGTTGTGAAGCTATCAAAGGAGATTGATACTGCTATTATCATATCGACCATTGAGGCTCAAGGCTATAAGGCTACACTATAATATTATTTTTAATCAAAACGCGCCTGTATTGGCGCGTTTTTTTATTTGACAAAAATAAATATATGTGATATAATATATAAAACCTACGAAAGGAGCAACGATATGATTATCAAAGAGTCTGCTGAAAACTATCTTGAGTCGATTTTGGTTATCAAAAATCAAAAGGGATTTGTGCGTTCAATTGATATTGCAAACGACCTCGGCGTTTCAAAGCCAAGCGTTTCTGTTGCTATGAAGAACTTTCGTGAGGAGGGCTATATTACTGTTGATTCTGACGGAAATATATTTCTTACAGACAAGGGTCTTGAAATTGCAAAGCGAATTTACGAAAGGCACGAGGTTATTTCTAAAGCCTTGATGGCACTCGGTGTTTGTGAGGAAACTGCGCTTGAGGACAGCTGTAAAATTGAGCATGTTATAAGTGATGAAACATTTGCCCAAATCAAAGCATTTTTAAAATCAAAAAATATAGATTTTTAGACGGCATAAAGTGGGCTATTCTCTCTTTATGCCTTAATTTTTACATAATACTAAAGGAGGATTTTATGAGTGACGAAGTAAAGGTAATTACCTTGTCCTTTGCAGGCGACGAGGTGCAAAAATGCGAGCCTTCAAATGTTGACGAATCACTAAAAGAGCCACAAAGCTATGCTACACGCGTTGGCTTTCACGACGATTCGCCATCCTTAGTGCGAGCAAAGGGACTGGTAAAAAAATATGGAAAGCTAACCGCACTAAACTATGTTGACCTTTCAATAAAAAGTGAGAAAATCATAGGACTTCTCGGCCCTAATGGAAGTGGAAAAACCACATTAATAAAAATCTTGGCAGGGCTTTTGACTAACAACAGTGGTGAGGTTACAATTGACGGCAAGAAAATCGGCGAGGAAACAAAGGCAATCGTTTCTTATCTTCCAGAGCGTCCTTATTTCAACTCTTGGATGAGCGTTAAAGAATGTCTTGATTTCTTTGAGGACTTTTATGCAGATTTCGACAGAGAAATTGCTGAAAAAATGCTTGCCGACCTTGATATTAATCCAAAATGCAAGCTCCGCACTCTTTCCAAGGGTACAAAGGAAAAGGTTCAGCTAATTCTTGTTATGTCAAGGCGCGCAAAGCTATATTTACTTGACGAGCCAATTGCAGGTGTTGACCCTGCGGCGCGCGACTATATTCTTGATACTATTATCAGTAAATACAACAAGGGCGCATCAGTAATTATATCAACCCACTTAATTTCTGACATCGAGAATGTTTTAGACGAATATATCTTTATAAAATATGGCGAGGTTATTGAGCACGGTAGCGTTAAGGATTTCAAGGCAGTAACCGGTCAAACACTCGACTCTCACTTCAGGGAGGTGTTTAAGTATGTTCCGTAAGCTTTTAAAGCACGATTTAAAAAGCGTTGGCAGAGTTTGCTTACCTATCACGATAGGCGCAGCTGTTTTAGCCATTTTCGGCTTTGTTATGTCTTGTGTGCATACAATTTTAAACCTTCACACACAAGATATTTATGTTCTTTCAATGGAAGCATATGAGAAAGGAAACGAAGGGCTTTCCTCGGTTTATGATATTCTCTATTCACTTGCTCATCTAACTAATTTTGTAAGCGTTATGACAATGCTCTTTGTCTTTATCGCTTTTGCAGTTCTTTCAATTGCAGTAACGGTTTTAATAGTTGTAAACTTCTATAAAACATTAATAACCGACCAAGGCTATTTAACCTTTACCTTGCCAGTTAGCCCAACAAAAATATTAGTTTCCAAAATTTTGAACGGAGCTATTTGGGGCACCTTAATTGCGATTGTTACTCTTATAGGAACAGTCTTAATGTTTGCACCATCATTGATTTTTGACGATCAAAGTATTATAGGCTTTATGCTTGACTCCTTCTTCGAATCTGTTCATCCAATAAATTCTATTCTTATGGTTTTCCTTTATGTTGAAAACTGGTTTGTTGGACTTTTGGCTTCTCTCATATTTTATTTCTTCGCTGTTTTTCTTGGTGGAGTTGTTGCACCAAAGGGCAAGTTTGCAACAGGTGCTGCGTTCATTATCGCTGGTCATGTTCTATACTATGTTTTCCAACAGATTTTATCCGTTGTTGTAATGTTCGCAATGCTTATCATCTTCGCGCTTATAGTAGAGATAGGCTGGGCAAGCAGTATGGACGCATTAGATCCAATCTTAATGTCAAATATAAGCATGCTAATTAGCTTTGTCGTTCTTGTGATAATAGGAGTGGTATTATTCTTTATGACCAAGTGGCTAATGAACAAAAAGCTCAATTTACCATAATCAAAAGCACCCTTTGGCGCACCTGCCGTAGAGCAGGTGCGCCAACTCTATTCGCCTGTGGCGAGTGATATGCACTTCGTGCGTGATATGCGCTTTGCACATTTGAATTTAGCAGGCGAATAGAGTATCACCGCGACCGTCGGGAGCAATATCACTTTTGCGAAGCAAAAATATCACGCCGAGCAAATGCAAGGCATATCACTTGATTTGCTTTTGTGTCCACAAATGCATTGCTTCGTATGTATTAACTAAAGACTACAACCCTAAATCCGTCTGTTTACAAACAAATGAGTTTATATTAACCAAGCCTTCCCCAGTGGGGGAAGGGGGACCGCGATAGCGGTGGATGAGGTGTTATCAAACACCAAGCCAACTCCTCATCCGTCAGCCTGCGGCTGCCACCTTCTCCCGCAGGAGAAGGCTTTTTCCTCCCCCGGAAGGTAATCAAGTTGACTTTTGATATGATAATGACAAAAGCTCCTTTGCGTTGGTTTTATCACGGTAGGGCGGGGGTTTATCTCCCGCCGCTTTCTCTGCCAGTAACATTTTTTCGGCGGTAGCAAGCCATCGCCCTACGACTTTTTGCTGTCTTTAATTAAGTCAGTGCTTGTCAAGAAAAGAGGACAGAGAACGTAGAAATTCTCTGTCCTTTTTCTGTCAGTAGGCAGATACTGCTCTATTACAGACACCCTTTGGGTGCTTTTTTCTCTGTGGTAAAATATGCATTCTAAAAAAATTAAAAAAATTTAAAAAAACTGTTGACAAACCATTTTTTATGTGATAGAATAAGGTGCGTTGCAGGATAATATGCTGGTGTGGCTCAATGGCAGAGCAGCTGATTTGTAATCAGCAGGTTGATGGTTCGACTCCGTTCACCAGCTCCAAGTCCTGCAACTTTATAATGGGGGATTTCCCGAGCGGCCAAAGGGGGCAGACTGTAAATCTGTTGTCAACGACTTCGCTGGTCCGAATCCAGCATCCCCCACCACAAAAAAGGACACCAATTTAGGTGTCCTTTTTTGTGCTTAGAGGGTGGTGCGAGAGCGACCATCCTTTCCAATTTATTGGAAATTTGGTTCGCAAGTTCGCCGAAAGCCGTTGTCTACTTGTAAGCATAAGGCTCGGCGCAACTCTTTGCCATAGGCAAAGACTCCAGCATCCCCATTGGTTTTTTGTTTGTGGTGGAGGATGAGTCTTCGGACAGCAT
>JAFUOQ010000004.1 GCA_017472695.1 Clostridia bacterium | reverse complement strand
ACTTCGCTACCCTACCACCCCAAGTGATCATCAATGATGAGCTTGGTTTGGTCGTGCCGTGAGTTCTATTCCATTATTCAAATGCAAATAAAAAAGGAAGGTCATTGCCTTCCTTTTTTATTTGGTCTGAGTAGCGGGATTTGAACCCACGGCCTCTACCACCCCAAGGTAGCGCGCTACCATCTGCGCTATACCCAGCCATTGTTTATAGCCCTATAAACATTCGATATTATAGCATAATAAATTAAATAAGTCAATATTTTATTCGATAATTTTGAATTATTTCTTTTGTGTTGTAAATAATAAATTTGAAGTCTTTTTGATTTCAAATATTTATTTTTAGGAGCGTTTTATGAATAAGCAACCTAATCATTGTATTAAGTGTACTGTGGTTTCCTGTGCGAACCACGCAAAAAAGGAAAATTACTGTGTTCTAGATGCGGTAAAAATTGGAACTCACGAATCAAATCCAACAGTTTCTCAATGTGTAGACTGTGAATCATTTGTTCTCGGTAACTGCTCAACTGACAACTGTAATATCTCTAAATAATTATAAAAACGAACTATCGCTTGATAGTTCGTTTTTATCTACCATATGAAATTATTATATTATTTATGGATTGTTTATTTTCCGTTTTCTTTTCCTTCTTATTTCTCTTTTTAAAGACTCTTTTTAGACACTTTTTTGTATGATAACTTATATAAGAAAGTAAAACTTCTAAATAAAAGCTTACGTATTCGGTTATTTTTCTTGCTAATTTACCAATTGTGAGAGAAAAAAATGTAAAGCCGATAACCGAAAAGAAAAATATGTACCACCTTACAATGCCGTTATTGCTTTCATATATAAAAACAATAAAAATTGGTGTTAATATTATAAAATAAGTAATATCTAATATTGCTATAAGTATGTTTTTGACTATAACGTTATTTTGACTTTTAAATATTGGATTTATAATTGGTGTAAACTTTTTATCCTTCATTTTTTCTTTGAATTTATAGCTGTAATCTCTTTTTAGTATTATAATTATAATACCAAATACTTGATAAATGGCACCTGATATAATGCCTAATATAGTAGAATAAAATACAGTTATAAGTTGATTTAATATCGATATTTCCAATTTTTATTTAAAAAAGCTTGTGATTCCCTTTTTCTTTTTTTGTGGCTCTTTATTATAATAAAAAATGCCGTTTATCGTTCCATTTACTACCAATTCTCCATTTTGCGAATTAAATCTATCAATTTTTAAGTTTTCTCCGTCAATTGAAGCACACGAGGAATTAGTTTGGACAACTATTTCGTGCTCATCAAAGCTATTAACATCTAAAACTCCTGACATTTCAATTTGCTTTCTTGATTTTATTATTACATCTTGCTTAAATTCATCAGTCGCATCAATCATAAATATGCCTCCACTTATGTTTCATATTTATGATATGAAAAAATGCCCGTAAATATTACTCGGGCATTACTTCATATAATGTTTGCGCATCATTTTTCCTTATTACATCTCTAACATCAGTAACCTTAACCTTTAGCATCCTTTCACCGAATGTTATTTCAATAACATCGCCAACCTTAACATCATACGATGCTTTTACATTCTTACCATTAACCTTTACGTGCGAAGCATCACAGGCATCATTTGCTATGGTTCTTCTCTTAATAATTCTTGAAACCTTTAAAAATTTATCTATTCTCATATAACCCCTCAAAGGAAAAGCCTGTACTTTTGTACAGGCTTAATAAATTACGCGTTAACTTTATCTTTAAGTGTTTTTCCTGCAGAGAATTTAACTTGCTTTGAAGCAGGAATTGTAATAGCAGCGCCTGTTGAAGGATTACGTCCTGTTCTAGCTGCCTTTGATTTTACTTCGATAGTACCGAAACCGATAAGTTGAACCTTTTCACCTGCTACGAGTGCTTCTTCGATAGCTGTGATAACAGCGCTAACTGCTGCATCAGCTGCTTTCTTGCTAAGGTCTGCCTTTTGTGCTACTACTTCGATAAGTTCTGTCTTGTTCATTGGTTTTTTCTCCTCTTTTTTCTTTGCCGACACTATCGGCTTTTGTTGTACTTATTATACCATTATTCTCAGCATATTTCAATAGGAAAATGAAACTTTTTTACAAAAAAAGTGAATTTTTTTGTATTTTTTTATCTATTTTTCACATTTTTAGGAAAGAATCGCATTTTTTTCAACAAGCACACCAATTTTTCACCGTGTGGAAGCATTAAAAGCTCATATTCCATAACGGTTTTTGTTCGAATAATCATAAATAAATAAACAAAAATAGCCAACAAAATACATATTATAGTTGCAATCTTCATCGGTAAAATAAAGTCCAAAAGCAAGTAAAGAATTGCTGAAAAGCCTATTGAGGAAACTGCACACAAAAGTGGCATGCCAAAAACCTTTTTTATATCTGGTAGCCTACCGACATGCTTAACTGTGAAAAAGATATTTAGTGTTGCAGCAGCCAAATAACACAGCACCGTACTTATTGGAGCTCCATATATGCCAATTTCTTTGAGCAAAATATAATTTGCAAGGATTTTAACACCCGAACCACAAAGCATTGAAATAATGGGGTATTTTTGCTTACCAGAGGTGTTTAGGAACGCATTAGTAACAGAAATGAGTCCTAAAAAGATTACAGATACTGCCCCAACCGATAACCATGGTGCTGCTCTATTTACCGAGCCCTCGGTAAACATCATTAAGTCAAGAATATTTCTTGAAAAGATTCCTATACCGAGTGCACATGGGATAGAAATCATATTTATTACGCGCAAGCTAAAGCCCCGCATATTTTCAGCTCTTTTATGATCCTTTGTAGTAATAGCTCCTGTAATTAATGGAACAAGCGCGTTTGCAATTGGATACATTAAAATGGTTGGCAAATTTATTATTGAAATTACTAATGTCGTATAGTCTCCATAATATACTCGTACCAAATCTTCGCTCATTCCAGAAGCCAAAAGTCTAGATTGAACCATAAAGGTGTCAATTATAATTGTCAAGGATAATACGCACGAGCTAAGAGTTATAGGAATTGCAATAACTAAAAGCTCCTTGAGTATTGATTTTGTGCTTTTGACAGTAGGCTCAACCTCAAGAACATCCATTTCATAATAGCTTTTATCCTTAAAGAATAGCTTTTTTATAAATAAATATACCATTCCAAAGAAAACGCCACTAGTAACGCCTAAAATAGTAAATGCTGCAACAACATGATCCTCATAGCCCTGTGCTCTTGCCCAAAAGGCAAATCCAACACCAACAAGAACCTTGCCCATTGCCTCCAAAAATTGTGAAATTCCTGTGGGCTTCATCAATTGATAGCCTTGGAAAAAGCCCCTTAAACAGCTGCTCAAGCATATAAATAAAATTGTAGGTGCAACAGCAACTATGCATATTGCAGTTTCAGGAGCTGAAATAAAGTTAGCAATAGATCCAGAAAATGCAATCATTAAGGTGGCAAAAAGACCACCTATTATTAGAAACATTACTATTGCAATGTTAAATATTTTTCTTGCCTCTTTTATCCTTCCCTGTGCTCTGCACCTTGAAACCATAATAGAGAGAGCCACGGGCAAGCCCGACGTCGCAATTATATATAAAAATGCGTAGATTTCATATGCGGAGCTATAATAACCAGCACCTTCAGAGCCAACAACTGTATTTAAAACTATTTTTGATATTAGCCCTACTGATTTTACTAAAACATTAGCAACTGTTAGTATTATAACTCCGGAAAAAAACATATTTACCGCATTTTTAGGCTTTGCGTTTTTATTTTTCTCCAAAATAATTCCTCTTTATTTCTTACCCAAAAATTCTGTATACAGAGAATTTTTAGGAATGTAATCATAGCTTAATTCTTCAAAATTATCAAATTTTGCGCTTAATTTCTGTGCTTTTTCATAGTATCTGCTTTCGATAGATACCTCTGAAAGCACCTCTTTTATATATTTTTTCATTAAAAACAGCTCATATTCCATAAATGAATCAATTTGTACCTGACAAATATCTTTATTTGGATAAATGCTCTTTTTTTCATTGGCGCGCACTGTTTCCCACAAATAAAAAGTGAACTCAGCACTGGCGCCTCTGAACTTTCTATCTCTTACTAAGCGTCTAATTAAGCGTATTTCGTGCTTTTTAAATTCAACACCATTAACGCACACATCGTCTAAAACATCTATGAAAACGCCATTATATTTCCCTTTAAAAAGGGAAACGATCTCCGGATAAACTGCTTGTATGCCCTCAAACATTAAAACCTCATTTTCGGTAATGAAATGGACATTATAGCCGTTACGTGATTGCGAAACAAAATCAAATTTTGGAACTCTAATTGAGCTACCAGAATACGCATTTTTTATACAATCAGCAAGCAAGTGCAAATCAAGCACATCTACCGAGTCGTAGTCGATTGTTTTATTAAAATCAACCTGTCTTTGATCTTGTCTTTCTTTAAAAAAGTCATCGATAGATATAACTGTAACCTCTTTGTCGATTTTATGAAAATCAGATATAAGCTTTTGGGCGGTGGTTGTTTTTCCAGCACATGTAGGTCCAGATAGCAATATATTTGTATTATCGCTATTTACAATTTGCTTTGATGCAGAATTAAGTCTATTTTCAAAATCTGTTTCGCTCTTTTTTACAAGCCTGATTTTATCTTCCTCGCTTTTAAAAGAAATATTAATTTCTCTCATACAACACACCTCCTCTGTTTTATCTATTGAAAAATTCAATTATTCTTTTAGCGTTATCTTGGTTTTCCTCTAAATATTCATATGGATATTTAGGAGAAAATATTCTATTTATATTTATTTTTCCGTTAGTCTTTTTTATAAGCTTTGTTGTTGCTCCTGCACCTGCAGAAAAGACCGTATGAGAGTCAGACATCATAAGTACATTATATATACCAAATGTGTCTTTTCTAGCATAGCCAACGTTTTCAAGGTCAGAAACAGTGTTTTTTTGTCTATACATATAGTAAGGTAAATAGCCATTCTCGGTAAGGCTTTTGTATGCATAATCAACGCTTTTTGTTGCGTAATCGCCATTTTTATTATAGATATCGGCATCATCCTCTAATATTCTTGCCGACTTTTTTACCGAAAAGGAGTGCACCGTTACATTTTCTGGCTCTAATTCAATAATTTTATCAACAGTATTTTTAAAGCTATCGAAATTATCACCATCAAGCCCTGCAATCAAATCCGTGTTAATAAGTCCAACTTGAGAGCATTTAGCCATATCATATGCCAAAAAGAAGTCATTCACTGTGTGCTTTCTTCCAATATGCTCAAGAACACAATCATTAAGCGTTTGAGGATTAATGCTAATCCTTGTAACACCATATTTTTTTAGTATTTCAAGCTTACCTTTTGTTACAGTATCAGGGCGACCACACTCGACCGTAAACTCGTCAATAGAAGAAACATCAATGACCGACGACAAAGCATCTAACAAATCAGTTAACTGCTCCTCATTTAATGTAGTTGGAGTGCCACCACCAATATATACAGAAACAAGATTTAAACCTAACTCGTTAATTAGGTCTATTTTCTCATTTATATCCTTTTTTAGTTTTTTTAGATATTCAGGAATTAAGTCAAATAGCTTTTTTGTCGCATAAGAAATAAACGAGCAATATGAGCATCTTGTTGGACAAAAAGGAATTGAAATATAAAGACTACAGGTATTCTCATTGTATTTTTTTAATATTTCAGTTTCGTTTTTAGCAACATCAAGAGTAAGTGTAGCCTTTTCTTTAGTCAAAAGATATCTTTCTATAAGGATTTTGAGTGCCTCCTCATAGGAATATCGTTCAAGAAGCTCTGCTCCTACCTTTGAAGGGCGAATTCCTGTCAAAATTCCCCAAGGAATATCTTTGCCAGTCAGTTCTTTGCCTGCAAAATATACTGCTCTTCCTACAGCGGATTTTGATGTGCGCTCTTTGGCTTCGTTATTATTAAAATCAACAAACGCACTGCCAAATGCTATAGAACCGCAATAACTAAATTTGCATTTAGCCTCTATGCCATTTTCTTTTTCCAATAAAGATACCCTTACAATTCCTTTGGGATTTTCTTCATTTTCTGGAAACTTTTCTCCGTGAAAGAACATCATGCATAGGCTTTGCACATATGTTCTGTTGATTTTTCCGTCTAAAATCAGTTTCATTATCTTGTTCCCATAGCTCTTGTTACTCTTATAACATCTTTTATAGACTTTAAGCGAGAAACGATAGAATTAAAGTGAGAAATATCGCGACATGAAATTGTCATATTTATAAGTGTTGTATCCTCTACATTCTTTGTATTGATTGATACAATATCAATTTTCATTTCAGATAGAGCAACTGAAATATCTGCCAAAATGGACATACGGTTAGTAACCAAAATTTGCAAAGCAGACTCATAAATTGTCTTATATGACGAGCTAGCAGGAGCATCCCACTCCGCTTTTACAAATCTAGTTGCATATTCTTCGTTGTTGTATGCAGAATGAACGTTAGGACAGTCAATTTTGTGAATCGAAATACCATATCCCTTTGTAATAAAGCCAACAATTGCTTCGCCTGGCAATGGATTGCAGCATTTTGCGAATTTAACAGCACAGCCTTCCTCTCCGTCAACCAAAACACCACCTTGGGATTTGCGTTTTTTCTTTACTGTTGGAGCTATAACAGGCTCTGCTGGTGAATAGCTTTGTTCCTTTAAGTCCTTTTCCTTTGCTATCTTTTCATATTCATCACGAAGCTTCTTTTCGAGCTTGGAAATACTAGTTCCGCCGTATCCGAGTGCGTTATATAAATCATCTGCGTCCATCATGCCGAAGCGCTTTGCAACAGCTGTAACAATTGCAGTTTTCTCATCCTCGGAGCAAGAGCCACGAAAATGTGAAAACTCCTTATCAACAAGTGCACGACCAACAACAATATTCTCGGCACGCTTCTCTTTTTTGAACCATTGTCTAATTTTGTTTCTTGCTTCACTAGTTTTTACAATGTTAAGCCAATCACGACTAGGACCTTTAGATGCATTTGATGTGATTATTTCAACTATATTACCATTTTGAGGAACGGAATCAATAGGTGCAATTCTACCATTGATTTTTCCTCCAACCATCTTATTTCCAACACCTGTATGGATTTTATATGCAAAGTCAATAAGTGTTGAACCGAGAGGAAGTGCAATTACATCACCCTTTGGAGTAAACACAAATGTTTCATCGTGAAAAATATCAATTTTAAATGCGTGAATAAAGTCCTCGGGATCGATAGTTTCGTTCTCGGTGTCAATTAGCTTTGAAATCCAGTCGAGCTTATTATCAATATCTGCATTTGCCTTTTCACCACTCTTGTATTTCCAGTGTGCAGCGATACCATATTCAGCTATTTGATGCATCTCGCGTGTTCTAATTTGCACCTCAAACGGAATACCATCTTTACCAATAACCGTTGTATGAAGCGACTGATACATATTTGGCTTTGGTGTTGAAATGTAGTCCTTGAATCTTCCAGGAACGGACTTATACATTTCGTGAATAAGACCAAGCACAGTATAGCATTCAAGCTCTGTATCAACTATAATTCTCAATGCGTAAAAGTCGTAAATTTCATCAAAGGTCTTATTTTGATTATACATTTTACGATATACACTATAAACAGTTTTTACACGTCCACCGAGCGAGAAATCAATGTTGGTATTTGAAAGCTCGGACTCAACATTTGCTTTCAAGGTTTCAATAAAATTGACGTTTCTACCGTACTTTTCCTCGATATGTCTTTTAATTTCATTATATCCTATTGGATCAAGATACTGAAGAGCATAATTTTCAAGCTCTTGCTTTATTTTTTGCATACCAAGACGGTGAGCTAAGGGAGCATAAACGTGCATTGTTTCAAGTGCGGTAGCACGGCGCTTTTCATCCTTCTTCACATATAATGTGCGCATATTATGAACTCTATCGCAAAGCTTAATAAAAATAACTCTAATGTCCTTTGACATAGCAAGAAGCATTTTTCTTATACTTTCAATCTGTGCCTCTTCTTTATCCTCGACGTTAATTGACTTGATTTTTGTAACTCCGTCAACTAACAATGCAACATCGCTACCAAACATTCTTGTAAGCTCTGTTAAATCGGTTTTATCAGGACAATCCTCAACTGTATCATGTAAAAAGGCAGCACAAATAGAATCGGTATCCAAGCCTAAATTAGCAACTATCTCGGCAACCGATATTGGATGCATTATATATGGTTCACCACTCAATCGCATTTGTCCCTCGTGGAGCTCCTTTGCGTATGTGAAGGCTAATTTGATTTTATCTAAATCGTAATTTCTACCACTCGCCTTTAAAATATCTAAAAGCTTGGATATTTCCTTGTATTTGTCCTCTGCCATAATTATCCTCTTATTTTTTTATGTATGTTTGCTTTAATTTTCTTAAAATGTTTGATTTTTCAAGATTTGTCTTATTTTTATTGTAAGAGAATCTAAACGAAAAGCTATTCTCGTCTATTTCATCAATATTGATTATATTCAATTCTCTAAACACCATAATTATTGTTTTTAGTTTAATATAATTGAGCGCTGGTGATTGCTTGCCATTTGTCATATCAAGTAAAAGCTTGCTAATGCGATAAACGCTTTTGCCAAGCCTTGCACTGCTTTGCAAATACTGATATACTGCACCAAAATCTTCCCTAGTTGGGATAATATAGTCATAGTCTAATGAGCTTTCGCCATTTCTTATGCTTTGGAAAATTTCCTCATTAACAGACTCAAAATGAATTATTCTTTCGCTGATTTTTATATCCTTCAAGCTTATTTGAAGGCTAGAAACACCATTGTATGAATTAACCTCAAGGTTGTATGCAATATCAACCTCATCTCCAATAGAATATTTAAAATCCTGTGGTGAGGTTGAGAAAAGCATAGCATTTAAATATTTTTTGTCCCTTGAAAGTGTTAACTTCAAATGTCTATTCATTCCAACAGGAGTGATATCGGTGATTTGTACATTTCTAGTAACAAATACCGGACTTGGGTTTGCAACACCATAAGGCTCAAGAGCTGATAGCTCGTTTGCAAAATCTACTGTTAGTTCACTTATTTCAAGCTCACAGTCTACATCTAAAATATGCTCTGGCTCTTGACCATTAAAGCACTTTCGTGCATAAGCCTCTATACGCTCCTTAAAAGGCTCTAAATTCTTCCTTTTTATGCTTAGCCCTGCCGCCAACTCGTGTCCACCGAATTTTTCAAGTAAATCGGCGGATGCTGACAAAGCATCAACTAAATTCATTCCGCTAACGCTACGTCCCGAGCCCTTACCAATAGCTTCTGGTGAATATGGGTCCTCATTTCCCTCAAAGGAAATAAGAATAGATGGTACACCATACCTATCAGAAACTCTTGATGAAACTATTCCAATGACACCATGATGCCAGGATGGATCATCAAGAACCATAATGCTCTTACCAACATAACCATTATTCTCGATTATTTCATATGCCATATCGGCAATTTTATTTTCTTCAAGCTGTCTTTCTCTGTTTATCTCGCACAGCTCAAGTGCTAAGGCTTGTGCTTCGCTTTTATCAGTCGAAAGGAACAAATTAACTGATGTATCAGCCGATCCGATTCTACCAGCGGCATTAATTCTTGGTGCTAATGTAAATCCGACAAAGCCAGAGGTTAAATTCTTATCCTTTTTATATTTTGTTTGCCTTCCTTCCCCATTACGGCAAACGTCAATAAGCGAGGCGAGTCCAACCTTGTTAGTTTTTTCTGCACGATTAAGCCCCACAGAAATTATAATTCTGTTTTCATCAACAACAGGCATAACATCAGCAACTGTGCCAATAGCTGTAAGGTCGGAATAATCATATGCAATTTTTCTGGTTGCGCTAATAACATCTATATTTGAATATTTGGATTCAACAGCGCAAAGAAGCTTAAACACAACGCCAACACCTGCAAGTGATGAAAATGGATATGTAGTATCCTTTCTTTTTGGGTTTATAACTGCTACTGCGTTTGGTAAGGCTTCCGCACACTCGTGATGGTCAGTAACTAACACATCTATTCCAAGATCTCTTGCATATTCTGTTTCATTTATCGCGGTAACGCCTGTATCAACTGTTATTATTAGCTTTGTGCCGTTAGAATGAAGCTTTTCTATTGCGCCCTCTGATACACCATATCCTTCACTTTTTCTTGATGGTATATAGTAATCAACATTTGCACCGACGCTTTTAAGGTATAGATAAAGTATGCTCACGGAGGTTACACCGTCAACATCGTAATCACCATATATAGTCACCTTTTCTTTACTTGAAATAGCACGTAGGATACGACTAACGGCATCGTCCATACCATTTAAAAGAAACGGATCATGCAAAACCTCTTGGCTCTTGTTAATAAAAGCTAAAGCATCTTCTTCGGTCCTATAGCCTCTATTGTAAATAAGAGTCGCGAGAGTTTTAGTACACCCCAGCTTTATAGCAATATTTTCTATTGCATCACTATCTTCTGGACAATACTTAATTACCCATTTTTTTCTTTCTAATTTACTCATAAAATCCTTTATTTTTCCAAAATTGCGAGTGCAACATTTAAGCCATCAACCGCTGCACTCATTATTCCGCCTGCATATCCAGCACCCTCGGCACAAGGATAAACAGCGCTATCATTTAACATTGTATATTTTTCTGTACGTAAAATTCGCACAGGAGATGATGTCCTAGTTTCTACTCCAGTTAAAACCACATCGTCTGCGTTATAGCCTTTGATTTTTTGCCCAAATTTATCAAACCCAAGCTTTAAATAATCACAAACGAATTTAGGCAATGCTTGATTTAAATCAGAAACTTGTGTATGCCCATTCATATAGCTAGGCATAATTCTTTTTGGCTCTGTTTTGGCAACACCATCATAAAAATCACGCATTGTTTGAATTGGAGCTTTATATTCTCCTCCAGCTAATTTAAAGGCATTCTTTTCAAGACACCTTTGAAATTCAATAGCCTTTTCTGGTGTTGCACCATAGTCCTCTCTATTAACTTGAACAACTATTGCGGAGTTAGCATTTTTGCCATCTCTTTTATAATTGCTCATACCATTTACGACAATGGAGTTTTCCTCACTTTGGGCGGCAACCACCTCTCCACCTGGACACATACAGAAGGAATAAACCCCTCTTTCGTTTTCCCTGTGGTATATTTTATAGCTCGCTGGCTCAAACTCATTTGCATGCTTGCCATACATAGCTTCGTTAATATCACTTTGTAAATGCTCGACACGAACACCAACAGAAAAGGGCTTTGCTTCAATAGCGACACCTTTATTTAAAAGGTACTCGTATGTATCGCGCGCACTATGACCAATTGCCAACACCAATGAGGAGTATTCAAAATTGCCCTTTGTAGTGTGTGCAATACCATTGTCATAGGAATCGAGTCTAGTATTATAGTGGATTTCTCCACCCAATGAAATAATTTCCTTTGCGATATTTTTTACAACATCCCTTAATATATCCGTACCAATATGAGGCTTTGCATTATAGCAAATCTCCTTTGGCGCACCAAAATCAGCAAATGATTTTAGTACAAAGTCACATTTTGGATCATTTATAAGAGTATTGAGCTTGCCGTCTGAAAACGTGCCCGCACCACCTGCTCCAAATTGAATATTGGTATCAGCATCAAGCACCTTTGTCTTGTAAAAGCTCTCTACAGCCCTCACTCGCGTATCAACATCACTGCCACGCTCAATAACAATAGGCTTTAAGCCTGCTTTGGCAAGAGCTAAAGCGCAAAACATACCACCAGGACCAAAGCCAACTATCAGTGGTTTTTTTGATGGCTTTTCACCCTTACAAACGAACTCTAACTCGATTTTATTAGCAATTTTTATGCCATGACGAGAAAAATCAACCGCTTCTCGGGTTTTTAGCATAGATACCTCTGCACATACGGAAAAAACAAGCTTAATATTCTCCTTATTACGAGCATCTATAGAGCGCTTATAAATATAAAAGTCACCAAAATTTGAAAAGGCACGAGTCTTTTTTAATCGTGCCTTCGCTATATCGAATACCTCTTTTTCGGATACATTTACAGGTGCTTTAATCTGTTCAACAATTACCTTCATACTAATCAACTATTGTCAAGCTTACCTTGCCAATTTTAGTAAAAGCATCCTTTGTAAGCTCCGGATCACTATATTTTCCACCGGTTTTTGTTACGATTATATATTCACTTTTAACATCAGCTAATTGACTATAAGTGCCAATTACCTCAACCTCTACGCTTTCAATACTAATACCACTAGCATCAGTTACGCTAACGTCAAAGGTTTTTGAATGTGTATCTGAATTTACCTCTGTTGCATAAATCCAAATTCCAAATGCAATTATAACAGACAAAACAATAGGAATAATAATTCCCCATTTATTTTTCTTGGGAATTTCCTCCTCCATAACATCATGCATGGAGGAAATATCAACTTCAGTTGTTTTTGCAAACTTTGCCATATATCTCCTATTCCTCCGTATCAATATTTACCTTTGATGCAATACGCTTCTTTTGTTCTTGTGAGCTCTTTACCAAATACTCTTGAAGCTTTTTCTTCAAGGTCTCCTTTGTAAAGTTTCTGGATAGCTTACCCTCGTGCGCGATAGAAACAGTGCCTGTTTCCTCGGATACAACTACAGAAACACAGTCACTTATCTCACTAATACCAATTGCAGCACGATGTCTTGTGCCAAGCTCAGTATATACCTCACGATTTGATTCAAGAGGAAGCAAGCAACCAGCTGAATGAATTCTATTTGAACGAACAATTACAGCGCCATCGTGTAAAGGAGCTTTATTGAAGAATATACTTCTCAAAAGCGTTGCACTAAATTGTGCATTAACAATTGTACCTGTCAAAATAATATCGCCTAGCTTTGTATTTCTTTCAAATACAATAAGTGCGCCTGTTTTGGTCTTTGATAGGTCACAAACTGCCTCAACAAACTCATCAATCATTGCATTAGTTGGAGATGCGTTCTTTTGCTCACCAATTTGCTTAAAGCCCTTGATGGAATTATCACCAAGCTTTTCAAGCGCCGAACGAAGCTCGGGCTGGAATATGAGAGCAAATAAAACGCCAAGCTCGAGAAAGCTAGAAATTATAAACTGCATTGCACTAAGATGGAATACCGAGCATAGCAAAGCAAAAATCAAAAAGATACAAACACCCCAAGCAAGCTTGCCCGCACGTCTTTCCTTTATAAAGTGGTAAACGGCGAATATAACAACCGATAATATCAAAATATCAAGAACAGCTGTAACAATATTAAAACCAGAGGTTGCAACTCTGATAAGGTTAACATAATGCATAAACCAGTCCATCTTTTTGCCTCCAAAACATAATATAGTATAATTATAACACAATTAATAATATTACACAAGACTTTTTTTATATTTTTAAAATAAAAATAAGCATCGTTTTTTAGACAATGCTTAATTTATATTTTCTTGGTGCTTTCAAGGAATTTTATGCCACCAAAATCGCATACTTTCCCTGAAAAAATGGGTATATATTCGCATTTTTCCCGTTTTAATATTGAAAAAATTTGAGCAAATTCATCAATATTTTCAACCTCACCAAAAAAGTAGAGTTTATTTTGCGAAACTCCTACACTCCCCCCGATAAAGCCATGGTTATATCCATTCAAAGCAATTTTATTTGGTGAAATAAGCGTCGTTTTTATGCATTCTTTTTCCAAAGCCTTTTGCATTCCCTTGTCGCCTGTTATAGCACAATTATCATTGATTACAAGTGTAGAGCAAGCACTATATCCTTGTTTTACATCAATTATTTCATATCCGCTTGTATTTGCATAATCTAGAATTTCCTTGGCAGTATGCTTTTTATTACAAAATATTTTTTTGCCGATGACCAATACGTTTAAACCAATATCGTACGGATAATCACTCTTACATTCCTTTTCTGTAAGAATTACATTATACTTTTCACTCACGCCTTTGAAAAGAACACTATTTTTTTGGTAATAATCCTTATAAAAAAATATGTTATTATCAATTACGCACATAAGCATATCTGCGTGTGAGGAAACCGGAGCATCGAGCTTATCATATGGAGGGAGAGATATTACTTTTATTTTAGTTTTTTCTTCAAACGCCTTTGCAACTTGTTCACTTAATACCGCAACCACTACTCTTTACTCCTTAATAGTATAATGAAAAAAGACCGTAAAAAATACGGTCTTACTTTTCGAAAATTAGATAGCACGTGTAACCTTGCCGGAACGAAGACAACGTGAACATACGTTAACTGTCTTGTTTGTGCCGTCAACAACTGCCTTTACTTTTCTGATATTTGGTTTCCAAACTCTGTTAGTTTTGCGGTTAGAGTGAGAAACGTTGTGTCCAAAAGAAACACCTTTTCCGCATACAGAACAAATAGCCATTTTTACACCTCCGTTTAAGTAGATAAGACTAATTATCAAAATTACGCTATGTATTATAGCACAGACTTTTTTCAAATGCAATAGCTATTTTAAAAATTTATTTATTTTTTTGAATTTTTTCAAGAATTTTATCTAAAGATATGCCGTATTTTGACGCAATATCCCTTGCATAGCTCTTTCCATCAGGCTTTTGACGAGAAATTATAAAGCTTCGCTCACCATCAGAAATCCCTGCAACTAATGTATCTATTCTCTCTCCGCCTTGTGCTTTGGTCTTTTCGTTAATGTCATCAATCATCATGCCGAGCTCGTGAAGGTGAGTCGAAAAAATTCCACGGCAACCAGAAAGTGACAGTCCAGACAAAATTTCCGATGCTATATATGACGCCTCATAAGAACCAGTTGATGAAAGGGATTCGTCAAGTAAAACTAGGCTTTTGGAAGATATTTCTTCAAAAATCTCGTCAAGACGGGCACATTCCTCACCAAGTCTACCCTTATCAATAGTATCCTCTGCTCCCGTTGGGAAATGTGTAAATATTCCATCAACCGCACTCAATCTTGCATAAGATGCAGGAACGGGAAGTCCTAATTGTGCAAGAGCAAATGTGTGACCTACTGCACATGTGATTACACTTTTACCACCTCTGTTTGGTCCGGAAAGAACATAAAACATACCATTTTTATCAAAGCAAAAATCGTTTTCAATCATTTTTGAGCCAATTTTCATAGCTACTATTGGATTATAAAGCCCTTTTGCCTCAAATGCTTTTTCCTCAACAGGAGCAATTTCTGGAAAAACAAGAGTATTACCAGTTTCTTTTAATGATTTTACTAGATCAACTGCCTTTGTAACAAATTCAATTTCCGGTGCTAGCTTAATTAGAAAATCTGCATTTTCTAAAACATATGCATTTACAACCTTTTTCCAAGAACGCATAGATGATTTAAAAACATCATTTAAAGCATTGTTAAAGGCGTTATTTAATGCATATTGTTGATTGTCGCTTTGACTCTTTTTAAATGGTTGAAGCGATGCAATGCAGGTATATTCATTGTTTTTAAAATCAAGGCGAAGAATTTTTTGAAGAAGCTCTCCTGATTTAAAGCTTTCATTATTAACGCTCAAAACTCCTGCGCTTTCAGGACGCAAGCGAGAGTCTAAATTTACACCTATCGTGACACTTTTCACTTCTCTTACACGTTTTGTGAGCTCCTTTAGGCGTATATTTAAATCGGCGTAATACTCGCTTTTGGTAAGCTCCGCAATACGATTATATAAGCCCAAGATTGCCTCGCTCTTTATTGTGTCCTTCATAGGAGAAAGACCACTATTCAAAAGCTCTATCGCAGAAATATATAGCTCTATCTCTGTTATACTGTAAAGATAAGAATCTGTTGAATCATTCTCATTAGATAAGCGTCTTAAATCGCTTATATCACTTAAAATTGGGCAAAGCTTATTTAAAAGTGCGCATAGCTCCTCGTTATTAATCAAATCCTCAAAAACCTTTTGACGATATTCAATTACCTCTTTGTCCATAGTAAACATATCAGATAGGCGACTGTTTTGAAGCTCAATAGCATAATCAAGCTCTAAAGCCTCTAAGGTTTCCATTGAGATATTTGGATTATCAAGTCCTTGTGCGTTCTTTTCGCTTGCTTCAGCATTAGGATAAAGCAAGCTAATTTCGTAATTTGGCATTTTTATACCTCGTTTCTAATTTTAACAATTCTATGATAACACAAATAGTCGTTTTTGAAAAGTGTTTTTTCAACAATTAGAAAAAAAGACTCTAAAATTAGAGCCTTTTATGCTATTTTATTTTATTTTTAGAAATTACACTTGCCTTTTGAAGTACTTCCTTATCGTGCTTTGTCAACCTTGAGGTTGTTTTTTTAGTATCAATTCCCAAATATCTTTTAAAAACATCCTTAAAGCTCTTCCACATTGTTTTCTTGCTTTTACCGTCAACCTTGAAAAGGGCACTGATGAATTTGAATTTATTAGTTAAAATATCAGACAAGGTTTCAGCATCGTTTGCCGTACCAAGCTTATAGAGTGCCTCTACAAGATCCTTCTTTTCTTCCTCTGTCATATCTGCAACCATTTCCTCCAAGGAATTGTGAAATTGAATTGAGGATTCAGAAAGTGATAGGGCTCTACCAAGCTTTGTATATTCTATTTTCCAAGTAAACACATCGTGTTGACGAAGTCCGCTTTTTGCTTTGCTTTTTATATATATTCTTTTACCAATAGTATCAAAAATAGCACCAATAATGGCGGACTCTGGAATGAAGTTTGTTACTCTTTCTACTAAAAACCTATTTTTTCTTGCTTGCTTTAAAAAACCAAAGCGAAAGCCAGGTCCATCAAAGCTATGAATTTTAATAATTTTTTCTTGAGTTTCCTTATTTGCTAGAAACGATGAATAAATAGATAGATTTCCGCCCTTTGAGTGACCGCCAACATACAGCTTATTTTCCGTATGCTTACCGACCTCGTTTAAATAATCTACTGCTTCCTTTTGGGCAGGCACCGGTGTGAAAAGTGACATATTAAAGTCTTCCTTCCAACCAACTATTGTATCATCTGTACCCCTGAAAGCAACATATGTTGTATTATCGGGTAAATCAAAGCACATAGCAGAAAATTGTTTTTCATGCTTTAAGTCTATTTCGTTCACATAACCACGTATGCGCACATCCTTAAAGCGCTCACATTCCGCCGTAGATTTAATGAGCTCAATCATTTTCTTTTCAGGAAATAAAGCTCCTATTTTTATTGGATTTCGAGGATCGTTAAAGTGTTTATTATATAGCTCGTTTAAGGATATTCCTTTTATGGTCATATCACTTGATACAATATTATCATAAGGGATATAAGAAAGCTGGGAAAAAATAATTGAATCTATCTCGTTCAACGGATACGCATTAAAGGAAATGTCACCTCGCCATTTCAAATAATCAAATATATTCGTCATTATATCTTCCTTTGTTAAATAAATTGAAAATTTATTTCTTTCCTTATCATTGTACTTTGTTTATAAAAAAATGTCAAGTTAAAATACATTTTTAACAAAAAATTAAATATTTGTGTAAAATATTAAAATTTTTTGCAATTAACACTATTGGAATAGTATTATTTATACAAAAGTATTGACTTTTACATAAAAAAATGATATTATAATTTAGTAAAGGAGGGGATAAAATGGCTTTCGGTGTTACTTTTAAACGATATGAAAAAAAGTACCTTTTAAATCCCGAGCAATTCGATATTTTAAAGGCGGAAGTTGACAAGCGTTTTAACCCCGACAAATATGGTGAAACAAAGATTTGTAATATTTATTACGACACCCCTGAATATTTACTTGTCACTCGTTCTATAAGCAAGCCGATTTTTAAGGAAAAGCTTCGCTTAAGGACATATGGAGTACCTACGGATGATACCACTGCTTTTATAGAGGTCAAGCGTAAATATAATTCAGTAGTTTATAAAAGGCGTATGCATATGCCATATGTTGATGCAGTTAAGCATATTGCTAATCCTGCCACACAAGAAAACGACGAGCAAATCACCAAGGAAATTAATTATTTAATTAATTTTTATAAAAATTTAGAGCCTCAATTTTATTTATCATATGACAGACAAGCCTTTTTCTATAAAGAAACAAGCGATATCCGTGTTACATTTGATAGAAATATTACATGGCGCGACTATGATCTTGATTTAAGAAAGGGCTCTTACGGAGAAAGCCTTTTACCAGAGGGTTACACAGTTATGGAATTAAAGGTTCCAAACACTGCTCCACTTTGGCTTGCCGAGCTACTCTCCAAGCTAAAGCTTTACCCCACGTCCTTCTCTAAGGTTGGTACAGCATACAAAACAATGCTTGCTAAAAAGATTAATGCAAGTGTTATCTCTACCGCCAACCCTAACCTTATGAAATATATGCATTTATCTACTATTGGCGAGATAAATGAGAATACAATGATAGAAACGGAGTAAATTATGTCAGTAGTTAGTAGTATTTTTAGAAATGATATAACTAATGAGCTAATAGGTCTTGAAAAGCCTTGGCAATTTTTCCTTTGTGTTGGACTTGCCCTTGTGCTTGGAATTATAATAGCTCTTTGTTATATGTTCAAAAATGATTTTTCAAAAAGCCTCGTATTTACGATAGCTCTTTTGCCATCTATCGTGTGCGTTCTTATTATGCTTGTAAGTGGTAGTATGGGCGCAGCAATTGCGGTAGGCGGTGTGTTTGGTCTTACAAGATTCCGTTCAGCTACTGGTACATCAAGAGAAATTGTACAAATTTTCTTGGCTATGGCAGCAGGATTGGTTACAGGTCTTGGTTATATATGGATTGCAATTATTTTGGTACTCGTTGTTGAAGCGATTAGCATCATATTCACCCTTATTAGATTCGGTGAATCACCAAAATTACGTAGAACCTTAAAGATTACAATTCCTGAAGAGCTTGATTACAGTGATTTGTTTGATGACTTGTTTGAAAAATACACATCAAAGGCTGTTTTAGTAACGGTAAAGCTTAAAAATTTGGGCACTCTCTTCCAGCTTACATATGATGTTATTTTGAAAAACGAAAAAGAAGAAAAGCAATTTATTGATGAATTAAGAGTTAGAAATGCTAACCTTGATATCCTATGCTCAAAGGTTGTTCAAAATCCAGAAAATCTATAATTTAAAATCCCTGCCTTTAGCGTGATACTCTTAACGGAGTATTCACGCTAAAGGCAGGGATTTTTTCATTACATAGCTTTAAAAGTAAAAAAGGCTTCCAAAATGATATGCACCCCAAAAGTTAGACACTTTTGGAGGTGCATATTTTTTTATGGCAAAAAAAGGATCAAAGCAGAAAAGGTACTCGACAGAATTTAAGATAGGTGTTATAATGGATATGCGAGAACACCGATTAGGGTATT
>JAFUOQ010000034.1 GCA_017472695.1 Clostridia bacterium | reverse complement strand
TACTCTAGAATTTCAAGTCCGTCGGCGACCTTTTTCTTTGCGTCACCGCTTCCTGTATAACCAATTATTCCACACATAACTAAATCCTTTTTACAGTATTGCCCTCGCCCTTATATATCGTGCCGCTATCAACCGACCCGCATTGTTCTTTTCTGCAATCTTTTCATAAGTGCCAAGAGGGGATGAGCCTATTGCCAAGCCAAGAACGCATTGCGGCTTCATAGCAACCTGTCCGCAAATGATGGCTGATGCACGTGCGCTCAGCTCCTCGTATGTGTTAGGCTCAATAAAGTTCATTTCCTTCTCCTTTTGAATTAAATTATAGTCTTTTCACTATTACATTTGTCGCCTTTACAATACATTCTGACGGATAAACCCCTCGCAGAGAAGTTAAGGGATAAACAGACGTATTCTTACCTATTATAGTGCCAGGATTTATAACCGAGCCACATCCCACATCCGCGCCGTCGGCAAGGATTCCACCAATCTTACGTAAGCCCGTTTCATAGTCTGTATCCCCGTGTATAACAACAGGCTTGCCGTCGGATTTAAGATTTGAGCATATTGTCCCCGCACCCGTGTGTGCCCTATTGCCCAATATTGAGTCTCCTATATAGTTGTAATGTGGTATTTGCACCTTATTTAGCAAGATACAGTTTTTTAGCTCTGAGGAATTTCCAATAACACAGCCCTCCCCAACAATAACGCTTCCTCTTATAAACGCGCCAGGTCTGACCTCGCTACCCGAGCCAATAATAGCAGGAGCTTCAATTGTAGCTGTCTCATATATCCTTACATTTTCCCCAACTAACACATTGTCAGCTATGAGAGTGTAACCCTGTATCCCTTCTTTAATAAGACTAAGTATATAGTCCTTTATCCTAGGAAGTATTTCCCAAGGGTATTCACAGGAATTAAAAAGAGGGGAAAGATGATCAGGAACAGAGGAATATAAGTCCTTTGTCTTTACAAGCTTAATCAACGCAATGTCCCCCCTCTTTAATAGCCTTTATCACCGATTCAGTGTATTCAACGCATTTTTCATAGGTCTCAGCCTCAACCATAACACGTATAACAGGCTCTGTACCACTTTGACGAAGAAGAATTCTACCTTGCTTGTTTATAAGCTTTTCAACATTCTCAACCTCTCTTTTTACATTTTTATCTGACACCACTGCCGACTTGTCCTTAACTCGAACGCTTTGCAGATACTGTGGATAAAGCTTTATAGGCTCCGCAAGCTTTGAAAGAGACTTCTTAGAATCACAAATTTCCTCTGCTATCATAATAGCGGTTAATATTCCATCACCCGTTGTCGCATATTTTTTCATAATAATGTGTCCTGATTGCTCTCCGCCGATAGCATAGTTATTGATTTGCATACATTCATACACGAAGCGATCTCCCACGGCGGTTTGAACACACTTGATTCCTATCCTATCTAAGCTTGCAATAAAGCCGCTATTTGACATAACCGTCATAACAACGGTATCGTCGTTTAGTGTTCCTTTAGCTTTAAGTCGCTTGCCAAGAATATAAATTATAGCATCTCCGTCAACCAAATTACCGTTTTCGTCAATGGCAAGGCATCTGTCAGCATCACCATCAAAGGCAAAGCCAACATCAAGGTGTTTTTCCTTAACAAGCTGTTGTAGCCTTTCAATATGCGTTGAGCCACAATCCTCGTTTATGTTAAGACCATTTGGCTCGTTTCCAATAACATATGTCTGTGCACCAAGAGAGCTGAATACCGCATTTGCTATATTCCAAGATGCTCCGTTTGCACAATCGAGTCCTATTTTTAAATTTTTGTAGGAGTTTGATGCTATGGAAATTAAATAACCGATATAGCGGTTTCTTCCCGCCACATAGTCGTGTATACATCCTATATTTGCTTTTTGTGCCAAGGGCAAGTCTTCACCAATCACACCAAGAGCAGCCAAGTCTCCATCAATATATGCCTCAATAAGAGAGGTCGTTTTATCATCAAGCTTTTCTCCATGGGAATTTATAACCTTTATACCGTTATCATAATAAGGATTGTGAGAGGCGGTTACCATAATACCGCAGTCAAATCCGTCAATGCGTGTCACATAAGAAACGCTTGGTGTGGTTGTAACGTGAAGCATATATGCATCAGCACCAGATGCAATAATTCCCGAAACTATGGAGTATTCAAGCATATAGCTTGAGCGACGGGTATCCTTTCCTATTACTATGCGAGGGCGATAACCTGACTTGGTACACCCAGATAGCTTTGATGAAAAGTACCAGCCAAGGAATCTGCCTACCTTATACGCTTGCATAGAGGTAAGATTTACATTTGCTTCTCCACGGAACCCGTCTGTACCAAAATATTTGTTTCTTTTTGGTGTAGCAAATAATCCGGATAAATCCATTTTATCTTGCAAAAGCTCATCTGTGGAAACGCCAAAGATTTCCGAAAGACGAAGCACATTGTCAATTTTTGGAAGAGCTAGACCTATTTCCCACTTGGAAATAGTTTGCCTTGAAACATCAAGAGCCTCTGCAAGCTGCTCCTGCGAAATATTTTTCGATATTCTAAGCTGTACAATCTTTTCTCCTATTATCATGAAAATTCTCCTTATCGACTATTTTAATGTTAAATATCATTTGCGCTACACCTATTATAGCAAACATTCGTCCCATTAACAACCAACTTTGCATTGATTTTTCGAGCAACCACAAGTTGCAAAATGGTTTTTCCAGGGTAATATGATTGCAAATCTATGCGGTTTTTTAGCTAAAAATTGGTTTTTTGCAACTCGCAGTTGTCGCTTTTTGTTTTTGCCGCATGCCCTACAATGCTCGTGTCTAAAAGGGGTTATGAAAAAAAATATTACATTTTCATGTTAATGTGCATTTTAAATGTCGTAATAAATTAGCAATGGGCTTGGTCGAACAATTCAAAAGCCTTGCAAAAGTCATCTTGAAAGCTTTAATTTTTTGTTAATATCAGACAAAAAGCTTTCCATAATCACAATTTCCATAATTTGAGGTTTTTGAAAATTGGCATGGCAACAATTCAATAAATTTATAAAACTTTGTGGTTGTTCAAGACAGAGCTATTATAAATATAAAGCAGAAATAAAAAGCTCAAGTTTTGATTGATTTTGTTTTTAACCATTCACAAAATATGATAATATTTTATAAAATTTGCAAAAAAATAAAAATATTCGTCATATTTTATCATTATGTTGATAAAGTTTTGCTACAAACTTTTCAAAATCTATTGTTTTTTGAAAAAATGTATGATATTATATTGATACAAGGAGGTGTTTTTATGGCACTTGCAAACTCAGAAAATATTTTAAATTTACTTTTTTCTTATAATCCCTGGTGGCAAACCGGAACTATTCAAAAAGAATTCAATAAGCCAATGAAAAGATTTGCTTATTATGACGCAATGGAAAAATTGAATCATAGCATTAGAAGATCTGTTATACTTTGTGGCGCCAGAAGAACTGGAAAAACAACTATTATGTATCAAGCAATTCATAGCTTCCTTGAGCAAAACGTTCATCCAAAGAAGATATTGTTTATTTCTTTTGACCACCCATTATTAAAGCTTTGCAATATAGAAAAGGTTCTTGAAGTTTATCGTTCAAACATTTCAGGAGACGAAGATATATATTGCTTCTTCGATGAAATACAGTATGCAGAAGATTGGAACAATTGGTTGAAGATACTTTACGATACAAAACCAAATATGAAAATTATGGCTACTGGTTCTGCTAGCCCCGTGCTAACAGACAAAGCAGCCGAAAGTGGCTTGGGACGTTGGACTATTATTCATGTTCCAACGCTATCATTCTTTGAATATTGTCAGCTTTTAA
This sequence comes from Clostridia bacterium, assembly GCA_017472695.1. GTDB lineage: Bacteria > Bacillota > Clostridia > Oscillospirales > CAG-272 > RGIG2000. Next base: position 2,806 of record JAFUOQ010000034.1, on the reverse strand, counting down.
ATATAGACGTTCCAGATCTCCCGGCCGATTTGAAGCCTACACAAATGTATTTAAAATCCTTGCCGGAGCAAACAGAGATATTTAATAAACTTTCTATGCTACAAGCACACTTTATCAGATACTTGCAAGTTGGAGGATTTCCAGAACTTGCTTTAAGCTCTGATGATTTGTATGCTCAAAGAATCTTAAGAGAAGATATTGTAGATAAGGCTTTAAAAAGAGACTTGCCTGCTATTTATGGCATTCGAAACATTAACGATATAGAAAAAATATTTTTATATTTGTGCTATACTTCGTCTAATATTATTAACTTAAACACTCTGGCACAAGAATTAGAAGGTGTTAGCAGAAACACAATTGAAAAATATATAGGCTTTTTAGAAAGTGCAAATTTGGTTTATATCAGCCCTATTGTTAATGTTGGTATCAAAAAAAGACTTAATGCTCAAAATAAAATGTATATTGCAGATGCTGCTGTTCGAAATGCCGTGCTGATGAAGGATGATATTACAAACGATCCGGAAGAGCTCGGAATAATTGCAGAAACAGCTGTATATAAGCATATCAAGGCGTTTTATTACGGCAACGCAGCAACTGTAGGTTATCATCGCGGCGACAAGAAGGACAAAGAAATTGACATTGTTGTAGTATCAGAAAAATTTTCTCCTATTATGATAGAAGTAAAATATAGAGAGCAAGCAAAGATTTCAGAAACTGATGCTATCGTTGATCTTGCTAGTGAAGAATATCCAAACCTTGTAATAACCAAAAGAGCAAATGACTTTGGCGAGTGTAAATATGGTGAAAAGAAAATATATAGATTACCCGCACCCGCATTTTTATATATGTTAGGTTTTGCAGAATATCAAAAATTAAAGAAAAAGGGGAAATAAAGACCTTTTGATGTTGGAGAAATTTATATGGAAAAAACGATTTATAGATTAGACGATAAAATTTCTTTTAGAAAATGTGACTTATTTGATGATGATAAATTATCACATGGAGATTGTACCAATTTTGACACCAAAGAGAAAAATTGGAAAACATACTATTGTTGCAACAATTATGGTATACACTTACACTGTACAACTCATCCTGAAATAGAATTGAATACTTGGTTTGATGAAGAGTACGGCGAGATGTATTTAGGATGTCCTAAATGCAAAGAACCAATCGAAATGGTTGAAAATTACAAACAAACCATTAATCGTTGTCTTAGAATGTTAAACATTGAAGAATTTAAAAATGCAAAACTTGTTAGATTAGACGATTGGTATGTTCCCGAAATAAAAGAAAAAGAAAAAATAGAGTCGGGTTATTGGATAAATACCCAAGTAAAAACCGATAAAGACGGGGATACCATAATTGTCGTTTATGTTGGGCACAAAGGAACTAATGAAAAAGCACAATTTTTCATAAAGCCCGAAAAATTGCAACTATCAAACGATCACAAAGATTTAGATCCCGCTAAAATACTAACTAAAATAGAAGTAACTTTTAAAAATAAAAAAGTTATTCAAGAGTTTGACGAAATATAAAAACGAAAACTCATATATTGTTATTTTTTAACCTAATTAAAAAAGACTAGCTTAAATTAAATAGCTAGTCTTTTTGTTGTACTTTATTTCTCAAATACAAATCCACTATTTGCAATGAAGGTATATTTGTCGGTTATTGTATCAACTTCATAGCAGTCACGATAAGTATATTTGTTTGAATATGGTGTTCCATTTTCATCAAAAATAATATATTCCCACTTGTTGCCTTTTTCCAATGGAAAGTATCTATATTTTTCTGTTCCTGATGGTGATACATCATAGGTTTTTAGTTCTCTTGTGTATTGAACAAAATCTCTGTCGTTTGGGAAAGATTTTATTGATTTAACTAATCCGATATTTTCACAGTACCAATGCTCGCTACCATCGAGAAATTCAAATACCACTTGATGCTCTTTGTTATCACTTTCAAAATTAGGAATTGTTTCTGTAATTTTTATATGCAAGCAATTGTCAAAAGCACCAGCTTCTGTTTTAATTGTTTCTTCCCTTGATACAATTTCATAATGTCGATTTACGAGCACTCCGTTCCATGTATAATACTCTAAATCCTCATAAAATCATTATTTTATGTGTTAAAATTAAATAAAAAACTTTCCATATAAAAATTTTTCCATATTTTGACCTTTTTCCAAAAACGAAAATTGAAAATTCCATAAAAATTCCATGTTTTTGTGGAAATTTTAGCACGAACAAATGAAAAAAGGGAACGAGATTTTCGTTCCCTATGTATTCAAAGTCCTTATAATATAAGGCTTTATATTAGTTCTTGAAGTATCTGTCAAGCAAGCCTTGGAATGCCTTGCCGTGTCTTGCCTCGTCGCGGTAAGCCTTAGCATGTCGTGGAAAGTTTCGTGGTAGCTTCGTGAATTGCACCACTTGGCTTTGCCCCACTTTTTTACTGTAATATATTTTCAACTCTGCAACTGCAAAAGATTAAAAATTCCATTAATTTTTCCATGTTTTGTGTGGAAAATTAGACTTGCTTTGCCCTATAAATTGGAATTTGTAATGCTGTTAAGCGCAGTTATCTACCTAATAGTTGTTCGAGTGCGGGAGTTATCGTATTTGTAAGCACCTCGTATCCTGCGGATGTTAAGTGACCGCCATCGGTCGTATATTCTGCATATATTTCACCTGTTTCAAGATTCAAAAGTGGAGAATACAGATCGACAAATTCGTATCCGTATTTTTCTGACAGGAGCTTTATTTTAACGTTGTTATAAGCTGCTTTTTGATTATTTTTGCCC
>JAFUOQ010000003.1 GCA_017472695.1 Clostridia bacterium | reverse complement strand
TGTGTAGGGGTTCCCCGAAGCAAATGAAATGAGCTTTGGGGGTTCACGTATATGGGTTTGGGCTTAGCCCATACTGCATTCGTCCGGACAAATGCGATGCTCGTACTTAACGGTGTTTTCAAATTCTCCGCTAAGAACATCTCCCGTTAGGTGGTACACCTTTTTTGTTGTCAGATAGAAAGACAGGGGACGGCGGGGTGTCTTGACAGACTCCGCCCCTTGCTTTTACAAATGGATTAAGAACAAGCAAAACAGTTGACGGAGTAATACATACCCATTCCTTACTGCACTCCTCACTATGATTTTCTCGTGCAGAAAGAACAGCCTGGCACACAAGGTCACGGCTTTAAGGAAATTTTCCCAACCTTTAAGGAAAAGGGCGTTATTTTAGTGACGGTCGTTTTCATGCTTTAGAATATCGCATCGAATTCAACAAATCCGTTTCTCGGTACATATATGAAAAACGACCTAGAGCTTGAATATTGGTTTAGAATAGGCTTTTTGACTGCCGTTTCCGCTGTTGCAATAGTTGTCGCATCTATAATTTTAGGCATCTATGCAGACAAAAAATCATTTTCTAAAATGGTGTCAATCTACTTTGCGTGGCATCACTTAGCTTCCTTGTAATCATTTTCTGTTCGCCAAGCTTCGGCGGGGCAAACGGATATATAATGCTTGCACTCCACTACATTTTTTATGGAATAGCAATGGGCGAAATTAATAGCTCACTAATTTTTAAGATTTTCCTTGCAAGGCAAGAGGGAAAGGTGACCGTGATAACGGTGTATGAGGTGTTTTGTTCGTCGCATATAGGAACACTCACTTGGCAGAGTGCAATCCTTTTGTCGCTATGCGATATTCCCCTAGCAGGGGAATCACCTCGACTGTCTTAAAAGAGGTGGGCAGAAATGCCCACCTCTTTTGTGTTAATTATTTTAAATTGATTTCTTTTTCTTAATAAGTGCATAGGCAATCAATGCAATGTTGCTTACAAGTGCAACGCTTCCAATAACAGTTGCAGCTATTGTCAAGCCGTTTGCACCGTCCTTGCCGTTTTCACCTTGAGCACCTGTTTCACCTTGAGCACCTGTTTCACCTTGAATGCCAGTTTCGCCTTGGTCACCCTTTTCGCCTTGGATACCTTGGTCGCCCTGATCACCCTTTTCGCCTTGAATACCTTGTTCACCTTGCTCGCCCTTTTCACCTTGGATGCCTTGCTCACCTTTTATACTTCCTAAGCTTTCCATTGTAGCCCAGTTGTCATAAGAAATATAAAGAATGTCGTTTTCTATTTTAAACTCTGGTGTTTTTCCGTCCTCGCCGTTTTGAACAGAATCTTTTATCTCGTTAAGAACATCGGTTAATTTCCTTACTGTAATCTTGCCACTCATAGATTTTGTATTAGAGTCAAGAATTTCGTTATTTTCATCGCAATATAGATAATTCTTTTCGAGTAAGTTTTCAAGTGTTATCGCGCCACCGCTTGACAAAGTAATGCCATTTGGGAATGTTACGCCAGAAATTACAGGTTGGCTTGCACTTCCTCCCGTCATTTCATCCTTTAGCGTACCTATAATAGAGCCACCTGAAATTTTAATTTCGCCAGGATTCTCGTAGCTAATAGCAGTTGTACCCTCCACGCTTCCGCCAGTCATAATAAAGCTACCGCCATCTTTTACTTTAACTACATCAAAATCGGAAACAACCTTTACATTATCGGAAATAGTAGCCTTGCATTCGTCATCAATTTCGATAGCACATGATTGACCCTTGACAGTGCCATTGCCAGTAAGAGTAATATTAGTGGAAGAAAGAGAGAACGTAGGACCAAGAAGAGAAGTACTCTCAACCTTAAATGCTTGTGTATTAAGAACAATATAGCTATCACTAATATTTATTGTAGAGTTAATGGTAACATCCTTTAAAAGTGTAATTTGTGTAGGATTAGCCAATGAGCCAATAGCTGTAGCAAAAGCATCTTGTATATCACTAAAATATTCTGTCTTATAAACTACAGTACTGCCAATAATCATATTAACAGAAACAACCCTTACCTCTGCCAAGGTGCCACAAACCTTACAGGTTCCGTCCTCGTTGAAATATTGAGCTTCAACAATGCTTTTATCGTGCTCTGTGGTGTTTGTGTATGCCCAAGTTGTGCCATCACATTGTAAAATATATAAAACTGTTTCGCCCTCAAATACTGGCAAGCCTGTGCCGGTAGTTTGATAAAATGCTTGTGTTCCGTCGGTTACGCCACCATTTAAAAGATATGCAACCTCGCCACTTTCAAATTGTGCACTTGTTTTAAAGGTTGTACCATCAAGCTCGTCAGCTTCGGAGATATCTAAATAGTAGCAGTTTGTAGAAGAACCGTTTTCAAGGTTTTCACCGATTATACCACCAACATTCTCGAATTCCTTTGATGGGTCGGTCGCTGTTGCTCCATTGCTTTTTAAGGTACCTGTGCTATAGCAGTTAACAACTGCACCTTTATTTTGACCGGCGATTCCACCGATATTTACAGTTGCTTTATGATAAGCCTCAGTGCCGCCAGCTTCAGCACTTCCGCTTATATTTCCTGTGAAATAGCAGTTTTCAATTTTTCCAGATGAATAGTTTTCACCTGCAATACCACCCGCCATAACAGTTGAAAACCCAGTTGCGTCATGGCCTTTTGTGTAAATAATCACATTAGAGAAGCAGTTAGAAATCGTTCCACTATTTGAAGCCGTGATGCCGCCAGCATATGCTCCATGACCTCCATCACTAATAAAATACGAGTTAATTACACCTAAATTTTTAACGGTTGAAATGTGTGAAACCTCTGAAAACAAGCCGAGTGCACCAGACGGTATATAAAGCCCACTGATTGTATGACCTTGACCGTCAAAAAGATCCTTCACGATATCTTCTGGTTCCCACGGACGGAAGGATGCTACAACAGAAGCATCAGTGTTTAGAGCGCCATCTACAACAACATCTTTGTTTACAACAATGTCAGCAGTGAGCTTCGCATTTTTTGTGTACAAAGTGCCATTTTTTCTTATTGTAAGCCAATATAGCTTGCCGGCATTGTCAATGAGATAGTTGCCGTCCTCGTCCTGTAATGGCTTTTCGTACCCATCACACTTGGTGCAGAAGCCGTTTTTGTATGTTCCATCACAAGAGGTTGAGGAACAAGCGCCACCGTCTGCCGCACTTATCTTGCTTGCCCCAAGCCAAATAAATAAAAAGGCAAAAAGCAAAATGGAAAAAGAAATAATAGTTGTTTTTAATGTTTTAATCATTGTAGTGTCCTCCGTTTATAATATAAGCATTGAATTTTTATGTTTTGCTTTCAAGGTATGAAAGCATATTTTCAATTACTTGATTTGCAAGCTCTTTAAAATCAAATTGTGAAACAAACTTAATTGCTTCTTCAATTTTTTCTCTCGGTATTTCGTAGAGAAGGAATGTGTTTTCAAGGAAAGCCCTTACCTTTCTATCCATTGTAAAGTATATGCCACAGGGGCGTGTCATATAGTTTCGCATAATACCTGCTGAGGCAAGCTCCTTTTCATAAAACTCTCCCTGCGTAAAGTTGGGGTATTGCTCCTTAAATATCTCGGATAGCTTTTTGGTTATCTTGTTATAGATAATGTCCGAGGATGCCTGTTGTGAATAGGAAAGAGAATAAAGCTCCCTTATATGCTCGCTTGATTCCGCCATATAAAGCTGTAATGTTGTTTCAGTAGCATAGAATAGTATTTTGTCATCAGTCTTGCCACTAAGTAGCTTTTCAGTAAATTCAAATTGTCCGTCAAGCACAAAGCCCACAAGCTCGGAAAGAATATTTTCCTTGTTTCTAAAAGCAAAGGTAAGCGAGCCATAGTTTACCCCCGAAACAAGAGATAGCTCTCGTAAGGTAGTCTCTGTATATCCTTTTTCAAGGAATAACCTTGCCGCCGCGTGAAGCACCTTTGACTTGGCTTTATCCGACCTATAATGTATAGTTTTTTCTGCCATTTTCCACCTCACTCAAAATGCAACTATATCACGATATAGTTTGTTTCTTAAATTATAACACACCCAAATAAAAAACACAATAGATTTTTCATAAAAATGGGAAAATTTTTAATAAATAGAGAGAACGCACCCTAGGGGCAATGTAATAAACTGAAAATAAATTTTGTGCGGCGTATTTAAGCCTTCCCCTGCAAGGCAAAGGGGAAAAGGAGCGTGATAAAGGCGGATGAGGTGTTTCGTTCGTCCGTAAAATATGATGCGGAGGCGGGATTTTTCATTGCCCTCCAAAGTCGCATAGTCAATTGATGTCGCTTGTCCAAGCGACAAGCTCATCACTTTCCTTGCTTTGTTCGGTTTCACTCGCCTAAAATGATACTCAATCATTTTAGGCTTCGCTACCCACGACCTCCGGGTTATGAGTTGCCAAAGTTTCTTTTTGTATCTTTTTGTGATTTGTCATAATGGATTTAAAGACGATGGATATTTAATTGGTCTTTTCTCTGAGGTGGCATCTCATATTTATTTATTACTTTTAAGCATAACAGGAATAACAGCATGTGTTTATTCACTTTCAAAAAATCACAAAAGCAATTAAATCAATTAGAAAAGTTGAATAGCGAAATTGAAAAACTAAAAGGAGAGTAGTACTCTCCTTTTCTATTGCATATGGTGAATTATACTATCAAGTGCAACACTTTTAAGAAAAGGACACAATAGTGTCCTATACTCCTATTTCATTTGTAAACAGTTTAAAAACCTCTTGCTCCTCGTATTTATCGACAAGAGATATAAGGTGTTCAAATGCTATTTGACTATTCCCAAAATGCATAACTGCGTTTTTGGAGAGCGCCAACATTCCCATTACTTTTATTGTTTCTTCACGAAACTTTTTATCTCTTGCTTTTTTGATATAATTTCTCCAAGTTTTCTTTAATTCTTGATTTACCATATATCATTACCTGCCATATCCGATATAAAATCATCCATTTCGTCAATACTGTCAAATTCTATTACTGTTTCTAAATTAGGTTTAACATATGTTCCCGATGTTACAAACACTTTATTGTCTATTGGTATGTAAGTTTTCCCGTCATTGGTCGGCTCATATCTTTCGCCTCTTTCAATATCTCCAATTGCCTTATACCATAAAGCCCATTCTTGATTTGTAACGGTGGGGCTTTTTCTTTTATTCGCATATGTATTTAAAGCCTGGGAAAACTTTTGTTTTCGTCCATTCGAGCTTGATTTTCCCTTATCGATAAACTTACCATCATTGTCTCTTGGATGTTCGCTTTCTTTAAATTGTGCCATATTTATTATACCTCTTATTGCTCAATTTGTCAACCTACATTAAGTGGCGTTTGTGTGCTTTCATCAGAGCCTGATATATAGTATTTTTCTACATCTTCCTTGCCCTCTTGATGTATTACTATTTTTACCTCAGTTGATGGCTCTATTGTTTCTATTGTTGTGTTTTCCAAAACAATAAATGCCTGGTCTAAAGCTTTATCTAATAAATCCTCAGTTGTTAAAGGTGTAACCGTTCCATCAATCTTTTCATAGTTGCCAATAGCACGATTTTTAACGTAAAAGTCAAAAGTAATCATTGTGTTCCTCCTTTCTTGTATATAGCCAATATGTATAAAAAAGAGCACAGCCTTTTATTAGGCTGCGCTCTCAATATTTATACATACTTTTGCTATTATAATTATAGCATATTTTATTAGTGCAATCAAGGTTTTTTTATAAAAAAATAGACATTTATAGAGTTATTTTTGTCCCTCTCAGAGAATAAAAATTATAACTCAATTCCTTGTATTGCATTATCATATAAAAACTGTTTTAAATTGTCTGATATTCCGGAGTTGTAATAGTCTAAAAGTAGGGCGTTGAATTCTTCCATATGCTTATCTGTAATTGTTAAAACACCTGCGCCATTTGCAACGAGTATTTTATTAGCAACTGTTAGGCTTGTTCTTTTGTTTCCATCCCAAAAGAATTGACCTCTTGCACCCCATACAAACGCATTAAGGGCTTTTTCGGTTGCTGTTGTATTAGATGTGAGTATTTCGTCTAATTCGGCTTTGATTGTTTCATATTCGGGTATTGGTGGCTTGTAGTCTGTTCCCGATATACCAACAATGCCTTTTCTCAATTTACCCCATTCAAGAGCTTCGTTTCTCGCTATATATCCGTTTAATTCACAGATATATTCAATCGTTAGTGGCTCATTGATTGTTTTAAATAGATATTTCCACGCATCACGCATATTTAGTATTGCTTGTATATCGTCAAGTTGTACATTAGGAACATTTACACCATTCAAAATTGTTTGCGTTTGTGGAAATGTAACGGCTCTGTTTTCCATTCTCATACCACAATACACATTTTCATCCCATTTCTTTTTAGCAAGAAATAAACTTTGTTCTTGGGTTAAGTTATATTTATTTGCGTAATTCATTTTTTCTCCTTTATAGTTGCGAACTTTCGCGAACTTATTTTGATGTATCTCTTTCTATTGCTTCTTTAATGGCTCTATTTATAAATGCATTTGTAGTTTCTCCCTGAACTTCTGCGTGAGCTTGAATTATATCTCTTTCTCCCTTAGGCACTCTAACCTTAATATCGTCATAATGATTTTTAACATATTTAGCAACTGACTTCTGTTGGTTTTTACTTATTGCCATTTGTTTTTCCTCCTATTTTGCTTTATCAAACTTATTATATCACAATTTGCTATTGGGTGCAATATGTCAAAATGCACAAATATCTCAACTATTGGGTACAATATTTTGCGCAAATGGTAGAAAAGCAAAAAGTTAGTGTTTTTCTATTGACTATTGGGTACAATAGTGGTATACTATAATCGTAAGGCATAGGGAAAGGCATAAAACGGAGAGGTTGCGTGATATACCTTTGAGAGCTTTCCCAAAGCCTAAACGAAAAAACAAGGAGAGTGAAAACGAAATATAAAAAGAAAGAGGGCGCGCCACTACGAACAACGCACCCCAAAACATAGAACATCAATAAGCAATGATGTTGTAGTAATTATAACACACTAAAAAACAAAAGTCAATAACTAAATTTAAGGAGAATTATAATGAGTAGTACAGAATTGAACGCAAAGTTAAGAGAACTAAAAAGACTAAAGGCGAGACAAGACCAAATAAACACGAAAATAGGCGCGTTAGAGGCTGAAATAAAGGACTTTATGGGGGATAACGAGGAAATACGCATGGGTACACATAAAATCACATATAGGAGCATTGAAAGTTCACGAGTTGATACAAAGAGTATGAAAAAAGAAATTCCTGATATAGTTGCAAGATACACTATAAATACAGTATATAAAAGATTAGTAATCGCATAATAAAAGCCCTCTCCTAACCGAGAGGGCGAACAATGAAATTGAAAAGGAATCAACAATGAAAAACAAAGTCAAAACACCAATAACACCATTTACAGAAAATATAAAAGTAAAAGACCTTTTTATGCTAACAGTAGCAGATAACGGTTTGAAAGAATGGAACATCCCCGAGGGTAGTATAATAATATGCAAAAAACAAATATATGCAGAAAATGGCAAAATTGCCGTAATGCTCAAAGAGGATAACGAGACAATAGAAATAGCACGTATTACATACATTGAAGAAAAGGGCAATATAGTAATTCAGACACCGAACGACGTTGAAGCTCTTGATTATGAAGAATTCAACCGAATAAAAATTATTGGGCAAGTTGTATGTTGCCAATTTGAGATGTAGGAGAGGGATAATGAATAAAAGCAATTTTAAAGAATGTCATATCTCGGGAAATTTAACAGTTATCGATATATCACAAAAATTTTGCTGTTTCCAAGTAGCAAATAATGTTTGTATAGGTTTAACCCAAAAAACAAATGTCGGTTCATTGAGAGAGGGCACAAGAATAAGTATATCAGGGCACAGGTATAAAGACGAGCAAAGCGAATTCATTTGCGTATCGGAAATACAGGTTTTAGAGCAATAAAGAACAAATAAAGAACAAAAGTGATAAACTAACCAAATTTACAGATAAATAAAAACACCCTTGAAGCCACATGCTACAAGGGTTTTTGTTTGGGTGCGGAGGCGGGATTTGAACCTCGCGACCTCCGGGTTATGAGCCCGACGAGCTACCAAGCTGCTCTACTCCGCGATATATACTCTCATAAAAGAGAGTTTGGTGCCGATAGCCGGACTCGAACCGGCACGGGAATTTCTTCCCAACGGATTTTAAGTCCGTGGCGTCTACCGATTCCGCCACATCGGCTTATTAGCCTAATAAGTATAGCACACAAAAATTGACTTGTCAAGTGCTTTTTTATAAAAAATTTTTAATCGGAATCATATTATATTATACGCACACAAGCATAGATTTATTCCAAAAATAAAAATTTTAAAAAAGGTATTGCAATTCTAAAAAACATATGCTATAATTTTATAGTCCAATAGGGGTGTAGTTCAGTTGGTAGAACACCAGTCTCCAAAACTGGGTGTCCAGGGTTCGAGTCCTTGCGCCCCTGCCATCATTATCGGTCAAAAAAGATCCGACCGAGAAAACAAGAGAAAACGGGAGATTTCGAGAGATTCCTCCCGTTTTTTCACGCCTACTTTTTTTCAAAGTTCCATAGATCCATTTCCGATTTTTCTTCGAGCCGAAGGATTCGAACTACCGAAAACGCACTTTTTCAAGAATTAAATACGGAACACAAGCGACCGGAAGGACTTGAACCCACGACAGGGTTTCAAATTCTTCCGGTTTTTTGCGTTAGACACAAATTGTTTACAAATAGTTGCTTCTAAAACAGATCCGCCCCTTCTTCGAGAGGATCCGAACCACGAATTTTAAAAAAGCTATTGACAAACACAGACTATTGTGATAGTATATACTATAGTAATAGTCTGGAGGCGATAATTATGCAAAAATTATTTGACAGCGAATTAAAGGTGATGGAGCTGATTTGGGCAAACGAACCCATCAGCGCGAAAGAATTAAGTATCCTTGCAGATAAGGAATTCGGATGGAATAAGAACACCACATACACCGTTATTAAGAAAATTGAGGCAAAAGGTTACATCAAGCGTACCGATCCCGGTTTTATATGTATTTCACTTATCTCTAAAAAAGATGTTTGTGAAAGTGAAACACAGACCTTGATTGACAAGCTCTTTGGCGGTTCAAGAAAAGCACTTTTTTCGGCTTTGATAGAAGACGAAAAACTAACAAAGGATGAAATCGAAGAGCTTCGAAAGTTGATCGACAAGAGGTGATACCATGCTTGGAGAAATCTTTTATTGGATATTCAATATGAGTATCGCCGCCACGATTTGTATGATACCCGTATTGCTTATTCGCTTATTCAAAAAAATCCCGCGTCGAATTTTTATTTGGCTGTGGCTTGTGCCGTTTGTTCGAATGTGTATTCCCGTTGGAATTTCAAGCAAATACGGTATTATGGCTTTGCTTTCCAAGGTTACAACTAAAACCGTTACTATCGTTCAAATTGGCGATGACTCGGCACTTACTATGATGAATCACGTAATGGGGGCAAACAGTTATTTTCCAATCACTTATAAGGTCAATCTTCTTGAGGATCTCTTTAATATTGCTTCTGTGGTATGGCTTATCGTAGCATTGGCAGCAATCCTCACTTTGACGATCATTTATTTCATTACGCTTGGCGAAATGAAGGATGCCCAAAAATTAAAGGATAATATCTATATTTCAGACAAGAACAAAACACCTGCGGTTTATGGAATCATAAAACCGAAAATCATCCTTCCGACCGAATACGATACAAACAGACTGAACTTCATATTGATGCATGAAAAAGCCCACCTAAAACGAAAAGATAACTTCATTCGTCTTTTGGCGTATATCGTTGTGTGTGTTCATTGGTTCAATCCCTTTGCGTGGCTCTTGCTAAAAATGCTTTATTCCGATATTGAGCTTGCTTGCGACGAAACTGTACTGTCAAAATGCAACGAAACAGAGCGAAAAGAATATGCATATACACTGCTCTCAACAGCAGAGAAAACAAACATATTTGCCGCATCCTTTGGTGGCTCAAAAATCAGAATCAGAATCGAAAATATCTTGTCTTACAAAAAGATCTCGTATTTCTCCATTGCTGCATTTTCCGCGCTTATTATAGCAATCTGTTACGTTCTTCTTACTAACGCATCCTGAAAGGAGTACATTATGGAAAACAAAAAGTTCAAAAACTATTACCTGCTATCACTCCTCGGCGTATTACTCGCATCTTGTTATCCCATTTATATGGGAATAACCGTCATTGTTGATATGATTCGGTACGGTACGGTATATGCCGAAAACTATCCCAAGTATATCATTCCGTACACACCGATCGCACTTGCTCTCTTGGTCGGTGTTGCTCTGATACCCGTTGCACTCAAATACTTTAAGAAATACGCATTACTGTTTGGAACTGTAATTTCAACTGTATTATTTTTTGTATTTGAATTTATTTTGGAAAGGACTGTAACTGTCACTCGCACTGTAACCGGTATTTTCTCCACATTGGAAGATTGGCAGATGTTTATGTGTTATGTTCCGCCAAACAGCTTTGAAGAAAGAACTTGGACAGAAGTTGATGTTTTGATGGGAGAATACAGCCCTGCGTTCAAGCTTCATTTTTACATAATTTCTATTGTCCTCATTATATCCATTTTGAATTGCTTTTACGGATTTGCAAAGATGATACATACGGGCGATAAGAGCCGCTGCAAGTCCCTTACCATTCAATCGATCGCAAGCAGCGCTTTTCTTGGGATGTGCATTTGGGCGTGCTTTACAGCCTTTTATCGAAACGGCGACGTTAAGGTTTCTGCGCTTTCCGCAATACTGATGAGCGCATTTTTCGTTCTGTTCGGTGTAACGGTTGGCATATACGTTGCTTCCTTTACGCTGAATAAGAAGCCACTTCTGTCCGTGTGGTTACCGAGTATATCTGCGGCTATTGTTACTCTGGTTATGTACATTGGCGAAATGATATTACTTAGCGGACATCTTTATCGCTTTGGCGATGGGGTCTTTTTCGCAGGAATACCCGGGATTGTACTTGCACCGGTGGATATTTTGGTCATCATTGCTTCGGGTGCTGTTGCGGCAATCATCGCAAATGCAGTCCGCAACAAAAATACATAGATACGTTTACAAGCATGGTGTTGACAGCCCGGAAGATAGCGGTCAAGTGCAACTCCCATCATTGCCAAGGAATAAGTGTACCATAAAATAAAAAAATCACGGACTATTTTTGTATGATGGACTTATACGGATCTGTTTTGTAAGGGTGTGCCAAAAAACGACAAGCCGAAGCTTGTCGTTTTTTATTTTTAATTTTCTTTTCTGGATAAAAACAGAGAAATCAGAGTGTAGAGTGAGATTGCAATTAAAATACAACCAAAGACAACAGCGGCAATGTTTGTCCAGCCAGGGATAAACATAAGGCAAAAGCCAAGCGCTGTAATTCCCATACCTACAATAAGAGTGATTATAAACTCAACAATACTGTTGTATCTTGCAAATTTAGACAAAAATGCTTCTATAATAACCGCAATTCCAATAGCAATCATAAGGTAAGGTACATATGCAAGAAGAATGTGCGCAAGCTTTTCGATCATAAACATAATTCCAAATGAAACAGCGCCAACGCCTATAATAGCCTCTGCGGTAAAGAGCGACCTATACTTAACCATTGAATTGATTATGTAAAGCGCACCTGCAAAGCAAAGAGAACCACCGATAAGCCAGCTAAGCCCATCTCCAAAGTTTAGGGAGCAACAAAATAGAACTCCTATAACTAATGTAATACTTGCAACAACGATAGTTCGTGTTTGATTAGCTTTAAATTTTTTAGGTAACATAAACACCTCAAATAAAATTTTTTACTAATTATAACACACGTGGTTAAATTTTTCAATATCATAACAAAGATTTTAAATAAAAAAGAAAGCAAAAAGGCGACCTGCAAAATGCAGAGCGCCCAAATGCAAAATTAATTCTTACCATCTTCTAGCTTGTTGATTGCTTCTTGCTTTTTTCTTACCCTTGCACTTTTTACCTCATCAACGACTAGCTTGGTAAGTGCTATCATAGCTATTACGTTAGGGATTACCATAATATAGTTAAATAGGTCAGTTAATTCCCAGACCAGCTCGTTTGAAAGACAAGAGCCAAGGAAGATAAATATAATTGAAAGAATCGAATAAATGATAGCAGACCTTTTACCGAAAAGATATGTGAAGTTTACCTTTCCAAAAAGATTCCAGCCGATAATGGTAGAGAAGGCGAAAAAGAATAGACATATAGCCACAAGTATGCCGCCTGCTGTATTACCGAATACTGTACCAAAGGCAAGCTGTGCCATATTGCTCTTGTCAACATCCACCTCACTTCCGTCAGCGAGAATACCACCGCCTGCGTAAAGAGTAATAATAATTGTGGTTGCTGTAATTGATAAAACAATGAATGTATCAATAAACACACCCATCATAGCAACAACGCCTTGGTCGTGTGGGCTTTTAACATTTGCGAGCGCGTGTGCATGAGGGGTTGAGCCCATGCCTGCCTCATTGGAGAACAGCCCGCGCTTTGCACCTTGGCTAATTGCTGCCTTTAGAGCCATGCCAAAACCACCACCCAAAATTGCCTGTGGATTAAACGCATATTTAAAAATCATACCAAAGGCTTCTGGTAAATATGTAATTTTTGCGCAAATAACAATTAAGCAAAGCACAATATACAAAATTGCCATAAATGGAACTAATTTTTCAGTAACGGATGCGATTCTTTTAATGCCACCAATGAAAATAACAGCAGAAAGCACCGCTACTATAATACCAATAACCCATGCAGGAATTTTAAAAGCATTATTGCTTGTTTCGCCTATGGAGTTTGATTGCACCATAGAACCCATAAAGCCAAGGGCAAGGATACACGAGACTGCAAAAAATCCTGCAAGTATTTTGCCAAATTTGCCCTTGAAAGCGGTTTTTATATAGTAAACAGGCCCACCAAGCACAGTGCCGTCAGCTTCAACCTTACGTGTCTTTTGTGATAAAACAGCCTCGGAATACATAGTTGCCATACCAAAAAAGGCAATTACCCACATCCAAAAAATAGCACCCGGTCCACCTACTAAAATAGCCGCACTAGCACCTATAATATTACCTGTGCCAACCTGAGCCGCAGCAGCAGTTGCAAGTGCCTGAAACGAGCTTATACCACTTTTTTGTCCCTTGCCGTGAAACGAAAAACCGCCAAAAACCTTTTTAAGCCCCTCGCCAAAGCACCGCACCTGCACAAAGCGTGTCCTTATTGTGAAATACAAGCCCACAGCAATTAGCAAAATTACCAAAATATAGTCGGAGGAATATGCGTTAATTGTTTTGACTACGTTTAAAACACCATCTAAAAATTCTTTCATAAAAGCTCCTTTACTAAAAAAGAAAGAGTTGCTAAAAAACAGCAACTCCAAAAATAAAGATATACAAAAGATATACTAAATTTCCTCTATCCTTTTGCCTGAGAGATTCGGCTCATGCCTTGCACCTTCGGCACCCGATTTTACGGGATTCTCCAGAGTTTTCTCGATTGCCGAGCTTCCCCGACAACTTCAACGAATATTATTTTTTATAAATTATACCACCTTTTTATTCAATAGTCAACATAATATCATAAAAAATACTCATTTTTGTTTATTCTTGTTTAAGATTTTTATAGTAATATTTTGCCATAAATAAAAAAACCCTTGAGCTAATTGGCGTGATACTCTTATCGGAGTATCACGCCAGTTCTATTCGCCTGCGGCGAGTGATATTGCTACGCAGTGATATTCGGCTTACGCCGAGTGGTATTCGCTTCGCGAGTTTTTGAGGCGAATAGAATATCACTGAAGCCGCAAGGCTTCAATATCACTATCGCGTTAGCGATAATATCACTCTTTGCGAGAGCAAAGAATATCACTAAAAAACAGAGAAGAGAGAGTTTCACGGAATTTTGTAACCGTGTTACTCTCTCTTCTGCTTTTATTGCCAGTTTCGCATTTGTTTAACAAATGCATCGGGCTATGCCCATACCCTTATTTTATTTCTCCGATAAGGACAACAGCCATTATGCTCATGGGCTTTTTTATTATAATGAGTCAACGTAGTCACAAGCTGCCAACGCCGCCACTGCACCATCAGAGCAAGCAGTTGCAACCTGACGAATACGCTTGGAACGGCAGTCACCGGCTACAAAAATGCCTTTTTTGTCAGTTAAACAGTTCTCTGTAGCATCTACATAGCCATAAGAGTTTAGTGCTATCAAATCAGCCACAATCTCGTTTTGAGGAATAAGACCAATAGCCACAAACATACCATCAATAAGCAGAGTTTTTCTTTCCTCGCCCTTTTTAACAACTATTCCATCAAGTGAGCTATCACCCATAAGAGACTCAACTGTTGTGCCAAGAATAACCTCAACATTATCCTTTTGACTCAAAAGGTCGGCAAGCTTCTTTTCGCCTGTTAAATAGTCAAGATTTTGAACAACATAAACCTTTTTGCAAAGGTCAGAAAGCATAAGTGCCTCTTGAAGTGCAGAGTTACCACCACCGATAACAGCAACGGTTTTGCCTGTGTAAAAAGCACCGTCACAAACTGCACAGAAGGAAATGCCATCACCAATGAATTGTTCTTCGCGTTCAAGACCAAGTCTGCGATGTTTAGCACCAGTTGCTACAATAACACTCTTGCCCTCAAAATCGCCGGAGTCAGTTTTAACAGCTTTAATATCGCCGTCGATAACCTCTAAAACCTCTGCACATTCAATATCAGCGCCTTGTTCCATAACTTGTTCAATCATTTTTTCAGCAAATTCATTTCCTGAAAGAGCTACAAAGCCAGGAATGTTTTCAACCTTTGGAGAATAGGTGATTTGTCCACCAAAGGTAGCCTTTTCAATTACTAAAACGGTTTTGTTTGCGCGTCTTGCGTACAGTGCCGCTGTTAAGCCGGCGGGTCCACCACCGATAATTACAACGTCATATATCATAATATAAATCCTTCCTTTTATTAGATTAGGATAAAATAGGGTGTTTGCTAATGCCAACACCCTATTAACTTTTTAATTATTATGCGCCAAGATACTTTTTAATTTCAGAAACGCCTGCATATTTTGCAACATTTCCACCTTCAATTACAACAAGTGTTGGAGCAGCCTTAATTCCTAGCTCCTCAACAAGCTCCTTGTTTTCGTTAGCTAGAAGCTTATCGTACTTAACGCCTGCTTTATCAAGGAATGAGCAAGCGATCTTACAGTTAGGACATGTAGCTGTTGTAAAGAGATAAATGCCGTCGTTTGCATTAGCTTGGCATTCGCAAGCCTCTTCTACCTTTGCTTCAACCTTTTCAGCCTTGTTTAATTTTGATGTTTCGATGTTGTAAACAAGTCTGTCCTTGTACTCTTGAGCCTTACCATCGTTCCAGTTTTGAACAGGACGGTAGTAACCAGTAATACGGCTATAAACCTCTGTTCTTGACTTACATTCTGGGCAAGAATAGTGCTCGCCAGCGATGTAACCATGGTTCTTACATACAGAGTATGTTGGTGACATTGTGTAGTATGGAAGCTTGTAGTTTTCTGCAATCTTTCTTACAAGGTTGGCAGCAGCCTTCCAATCAGGAAGCTTTTCACCAAGGAATGCATGGAATACAGTACCTGATGTATAAAGCGTTTGTAGCTCGTCTTGAATATCAAGAGCAGTGAAGATATCTTCTGTATATCCAACAGGCAAGTGTGAGGAGTTAGTGTAGTAAGGAGTATCGTCCTCTGTCTTTGCAGCTGTAATGATGTCAGGGAAGTGCTTCTTGTCGTGCTTAGCAAGACGGAATGATGTTGATTCAGCAGGAGTAGCCTCGAGGTTGTAAAGGTCGCCGTACTTCTCTTGATAGTCGGAGAGCTTTTCTCTCATGTGGTTGAGAACCTCTTTAGTAAACTCTTGAGCCTTTTCTTGTGTTAGGTTTTCTCTAATCCATTTAGCATTGAGACAAGCCTCATTCATACCAACAAGACCGATAGTGGAGAAGTGGTTAGCAAATGTGCCGAGGTATCTCTTTGTGTATGGGTAAAGACCATTTTCAAGAAGTCTTGTAATAACTGTTCTCTTAACCTTTAGTGAACGAGCAGAGATGTCCATGAGTCTGTCAAGACGAGCATAGAAATCCTCTTCGTCTGTTGCAAGGTAAGCAATTCTTGGCATGTTGATTGTAACAACACCAACTGAACCTGTTGACTCACCACTACCAAAGAAGCCACCGGATTTTTTACGGAGCTCACGGAGGTCAAGACGGAGACGACAGCACATTGAACGAACGTCACTTGGCTCCATATCACTGTTGATGTAGTTGGAGAAGTAAGGTGTACCATATTTAGCGGTCATTTCAAATAGAAGCTTGTTGTTTTCTGTTTCTGACCAGTCAAAATCTCTTGTGATTGAGTATGTTGGGATTGGGTATTGGAAGCCACGGCCGTTTGCGTCACCCTCGATCATAATCTCGATGAATGCCTTGTTGACCATGTCCATTTCCTTCTTACAATCCTTGTACTTGAAGTCAACCTCTTTACCACCTATGATACAGTTTAGCTCAGCCAAGTCAGCTGGAACTGTCCAGTCAAGAGTGATGTTGGAGAATGGAGCTTGTGTACCCCAACGAGAAGGTGTGTTAACACCGTAAACGAAGGATTGGATGCATTGCTTAACCTCTTTATATGAAAGGTTATCAACCTTTACGAAAGGAGCAAGGTATGTGTCAAATGAGGAGAACGCTTGAGCGCCAGCCCACTCGTTTTGCATGATACCAAGGAAGTTAACCATTTGGTTGCAAAGAGTAGAAAGGTGTGATGCAGGAGCTGATGTAATCTTACCAGTAACACCGCCAAGACCTTCTTGAATAAGTTGCTTTAGTGACCAACCGGCACAGTAGCCTGTGAGCATTGAAAGGTCGTGAATGTGAATGTCTGCATTACGGTGAGCATTTCCGATTTCGTCATCGTAAATCTCGGATAGCCAGTAGTTAGCAGTAACTGCACCGGAGTTTGAAAGGATAAGACCACCAACAGAGTAGGTAACAGTTGAGTTCTCCTTAACTCTCCAGTCGTTGATGTTTAGATAGTTGTCAATGATTGCCTTATAGTCAACCATTGTAGCATTAATGTTACGGATTTTTTCTCTTTGACGACGGTAGATGATGTATGCCTTTGCAACATCGTCGTAACCAGCCTTGATAAGAACAGACTCAACAGAGTCCTGAATGTTCTCAACAGAGATTTTTCCATTTTCTATTTTTGGTTCGAACTCGGCAGTAACCTTTAAAGCCAAGAAATCGATAACATCTTGATTAAATTGCTTTTGACATGCGTCAAATGCTTGAATAATAGCTTCGCTGATTTTCTTAATGTTAAAATCAACTATTTTGCCGTCACGCTTAACTACATTGTACATAATTTTTCTCCTTCTTTTTCTCGTATTTTTATTTTTTGCTAAAACTATATATTGATTTTGCCCAAATTACTATTGCCTAGATTGGTGCAAAAAAACACCAAGATTTTTTAAAATGTCTCAAAAGCCTTGTATTACAGGTATTTTAGCCCACAAAAGACAAAATGTGACATAATTTTTTACGGTGTTGAAATCAATTATATCACATATCTTGTGTTATGTCAATAGGATTTTTAACAATATCTTGTGTTTTTATCAAATTCCGCGAATTTTGGTATTTGTTACAAAAGTGCTCGCCAAAAGAGCCATTTTTTTCATATTTTCGGGTGAAATTGCACAAAGCCCGTTCGAAATTAAATCACCTGAGTCAACAAAGCTCTGCAAAAAGTACCTCGGCGCCCCTTGTATGGTTTTAGCTATCTCCACAATATCTTGTGTTTCGTGTATCCCTTCGACTACAGTTGTTCTGAACTCAAAATCAACCTTGTCTGAAAGTAAAAATTCAACGGTTTTCTTAAAAGGGGAGATATCTAAATTTTCAATTCCGGTGGTCACTGGATACTTTTCATAAGAGTTTTTGAAGTCCACCGCAACATAATCTATAAGTCCACCTTCGACCAATTTTATTAATTTGTCAGGGAAAAAGCCATTAGTATCAAGCTTTACGCTGTAACCGAGTGATTTTACTTCACTTATAAAATCCTCAATTTCAGGCTGTAAAAGCGGCTCACCACCTGTGATACAAACCCCCTCTAAAATTCCTGTACGCTTTTTGAGATACGAAAGAATTTCTTCCTTTTTATATATATTAGAGTTATCTATATGAGTAACCAAGCTTGCATTATGGCAAAAAGGACAACGTAAATTACAGCCAGAGGTAAAAAGCGTGCACGCAACCTTGCCTGGATAGTCAAGTAATGTTAACTTTTGAAATCCTGAAAAGTTCATTTTAATTCTCCTTAAATGGTGTATTATAATTATATCATTTTGAAACAAAAAAAGCAATAGAGTGAAAGGCATAAAAGAAAAATGGACACAGAAATGTGTCCATTTTAATTATATTTGTTTTTCCTCAGCCGTGTTGCCTACGCTGCCATCGCCCAAGTAAGTAACCTTGTCATTTACAATCGCAAATGCACAACAGTTAACGCTTGTCGCTTTTGGTAAATTCATAATCTTTATTGTTATAGAAACATAAGGAGTTTCGGTCATTTCACAAGCTATTGATTGCGACATTGTAGATATCTCTCCATTTACAATTGAAATTGGAGAGCCAAGGGCGCTTCCAACTGCCGCAACAGTGCCATATCTTAGAGTGATATCAAAATCCTTTTGGTATTTTTCTATATTGGAGTGGTTAACTTTTATAGAGTATGAAAGGCTATCAACAGCGCCTTCCAAAGGAGCAGAATAACCAAGAGAATCAAACAGGTTGGTGTTTTCTATTTTTTCTCCTAAATATAGGCTATCGCAATCTAGGCACTTAAATTGCTCAGTTGCGTTTGAAAAATAGTTGTTATTTTCATATATATAAGAATAACGTGAAGGTGCTACACCGTTTTCCTTTAAGGTGTAGTCGTGTCCCTTTGCTGAAACGACAACAGAGGAAATGAGATTGCCACAGAAGCAATATGTGTTTGTCTCTCCGTTTTTATCACATGTTGGCTCGAAATGCTCATCACTTGCTAAGTCGTGAATGTGGTCTGACTCTGCCATATCAACAGATGCTTGCCAACCACCATTAAATGAAGCCTTTTTGCCATCTCCAAAGAAATACGTGGTTTTTGGAGCAACACTCATGCTTGAGGTACTGTCTGAATTAATGTTAGGGAAATAAATATTTGTGTTGTTTAGCTTTGTACTACCAATAGCATCGCTTAAAGAAACGCTTGATGCAACATTTGTTAAGAAAACAAAATTTTTTGGCATGTTTGCTGTTGAGTCTATGTTTATGTTGGCAAGGCTATTTACTGCACTAGGGAAAACCCAAGTAGTAGTTGTCGCATTTGTTCTAAATCCATAGAAGTTCGCTTCAAGTAAATCTGATTTGAAGTAGTAAACCTCGGAAGGCTCGGTTGAGGTTGGAGTGTCCATCAAAAATACGTTTGAAGCGCTCATGCTTTGGAATGTTCCTGAGCCGATGTTTGTTATGGACTTTCCAAAATATATACCCTTTAATGTAGAGTGACTAGCAAAAAATTGAGTAGGCAAGGTGGAAACGCCGGAGTTGTCATCAAAAATAACATATTCTACCTTTGTACCATTGAAGAAATACTTGGATAGCCCCGCGTTTGTAAATCCTTCTCCAAAGGTAACATGGGTAAGAGTTTGGTTGTACCAAAAGTCGCCATTGGTATTTTGCAATGTTTTACCGGTGTTAAGCTTTAAAAGCTTAGTAAAGGATGAGTCCTTTTTAAAATATCCACCAGTTGTAATGCCTGTTGGAACATAAAGCTCAACAACATTCGCATCAGAATAGCTTTTTCCAGTTTTCTCGTTCAACCATTCATAATTGGTTGTGAAGGACTCGGAATCTGCAAAAATGTAGTAAGATGGGTAAGAAGCACCATCGTCAAAAACTACAAGCTCGCTTTCGTCGTATGTGAGAATTGCTTTTTCTTCGTAAGAATCCAAAACAGCTGCACCAGCAGAAATTGCAAAGAAACAAGTCAAAATACTAATAACGGCTAAAAATAAAACGATTTTTTTCTTCATATTAAAATCTCCTTTATTTTAATTCTAATAATCCAATTTTATTTTATCACACAGTGTATTGACTTTTCTTGTTATTTTGTGTATAATATAGTTACAAAATTTGTTCTATGGAGCTTGTATGGTTTACGAATTTTCTAATTTTGGCACATTGCAGGATTACTTTACAAAGAAAGGAAAAAATCTCTCGTTTTATGATCACATGCACTATTCCTTTGAGCTTTTCTATGTAACAGGGGGAGAGGTCAAGGTTTATATAAATGATTGTGAATACATACTACATAAGGGCGAGGCGGTTTTAATTTTTCCAAATCAAAAGCACTCATTTTCGAGCAAGATATCCGAGCACGGGTATTGTATGTTTTCGCAAAAGCTGGTGGAGGCGTTTTCCTCTCGCGTATCATATAAGATACCTAAAAGCAACAAATTTAAGCCCTCACAATCGGTTGTAGATATGGTGTTTAGTGTAAGAGGGACAGATTCAATTCTAAAAAAGAAAGGTGCTTTGTATTCGCTTCTTGCAGAATTTGACCAGACAGCTGAGTACACAGAAAAGAGCAGCTTGAATCTTCACTTTTTAGATAAGGTGCTTGATTTTGTCGAAAACAATTATTCGCTTGATTGCTCACTCTCTAAAGCATCATCTCAGCTCGGTTATTCGTATTCCTATATATCAAGATATTTCCAAAAAAGCTTTGGAATTTCCTATAATTCATTTGTGAATCAGTTTAGAATCAGCAAAGCGTGCTATCTGCTCAAAAACACAGACAAGTCCGTTCTTGAATGCTCCATCGAATGTGGCTATAGCTCCGTTTATTCATTTATGAGAAATTTTAAGTCCATATGTAAAATGACACCAAGCGAATATAGAGAAAAAAGACCAGTTATTCCACTATTCTAAAAACAAAAAGGTAGGCTAAAAACCTACCTTTTATTTATTAATATTATTTTTCAATTATAAATACAGGCTTTTCTGAAGAACAGAATGTAACAAATCCATTTTTATTCTTCAAATCACTACGCTTGCCCTTGTAGTATTCAAACTCAAGCTCAGCAAGCACGAATTCGCCCTCACCAACATTGAGCTTGAATCTTTTAACCTTTGTTGAGTTAGAGGTTGGGCACCATACAGCGTATCTTGCCTTACCATCGGCGGTTTCATATTTGAACACTTTAACCTTTGGATTGCCTGAATCAATCTCACTAACAAAGCGAGTGTCCTTCAAAATTTCCTTTAAGGTGTAAATATAATAGAAGGAGTCCTTCTTATTGCCTTGGATTACATTGGTTGGGTCAATCTCAATAGGATGACGAACCAAGCCGGAAGAACCATACTTACCAACAGCTGTTTCCTCAGGGCCACAGTCACGGGACATATACATAGCCGCACGCTCAACACCGATAGAGGAGAGGAGCAAGTACTCGCGAACAAGCCACATGCCTTGTACTTGTCTGCCTGTGTATTCACCATATGCGTGAGCAGAGGTTGAGGTTTCATATGATTGGTTAGTGTCCCAGCCGAATTCTGTAAGCCAAATTTCCATATCTGGATAGTATCTATCACGCCAGTCCATAATAGTACTGAAAGCGCCGATAATATCGCCTTCCTCAGGAGAAATGCCAACGTAAACCATTTGTGATTGGTCGCCACGGTCAGCAATATTTACGTCAACGTTCTTTGTTTTACCGGTCTTTAGGTTAGTGCGCTTACCACAGTATCTGTGAGCGTTTATAACATCAAATGGCAATTTCTTGTCCTTACGGTTGTATTCGCACCAGAACTGCATAGCCTTGAGTCTGCCAAGGTGAAGTCCAGCACCACCCGACATTGACATAATAAAGTTAGGGTCAGCCTGTTTAACACCGACATTCTTGTACATTCCCTCGTGCCCGTCATAGCACATACTTAAAAATGCAGCCATCTCAAAAGGAGAGAAGTAAGGCTCACGACCAAGCCATGTGCCGTCAGGCTCATTAAGTGGCTCAACCGCGGTCATATAACCAAGACCGATTTTCTTTTCTTGACCAGGGCCAACCTTGATAAGCTCAGGGTCGATATCCTTATTGTGCCCATAACGAGCAACAAATTGGAAAAGCATTGCTGCGTAGGACATATAGTTTTTAGGATCGCAAGAGTCACAGGTGTTGTCTTTAGGAGTTCTCTTATGATGAGTAGAAATTGTGGTAGCAACATCAATTCCATGGCTATGCATTCTTTCATAGTACTCATCAAAGTACCAAGGACCTGCAAAGCTTGGGTTCATAGAAAGAGTGGTGTTTTCAAGGTCGGGGGTGCAGCTCCATAGCCAAGGGTGATACTCACGAATGTATGTACAAGCGCGAGCAATATCGTCACCATCATTAACAAAGCCGTTCATACCAACAAACTTTGAAAGGTCACTCCGCTTGTGCTCCTTTCTTGGAGGAGGAGTGAGGTCAATATCTTCAACCTTGTAGCCATAAATTACAATTTCACTTGGCGCTTGGTTGTTGTTAAAGGAAAAGTTTATATAACGTGTCTTGTGGCTTGTTTCGAAGCCGGTCCATTTTCTAACCTCCGGCGCAAGCTCCTCATTATATTCCCAACTAAATGGAGTACCCATTTTAACCCTAACCTTACGAACGCCATAGTCGTGCTTATCCTTTTCAGGCTTATATGCGTCGTAGTCATTATAAATATACATATTGGTAATTTGATAAATACCGTCAAGCTCTACCGTGAACTGAAGGTCGGTTTGACCAACCCACCAGTGGTCGTGTCTTGGATGAACTTGAGGTATTGAACCCTCTACACCATATAGTGGGTCGCCATCATTATCAAATTCGCAGAAAAAGTTTTCAACCTTTTCAATACCCATATCATTAATAATCATATCAGGGGTAACTCTGATTTTTTGTGTTTTGTTCATTTCATGTCTCCTTTATGCCACAATGGTTTAAGTGCGGTGTGGCAAACAAAATCGCAAAATTGTATTTTGTGCAACTTACATAATAAATTGGTAATTTTTGCACTGAATATAGTATAATATAAATGAAGTGAAAAGTCAATTGAATATCGAAATTAATTAATAAAAATAAGCATTAAAATGATGTTATACTAAATATTGACAATTTTCGAAAGTGAATGTATAATAGATAAAGAATTAGTAAAAGAAAAAGGAAAAAGAAAAATGAAATTAAGTATAGTAATGTGTCTTTATAACACAAATAAGGATTTTTTTGAACAGGCTCTAAAATCAATAAGAAATAGCACCTTGAAAAAGGACGAATATGAGATAGTTGTAATTGATGATGGCTCAAATGAAAATTATAGTGAAATTATAAAAAAGTACGACCCTGTGTACGTAAAAACAGAAAATAGGGGACAAATGGCAGCAAGATTTTTGGGCATTTTAATATCAAAGGGCGAATATGTTGCCTTTTGTGATGCTGACGATTACGTTACATTTAACTATCACGCACCAATGATAAAAAAGGCGCAGGAAAGTGGCGCAGACATTGTTATAAATGACTGGGCGTTCTTAACAGAGCGCACAAGATTTGTTTGCGGTGATGACTTGACGATAAAAAATGATATTTGCTATGAAAACAATAATATCTTAAGGTTTTTCGCATCGGGCAAGGGAAAAATGCATTCTTACTTTGTTTTGTGGAACAAAATGTACAAAAAATCACTTTTGCTAGAGGCGAAAAAGGAGCTCGAAAAAACAGATGCATTTGCAAAAAAATACACATTTTCAGAGGATGCGCTTTACAACTTTTTCACAATGAAAAATGCAAAAAAACTAGTAAATACGCACACAGGGTACTACTTTTATCGTGTTCACACTAATCAGAGCGTTGTGACAGTGGGCGAGGCAGGACTCAAAAATGAGATTGACTCGATGACCTTTACATTTAATACTATGTATGCAAATTTACCAGAGAACTCATTTAAGGACGAGATTAAGGCTAACTTAAAGGAATGGTCCGAAATGATGGCAAGAAAGCATTATTCATATGCAAAAGCAAATAAACTCGAGCATATGTATGATTATATTAAAGAAAAGTATGACACAACCAAGCTTCAGCTTTCACTGGCGAGTGACTCTTATGCATATATAGGAACAGAGCTGCTTGGTGACAATTTTGACGATATTGAAAGAGAACTATATAAGTTTTATCGTACAGACGATGTTAACCTTATTTATAATGAGAAAGACCAATATGTTGGCAAATCAATTAATTATCTAATTAATAACGAAGGCAAAAAAATCAACAAAAGCTCAAGCAAGCTGATTATAGTTCCAAAAAGACAGAACAAGCTTTCTCACAAATTCGTTTATAACAAGCTTATCTATAAAATCGGGCTTAAAATCTTCAAAAAAGGCTCGAAAGCAAGAATTTTTTTAAAAAATAAATTATAATTGAACATGAAGAACCTTCCTCAAAAACAAGGAGGGTTCTTTTGTTAATTTTTAATGAACATTTGTTCAAATTTCTGAATAAATTAGACACAGGGTGCTACGTTTTTTGAAAAAATATGACATATGGTGTAAGAGGAAAAGCCCTCTATTGACAAAATGCTACGCGTGTGCTATAATATAAAAGACTTAAAAATTATATTTTATATTAAGGAGTTATGCTATGCAAAAAACAAAGAAGGTGCTATTGCTTGTCTTGGCTATGATTATGCTTCTTTCCTGTGTTGCCTTTGTTGCATCATGTGGTGGAAATGGTGATACCGATACAAACACCAGCACAGAAACGGAGACGGAAACAAACATCGAAACCGAAACTGAAACGGATACAGAGACCGAAACTGAAACAGATACAGAAACAGAGACTGAAACCGAAACTGAAAACGAGGAAGGCGAGGCTACCTATACTATTACTGTAAAATCAGCTGGTAAGATGGCACTCGAGGGCGTTAGAGTTTATATTTATGATTCTAATGGCAATATATCAAAGGATAGAATGGGCGTTACCGATAGTAAGGGCGTAGCTACATTCACCTTGCCTACAGATGAGAAGTTTACAATCGAGCTTGACGAAGCTCCAAAGGGCTACTTTGTTGAAGAATTCTATGAACTGGGCGAAACTGGCGCTGACATCGTGCTAGAATCCAGTCTTCTTACAGAGAAGCCATCTAGCTTCAAGCTTGGTGACATTATTTATGACTACTCAATTACAGTAGACGGTGTTACATACAAGTTCTCCGAGCTTTTAGAGGAGAAGGATGCTATAGTTCTTAACTTTTGGTTCACAACCTGCTCGTACTGTATTGAGGAGTTCCCAGATATGGAGTCTTCATATACAAAATACAGCGACAGGGTTGCGCTTTTCGCACTCAATGGTAAGCTTGGTGGAGATAATGAAACAACTGTAAAGAATTTTAAAGACGGATTCTATGCAAAATTTGGAAGCTACAACGCAATATGTGATGAGCTTAAAAAGAATGATTCTTTAAAGGCTCTTGCTGCTACACTTGTTACTAACTCTAATATTGAGTTGAAGAATTTTGATGAAACAAAAATAGAAGAAGCGCTTGATGCTTTGCTTGAAAGCATTAAAAGCGAGGATGATATAAGCGCTGCAGCTGACGCGCTTGCCTTAGCAATCGAAACAGCAATAGCAGAGGCAGACAGCAATAAGTTAAGAATAGCACTTGCTAACTTCTCAACTGATTTAAAGGATGCAAATTCAGAAAATATTGATGATGTTTTTGCAAACGCAAAGGAAGGCATCGTTGGCGCATTCGCACTTGATTTACAAATGATTAAGGATGCAAATGATATTGAAAGCGCATTTGGCATTGCTGGTAACCCTGTAACAATAGTTATTGACCGCTATGGTATGGTTTCACTTATGCATACTGGTGCAGTTCCAAGTGAGAAATACTTTGATATGATGTTTGAATACTATCTAGTTAGCGATGATGACTATCAACAAAGACTCTTTAGTAGCGTAACTGAATTGACTCCAACAGATAAACCAACAGAGGAAATGCCTTCTCAAGAGGAGCTTGAGGCGGTTCTTAATAACGGCGAAATCGATGTTACATATTTGCCAGAAACTGAATCAAGCGATGCAGAATATGCATGGCCATTTATAATCACAAAATTAGATGGCGTTGATTGTATCAAGGCATCTAACTTCGATAAGGATTCATCATACGCTATTCTCCATGCAGAGGTAGTACTCAAGGCTGGCGAAGCATTTATGTTTGACTATTTTGCTTCAACTGAACAAGGCTATGATGTTCTTTACGTTTTAGTTAATGGCAAGGACATATACACAATTTCCGGTGAGAGCGAAGAGTGGAAGGGCTGTTGCCCATGGGTTGCTACCGAGGATGGTACATACGATGTTACATTTGTATATCTAAAGAATATTTCTGATTATGAAGGTGACGATACAGTTTATCTCAAAAATTTCCATGTTGTAAACGCGGAGAATATAAATGTTGAAACATACATTCCACGCGATGCAGTGTCAGGCTTGACAGAGGATCGTTCCGATTATGAAAAATATATAACAGCAGTTCTTGGCGATGATGGATACTACCACGTTGGCACAAAGGATGGTCCGCTTCTTTTGGCTAGCCTTATTAACTACACCAATTTTGCAAGCGACATCTCCATAACACTTACAATTACTGATTCAAAGGAGCTTATGGTTGATGGCGTAAACTGCTATGATGATCTTATTAAGTATTGCAACTACGCATCTAACTCGCAAATTTATTCATACTGTCCTGTAACTCCAACTCTTCAAAAATATCTTGATGCTTTTGTTAAGCAGGAAACAGGTATAGGCGAGGGTAACCCTGACCAATGGTTAACTCTTTGCTACTACTATGATGCATACGGAACAGATGGTAAGCAGCTTGAGGATCCAATTAAGGGACTCGCTTCCTTTAGCGCATACGAGGTTAAAGAGGATCTACCAAATGTTGTAGAATATAACAGAGTTATTATGCCAAGAGGCTTGCTCTACAAGTTCGTTCCAACAACATCAGGCGTATATAGATTCACAACAAATAGCGTATATGAGGTTAATGGTTGGATTTTCGTTGGTGACCATGATACATGGGTTGCAAACGGTGACAGAATAGAGTACACAAACTCTGACCTTGGTGAGCGCTTCTGCAAGGAGCTTCTTGTTGACCCGGATGGCGATGGCGTATATGAAAGAGATTTTACCAACGCATCAATGGTAGCATATATGGAGGCTGGTGAGGAGTACTACATCAACTTCGCTTATTATGACCAATATCAATATGGTAAGTTTACATTTGATGTACAATATATCGGTGAAACATTTGATTACTTTGTTGTTGCATCTCCAGGCCCATTCACATACGAAGAGGGTATAGGCGGTGTACAAGGTGACACTATCGCGGGTGGTATTGATGTTGCACTAGGTGATGACGGATATTATCACCATGTTCGTGAGGACGGCACACTTGGTTCAGTTCTTTATGCCGATTTCCATCAATACACAAACATATTTACAACACAATCAATAAAAGAATTAATAGAGGCTAACGCTTTCATTTTTGAAAGAACCGCCGTTGACCAAGAGGCTATCGCTTACCTTGACAACTATGGCGAGGACGGACTACGCGAGCTTTGGGGCGCAGACTTCGATGCAAACTGGCAATTCTACCAAATGGACGATATTATGAATGGTGTATATCACGGATATATCGTTGATGGTCAGTATAGAGCTTATGGCTACGAATATGTCATAATTGACGAGGAAACTCTTGAAACAGAGATGCAGCTTCAAACCCCACCAGAGGGAGCAGAGCTAGCACCTGACTTAACAGAGGCTGCAAAAAAATATCTTGAGCTTATGCTTGACGAGGAAGGCTATCCCGAAAGACAAGGATGTGTTATGGTTGACGAGGAGCTAGCGCAAATGCTCCAGTTCCTTATGGACAAATTCACATTCGAGGGCGTTGAAAACTCTTGGACAAAGCTTTGCTACTATTATGAATATCTCGGTCCAGAAGTAACCGAATAATTTATTAGGCGGTTTTACAACCGCCTAATTTATTTAAGAGCATTCTTAATTGGAGATTTTATGAATAAGAAAATAATATTTATTATATGTCTTGCTTTTGCACTTTCTATGCTACTTTGTGCATGTGGTGGTGTATCTAACACAGATACAGAAACAAATACAGAGACTGAAACAAATACTGAAACTGAAACCGAAACAGATACTGAAACTGATACGGCAACAGAATCTGAAACTGAAGCTGAAACTGAAACAAATACAGACACTCCGTCAAACGAAATTGAATATACAATCACTGTTATAGACTATACAGGCAAGCCTATTTCGTCTAGAGCTTTTGTGCAAATGTACAAGGATGGAGAGCCTGTTGGCAATATGACTAAAACAACAGATGGCGTTGCTACTATTTCACTTGAAAAGGGCGATTATACCTTTGACCTTACCTATCAAGACAATAATCTTATCTATGATGAAAACGAGTGTGTTGTAACAGCTAAAAAGCCATCAAAGGAAATTTTGCTTTATAATATACCAAACGAGGACAAACAAACAATTTTCCCTTATGATGAAAAGACTGATGAGCAATATGAGTACGAGGCAGGCTTTGTCACAGAGGGCGCAAACAAGGTTGCAATTGATAAAAAATCATATTACATTTTTAGACCTACACGCGGGGGAGTGTACAAATTTGGATATATTTGCGATGTCGCGATAAACATCGGATATTATGGTGGTACACACAATGTTTTTGCAGAAAAGGACTCCAGCGTTGAAAATGAGGATGGAACATTCGAGATAGAAGTGCTTGATTCTAGCGTGTCAACTGGCACCGGTGGAACTGCAACCTATGTTATAGGAGTTAAATCCTTGGCAACAGATACTTGCTTCCTTACAATCGAGCGTACAGGAGATGCTTCAAAGCCAATCCAAGAAATTGATTATGTTGCAAAGGAAGTTCCAAGTGCAATAAGCAAGTATAACTATCTAAACTGTGATCTTGTTGACCTAGATGTAACTGATGCTGAGCTAACAGTCGTATATAACGAGAATGATGGATATTATCACCTCGGCACAGAGGATGGTGTAATTGTGCTTGTGAGAATTACATCATCAAGCAAATATATAGATTCATTCAAGCAAATGTGCGATTACACTGGACTATTTAAGATTTTCACCGATGAAAATGGAAATGCTTTAAGAAGAGAAACATACAATTCCTTCTTTGAAAAATATGCAAGCAAGTGTGATAGCGCAGGCGTTACTCCTCTTACAAAGGAGCTTGAATATGTTATTAAAAATGTAATGGAGCAATGTGGATGGTATTACGGTGATAGCAATATCTTTAAAGAGCCAAATACGATTGTTCCAGGAGCTAATGGAGTTTTTGACATTATTGAGGGTGCAGTAATTGAGGGCATAACAGAAGAAAATGCATGGCTCTTTGCATGCTGTACTCTTGTTGAAAACGACAAGGGCGGAGAAGACTCTAAAATCGTTGTTGCTGACGTGGTTGATGCACCAGCAAGTCTTGTAAAGATTGATGCTAATGAAACCCTATATTTCAAATCATTGCAAGGAAGAATCGCTACCTTGACAATAAAAAATGCGCAAGGCGTTAAGGTTGTTGTTTTGGGCGAAGAATATGTGGCGGATGAGAAAGGAACAATAGAAATTACTCTTTATCCTCAAACCCAAACCGCGACCGACGAGGAAACAGGCGAAGAAACTGAAATAACAATAATCGAATTTGAAATTGTAAGCATTAGCGAAGAAAAGCAAGATATAGAATTTACTTACTCTACCTTTGTAGGATAAGAAAAGTGTTGCAAAAACACATTTTAAATGATATAATGTTTTCGACAAATATTAAAATATAAATTACGGAGGAAAAAATGAGTAAATTTAAGAAATTACTAGCGATTTTGCTTGTAATGACACTTGTTGGTGTGACTCTTGTATTTGCTTCATGCGGTGGCTCTGGCGACACAAATACCAATACTGAAACAGAGACCGAAGCTGAAACAGAAACCGAGACAAATACTGAAACAGAAACCGAAACAGATACAGAAACCGACACAGAGACCCAAACTGAAACAGAAACTGAAACCGAAACAGAAACAGAGCAAGAGCATGTTGAGGTTGTTTACACAGTTTATGTAGAAAACCAGTTTGGTGAGCCTGTAGAGGGCGTAAACCTTCAAATTTGTAGCAAGGAGGGCTTCTGCTTGCCTTCCAAGTTTTCTGACGCAGAAGGCGTTGTAAAATACGAATATGAGGAAATTACACAATTTAAGGTTCAATTGAATAGTGTTCCTGATGGATATGTGATGCCAGAGGAAAAGGAAATCCCATTCCCAGAAGGAAAAACAAAAGTAACAGTTACAATTAAGCAAAATGAAACATATATAGTAAATGTTTCTGACCTTCATGGTGTAAAGCTTTCTGGCATTTTGGTTGAGCTTCTCAATGACAAGCTAGAGGTTGTAGAGAGCGTAATTACCAAAAGTGACGGAAAAGCAGAGTTTGTTGTTGAGCCTGGAACATACTATGCAAGGGCAAAGCATAGTGAGAATAATGGCGCATATAAGCTTATAACTCTTGAGGGCGAGGAGTATTTCGACTTCAAGGACTCAAAGAAAAAGACTGTTCAATTCACGGTTCTGGAAACAGAAATTGACTATACATTAAATGTAAAGGATTCCAATGGTGCACTAGAGGGCGCGAAGGTGTCACTTTATAGTAAAGAGCTTGACCTCTTGGACGAGCAAACAACAACAGCCGATGGCGTGGCTAAATTTGCAGTTCCTAATGGTAACTATTTTGCTGTCGCAACTGTAGAGGGTGGCTACTATGCCAACTATGTTGAGTTCACAAGGGATGGAAAAACAACTGGTGAAATCACAGCTACAAGCAACATAGCAGGAACAACAAAAGAATGCCCAATTTTCTTAACTGATACAATTGATGTTACACTTTTAAACGGTGGCTTTGTTTGGTTCTTTATTCCGGATTCACAGGACAAGGTTGTTGAAATTGACTCAACCACCGCAAATATCGTGTATAACGGCTCTACAAAGAAGCCTGTTGATGGAAAGCTTAAGGTAACATTAAAGAGTGGAGCAACAGTAAAGCTTACAACTACAGCTACCGATGGTGAGGACCATATCACAGGTAAGGTTTATCTCCCAGGCTCAAGAAAAACACCTTATGAAATTAATGTAAATGAAATTGGTGAGAGTCTTATCCTTGATGTTAAGGTTGCAGAAAATGGTGCAGTTTACTACACATTTGTAGCTGATAAGGATGGCACAGTAAGAGTAACAAGCGAAACAGAATATGCTTATATCACAATTAATGGCAATCCAAACAAAAAATCAGTTAAAACTGGCGATACAGTAGTTGTTTGCTTTGCATCTCAAAAGGTAAATGGCAATGTTACCGAGCAACCAGCTATTACTATCAGTGCAGCCTTGACCTTTGCACAAACAAGTGCGGATTACAATGTAAAGGTTCTTCTTGAAAATGAGCCTTTAGCGAATGCTGAAATTAAGCTTTATATACTAGAAAACGGAAGCTACATTCCTTGCAATGAGGATACAGCAGTAACCTGCGATGCAAACGGACAATACACATTTTCTTCTATTACAGAATGTGCCGACTACTATATAAAGGCAATTTGCCCAGACGGCTATGAAACACAAAACGAATACATTCCATTTGGCGATGAAACGGAGCTTATTGTTCACATCAACCATGAAAGAGATGGAAGCCAAGAATATCCATTCCTTGTAAATGGCGATGAAAATACAAGCAGTATAACAAATGTTATAATAGAGGCTGGAAAAAGCGTATATTACACAATGTTTGATATCAACGGTGCAACAATCTCTATTGACAATAAGGATGCAAAGCTTGAAATTATCGTGAATGGTGAAACGAAGGAAATTTTGACAGGCGAGGTTTTATCATATGTACTTGTTACATCTAATGAAAACCAAAGCTCAAACACAAATTCGAGAGTTCTTTTGCTTGTTTCAATGGCAGACTCCACCGCTAGCGGAGAGGTGAATATAACAATTAAAGCCCCAGAGGTTGAAGAATAAATAAAAAGGCTGCCTTGGTGTATCAACCGTAAAGCAGTTTCATTTCAAAATCAAAAAGGACGAGATTTAGAGCGTTGCTCTAAAGGATAGTTCTGCAAGAATACGGTATATCTCGAAAGAGGTATGCCGTATTTTTGCATTTGTGCCCGCAAATGCAGTGCTTGTCAAGTCTTAATTAAAGACTACAACCAAATTTTTGTCTGTTTGCAAACAAATGGGTTTGTATGAATCAAGCCTTCCCCAGTGGGGGAAGGGGGACCGCGATAGCGGTGGATGAGGTGTCATCAAACGACAAACTAACTCCTCATCCGTCAGCCTGCGGCTGCCACCTTCTCCCACAGGAGAAGGCTTTTTTACCGTCCGAAAAGCAAGCAAATAACTTTTAGTCACTATTATCAAACAAAAAGATGACGGAGAACGTAAAAATTTTCTGTCCTTTTTCTGTCGGTAGGTTACGTATTCTATGATTTTTAAAAACTGTCCTTTACGCACCATTTATTGTCCTTTTCGTTTACACAAAAAACGCGGAACGAAAGTCCCGCGTTTTGTTATTTACTTGCCTAAAGCCTTTTCAACCTCGTCAAAGAGAACATCTTTTTCGATAGCTATACGCTTTGTGAAGGTAATAACACCATCTTCATCAATGATTACAGTCATTGGATATGTGTTATACTTACTACCACCAAGATCCATGTAGTATGCATCGTTTCCAGTTCCTAGGGCGGTGTCCTTAACGAATACCATTTCTGTTTCTGGATAATTTGCCTTTACAAAATCAAAAGCAGATGCAAAGCTTGGGTCTGTAGAGTGGACTGCAACAACTACAACTGAATCCTTGTATTGGGTTGCTAGCTCGTCAAAATATGGTAGCTCTGCAATACAGGAGGCGCAGGTCGTGTACCAGAAGTTGATAACAGTAACCTTGCCAGTCTTTGTAGGGTCAAATGTTTGGGCAGAGATGCCGTGCTCGTCAAATACCTGTAGCTCACTGCCGGGACAGGTGTTACCCACCTTGTTTCCAATAGGTGGCTTTTGAATAGCTTCGGTTTCCGTGCCGGTTTCTGTGTCTGATTCTGTATCGGTAGAGCCGGAGTCTGTGCTTGTGTCTGTTTCGGTATCAGCGCTTGAATCGGTATCTGTATTTGTGTCAGTGTCAACTGCTTGCAAGCTGTCTACCCAATTCCAAAGCTCATCGTTCCTTATAACATTATAGTAAATAAGAGCTCCGGCTAGTACTACAGCCATGATAATGCCAATAATGGTTTTTATTGTGTTATTTCTTTTCTTTGTTTTTGTGTTTATTTCCTGTTGCTTTTGCTCGAGAGCCTCAAGTTCTTCATATGATGCATGCTCTGGAATGTTGATTTCGTTAGGAGCGAGAAAAATCTTTGGACCCTTGAATGAGATTGCTTTGGTAGGACATACGTCTATACAATCACCGCAGCTGATACATTCGTGGTCACCAACGTGTCTAATATCCATTTTACATTTTGTGATACAACGTCCACAGCTGGTGCACTTTGACTTTTCAAGCTTAATTCCAAAGAATGAAATTTTATTAAAAATACCGTAAATGGCACCCATTGGGCAAATAAAACGACAAAATGCTCTGTATACAAATATACAAATAACAACAAAGCAAATAAATAAAGTGAATTTCCAAGTGAATAAAGGACCGAGCTGTGTTAATAGCTCTGTATCCTGTGGTAAAATACCGAATGCCGCCTCTAAAATACCTGCAGGACATATAAATTTACAGAAAGCGGGGTAAACGCCAATCGGGGCGAAAACAAAGACGAACAGGACTAAAATTACATATTTCAAATAAGAAAGAGCGCGAGTAACGGGGCTCTTTTTTAATTTGGGTGTCTTTATTTTATGTAACAAATCTTGAACAAGTCCGAATGGGCAGAGCCAACCGCAAATAAAACGACCAAACATAAGTGCGTAAAGGAAAATAATTCCCAAAGCATAGAAGGAATATTTGTGGTCGCCAATGCTGTTTTGCAAAGCACCGAGCGGACATGAGCCGATAGCACCAGGGCATGAGTAACAGTTTATGCCAGGAGAGCAAATGAATTTGTCGTTTCCTTGATACATATTTCCTTGAATGTAGCCCTTGATGTTGGCGTTGAAGAGAAGAGCAGCATAAAGCTGAATAAGCCTTCTCTTGGAGGGTATAAGCTTTTTAAGAGCACCAAGAAGCTTGTTCTTGTAGGTAGGCTTTTCCTCTTCTTCCAGGTTTACAACCATAGTGTCGTGAGCGATAGAAACATCCTTTACATATTCTGATGCTTCCTCGTCCTCTATTTTTGGTGGTGCATCAGGAATTCTAAATTCTGTTGTAAAGCTATCGTTATAATCTCTAAATCTTAAATCATCATCCTCAATGAAGTCCGTGATGTTGACATTTACCAAGTCGTCATCGCTATAAAGAGGCTTTGTGTGATGTACATATACGCCTTCATTGTCAGATGGAACGAGATTTAAAATGACTCTTTTTCTTGTGTCCTTCATTTAAACCTCCTTAACCTAAACCGATACAGCCTGTGCAAATTCTGTTTGCAAGAGAAGATACAAAATCAAATTCATTCATATTTCCGCTAACATTCAATGCGCCAAGAGCAATGAGTGTAATAGATAAAACCAAAATAATGCATTGTAATGCAATTTTTAATTTCTTGCTATGCTTTTTTAAAAAACAAGCCTTTTCATTATGTGACTCTTTTTTAGACACTGGGTTGCCTTTTTTTGCGTTATGCTCGACAATTCCACGCACAGCCTCTAATTCCTTTTCATAAGTGAAGCTTGCAAAAACAAGGTAAACTGCAATAACGAAAATAGGAATAATTGAGTATGAAAGAGTTGTCAAAATAATTGGCAAAATTGTTTCAAATGGCAACTCAAGAACCTTTACATCAGGGGCATAATAATCACCCATAGCGGATACTAAATGAAGCGCAGCACTAACTGCATTTACAATAGCATTGAAAATTGTGATAATCAAAAAGGCGAGTCTAAATCCACGCTGGCTCTTGACCACCTTAACTAAAGCGGTAGGTGCTTCCTTAAAATCTATTCTTTTGGATAGGTTTCTAATAACAACCTTGTCAGAAACCGAGGATCGAATCTTTTTGTCCTCTGCTGGCATAAAGATGTGTAGGCATGCACCGCCAATGATTGCAACAATGCACAAAATTGTAGGAACTAAAATGCTCATAAAATGCGACTTGATAGCCTCGGGAGTGAATGGAGATGCTTCACCGCTTTGATAGATATCCAAGCAGGATAATGCAAAGCAAACGCCAAGTGCTACAAGGAGCAAGGAAAGAGCAATTCCATATATCAAGTGAACTAGCCTTGTTTGTTTTTCAGTCATTTGAATCACCTTGTCCTATATAATATTACTTACCCGTAATTTTAGCATAAAAATATTATCTTGTCAAGGGATATAGCGGTTTTTACATCTTATGTAAAAGATTGCCAAAAAAATTTGCATTGCTTGCTTGAAAAACAGTGCAAGGAGTGAATTTTAAGCAAGCTTTAAAAAATATAAAAAATGAAGTTCTAAAAATAGACACTCCCCTTGGTTAAAAAATAAAAATTACACACTGGGTGGCACTTTTTAGCTGCGAAGTTAGAGCGTGTTCCAAAAAAGAGGGCAAAAATTTAAGAAATTGTAAATTTTTTTAAGATTAAAATGATTTTATAAAATTAATAAATAAAAAATGCAATTTGTAGAAATCCTTCAAACACCTTATATTGTTTAGCGTTTTAACACTTTTTTGTTTTATCACAATAAAGAAATATTCATTTTTTATTCATTTAAAATTAGTTAATAAAGACTCCAATTCTAATTTTGCACTTGAAATTTGATATCTACTATGATAAAATACTACCGTATGTTAACAATATTATATATATCACACGCAAAATAAAAGAAAGGCAAAAAATCAATGAACAGAAAAGTACTGACAAGAACAACGACAATTATGCTATCGCTGATATTGCTATGTGCAACTATTTTCTCACTTGCACTTCCTGTTTTTGGTCAAGACGAGTCAGTTTATAATTCGTCTTACATCAAGGACGTGTCAAACAACGTGAGCATAGACGCTAGCCAATATTACGATGGAGGAGTTGTTCAACAACTACCATCTACTGTTAAGGATAATGATGAAATATCAGTTATCGTTACTCTTGACAACTCACCTCTTCTTGATGCATACAATCAAAAGGATAGGGACATCTCCTTTGCAGAGTATGTATTGACTGATGAGGCAAAGGAAATCGAGGAGGATATCGCTTGTGAAAAGGCGACAATCATCGAGCTTCTCAAAGAAAATAATGTTGATTTTCAGGCTGGAGTAGATTATTCCGTGCTCCTTAGTGGCTTTGAAATCATACTTAAGGCAAAGGACTTTGAGCTTGCATGCCAAAGCTTTGAGGGTAAGGCTACCGCAATAGTTAGTGAGGTTTATAACGTAAGCGAAACACGACTCGTTGAAAACAGCGTTAACGTATACGAGACAGGTATCTTTGATAGCTCAAGCTATAAATATGACGGAACAGGAATGACAGTTGCAGTTCTAGACACTGGTCTTGACTACACTCATTCTGCATTTTCTATTGATAATTTCACTGCCGATAGAAATAGACTTGGCTTAACAAGAGATATGGTTGCCTTAAAGCTCAATAAGACAAAGGCAGCAGCTCTTTTAAACGGATTGTCTGTTGATGATGTATATTTGAACGACAAGGTTCCATTCTCGTTCGACTATGCAGACCAGGACGCAGACGTTTATTCATTACATAATAACCATGGTACTCACGTATCAGGTGTAATTGTAGGTAAGGACGATACAATTACAGGTGTTGCGCCAAACGCACAGCTTGTTTCAATGAAAATATTCTCTGACATACAGGATTCTGCAAAGGCATCCTGGATTCTTGACGCGCTTGAGGACTGTGTTATTCTTGACGTTGACGTAATCAATATGTCACTCGGTACTGCTTGTGGCTTCAGCCGTGAGTCAGACAAGGAGGCTATGACAGGTGTTTATGATAAGATTCGTAACCAAGGCATTAGCTTGGTTGTTGCCGCTTCAAACAGCTTTACATCCTCGTATGGCTCTGAAAAGAATGGTAACCTAGGTCTTACATCAAACCCAGATACCGCAACAGTAGGCTCACCTTCTACATATGAGGGAGCTATGTCCGTTGCGTCAATCAATGGTGTTAAAACTCCATATATACTTTACAATGGTCAAATCATTTACTTTGTAGAGTCAACCAATAGTGCAGCAAAGGAAAGAAACTTTGTTGAGGACCTTTTAAGCGATAGCGAGGACGAAAAGGAATACGAATACGTTCTAGTTCCAGGTGCAGGTCGTAATGCGGAC
The DNA here is from genome assembly GCA_017472695.1 of Clostridia bacterium. Lineage (GTDB taxonomy): Bacteria > Bacillota > Clostridia > Oscillospirales > CAG-272 > RGIG2000. Next base: position 71,606 of record JAFUOQ010000003.1, on the reverse strand, counting down.
TACACAGGAATGGATGTTAAGGGCAAAATCGTTCTTGTAGAGCGTGGCTCTAACACCTTCGAGGAGAAGGCAAACGTTGCCGCAAGAAAGGGAGCAGCAGGTATTATCATATTCAACAACGTATCAGGTGATATTAAAATGAACGTTGGTACATCAAGCCTTGCTGTTTGTTCAATTTCACAAAAGGACGGAGAGGTTTTGGCAGCGGCAGGCTCTGGAACTATCACCGTTAGCCGTTCTCAAGCATCAGGACCATTTATGTCCGACTTCTCATCTTGGGGACCATCTCCATCACTTGGCATCAAGCCGGAAATCACCGCTCACGGTGGAAACATTCTTTCCTCCATTACAGGTGGTGGCTACGACCGCTTGTCAGGTACATCAATGGCATGTCCTAACCTTGCAGGCGTTACAATTCTTCTTCGTCAGTACGTAACAGAAAATTATGATAAAATCATCGGCGATGGCGAAACAAACGAGTACAAGCGCGATGTAAACATCAATGCAACCGTTAATCGCCTTATGATGTCAACTGCCGATATTATATACAACAAAAACGGCCTTCCTTACGCGGTAAGAAAGCAGGGTGCAGGTCTTGCAAACCTAACTAGTGCAACTGTTACCAAGGCGTATATTCTTACACACGATAGATTAACAGGCGAGGCTATGGATAAGACCAAGATTGAGCTTGGCGACGATCCAGAAAAGACAGGCGTATACACACTTAACTTTTCAGTTGTAAACTTTGGTACTACATACTATTCATACGATATTTCAGCTTATGTAATGACAGAGGGCGTTAGTGATGTAAAAACTCACCAGGGTGAAACCACTGTTACAGAGGAGGGCTATCTCCTTGAGGGCGCAGGCGTAGACATCAAGGTTAAGAATGGTACACTCGTTGGCAACAACGTAACTGTACCAGCTGGTGGAATTTCTAATGTTACAGTTACTATCACTCTAACAGAGGAAAACAAGAAATATATCGACGAAAGCTTTGAAAATGGTATGTACGTTGAAGGCTTTGTTACCTTGACTCCTACATGGGGCACAGATATTTCCTTGAACGTTCCTTACCTTGCATTCTATGGTGACTGGACACAAGCGCCACTCTTTGACCTTGACTACTTTGAAACAAACGCAGACGAATTAAACGATAATATTCCAACACTTGATAAAACATTACCTGATGCATATGCTACCCGTCCAATCGGTGGCATTGAGGAGGACTATGTTAGCTATCTTGGCTCATATTACTTCCTCCAAAACCCAAATAACAAAGTAATTTCTGCAAGCAGAGATTATATTGCAATCTCAAACACAGAGGGTACAATCCACTCAATCAGATTTATTTGGGCTGGTATGCTACGTAACGCAAGCAAGATAGAGGTTACAATAACCGATGACCAAACAGGCGAGGTTGTATTTGAAACCGTTGAAAAGGACGTTCGTAAGTCCTATGGAGATGGTGGCTCATATCTATATCCTGCAAACGTAGACGTTGAGTTTGATGCAAAAGAGCACAACCTAAAGAACAATACAAAATATACAGTAAAGGTTGTTGGCTATCTCGACTATGAAAATGATGGTCTTGAAACCAACCAAAACAACACCTTTGAGTTCCCATTCACAACTGACTTTGAGGCTCCTGCAATCACAGGCTGTGAATTCTACACAGAGTATGACAAGGACCTTGAAAAGAACAGACTTTATGCAAGAATGGCTATCTACGATAACCACTATTCAATGGCAGCTCAAATCGGCTATGTTGATAAGGAATACAACTTCGTTCCATTCAGCTCATATATGACCCCAATATATTCTGAATACAATGGTATTTCATATGTTGAGGTTGAATTGACCGACTACATTTTCGATATTAAGAATGATGCAGTAAATCTTAACTCAATCGTTGTTGCGTGCTACGACTACGCGCTAAATGATGCAACCTATGAGATCGGACTCCCGGATGAGTTTGAAGATTTCTTCTTTGAAACCGAGGAGGTAGTATTAAGCCCTAACGAGCTTTACAATCTAACTCCTGACATTTATCCGGAAACAGAGTGGACAGAGCTTCTCAAATACCACTCAACAAACGAAAATGTTGCAATTGTTGTTAACAACAAGGTTATCGCACTAAATCCTGGTGTTACAAGAATTTTCGCAACAGACCCAGTTGACCATACGACAACGTCATTTAAGCTGACAGTATTAAGTGAGGATGACGAGGGCTATGTTGAATACGATAAGCCGGTTGCTGACGAGTTCACATTAATCGGCTATGACACAATCAAGGCATATTACATAGTTGATAGTAATGAGCGTGAGATTGGAGTTACAGGCGACGTTACAATATTCCCAAGCAAGAATTATAGCATTACACTATATCCATCAGAATCTGTTAAGCTTAAATATAAGCTTGATGCATACTTCCCAGATATTACATCAGTAATATTTGAATCAAATGATGATTCAATAGTTACAATTTCAGAGGATGGTACAATAGTTGCAGTTGATGAGGGCTATTCCTCGGTAAGCGTAAAGGTGCTTCTCAATGGAAAGAGCACATATTACTCACAAACTGTTAGCATAGAGGTTAAGGACCCATATGTTACTACTGCACCAACACTTACTCACTATTATGGTAATGGTGGGGTCGTAGAAATTCCTGAATCCTTGCTCCTTACTGAAATTGGACAATTTGCATTCTCCAACTTTGATTATGTTCCAAAGGAATCATGGGAGCTTGACCCAGATGACCCAAGCACATCAAAGATGTGGTACATTGGTGAGAACACCATTACAAAGGTAATAATCCCAGAGGGTGTTAAGAAAATCAATCCATATGCCTTTGCAAACCTTACCGCTCTTGAGGAGGTTGTTCTTCCTTCAACAATGGAGGCAATTGAATACGGCGCATTCCTTGGCTGTGTAAACCTTAAAAAGGTTGAGGGACTTGAATACGTTCAGCTTATAAACAAGGACGCATTTGCATATTGCAACCTTGAGGGAACAATTTCTCTTGATAACGCGTGTGCAATTGGTGACTACGCATTTGCTGAAAACGGCACAAGAGAGGATTCAAACGAAGATGGCATAATTGATATGTACGATAGAATAGTGTCCTATAACCTAGTGGGCGCAATCCTACCGGAAAAGCTTCAGTCTATCGGCGGATATGCATTCTATCACAATGAAAGCTTAACTGATATCACAGTCAATGCAGAAAAGGTTAAATACGGACCATACGTATTTGCTTACTGTACATCACTTAAAGAAATCAAAATGAATGCAAACGTAATTCCAGAGGGAGCATTCCTTGGCTGTACAAGCCTTGAAAACGTTGTTATCGGTAAGGACGTTTCAACAATTGGCGAATTTGCATTTACAAGAACAAACATTTCAAGCTTCAATCTAGTAGAGGAAAACAACTCATTTATAGTTTCCGAAAATGGTGACTATGTGCTTTCAGCCGATGGAACAACACTCTTGTTCGTTTCTCCAACTCTTGAGGGCGAGTTCTCACTAGACAACGCAAACGTTACAAGAATTGGTAAGGGCGCATTTGCTTATAATAGTAAGCTAACCTCAATTAATATTCCAAGCGTAACCGCAGTTGGGGCAAATGCCTTTGCATACTGCACAAAGCTTGAAAATATCACCCTAGGTGAGCTTACAGAAATCGGCGATTATGCATACTTTAGAACAGGCATAACACAACTTCCTTCATTTAATAATATAAAGGAGCTTGGTGCTTACGCATTTGCATACACAAGGATTACAAGCGTAGATATCCCTGAAAATATGGTTGTTGGAGAGGGTGCATTCTCCGAGTGTAAGGAAATAAAATCTGTTACAATTGGCGATAATGCAGTGCTCGGTCTTGGAGCGTTTATGCTTGCAAGAGATAACAACTATAACACAGAGGAATTGAAGAGAGATCCAAATTACTCTCAAAAGGTATATTACTATGAGCTTACCTCAAAGCTAAAGAGCCTTACAATCGGTAAAAATGTTGTAATTGGTGATAGCGCATTTATGGGCGCATCAAAGCTTGAGAGCGTTACTCTTGGTGATGGCGCTACACTTGGCGCACAAGCCTTCTATAATACACCATGCCTAAAGTCAATTGACTTATCAAAGGTTAAATCAATAGGTGATAGAGCCTTTAGCGGAGATATTCTTTATACATATTCCGACCAAGGCGCGCAATCTGTTGCACTCGATGCTAACGGCTATTACATTTATCACTACTATTCAGCTCCATTGACAGAGATTAACCTTTCAAGCCTTACATTTATTGGCGAGGATGCGTTCTCTAACTGTCATGAGCTTACAACAGTTACACTCGGTAAAAAGCTTACCGAAATTTCAGCAAACGCATTTATGAACTGTACAGCGCTCACAAGCATCAATCTTGAAAACGTTAAGGTTATTGGCTTGCAAGCGTTTGCAGAAGCACCACTTGTATTAATTAACCTCTCATCCTGCGAGGTGGTTGGCAATTATGCTTTTGTTAACTGTAAGGAGCTAACAACTGTTGTCTTCGGTACAAATGGCGCAGCAGTAAATGAGGGTGCATTTGCTTATGCAGAATCACTTACAAATATTGAAAACCTTGATAAGGTAAAATCAATTTCAGCATATGCATTTGCATACACAGCACTTACCAGTGCAGACCTTTCATCCTGTGTATCTATAGGAGATTGGGCATTCTTAAAGGAAAGCCTAACAGACTTTGAAGTTACACTAGGGGATGCACTTCAAGAGCTTGGTGATAACCCATTTGCAATGTGCAAGCTAGCTCCATTCAGCCAAAAGGTAGAGAAGGAGTTTAATGGTAAGGTTTATGTTGATTACAATTACAGCTTTGATATTAGCGAAAATGTAATAGTAATTGATGGCTCACTTTACCAAAGAGTTCCATTAGGACTTGAGCTTATCACATTTGCAGGAACAGAGGTTCAAAACGTTAAAATAGCTGATGAAACAGTTAGAATATCCGCTATGGCATTTGCAGGTAGCGATGTTGTAAGAGTAACACTCTCCGAGGTTCTTAACTCAATCGGTCACAAGGCATTCTATGACTGTGACAAGCTAGTTACTGTAATCTTTAGAAGCTATGAGGCTCCTGTTTTGGAGGAGGAATTTGATAGCGCGTATTACGATAGCTTTGAAAACCTTCCGGCAACAGGTGATTATGAATTTACAGACTACAACGGAAACATTCTTGTATTTGAGGGGCTCGGAATAGTACCTTACTATATGTGGAACGTTTCTGACGGAAAATACTCCAACGCATATTATGGTGCAAGCTTTGTAAATCAAATCGGACATGGCAACCCAGAGCTCGTTATGGTAAGACCTACAAACGGCTTATACTACGAAACATTTATTTACTCACAATATTTCACAACTGTGGTTGATGGTATTGTTGCAAAGCAGGATGCTACCCTTGAGGCAATCGAGGCAATAAGCAAGCTTCCAGCAAAGCTCACCCTTGAAGACGAAGAAGCGGTTATCCACGCAAGAAAGCTATATGATATAGCAGCAGCCATTAACGACCAAAAGGCACTTATTACAAATTATTCCACACTAGTTTCTGCTGAAAGTACAATTTTGGCATTAAAGAGCTTGCAGGATGATGATACAACCGATGGAGAAGCACCAGATGGTACAGCTCCGGAGGACGGAACAGATAATGAAACAAACGAGGAAGAAAAGAATGAGGATTCAAATTCTGGTCTAGCTGTAATAATCGTTGTTGTTTCTTGCGTAGGTGCAGTATTACTAGTAGCTTTAGTAATCGCTATCGCACTCATCGTTGCTTCCATAAAGACACAAGCATCAATCTCTGTAATAATTGCAACCTTCATAATGAAGAGAATGCAAAAACGACTCCTTAAAAAGCTTGCAAAGCAGGCAAAGAAAATGGAAAAGGAGCAACAAAAGGCTATAAAAAAAGCTGAAAAGGCAGAGAAAAAATCAAGCAAAAAATCTAAAAAAGCTTTAAAAGAGGACGTAGTTGTTGAAGAAGCAGTGACAACCTCTGAAACTAATGAAAACGAATAAGGATAAGTAAAGTGACAGACGTATTGTGCCGAGTGGCACAATACGTGGGTCGCAAAGAAAAGGAACAAATATGAATAAGAAAATTAAATTACTCATTCTTGCGGGTGCAATTTTCCTTATGTGCTTGTTTGTTGCTTCCTGTTCAGAGTCCGATGTGTATGATGAATACAACGAGGACGGATATAAGGTAACGATTAGATATGATGCAAACGGCGGATTCTTTGGAAACGCAGGACAGCTCTATGTTAATGATACCTACAACATCGGCAAGGTAAGAATCAATGAAAACGGAATGAAGGAAATCAAGCTAGTGGATTTGAATGACCCATCGAGAGGAAAAGCTAATATGTATCCTCTTGATACTGCATCAAACACTGGATATTTCCATGCAGGCTGGTACACAGAGAAGACGGCAATGACCGATGAAAACGGAAAAGCAATAAAGGACGATTTAGGAAATGTAGTATATAGCTACTCTGGAAAAATTGAGTTTCCACAAATAATAGAAATTGACCCAACAAAAAAATATTCGGCTGATGAGCCTGCCATTACTGTATATGCCGCATGGGTAAGATGCCCACGTGTTGAGGTATATGAAAAGGTAAAGGGCGTAGATACACTTATCGGCACATATGAAATAACCAAGCCACTCTCGACCAATGGCAATAAAATAATTATGCCAGAAATTGATAGTGAAACAGGCTATTTAAAGTTTAACACGTTGGCAGCAGTTAGCGACTGGCAGGAAAGAGAAGTTGTTGACACAGTCGCCATGACGGAAAACGGATCTACAACAATTAAGGTTACAAAATATTTTGACGGCTTTTATATAGATTCAGCTCGACAAAATAAGGCAAGCGGTACATACACTTTCCCATTTGTTTATGATAGCGAGACCGCTACTATTCAAAATGATACACTAAAGCTTTACACCAAATATGAGGAAAAAATTGGTGAATGGTTTAAGATTTATACAGCCTCCCAGCTTGATGATAACGCAAGCGCAGATGGCAATTATGAAATTATGGCTGACCTTGAATTTACTGAAAGAATCACTTGGCCAAACGCATTTAAAAACAATGAGTTTACAGGTGTGATTAAGGGTAACGGTCATACAATAAGCAATATTCAAATCAAATCCACAAACGGACAATATTTTGCAATGTTTGGCGGTATTTCCGAGGATGCAGTTATTGAGAATATTACATTTGATAACGTATCAGCTACAATTGATAAAACATATAGATACCCAGGTGGTAGATATGCGTTGTTTGCAGCAGTTATCGCAAGAGATGAGGATGGAGCAAGAAAGCCATTTAAGAATGTTAGCTTGACAAACGCAACACTTAATATTTGCGCCTCCTCTTACGCTATAGAAACGCAGGACTACGAGGTTGCACTCCTCTGTGCTGAAGGCTATGGTGAGGATCTAGGAATTGACATAAGCGATATTTCCTACAATGTAATTGCAGAGGAATATGATATTCATAACCTAATAATTACAAAGGATGCAGACGGCAATAAATTGATATTGGTGTTCGAGCAAAAGGAAACCGAATAATTAATGCTTATTAAAATTTTACATATACAAAAGGAGAAAACAAAATGAAAAAGAGAATTTTAGCACTTGTACTTTGTCTTGCTATGTGTATGAGTACAGTTGCACTTTTCTCAAGCTGTGGTGGTAGTAACACAGGTGATGGTGAAAAGCCAGATGCCTTCGTTATTATGTCAGAGGATTTTGATGGTGTATTCAACCCATTCTTCTCAACAACAGCAGCTGATGGTACAATTGTATCAATGACACAAATTGGTATGCTCTCATCAGAGTATGTCAAGGGTGTAGTTGACGTTGCATATGGTGAGGACCATGCAACAGTAACAAAGGACTTTGAAATTTCAGACTATGACAAAAAGAACGATGAAACAGTTTATACCTTCGTTTTAAAGAATGGTATTAAGTATTCAGACGGAGAGCCACTTACAATGGAGGACGTGCTTTTCAACCTCTATGTATATCTTGACCCATCCTACACGGGCTCTTCAACAATCTACTCAACAAAGATTAAGGGCTTAACCGAGTATAGAACCCAGTCAAATGCAACATCTGGCACAAGCCAAGACGAGCTTATTACTGAACAGGCTACTCAAAGAGCACAAGCGCGTATCAACGAGCTTATCAACCTATTTATGTCTATTGGTAAGGAACAAAGCGGTTATAACGCAACCTATGACGAAATGATAGAGGCTATCGAGAAAAAGAAGAAGCTATCAGAAGGATATGTATCTGCAGTTGCGGGTGGTGGAACAAACGAAACACTTATCGAGGACTATGAATATGCACTCAAGCTATTCAAGGAAGAATTGAACGACGACTATGTAGCGGCACAAAGCGCTTATACAGAGTCCGAGCCATATAAGTCAAATGATTTCTTCAAGGACGAGATTGCTCGCTTTATGTATCACGAGGAGGGCTTCGTTACAATTAAGTGGGGCAAAAAGGTAGTTAACGGCAAGGAAACAGATGATAAGAGTGTTATTGAGTCTGTAACTGCAAACTACAACAAGGATGTTGTAGCTACAAAGGAAGATGCAATCGACTATGTATACAATACAAAGATTGAAACAGAGCTTCATATAATTCTTTCCGCTTGGGCAACAGCAGCAGAGCTCTTGACAGAGTACACAGCCGAGGCAAAGGGTGTAATTCTTGATGAAAACAAGTCCACAGACGGAACACTTAAGTATGACCACATTTCAGGCATTGTTTCCCTCGGTCATAACACAGACGAAACATCAATTAACGTAAACGGCACAACATACAAAATCGCACAAGAGCACAACGAGGACGGAACTCCTAAAAATGATGACGAGTACGACGTTCTTCAAATTACAATTGAGGGACAAGATCCAAAAGCTAAATGGAACTTCGCTTTCTCCGTTGCACCTCAACATTACTATGGCGACAGCAAATATCCTGTAGATATTGAAAGCAACCAATTCGGTGTTGCATTTGGTGAATATGAATTTATGAAGAATATAATTCAAAATCCAAATAAGACAGCAGTTCCTGTTGGTGCTGGCGCATACAAGGCAACAAACGTTAAAAACGAGGACAATCCATCAGGTACAGGCTTCCTTGCAAATAACGTTGTTTACTTCAAGGCTAACGATAAGTTTGAAACAGTAGGCGAGAATATTGAAAACGCAAAGATTGAAAAGGTTCGTTATCAAGCACTTCCAGCCGCTGACGCGATTACACTTCTTGAGAGTGGAAATGTACACTATATTTCACCTCAATTAACAAATGAAAACTATGACAAATTAGTTAATTTAAGAGACAACAAGGGTGGCTTTGACTTTATTCAAGAAAAGCAGCTCGGTTATGGTTATATTGGTATTAACGCATCAATTATTCAAGACCTTGAGCTTCGTCAAGCAATTATGTGTGCTATGAACACATCAACATCACTAAACTACTATCGTCCTGGTACAGCCGAGCAAATTTATTGGCCAATGTCAACAGTAAGCTGGGCATACCCAACAAATGAGGACGGTTCATTTGATAACGCAAATGGTAAGGACTATCCTTACATCGGTAACTGGAGCAAGGACGCTAATGGCGACGGTATGGCTGATGGTGAGGCAGCAGCAAGAAATAAGATTCAATCACTTATGGACGATGCAGGCGTTAAGGCTGGTGACGACAAATTAAAGATTGAATTTACCATAGCTGGTGCATCAACAGACCACCCAACCTTCCAAACCTTTATCGACGCTGCAGCACTCCTTAACAGCATGGGCTGGGACATCACGGTTGTTCCTGATGCAACAGCACTTACAAAGCTTTCAAGCGGTGGTCTTACAGTTTGGGCAGCTGCTTGGGGCTCAACACTTGACCCTGATATGTATCAGGTATACCACAAGAACTCAACCGCATCAAGTACAAGAGCATGGGGCTACTCATACTTGAGAACAGAGGGCGGAGAGCAAGAGGCTATTCTTGACGACCTCAGCGAAAAGATTGATGAGGCAAGAGAAATTCTTGACGAGAAAGAGCGTGCTGCTATCTACAAGGAAGCAATGAGCTTGCTTCTTGACCTAGCTGTTGAGCTTCCTGTATATCAAAGAAGCGTAGTTTATGCATACAATTCAGACGTGATTGACTCAGAGTCATTCCCTGATGTATCTAATCCTTATTCATCACCACTTGATAGAATTTGGGAGCTTGAATTTAAAGACTAATTTGGAGTGATACAATGTTAAAATATATACTAAAAAGAGTAGGATTATCTGTTCTTATATTAGTAGCTGTATCCCTTATCATTTACTTTTTGGTACGTTTAATGCCGGTAGACTTCGTTGCTGCTAACGCGGGTATGAATTCAGAGCCAGAAACTCTTGATAAAATCCGTGAGCAGCTCGGCATTGGCGATAATAGCTTTTGGGGAATTGTAAAGGGCTATTTCGAGTGGCTCGGTAACTTGTTTGAATTTGAGAATGGCTTTATCACTCTCGGTCGTTCATTCAAGCTTAATAATCAACCGGTTTCACAGGTAATTCTCCAAGGCTTACCAGTGTCATTCATCGTTGCTTTAATTGCGACTATATTTGAGTTCTTGATTGCAATTCCTCTAGGAATTACAGCTGCAACTCACCAGTATTCATTCAGAGATTACTTCATTACAGTTCTTGTAATGGTAGGTATTTCACTTCCATCCTTCTTCTTTGCCAACATCTTTAAGGCTGGATTTGGTGATGGTGGACTTATGGAAAGCATTTTGGCTAAAATATTCACCGAGGGCTCGTCAGCCTATGAATTCTTTAGTCGCTTCCTTGTTTTCCCTGTTTCTGGTACAACTGACGCATCGCAAAGTGCAACGGGTATTATGGGTATTTTAGGCAACCTAAAATATTACATTTTGCCAATCTTCACCATAACTATTTTGAGCCTTGGTGGAAGAATGAGAATGACAAGAACCAATATGCTTGAGGTTCTAAACTCTGACTATATTCGTACAGCCAGAGCAAAGGGACTAAAGGAAAGTAAGGTAATATACAAGCACGCCTTTAGAAATACATTAATCCCACTTGTAACGACACTTGCAGGACTAATACCTGCGCTATTCTCGGGCGCTATCATCACAGAAAAGATTTTCGGTCTTGATGGTATTGGTACAACTGCTCTTAACTTAACAAATAACGGTGACATTCCGTTCATTATGGGATATAATATGTTCCTTGCTACATTGAGTGTAATAGGAATACTTATGTCTGATATTATGTACGCAATTGTTGACCCACGAGTAAAGCTGAAGTAGGGGGTGCAGATAAAATGAAAAAGACAACAAAGAATACTGTATATTTAACTGCACACAAAACTGATGCAAATCAATGCTTTTACACAGAGCTAGAAGAGGTAAGGGTAGAAAATCCAAGGGAAAAAGCTTCCTTTGAGGAGGAAGTACCTCTAGACAAGAACCTAAAGCTTATGTCACCAACAAGAATGGTTATTCGCCGTTTCTTCCGTTCAAAGCTCAGCGTTGTAGGTCTTGTTATGATAATAGGACTATTCTTGTTCTCGTTTGTTGGACCATTTATCTATCACGCAGTAGTTCCAGGTCTTGACGGCAATGGCTGGCAACAGGACGAAAAGGACGAAAGCGGTAGATGGGAGCAAACAACTAGTGAATATACCTATACCGTAAACGGAAAAGAGTACACAGTTTATCAAACTCTTGAAAAATATGAGAAGGATAATGTTTTAGCAAAGCCATCAAAGCTTCACCCATTAGGAACTGATAAGTCAGGCTATGACGTGCTTTCAAGACTTATGTATGGTGGACGAGTTTCACTTATAGTAAGCTTCTTGGCGGTATTTATTATCACTGTTCTTGGTGTAATTGCAGGAGGCTTGGCTGGATACTTTGGCGGAGTTATTGATAACATCATAATGAGAATTTGTGATATTTTGATGTGTCTACCAGGTATTCCAATCCTTTTGATTGTCGGTGTGCTTCTAAATGGTTGGATTAGTAAGGGATACTTCTTTATTAGTGGCGAATCAAGAATTTACTTCCTAATGATATTTATCTCCTGTATTTCATGGCCAGGCACAGCTCGTCTAGTTAGAGGACAAATCCTCTCACTTCGTGAGCAGGAATATATGGTAGCTGCCGAGGCTATGGGTTATTCAACCTTCCGTAAGATATTTAAGCACTTAATTCCAAACGTAATGCCACAGCTTATCGTACAAATGACACTTGGTCTTGGCTCAATGATTATTTATGAGTCAACACTTTCATACCTCGGCTTTGGTGTAAAAGCACCAAATACTGCGTGGGGTACGATACTGAACCTATTCGAGGAGCAAAATGGCTTTGAAATTGCCATGGCTAATCCTTTGATTTGGGTGCCAGCTGGTCTTTGTATCGTTATTGCGGTGCTTGGCTTCAACTTTGTCGGTGACGGCTTGCGCGATGCGCTTGACCCAAAATCTAGGAGGTAAGAGAAATGGCTGAAAAGAAAACAAAATCTTACCTAACTGGCAAGGAAATTAGAAAAATTGCAAAAGAAAACGCCAAAACCATGCGCGTTTTGGAAAACTATAAGAATCGTAAAGCAGACGAGAGTGAGTTTCTCTCCGAAATGAGAGATCCATCTAATATTTTGGAAATAGAGGACTTAAACACATACTTCTTTACTGACCAAGGCGTTGTAAAGGCAGTAAATGGCGTTTCATTCGATATTCCAAAGAACAAAACCGTTGGTGTAGTTGGTGAGTCTGGTTGTGGTAAGAGTGTAACCAGTATGTCAATTATGCGTCTTTTACAAGGTCCAACAGGACAAATCTATTCTGGTAGTATCAGATTTGCCGCAAAGGACTATGTAAGAGGTAAGAACGGAAAGCCTATCAGTTTCCCTGTAAAGAATGAGCTAGGACAGGTAATTTCCAAGGAAACAAAAACAGAGGAAAAGGTTTACGATATTGCTAGAATGCCTATTCGCGAGATACATCGTGTTCGTGGAAAGCAAATAGCTATGATTTTCCAAGAGCCAATGACATCGCTTAACCCTATTTTTACAATAGGACAACAGCTTGATGAGGTTACATTTATTCACGTGCCAGGCGCTACAAAGGAGGAGGCAAAGGCTAAATCCCTTGAAATGCTTGAGCTTGTTGGTATTGCAATGCCAGAGCGCGTATACAAATCATATCCACACGAACTGTCTGGTGGTATGCGTCAGCGTGTTATGATTTCAATGGCACTCGCATGTAACCCACGTTTAATTATCGCGGATGAGCCAACAACAGCGCTCGACGTTACTATTCAAGCACAGATCCTTGACCTTTTGCGCGATTTAAAAACAAAAATTGATGGCTCAATCCTTCTTATCACTCACGACCTCGGTATTATTGCTGAAATGGCAGACTACGTGGTTGTTATGTACGCAGGTAGAGTTATTGAAAAGGGTACAGTAAAGGAGATTTTTCATAATCCCTTGCACCCATACACAAAGGGACTTCAAAAATCTAAGCCTACGCTTGAATCAAATACCGACGAATTGTTTAATATACCAGGTAACGTTCCTAACCCAATCAATATGCCAAATCACTGCTACTTCAAGGAAAGATGCAGTGAGTGCGTAAAGGGCTGCTCAGGACTTTATCCAAAAATGAGACAGGTAAGCGAAACACACTTTGTTGCCTGTCACTTATACGAAGATATGAATAAGGAGAATGACAAATGGCTAATGAACAAATAACCAATTTGGAAGAAGCAGTAGTTCCAGATGCTGTAAAAGCTCCTTGTGAAAATGAAACAACGGTATATGATGATGCATATGAGCAGGAAAAATTCTTGGCAAAGCGTAAGGCTCAAATTGAGGCTGATAAATCAAAGCCATTTGACCCTGATGCACTTTTAGAGGTAAGACACCTACGCAAAAGCTTCCCAATTAAGAAATCCTTAACCGGTAAGGTTTTGCAAGAGCTTATAGCAGTTGATGATGTTTCGTTTACCCTAAAAAAGGGAGAAACTCTTGGTATTGTTGGTGAGTCTGGCTGTGGAAAGACTACAATGGGTAGAACTATTTTGAAGCTTCACCCGTCAAATGGTGGACAAATTATTTTTGATGGTAAGGACATAACAAATTATAAATCCTCACAAATGCGCGAGATTCGCCGTCAAATGCAAATAATTTTCCAAGACCCATATTCATCCTTGCCACCACGTTCAACTGTCGGAGGTATTCTTTCAGAGCCTGTTGAGGTTCATAACATAGTACCAAAGTCACAAAGAAAGGAATACGTGCTTGAGCTTATGGATAAGTGCGGACTTCGTGATTATTACTATGAAAGATACCCACACGAATTTTCAGGCGGTCAGCGTCAAAGAATTTGTATAGCAAGAGCACTTTCAGTAAACCCTAAGCTTGTTGTTTGTGACGAGCCAGTTTCAGCTCTTGACGTATCAATCCAAGCGCAGATAATCAACCTTCTAAAGAGCTTACAGGAGTCGATGGGACTTACATATCTCTTCATTTCCCACGACCTTTCAGTTGTAAAGTTTATTTCTGATAAAATCGGAGTTATGTATCTTGGCGCAATGATGGAGTTCGGTAGCAAGGATGACATTTTTGCTAACCCACTACATCCTTATACAAAGGCACTTTTCTCGGCTATTCCTAATCCGAATCCCGATGTGAAGATGAATCGTATGGTATTGAAGGGCGATATTCCATCCCCTGCGAACCCACCAAAGGGCTGTCGCTTCCATACTCGTTGCCCATACGCCAAGGAAATATGTAAGCATGTAGTTCCTGAATACAAGGAATATGAAAACGGGCACTTTGCTGCTTGTCATCTTATTTAAGAGGTAAAATATGAGCGATAAAAAGAAAAAGAAAAATGAAAAGGTGAAATATATCGACGATGGCAGAACTATTGCAGATATGTCAGCTTTTCGTAAAAATTCAGGCTTCAAGACTGACGATAAAAACTTTGTGCGCCCGCCATCAACCGCAAAGGATAAGTGGAATACCTATTGGGCGGCAGTTAGAAGTATGCTTGTGCCTATGTTTATAACACTCGGCGTAATAACTGTAATCTTTTTCTTGGCGTTTGTATTTTTAGGTGGCTTTGAATATTACTTTCAGTGATGGTCACAATTAAATAAAACAAAAACCCAACCACGTGGTTGGGTTTTTATGTTTGTTTAACAGAAAATTATTTAATTTTCTCACAAGAAATAACGGTGAGCTGCTTGCCATCAACTTTGAATTTTACCTCATATGCATCGTAGAAAAATCCAAAAACTCTATCTGGAGCATCAATGTATGATGGGCGAGGGTCATTTTTTAATACCTCAACCAGGCAATCATAAAGCTCGGTTGAGAGAAGAGACTTAATTTCGTCTGGGATACTAACCTCTAAAATAAAATCTTCAAGCTTCTCTGTGAAGCCCCCAATAGCATCGGGGATTGAGTCTGCAAATGGAAGATATGGCTTTATATCATAAACAGGAGAGTTGTCCATCATATCAGCTCCGGAAAGCTTCAATATGTATCCGTATTTTTCGGTTTTCTCAATGCCCTCAAGCTTTAAAACAGATAAAGCAAGTGAGTTTGGACGGAATGGTGAGCGAGATGCAAAAACACCAACCCTTGTGTTACCGCCTAGCCGTGGTGGGCGCACAGTAGGAGAGAATTTTTCATGTTTTGCCTCGGAAAATCCCCAAATCACCCATACGTGAGAGTATTTATCCAAACCAACAAGTGATTCGGGCGAGCGAAACTCCTCATTAAAAATCAAGGTGGCAGGTGAGCTTTTTGATACTCCACTTTGACGTGGAGCGCCAAATTTTGTAGGGAAGAGTGTCTTTAAATATCCTATTTCTTTTATTTCCATATAAATCTCCTAATTATTGGCTTAAAAATAGAGTCTAACCGATTTCTATCAATTTCAGTTAATGGTTTTATTTGTGCATCATACCTGGGAGAACGGTATCTGCTTGTCTGTTTTTTGGCATTTTCTTTTCGTCAAGCACAGTCGCAGGTAAAACCGAGGATTTTCCATATGTGTCCTTTATGTTGTCAATAACCGAGCTTAATCTCTTTTTCTTTTCGTCCTTTTCGTAATCGAAAAACATATCTGCTTGAACAGGGGTGTCTGTTGTTTCTATTGATATGGCAGTAACTGTAAGCGCGCGGACTTTATAATTCCACGGATAATTTTCCTTTAGCAAAAGAATAGCATTTTTTGATAAAACGCTCTCGTCTTGAGTTGTAAAGTCAAATTTTGTTTGATAGGAATAGTGGGTGAAGCCCTCGTCCTTAACCACAAGGCTAACCCCTCCTGCATATAAGCCCTCCTTGCGTAGCTTGTAACCAATATCAAGAGATAGAGAAACAATAACCTTTGAGGCTTCGTCAATATTTTCCAAATTTTCAACACAGGTAACCCCATGCCCAACGCTTTTAGGCGGAGTGTAGTGGTCCTTGTGTGCAACACGAGAGTCGTCTAGCCCATTGGCAAAAAGCCAAAGAGAGTGTCCGTTTTTGCCGAGCTTCCTTGTCAAATATTCCTCTGGTGCTTGCGCTAAAGTGCCTATTGTGCGTATGCCTACATTACCCAAGGTACGGCTTGTTTGCCTGCCACAATAAAGTAGGTCTGAAACAGGCAAGGACCACACCTTTTCCTTAAAATTCTCACGCGTGATAACCGTCACAGCATCTGGCTTTTTAAGGTCCGAGCCTAGCTTTGCAAAAACCTTGTTAAAGGAAACACCTATGCTAACAGTCAAGCCTAGCTCCTCTTTTACCGTTTTTCTTATTTCCTCTGCAATTAAATATCCGTCGGTATTGCAATCGGTAACATCTAGCCAGCACTCGTCAAGACCAAATGGCTCAATATAGTCGGTATAGCGCTCGTAAATTTTGTGCAGTAGCTTTGAAAATTTTGAATAATATTCAAATCGAGGTGGTACGATTATTAAATCCTTGCACTTTTGCTTGGCTTCCCAAAGAGGCATGCCAGTTGTTACCCCTGCTTGCTTTGCCTTTTCGCTCTTTGCAAGAATAATTCCGTGCCTTTCCTCCTCGTTCCCACCAACGGCAACTGCCTTGTCTCGCAATTCTGGATTTAAAACCATTTCGCAAGAGGCATAAAAACAGTTGGCATCACTGTGTAAAATTACTCTGTCCTTCATTACTCTTTAAAACCTTTTTTACAGAAAACCATTTTCCGGTATCCTGCTCAAAATATATCCTTTTTATTTCACCCTCAACCATAACTGTAAACTCAATTGGAGCAATGGCAGGCACACTTTTAGGGCAATAGTTCTTTTTATATAAAACCCTATCAATAGAGAAGATTTGACCATTTACCGAAATAGTTTTAGGCTTGAAATTGCCGTCGGAGCTGTATATAACCCCGACGGCAAGTGGTATGCGAACAAATTTCATTATAATGATTTAATCACCTTAATTGCAATACCCTGTATCTCACAATTATCAACGATAATATCCTCCATAGAGGCGTTTTCTGGATGGAGTCTGATTTTTTTAATTGTTGGGTCAGGCATATAGCGCTTCAATGTGCTTTGTCCGTTTGCCAAAGCAACAACAATGTCACCCTTACGCGCAGTTTCCTGTTGCTTAATTATAATCATATCTCCGTCATCAATTCCAGCCTCAATCATAGAGTCACCAGAGGCTGTAAGAATAAAGAATTTGCCCTTTCCAACAAAGGACTGTGGCAATTTAACATAACCCTCAATATATTCTTCCTTTTCGTCAAGTGGACCACAAGGAATGCGACCAAGCTTTGCAACGGAAACCATCTGTCTTTCGGTTTTTGAAATATAAGGAGTTTCAATTCCTTCATCAGTCCTTGTTATAATGCCAACGCGCTCCATAATTTCAATATATCTTTGAACAGTGCTCTTGCTAATACCTGTTGAGGTTGCAATTTCACGCAAAGAAGGGGAGCGAGAAAAATCATCGAAAAATTCCTCAATACATCTTCTTATCATAATAATTGTGTCAGCGCTAACGTTTCTCATAATAAACTCCTTAAAAACTTAATTTGGGACACCAAAGCATCACTTCACGGGACACTAGCCATAAGCTAAATGAAACGCAAAACATATTATTTTGGTACGCCTTGTCCCATTTAGTATAACACCTTGTCCCAAATTTGTCAATAGAAAAATCAAAAAAATTTAAAGTGTCGCAAAAAAATCACACATAAATTTATTATTATATAAAATTAATTTGCTATAACGATACGCATAAACAAAACGGAGAGAGCACAACTCCACCTTGAGGGAAGCAAGTGAGAATGATTGTGTGTAAAATCATAAAAAGAAAAGAGGTCATTTCGACCTCTTCTTTTTAGATTTTAAACACCTTGTCAACAGGAACAGAAAGCACAACTCCCTGCGCCTCGCTCTTTAAACCAAACTCATTGTTAACATCCTCAAGAATTTGATTCCTAATGCTATCGGGAGCTAAAATTGTAACGATTTCCTTTTCCTCGTCAAGCTTTGTGTTTGCATAAGCCTCAACAATTTGAGATTCTGCAAGTCTTGCCTTTATAATAGTACCGCCGGTAGCACCTGCTTTTTTTGCAGTTTGCATAACCGCATCTGTGTAACCACGGTTTACAGAAATCATAATTAAGCTGTATTTATATTCGCTATGCATAGCTTCGCCGCCTCCTTTGGTGTAATCATTACTGTTTTTCTTAATAATTTCAGAAGAAATTCTGCTAAATGCCGAAGTTGGAATAATCATAAATAAGCCTTGGTAGCCTAGGCTTGTGCCGAGGTTTTTGTTAAGGCTTTTAGCCATACGATTGGCTGTGTCACGAGTGGCAAAGCTAATCATAATGTCCTTTTCACTGCTACCAAAGCCAAGAATGTCAAGCATTTCAGATGGGGCAGTACCCTCACCAACGCATTGATAATGCAAAACAATATCATTTTCCTGTAGCATTTTAATATATTGCGCACCCTTACCACGACGAATAATGGAAAGGAGCATTACTATACGAGAATCATTAGCCATTTATATAAGCCTCCTCTTCATCATAGTAAACCATACCGTCATCAATTTGCTCAATTTCACGGTGAATCTTCTTCATCATCTTATCCTGCTTAATCTTGCCTATAAGTCCAAGCACTTGGATAGTAATAAGAGGAGTCATAGCAATCATAGCAACGATACCAAAGGCATCGGTAAGAATGTTACCACCCATAGCACTACAAGCACCGATAGCAAATGGAAGAATGAACGTTGTCGCCATAGGACCGGATGCAACACCACCCGAGTCGAATGCTATACCTGTATAAATCGGTGGTACAAAGAATGTAATTACAAGCGGAATTATATAACCAATAATCACAACAGGAAGAATTGGCATTCCTGTAATAATGCGGAGCATAGAAATTCCAACTGAAATCGCAACACCTATAGAAAGTGCAAGACTAATTGATTTTTCGGAAATAGCACCGTTTGTAACCTCAGAAACTTGCTTCTTTAGGGTGTGAACCGCAGGCTCAGCAGCAACAACAAAGTAGCCAAGAATCATACCAATAGGTATGAGTGCCCATTTCCAACCAGCCAAAACAATTTGACCGCCAAGGAGTTGACCCGCTGGCATAAAGCCAACATTAGCGCCTGTTAAGAACAGAACGAGTCCAACATATGTATAAGCAAAGCCGACACAAATTCTTAAATTTTGAAGCTTGTTAAAACGTCTGAAAATCAACTGGAATATTAGATACATTCCAACAATTGGTAAAAAGGCGAGTGCAACCTCCTTCATATATTTAACAATACCAGTATCAATCTTTAGAAATTCCAAAAATGCATCTTGTATATTTTCAGGAATAATCAAAGCGGATTCAGCACCGCCATCGGAATCGGGCTTTTTAAT
Source organism: Clostridia bacterium (assembly GCA_017472695.1). Classification (GTDB taxonomy): domain Bacteria; phylum Bacillota; class Clostridia; order Oscillospirales; family CAG-272; genus RGIG2000. The sequence continues at coordinate 51,592 of JAFUOQ010000003.1, read as the reverse complement.
CAAGCTCAGAATAAGAACTGACAAAATAGGACCGATAGAACAGAGTGAAACAAGACCAAAGCTGTCCTCACCCGAACGCTTATCCTTACGCATAGATGCAATACCAGCACCAAGAGCCATAATAAATGGAACTGTAATAGGTCCTGTTGTAACACCGCCAGAGTCAAATGCTGTTGGAATAAATTCCTTTGAACCAACCAAACCATTGGTAATAAATGGAAGTGTAGCTATAATTAATACAATGATATATAGCGGAACTAAAATACGCGCAAGAGGGATTTTTTTTCTGGTTCTTATAAGAGCAACTGCCAAAAAGATACCAACGCCAAGAGCAACAAGACCAATAAGAAGCCAGTTGTTAACACCCTTAACCTTTTCAGCAAGAACAGTAAGGTCAGGTTCGGCAATTGTGATAAGAATACCTACTATAAAACAAACCAAAATTGGCAAAAATCTCTTTTTTGATTTTCCTATAATAACACCCATGCCATCTCCAAGAGGTTGCATAGAAATGTTAGAACCAATAGTAAAAATACTCATGCCAAAAATAACAAGCAAAGCTCCAAAAAGGAACATAATCATAATTCCAGTGCTTATCGTAGAGAGAACAATACTAAGAATCAAAACTATCGCACAAATTGGTAAAACGGACTGAAGCGACTCCTTGAGCGAGCCGAAAAGCATTCTCATGAATTTTCCCTCCTTTAATATGAAATATTAAACTTAAAATACATTACATCTATTATAACAAACAAAAAATAAAAAAGCAATAGAGAAATCGAAATAGGAAAAATTTTTATAATTAATTTATACAAAAAACTTTAGCCTTTTAAAATAATAAAGTTGACACGAGAAAAAAGGTGTGATATAATGATTTATATTTTATTTTAGGAGAACACAAAAATGAGCGAAATGAACATAGTATGTCTTGATTTAGAGGGAGTTTTAGTGCCTGAAATTTGGATTGCATTTGCAGAGGCAAGTGGAATACCAGAGCTTAAGCGCACAACAAGAGACGAGCCTGATTATGATAAATTAATGGCTTACCGTATAGCAATTCTCAAGGAGCATGGCCTTGGGCTTAAGGAAATTCAAGAAACTATTGCAAAAATAGAGCCACTTAAGGGCGCAAAGGAGTTCCTTGACAAGCTACGCGCGAAAACTCAAGTAATTATAATTAGCGATACATTTACCCAATTTGCAAAGCCACTTATGGAAAAGCTCGGCTGGCCAACAATTTTCTGTAATACCCTTGAGGTAGCAGATAATGGTGAAATTGTCGGCTTTAAAATGAGAGTGGAAAAGTCCAAATATTCAACAGTAAAAGCACTTCAATCTGTTGGCTTTGAAACAATTGCCGCAGGCGATAGCTACAATGATCTCGGTATGATTAACGCAAGTAAAAAGGGCTTCCTCTTTAAAAGCACCGAGCAAATAAAGAGGGATAACCCAAGCCTCGAAGCATACGAGGAGTATGACGACCTTTATAACGCAATAGTTAAAGCGTTATAATAGGAGACTGTCAGATACGGGTGAAACCGAAATCACAAAGCTTTAATTAATAAGGCAAGACAGCGTAATAGCAATAAGAATAAGGAAAAAACGCACAGATGTGCGTTTTTCTTTTTTTGTGATTTCTATAAACGATTGCTACTCTGGCGTACACTAGTACGCCGACGACTACGCACTCGTTCATTTTCCCTCCGTCCTGAAGCCTCCTCCTTTCTTTATTTTTATTTCAGTTTTTCCCCTAAGCATGCTTCATCTTGATGGGCAGGAGTAGCTATAGAAAGTGCGAGTGGCAGGCTCGTCGCTGTACTTGTGTACAGCAGAGATACCAGTCGCAATTACAAAAGCACATAAAAAGAAAACAGGCAAAATGCCTGTTTTCTACATTAAATGAATAACTTTAGAATTAGCAACACATAGGAAAGAGTGCAATTGTGCTTTTCGTTCTATGGCTGCTAGTGCTTATCTTTGAACCTCTTCCATAACGAAAGCCTCTAATACGTCGCCCTCTTTAATGTCGTTAAACTTATCAAGTCCAACACCACATTCATATCCGGCAGCAACCTCTTTTGCGTCGTCCTTAAATCTCTTAAGTGAAGCAATCTTATCTTCAAAGATAACAACGCCATCACGGATAATTCTAATTTGTGAGGTACGAGTAATCTTTCCATCTTGGATATAACAACCGGCAATTGTACCAACATTTGGAACTCTGATTGTTTGACGAACCTCAGCATGACCGTTGATAACCTCTTTATAGGTAGGCGCGAGCATACCCTTCATAGCGGCTTCAATTTCCTCAATGATTTCGTAAATGATTCTGTGAGTTCTAATATCAACCTTTTGTCTTTCAGCCGAGTCAATAGCCTTCTTGTCAGGACGAACGTTAAAGCCAACGATAATAGCATTAGATGCAGCAGCTAGCATAACATCGTTTTCTGTGATACCACCAACAGCGGTATGAATAACATTAATCTTAACCTCTGCATTTGAAAGCTTAATAAGTGAAGCCTTAACAGCCTCGCAAGAGCCTCCAACGTCCGCCTTGATAATGATGTTAATTTCCTTTGCACCATCGCTAATTTGAGCAAATAGGTCTTCAAGGTTAACCTTTGCGTTAGCCTTAAATTCAGCCTCCTTAGCCTTTGCACGTCTTTGCTCAGCCAATTCTCTCGCCATTCTTTCGTCCTTAACTGCGTTAAATTCGTCACCAGCCAAAGGAACCTCGGAAAGACCTGTAATTTCAACAGGAACAGAAGGTCCTGCAACCTTTAGAGCCTTACCATTGTGGTCAGTCATAGCTCTTACGTGTCCTACTGCGTTACCGGCGATTACAACGTCACCTGACTTAAGAGTACCATTTTGAACGAGAAGAGTAGCAACAGGGCCACGTCCCTTGTCAAGCTTCGCCTCAATAACAAGACCTTTAGCTAGACGGTCTGGGTTAGCCTTTAATTCCTTAACTTCAGCTATAAGAAGAACGCTTTCGAGTAGGTCGTCAATACCCATTCTTGTATGAGCAGAAACAGGAATACACATAACATCACCGCCCCATTCCTCTGGAACTAGGTCATATTGTGTGAGCTCTTGTCTGATGTTATCTGGATTAGCTGTTGGCTTATCCATTTTGTTAATAGCTACTACAATATCAACACCTGCAGCCTTTGCGTGGTTGATAGCCTCAACTGTCTGAGGCATGATTCCGTCATCAGCCGCAACAACGATAATTGCAATATCAGTAGCCATAGCACCGCGCAAACGCATAGCGGTAAACGCCTCGTGACCAGGGGTATCAAGGAATGTAATATCCTTTCCGTTGATATTTACTCTATAAGCACCAATGTGCTGTGTAATACCACCAGCCTCGCCTGTGGTAACATTTGAGTGTCTAATTGCATCAAGCAATGAGGTCTTACCGTGGTCAACGTGTCCCATTACACAAACAACAGGAGCGCGCTCGATAAGTGATTCGGGAGCATCCTCTTCCTCGTCGAATAGCTTTTCCTCAATTGTAACAACAACCTCTTTAGAAACCTTAACACCAAGCTCGTCAGCGATAAGATAAGCGGTATCGTAGTCAACAACCTCATTAACAGTTGCCATAACGCCCATCATAAAGAGCTTTTTAACAACCTCATTTGCATTAACCTTAAGTCTTGTTGCAAGCTCGCCAACGGAAATCTCGTCAGGAACAGTAATTGAAAGCTGAGTATTCTTAGCCTTTTCAAATACCTCACGCTTGATTTTTTCCATAGCCAAGCGTTCCTTTTCCTTCTTGGAGTTAACATCCTTGTTGTTTTGCTTCTTTAATTTTTGCTTTGATGAGCCTTGGCTGTAATGGCCGTAGCTTGACTCGTATGAATCATTCTTTTCATCATATTTAGAGAGGTCAACATTTGATGTTCTTGTATCAACAATACGAGTTGCACCTGTCTTTGTCTTAATTTCAACAACATTAGATTCAGGCTTTTTCTGCTTTGGAGTTACATTGTAGCGTCTTTCGCCTGAGTCCTTGTCAAAGCCATCCTTTGAGAAGCCCTTGTCAAAGCCCTTGTTAAAGCCACCATTGTCGTTTTTATTATATCCGACCTTGTCAAAGCCACCCTTGTTATCGTAGCTCTTTGTAAAGCCGTCCTTGCCAAATGTCTTTTCACCCTTTGTAAATTGACCTTGTCCTTGTGGCTTTTCAAATGGCTTTTTGTTATCGCGATTAAATTTGTTATCCTGTGGCTTGAATTCCTTTTCAAAAGGCTTTTTCTCCACAGGCTTTTCAGCCCTTTGCTCAACCTTAACCTCTTGCTTTGGCTCAACCTTTGGCTCAACCTTAACCTCTTGCTTTGGCTCAACCTTAACCTCTTGCTTTAGCTCAACCTTTGGTTCAGCCTTAACCTCTTGCTTTGGTTCTGCCTTTGGGGTAGGCTTTTCAGGAGCAGCTTCCTTTTTAGGCTCAACCTTTTCAGGCTTTGACTCTGCCTTCTTTACAGGCTTTTCAGCTACAACGGGCTCTTCCACCTTCACCTCTTGAGCTTCTTCCTTTTTAGCCTTGGGTGCTGCCTTTTTCTTTTGGCTCTTTATTGTTGCTTCACCATTAAAGTAAGCATCAATACCACCAAATTGCTTTTCTAGAGTATATTTATTTAGGAATATTGCCATTTCATTGTCGTCAACGTTTCCGCTTGATTGCTTTGTGCCAAGACCATAAGTAGCAAAAAGCTCAATGGCGTCCTTTATATCAAGACCTAAGTCCTTTGCAAAATCCTTTATTCTTGCCATATAAGTTACCTCATTTCATTGAGAGTGTGCCAAGAATTATTCCTGGCAAAGTGATTTTAATTCACTAGCGAAATTTAAGTCGGTAATGCCAAGGGTGCATATTGCTCCGCTTTTACCAATAGCATCAGAAATTTCCGAAGAGGAGTAGGGTACTTTGACACACTCAACCCCATAAAAGCTACATTTATCTGTAACTCTTTTTTTAGTATTATCCGATGCATCGGCGGAGTAGATAACCAAATATGCTTTTTTACTTGGGAGAGATTTTGTCACCAAGTCCGTTCCGGTTATCAGCTTCCCTGCGCGACGGCATAATCCGAGCATAAATAGAAATTTATTGTTCATCGGCTTTTTCAAGCTCCTTTTCTAATTCGAGGTATATTTCTTCAGGAATTTCAATCTCTAAATTAGATTGGATTCTTTTTGATTTGATAGCCTTCTTTAAACAAGCCTTATCCTTGCAAATATATGCACCACGGCCTGATTTTTTGCCGGTCAAATCTACTATTACCTCGCCATCGGGTGTTTTTAATACCCTAACAAGATCCTTTTTGGGAAAAGAGCTCATACAACCAAGACATTTTCTTAAAGGAACCTTTTTTTCCATAACTTACTCGCTTTTTATATCTATCTTACAGCCTGTGAGTCTAGCAGCTAAACGCGCATTTTGTCCCATCTTACCGATAGCAAGTGAAAGCTGATCAGGAGCAACAATAACTCTTGCTTGGCGCTCACCAACTAGCTCAACACTCTTAACGGAAGCAGGGGAGAGTGCACTCTTAATATACTCACAAATATCGTCGCTATATGGAATAACATCAATTTTTTCACCGTTAAGCTCTGCAACAACGGAGCCAATTCTTGAGCCCTTGTTACCAATGCATGAGCCAACTGCGTCAACCTCTGGGTCGCGTGAGTAAACAGCAATCTTTGTTCTTGAGCCTGCCTCACGGCTGATGTTCTTTATAGCAACTGTACCATCAATAATTTCTGGTACCTCTGCCTCAAAAAGTCTTTTAACAAGAGTAGGATGAACACGAGTTAGAGAAACAAGTGGACCCTTTGCCTCTGTGTTTACTTGTGTTGCGAAAACCTTGATTCTATCGTCATAACGAAGAACCTCACCGGGGATTTGCTCGCTCTTTAGAAGAACTGCTTGTGAAATGCCTGTGTCAACAGTAACATTTCCTGTAGCGTCATCAACACTTGTAACGATAGCGGAGAGCATCTCGCCCTTCTTATCCTCGTATTCCTTCGCTTGATAGCTTCTTTCAGCCTCACGGATACCTTGTATAATTACTTGCTTTGCGTTTTGAGCGCTCAAGCGTCTGAACTCCTTTGTGTGAAGCTCGTATTCATAATCACTACCGATAGAGCGACGGCGAGAACGAACCTTGTGCTTAATACCGGCAGCCTTTTGTTTTGCCTCAAGCTCCTCAATTTGCTCCTTGGTAATTTCTGTTGTTGGGTCTTCAACCTCTGCAACAATAGTATACTTTCTGTACACCTTCATATCGAGCTTTTCAGGGTCGATAACAACTGTGATGTTAGAAGAGCCAAGCTCTCTCTTACAAGCAGTAGCTAAAGCCGCCTCGATCTTTTCAATCATGTACGCCTTTGGAATATGACGCTCTCTTTCAAGAACATCAAGTGCTTCAAAAAACTCCTTGTTCATTTTATATCTCCTTTTTAATAATTATTCAAACATTAGAATTCAAAATATATATGCATCTTCGCTATGTTTTTGCGAGGAATTATAATTTCTGTTTCGTCCTTTAAAACAACATTCTCGTCGTCAAAGGAGAAGAGTGTTCCGCGTGCAAGCTTACAGCCCTCAATAGCGGCAAATAGCTTTATTTCAACAACCTCACCAGTACATTTTGAAAGGTGAAAATCGTTCTTTATAACTCTTTCAATTCCAGGAGAGGAAACCTCCAGACGGTATGTGCCCTCAATGTAGTTTTCCTCGTCAAGAAGCGGGTCAATCGCACGAGAATATTTTTCGCAATCCTCAATGTCAATGCCTTCCTCCTTGTCAATTTCAATGCGCAAAAACCATTCAGTACCCTCTTTAACATAGTCAACGTCCCAGATAAAATATCCAAGCTCAGAAGCGACTCTTTCACAAAGAGGGGTAACTCTTTCAACAATACTCGCCAAATCAAAATACCTCCTCGAATAAAATTTGGCTGAATAGAGAGAGCAGAAAATGTAGGGGAGGGGCTTGCTCCTCCTGTCTTTATCCCTCTATATTTAAGCCAACCGTTCATAAAAATGAGAGAGGACTGTGTGCCCTCTCTCGCCGTGTATGATGTAAGTATTATAGCACTAATATTTTAAAAATGCAATACTTTTTTTAAAAAATTATTATTATATATTTACAAAAGGGTGTTTTTGTGCTAAAATAACCTTAATTTATGGAGAGGAGAAGGATGATGGAGAGAGAATACTCGGTTGGTGAATCGCTTTTGGCATCATTTCGATGTATAATCTATCTTTTGATATTTTTCCTTGTTCCCTCGGCTATTAGCTATCTTATTCAAATACTAATAGAACTAATAAATAAGGACTTACCCACTGACGAAATTGCAAAAATTAAGGAATCAAGTGGTACTCTTATAGTAGCCATTGGCTATATAGTGGTTATACTAATTTTTGCGTTAATCGCGTTGATTTTAAAAACAAACCTTTTTAGAATCGCAACGGTAAATAAAATCAAGCCAAGAATAGGTATTGACAGTGCACTTTTGGGCATAGGTATGCTCGGTGCGTTTCAAGCGATAGTCGCCTTGATAGCACTTGTGGCACCCAGGGATTGGATAGAAACACAAAATGCTCACTCCGCATCCATTTTAAACGGCAATTTGGTTGTTGCAATTATATATACTGTCGTTATTGCACCAATTTGCGAGGAGCTTGTTTTTAGGGGGCTTATGCTGACCACACTAAACGGCAAAGCACCAAAATGGGCAGCTATAATCGGTGTTGCTCTGATTTTTGGACTTATTCACTCGTTTCCAATAGGCTTTATTTATGCATTTTCACTCGGCATTGTGCTCGGTTGGTTATTCTATTTTACTGGTTCGCTCTTGCCGTGCATTATTGTCCATATGCTATTTAACGCATCAAATTATTTGTCATATATTCCAAACGGCATAGGTATTTATATAGCTATGGCAATCAGTATTCCATTAATAATTTACTCAATTATAGATATTGTAAAAACATCTCGGAGGCAGTTATGAAGATATACAACACACTTACAAAAAAAGTAGATGATTTTATTCCAAATGAAAACGGCAAGGTAAAGATGTACACCTGCGGACCTACCGTTTACCATTTTGCACATATAGGCAACTTGCGCACCTACATTATGGAGGATGTTTTGGAAAAGCTTCTTCGCTATAGTGGTTATGACGTTACAAGAGTAATGAATATAACCGATGTTGGCCACCTTTCGAGTGATGGTGACACTGGTGAAGATAAAATGCTAAAGGGTGCAAAAAGAGAGCACAAGACCGTGCTTGAAATTGCAGAGTTTTATAGAAAAGCATTCTTTAACGATTGCGAAAAATTAAACATTAAATATCCGGATATTGTTGAGCCTGCTACAAACTGCATTTCTAACTTTATAGAAATGATAGAGGGCTTAATCGAAAAGGACTACGCATACCTAGCTGATGGAAACGTTTATTTTGACACCTCTAAAGTGCCAAACTATAACGATTTAAGTGGTCACTCAACAGAGGAGCTTATGGTTGGCGTGCGTGATGATGTAACTGAAGACAAGTCAAAGAGAAACAAGAGCGACTTTGTTCTTTGGTTTACAAAATCCAAGTTCGACGACCAAGAATTAAAGTGGGATAGCCCTTGGGGCATCGGTTATCCAGGCTGGCATATTGAGTGCTCGGCTATTTGTATGAAGCACCTAGGTGCAAAGCTTGATATTCACTGTGGTGGAGTTGATAATATTTTTCCACACCATACAAACGAAATTGCACAAAGTGAAGCATATACAGGCGATAAATGGTGCAACTATTGGTTCCATGTTCACCACCTAAATGATGAAACAGGAAAAATGAGCAAATCAAAGGGTGACTTCTTGACAGTTTCCCTGCTTGAGAGCAAGGGCTATGACCCTATCACATATAGATTTTTCTGCTTGCAATCTCACTATCGCAAGCCACTTGTGTTCTCATACGAGGCGCTTGACCAGGCTAGTGCAACCTACAACAAGCTAATTAAAAGAATTGCTGCTCTTAAAAAGGACGACGAGGTTGATAAAGCATTTGTTGAGAGAGCAAAGAACACCTTTATTGAAAAGGTTGGTAATGATGTAAATACCGCACTTGGTATTACTTGCATTTACGATATACTAAAAGCAAATACAAATGATGTATCAAAGCTAGAGGCTATTAAGAGCATTGATTATGTTCTTTCATTAGGACTTATTGATAGAGCCGAGAAGCTAAACACACAAGCAACAAAAGAGAGCACCGAACCAAGCGCAAACGATAACATCGCCCCAGAGCTAAAAGCAAAAATAGAAGAGCTAATCGCAAAAAGAGTAGAGGCTAAAAAAGCAAAGGACTTCGCCACAGCCGACGCAATTCGTGGAGAGCTTAGCGATATGGGTGTTACGATTAAGGACACAAGAGAGGGAACAGTTTACACAATCGACTGATCGTGTAAAAATGAAATTTTGCTTGTGCAACATGAAATATTTGCTACGCAAAAATAAAAATGTAGGGGAGGGGCTTGCTCCTCCCGTATTATTATAGAGGAAAAATATGCCAAAAAATTGTGAAAGCTATGATTTGCCTCCCTTGTGCAAAGGGAGGTGTCAACTGTGTTGACGGAGGGATTGATAAATTATGCCAAAAAATTGTGAAAGCTATGATTTGCCTCCCTTGTGCAAAGGGAGGTGTCAACTGTGTTGACGGAGGGATTGATAAATTATGCCAAAAAATTGTGAAAGCTGTGATTTGCCTCCCTTGTGCAAAGGGAGGTGTCAACTGTGTTGACGGAGGGATTGATAAATTATGCCAAAAAATTGTGAAAGCTGTGAACATTTCGACTACGACGAGGAAATAGAGGATTATGTCTGCAAAATAGACCTTGACGAGGACGAATATTTAGACTATCTTGTAGCAAAGAACAGAGAATGTCCTTACTACAAATATTATGATGAGTATAAGTCTGTACAAAAACAGAACTAAATTTTGGAATTAAATAAGCTACGTTATGCGTTGTTGCCCCTCAATCCTCAACCTCGACTATCGTCAAGATAGCCTTCGTCTGAGGCTCTCAGTTGCGCCTAGCCTAACTTGCTTCTTTAATCCCAAAGGGTAAAGAAGTGCGTCTGCGCCTCTATCTGTGGTGCGCCTAAAATATTATCTAAACACTGTAGGGGAGGGGTCTGCCCTCCACACTCTCCAAGGAGGTAAGATTATGGACTTCAAAAATAAAATAATTCTTGCCCCGATGGCGCACAGCCTTCCCCAGTGGGGAAGGGGGACCGCAAGATACTACTAAAAATATAAAAGAAGTGTTAGTAGCGGTGGATGAGGTGTAACCCAAGCTGAAAGGAGCGAGAAATGATAGATTTCAAAAATAAAATAATTCTTGCCCCGATGGCAGGAGTAACCGACTACGCATTTAGAAAAATAGCGAGAGAATATGGTGCTGATTTTTGCGTTAGCGAAATGGTTAGCGCCAAGGCTATGGAATTTAATGATAAAAAAACAGGCACTCTTGCTGAAATTAGAGAAGATGACACTCCAATAGGTATTCAAATTTTTGGACACGAGCCAAGGTGTATGGCAAACGCATCATATCTTTTGTCGCGAGGTCTATACGAGCACACAAAAAGTAAAATTTTGCCCGAAACAATTGATATAAATATGGGCTGCCCTGTCAAAAAAATAGTGTCGGCAGGAGATGGCTCGGCACTTATGCGTGACATAGATTTAGCATCCGAAATTATAAAAGAGTGCGTAAAAGCCTCAAATGCTCCGGTTACGGTTAAATTCCGTGCAGGGTGGGACAAAGAGAGCATAAACTGTGTCGAGTTTGCTAAAATGGCAGAGGACTCCGGCGCGTCGGCTATTGCAATTCACGGTCGCACACGCGCACAAATGTATGAGCCAAGCGCAAATTGGGACTACATAAAAGCGGTAAAGAAAGCGGTTAAAATTCCTGTTATCGGCAATGGCGATATTAATTCAGCCAATGATGCAATCAGAATGATAGAGAAAACAGGAGTTGACTCTGTAATGATAGGCAGAGGCGCTCTAGGCAACCCATTTATTTTTAAAGAAATAAAAGCGAAAATGCAAGGTGAAAGTTACATTTCACCAACTGCAAAAGAAAAAATCAATCTAGCCCTATACCACACTCGTCTAATGGTCGAGGAAAAGGGCGAAAAAACCGCCATTCCTGAGGCGCGCAAGCACATCAGCTGGTACCTAAGGGGGCTAAAGGGCAACGCCCCTGTGCGTGTTGCAATTAACCACGCACTAACCTACAAAGAGGTTGAAGAAATATTGAACGATTATTATAGTGCACTGGATTAATATATGCAAAAGAAAAAATTTAAATTATTAGGTCCACTCATTTGTCTTTTGACGGCAATTATATGGGGCTCGGGCTTTCCGTTTCAGGACATAGTTGGTAGAGATACTGCCAATATAGATAACTTTTCATTCAATGGTATTAGGTTTATAATAGGTGGTATTATCTTAATACCGGTTATATTTATTTTTGAACGTGAAAAGGGACTACCAAGGGAAGAAAAGAAACCAAAATTAAAGCGCACACTTATATTTGGCGCAATTTCTGGCGCACTCCTTGCTATTTCTGCCGTTTTACAGCAGGCGGGCATACAGCTAACAGGAGAAAGTGGCAAGGCAGGGTTTATAACAGGCTTTTACTTGATTATTTTGCCTGTGGCTATGCTAATTATATTCAAGCAAAAGCCATCTATTTTTGTTTGGATTGCAATCCCAATTTCACTTTTAGGACTTTATTTTCTCTCAATAACAGAGGACTTTAGAATCGAGCTAGGCGACTTACTTGTGCTTCTTTGCGCGTTTGGCTTTTCTTCACAAATGATTTTTGTTGATAGGGTTGGAAACAAGGTAAGCACACTTAAATTCTCCTGCACACAGTTTTTTGCGGCAGGGGCAATTTGCTTAACATTAGGGCTTATCTTTGGCAACCTAAATTGGCAAGGAATTACAAATAATATCGTGCCAATTTTATATTGTGGTGTTATGTCGGCAGGCGCCGCCTATACACTCCAAAACATAGGACAAAAGCACACCGCCCCAGCGGTAGCTTCACTAATTTTTGCTCTTGAGGGACTATTTGCCACCATATTTGAATGTATATTTGAAAAAACACTTCCGACCGGTAGAGTATTAATAGGCTGCATTCTTATGCTAATTGCCGTGCTCCTTTCACAAATACCGAGAAAAGATAAAAAGACACCATAATGGTGTCTTTTTATCTTTTGAAATATTGTTTAGATAGCAAAGCTTCAACTTTTTTGGCAGTTTCTAAAGAGCAAGGGTCTGAACTTTCAATAATACTTTTCAATTTTTTTGCATAAGAATTTGTTGGAGCAACGAAACCGCTAGATTTTTTTAAAATATAACTGTTTGGATCAAATATTCCATCGCAATGATATTCTATAAGACAAAGACAGTGAAGATGGAAAAGAAATTTTTTGAGTACCATTTTGAGATTTGGATAAGTATTAGGTGGAGAAAAAGTTACATTTATATTGTGAACAAAAAGATTTTCTAAAATTTTAAAATCAATAGAGTCATTTGCTCTTGCGTTCATAAAAACGAATAACTGCCATTTTCGTCTATCACAATGAATGATAGTTTCGCCTTCAATAGGAATATCCAAGAAAAATGGAGGCACTTGATATTTTTTATAGAATGGAGAATCTTTGTCGAAATATAGATTATCATACAATTTTACAATCGAAAAATTGTCACGTTTAGAGGTAATTGCCTCACTATAAACTTTACATTGAGATTCAAATTCTTCTTTTTCAACAGCTTGAATTTCTTCAATTTGAGATTTAAAATATTTATCCGCCTTGTGAATTTCAAAAGGAATTCGCGGGTTAAATATCCATTTTTTGCAGTCAATATCAAAAATGATTTTGTTCTTCAAATCTTGTATATTAAGTGGATTTTTTATGCAGTTGTTCAAATCAATTTCGATCATAGGCAAATTTAGATCACGGACTTTTGTTTCCTTTTCTTCATCTACAAAATGAGTAACGGCAATTTCGATAAGGCAATGTTTGTTATTAACTGTTCCGATTATGTCGGGAGTAATAGAAGACACTTTCTTTTCTAAAAAAACCGAATCAAATATTACTTTTTTTGATTCAATAATTTCATATGGCTCGGTAAACTTTTGTTTGAAACGTATTTTATCTTCAAGATTTAAGGTTTTATAGATATTTGTTTCAGAAAAGTCAATGAAATACGGTGGAAATTTCATTGTTTTTTCTTCATCAATAATTTCTTTTGCTAACAAATGTAGTGCAGTTTGCGTGGCATAGTTTGGGTCGCAGTTGGAGTTGGTGGAGTGTGCAAAATGATGTTGATTTTTTGCGCCAAGCTTGGCAGACAATTTTTCATGGCAGACAGGGCACACGCAATTGCATTTCAGTCCACGTTCTTCCAATGGAATATCTAAAATGCTAACAATTTTATCATCCTTTAAAGCATAATTTATTTTAACGCAACTCACAATCGCACCTCATTTCAACTGCCTTTAATTTCATTATAAATGGCAGTGGCGAAAAAGTCAATGCTGACATTTATCATGTCGCAAAACATAGACAAAAAATGTAGGGGAGGGGCTTGCTCCTCCCGTAAAAACCAAGGCAGGATACATTGCTAGCGCAATGAGCATTGCCGAGGCGCTTACAAGCGAGCTTGCAGACGCCTTTCGTCAAGCTTGCGAACCTAATTCAAGGCAAAGCCTTGAAGACAGGTCGAATACACCGAGCACGCCAACGAACAAAAAAGACAGTACCGAAATGGTACTGTCTTTTTGTTGGCGCGCCCGGCAGGATTCGAACCTGCGACCTACCGGTTCGTAGCCGGGCACTCTATCCGCTGAGCTACGGGCGCGTCTATTTGCTAAGTGCGTCTAATATATTACCACATAAATTTTAAATTGTCAATAGCTTTTTTCAAAATTCTTATTTTTAAAATTCATTATTTCCTATTGATAAAAATTAACATCTATGCTACAATTTATATGTAACTTGTTACATATTTTGCTCGAGGTGGCATAAAAACGAGGTTAATATGAAAATATCTACTGAAATTCACTCAACTTCAAGACACGTAGGAGAAGAAAAGGCGATTGAGCTTTTAGCCAAGGCAGGGTTTGACTGCTGGGACTTTTCAATGTTTGAAATGGTGCGCATCGATTGGCGCGACATGACAATTATAGAAAGCAGCCATCCACTAAATGGAAAAGAGTGGAGAGCTTTTGCGCAAAAATTACGCCACGTGGCCGACGAGTGTGGCATTGAGTGTAACCAATCCCACGCACCATTTCCAAGCCGTGTGGTCGGTATGGACTACCTAAAGCGCGCAATTGAATGTACTGCTATTGCTGGTGGAAAAATCTGTATCGTTCATCCAGACAACAATTCAAATGCTGAACAAAATGCTCAAATGTATAACGAGCTTTTACCATTTGCCAAGGAGCACGATGTGAAAATTGCGACAGAGAATATGTGGAACTGGGGTAATGGAGAGCACCAAAGCTCGCCCGCTGCTTGCTCAACATCTAAAAGCTTTTGCGACCATATAGATTTAGTGAACGACCCATATTTTGTTGCTTGCCTAGATCTTGGACACGCGGAAATGCGTGGTTCGGGCGATGGTGCACCAAATATGATACGCGCACTCGGTTCTAGATTGCAGGCACTACACATTCACGATAATGACTGCCTACACGATAGCCACCAAATCCCATTTTCAATGGACATAGACTTTAATGCCATTGCAAAGGCACTAAAGGACATCGACTATCAAGGAGAACTAACTCTTGAAGCCGACCAATATTTAGGTGCATATAACAAGGAAAACGTTTTCGAGGGCGTTTGTGAGCTTGCCAAGAGCGCAAGAAGACTAGAACAGCTTATAAAGGAAGTATAATTATGATTATTTCAACTACTAAAGAAAATAGATGGCTAAACGGCAAGAAAGCTGATGCGGGAATTAAACTAACCTTTGGCGAGAAAAAGCAAAAAATTCGTGGCTTTGGCACTTGCTTTAGTGAGCTTGGCGCAAAGGCGCTAAACAGCCTTGACCCAAAGGAAAAAGAGAAGTTTTTAAACGAGCTTTTTGACTCTGACAAATGTAACTTTAACTACTGCCGTACACCAATAGGCGCTAGCGATTTTTCACTTGATTTTTATTCATATAATGAAACAGATGGCGATTACGAGATGAAAAGCTTCTCGATAGAACGCGACAAAAATCTACTTTTGCCACTCATAAAAGAAGGAGTTAAGCGTCAGCCAGATATGCAAATGTTTGCATCTCCTTGGTGTCCACCACTATGGCTTAAGACCAAAAAGACATACTCAAATGGAGTATTTAATCCAACCCCTGAAAACTACAAGGCTTATGCCCTTTATTTTAAAAAATATGTAGAGGCTTATAAGGAAAATGGTGTACCCCTTGTACATATTCATCCACAAAACGAGCCTTGCTCAAACCAAGTTTTTCCATCCTGTGTTTGGACTGGCGAGAAGATGGCTGACTTTATCGGTGGCTACCTAGGACCAGCCCTTGAGGGCACAGGCGTTGATATCTTCTTTGGCACAATAAACGGACCAGAGGGAGACCATCGCAAATTTTATACAAGATACCACAACTACCTAGGCTATGCAATGCAAGACGAGAAGGCGAGAAAATACATCAAGGGCGTTGGCTACCAATGGGCAGGCAAGTACGCACTTGACCAAACACGCGACGACTACCCTGAGCTTGAAATTGTTCAAACAGAGAGTGAATGTGGTGGAGGCGAGAACTCTTGGGAGCATATGATGTACATTTTTGAGCTTATGCGCCAATATTTTAGACACGGTGCATCAGCTTATGTATATTGGAATATAGCATTAGAGGGAGACTCCTCAAGCACATGGGGATGGTGTCAAAATTCACTTATGCACGTGGTTGATGGCAAGCCAAACTACACCCCTGAATTTTACCTAATGAAGCACTTTGCTCACTTTGTAAAGCGTGGCGCACACTACATACGTATAAATGGCGAGTTTAGCAGTATGTGCGTAGGCTTTGAAAACCCAAATGGCGAAAAAATTGTCGTTGTCTCTAACCCATATAAGGCTGACAAAGCAATAGAAATAGAGGGCAAAGCATACGCTCTGCCAGCCGAGTCTATTAACACAATTGTAATTGACTAATTTAGAAAATCAACAACTGTAGGGACAGGCGTCCTAGACTGTCCGTATTAAAACAGAAACGGAGAAAATATGCAAAGAACAGATTGGTTTTATAAAGCAGGCTTTGGTCTTTTTTGCCACTGGACAACTGCTACCTTGCCAAAAAATGGAGAACAAAAGGATTACCACCAAGCGGTAGAGGACTTTGACCTTGATACTTTTGTTAGTCAAATTGTCGATAGCGGTGCAAAATTTGTGTTTTTTACTGCATCTCATTCCCAGATGCACGTGCCGTTTCCACTCCCCGAGCTTGATGAAATCTTGCCAAACCATACATCAAAGCGCGATTTGATTATGGAGCTTGCCGATGCCCTCGAGCCACACGGCATTAGGCTAATGCTTTATTTCAATGGTGACGGCTGTATGGATATGCCTTGGCAAGAGGCAACCTATACCTACACAAACAGAGAAGCACATGCAGAATATTGCTATAACATAGCAGAGGCAATCTCTAAAAGATATGGCAAAAAAATCTACGGCTGGTGGATTGACTGCTGTTATGTAGAGGGGCTTTGCTCGGGCTATGGCACAAGCTATAACTTTGTGCGCTATGCAAATGCTTTGCGCTCGGGCAATCCAAACTCAATAGTTGCATTCAACTTTAAAGGAATAGAGGAATGGGACTGTGATTGGGGTAAGGGCATTTCCGACTACCAAGCGGGAGAGGAAAACTATATCACAAGATATCCAAGCGGACGATTTTCAGGTGAGGGCGACCTACAATGGTTTGGTCTTTGCTGGATGGACGACTTTTGGGTGCACGAAAATGAAGGCGAGCCAACCCCACGCTATACCAACCAAGAGGTGCTTGACTATATAAATAAGGTAAGAGAGGGCGGAGGAGTCTTTGCCTATAACGTTGCCCCATACCAAGAGGGGGTAATAGCGCCAAAAACTCATGAGCAACTCCGCTGGCTAGGAGAGCATTTAGCTTAAATAAGAATTGTCATTCTGAAAGAGACCCTATCGCAAAGCTCTAGGGTGACAGAGAATGATGTCATTCTGAAAGAGACCCTATCGCAAAGCTCCAGGGTGACAGAGAACAATGTCATTCTGGAACGGAGCGAAGCGAAGTGATAGAATCTCAAAGGAACAACAAAAATGATGTACTATGTATATATACTTACTAATAAAACAAAAACTGTTTTATATACTGGTGTTACAAATAATTTAAAGCGACGAATATATGAGCACAAAAACAAATTGATTGACGGATTCACGAAAAGGTATAATGTTGACCGATTAGTGTATTATGAAACTACGTCAGATGCAAAAAGTGCAATCATGCGAGAAAAACAAATTAAAAATTTGTTGCGTCGCAAAAAAGAGGATTTAATCAACACAATGAATCCGAATTGGGATGATTTAATGCAATGAGACCCTATCGCAAAGCTCTAGGGTGACAGAGAATGATGTCATTCTGGAAGAGACCCTATCGCAAAGCTCCAGGGTGACAGAGAACAATGTCATTCTGGAACGGAGCGAAGCCAAGTGATAGAATCTCAAATAGTAAATTAGTAATAGACTCTCAAAGGAGAATTATGATAAAAACCTTTAATAACGGCTTGCTCGACTCAAACACTTATGTCTATTCAACAAACGATGGACACGCTATGATAATTGACTTCGGCATACCGCTTGCGCCTGTCAAGGAATACGCAGAGAAGAATAAGTTAACCGTAGATTATTTAGTGCTTACTCATGGTCACTACGACCATATAAACTATATAGGAGATTACAAAAAAGCATTCCCAAAGGCAAAAATTGTTTGCCACGAAAATGAGCTTGACCTGGTACGCGACCCCGAGGGAAATCTATCCCTTTATTTTGGACTTTATAACTCCTATGATGTAGGCTTTGATACAGTCAAAAATGACGACGAGATTTCTCTAAAAAGTGGCGAGGAGTATGCGACTTTTAAGGTTATACATACACCCGGTCATACATCGGGCTGTATGTGCTTATATAATGAAAATGAAAAAATCATGTTCACAGGAGATGTCCTTTTTGCAAATGGCTATGGACGAGTTGATTTAAAATATGCAAGTCCAAGCGATATGATAAAGTCACTAAACAAGCTCTATACCTACAAGGGCGTAAAAATCTACGCAGGTCATGGAAGCTCTGGAATAATATAAAAAGGGGCTGTTGCATTTAACGATTTTCAAAAAAATTTTTGTATAATTTTGCCAATATAAAAAGCGCATCGCTACTAAAACGATGTGCTTTTTTTGTGCTATTTGTATATCGAATTTAAAAATTTTCCAAACTTGCAACAGCCTCTTTTTTATTGCTTAAAATTCTTGCGATATTTAGTTGGAATAATACCAAATTCACTCTTGAATACCTTGGTGAAAAAGTTGTAGTCGTTGTATCCGCAACGCGATGAAATCTCTTGTATAGACAACTCACTATTAAGCAACAAATCAATAGCTAGTTGCATACGTAGTTTAATTATATACTTAGTAGGAGTAGTATTCATATACTTTTTGAAATGTAAATTATATGTTGTCATACACATATTTTCCATTTTAGCAAGCTCTGTGATTTTTATTTGCTCGGTAAAATGCTCATTTATATATCTTACTGATTTATGTAGTCGCCCGGTGCCCGTGCCCTTGGTTGACAAGACTCTTGCAATCTCAATCAAAACTCTGTCGCAAAGAGCAGATAAGTCCTCATCTCTAAAGCTGTCGTTTATAGCAAACGCATCAAATAATGCTTTAAATCTTGCGTCAATATGGTTGTTTATGCTTATCTTGTGAACGTAAGGGAATAGGTGTAGCTTATATTTTTCAAGCAAAGCACCAGCCTCGCTGCCGGTAAAATGTAGCCAAAAAAACTGCACATTTTGTTCGCTCGCTATACACCTATACTTGTATGAGGTTTTTGGCGGATAAATTATCAAATCTCCACTTGATAATTTTGTTGTCGATTCGTCATTAAAAAACTCTATTTTGCCGGATACCAAGTAAATTAAGTAATAATCCAGTCTCCCCTTGGGGTTTATATTTGTGTGGTTGTAGTTGGCATTAACATAGCCTGCGCAGTTGACAACCAAAGGGGCAGATAAGTCCTCACGGCTACCAAAGTTCAAATCCTTGTAGTCGTATTTTTCATTAATTGGCTTTAAATAATGAGAAAAGGTTTTCATTTTTCCTCCATCAAACGTCAAATAATACTAAAATCCCGTTAAAATAGTCTATAATTTATTACGTGACTTATTATATCATATAAATGTGCAAATGTCAAATAATTTACAAAAGGAGAAAATTATGAAAAAGAAACTTTTATTTACCTTAACCTTGGTTTGTCTATTTGTTTTTCTTTTTACCCTAGCTATAAGCGCAGAAGAGAAGAACCAATATGTTGAATTCAAGGTTATGCTTGCTGGTGATACGGAATACACAACCGTTTACACCGTAAACAGCCACGATACTTGGAATCCAGGTATAACTATGTCATACGATTTTTATACCGATTCCGAAAGAACAGTTGTTCTTGACAAAACTCAAATAGTTATACTTGATTTGTCAGAGCCTGTGGTGCATACACTTGATGCGACAGCAGCTCCAGTTAGACAATCAACTATTACAAGATTAGTAGGAGATGCAAATAATCCTTTAACCAATGTTACTCATATTTATTTACCTAAAAAGGTTGATACTGTGCCAAATAATATGTGTAAGGGCTGGACATCACTTACAACGGTTGACTTTGGTGGTGCAACTAAAATTTCCGACAGTGCATTTGAAAACTGCACCTTTACAGAGTTTACAGTTCCTGCACAAATTACACAATTCAATAACAATGCGTTCAAGGGCTGTGCTAGCTTGCAAAAGCTAACAGTTCTCGGCAATGCAAACTTTGGTAGCGGTGTGTTCCAAAACTGCACATCACTTACAGATGTTAATCTTGTTCAACCACAGATTATTGGTAGCAGTATGTTCCAAGGCTGTTCAAGTCTTACTGGAATTACCATCCCAGAGGGAGTAACCGAAATCGGTGCTTGCGCTTTTATGGGAACACAAATTTCCACACTCCATGTACCATCAACAGTAACAAAAATAGGCTATCAGGTGGCTGAAAACGTAACAACACTCAAGTCCATCACATTTGCTGAAAATAGCCAATTAACATTTATCGCACATCGTACATTCCAAGGTTCAGGCTTAAATGGGGATATAGTTATTCCGGAGAGCGTAACCACAATAGACTATAACGCCTTCGCAAGCACAGTAATAACATCGGTTACATTGCCAAGCACCTTGGAAACAATTGGAAACTCTGTATTCGACGGCTGTACTGGCTTAACAGAGGTTACAATTCCCGATGCTGTTACCACTCTTGGTCAAGCTGCTTTCAAAGGTTGTTCAAATCTTAAAAGAGTAAATATTTCTGCAAATTCTCAAATTAGCAACAAATGGATAAGCATTTTTAGAGGCTGTACAAAGCTTGAAAGTGTTTTTGTTCCACCGCTCGTTACAGAAATTGGATACGACAATTTCTGGGACTGTACGGCTCTTACAGAAATAACATTCTCTGAGGGACTTAAAAACATTTCTGGTGGTAACAACTTTAATACCTGCACTGCGCTTGAAAAAATAGAATTCCCTAACAGCTTGACAAATATTGGTGGAAGTAACTTTGCTGACTGCACATCACTTAAAGAGATTAGATTTGGTAATGGTCTTGTAACATTAGGCGATGGCAACCTTACGCTGAAAAAACTCGAAAAAGTATATCTCCCAGCTTCTCTTACAAGCATAGGAGCTCATATTCTTGGTTATTCAAGTGCTAATGACTCCTCTAACAATATCACATTTATTTTCACGGGTACAAAAGCACAAGCAGAGGCACTTCAGTTAGCCCTTAAAGAATATACCGAAGCAAATGCGTCAGGACATGCGCCAAACAGCTCAAAGTTCTATGATGCAACTCTTGTTTCTGCTACTGAATATGATGCTGATACAACAGCACCAAGTGACTTCCACCTTGTTTACGATTATAGCGCATGCAAGGCGTTTTATAATAATGTTCACAAGGACAAAGCACCAACCTATGATTTCTGTGGTCAAAAATACATCTCTGATTTGTATGAATATATCGGCTGTGAAAGATGTAATGTTGTAACCGAGAAAAAGGCAGGAGAGGCGGTATTTACATCAAGAGGCTATTCAAAGGATGAAACCAATGGTAGCATTATGTATGACCTCATAGTAAACTATACTGCTATAGCAAACTATGAAGAAAAGGCTGGCGCAACTCTTACATTCGGTCTTGTAGTATCTGGTAATTCAGCCCTCACATCATTAATAGATGGGGATGAAGAAATTGCAAGTGAAGACGTTTTGAAGATTAAATTTGGCGATACACAATATACAAAGCTTCAAATAAAAATTACAAACATAGGAACAGATACAACTGCAAAGGTTCACGCCTGTGCATATGTAATTGAGAGCAAGGACGAGACAAAAGCGATAAGCTATATCGGCAACGGTGTGACAACCTCAACCTCAACCGCAATCTCCTATGGAGAAATTCCTTCAAGTGAAGAGTAATTTTATAAAACAAAAAGAACCGCAGTTGCGGTTCTTTTTTGTTGTTAAATAAACCATCAGCTAGGCTGCTAGTTATGATTTTAATTGGTGATAATTATCTGTTATTAATCAAATCCTCAATGCTGATTTTTACAAAAGCAGGTCGCTCCTTGGGCGTCTCATTCGGTTGATGGAAAACAAAATTATCTTTTCCTTGTAGGTCTTTAAAAATCATACCATGGCCACCGCCATTTTCATAAATTAACTTATCGTCAATTGTCCAATTGCCAAGGATAGAGCCGTTATCGCTTCTTGCGATTGCCTCACAATATTCGCCCTTATAAAAGCTTGACCAAATAGAGAGCAGAGTATCTCCCTGCTTGACTAAAAACGGCCCATCGGTAACATAAGCACCATAATCTTTTATATCATATTTCCAAGTGGCATCACCCGCTGACCAAAGCTTGAAGGGCTCACCGACAGCGCGTGTCAAATCCTTTGATAATTCAACTGCACAAACAGCTCCGTTCTTTATTTGAGTCCATTCGTGGCAGAAAACCATATATGGTGTGCCATTTTCTTCGTAAAATGTCCCGTCAAGAGAAGACCAATCCTTTGGAGTAATTAAGCCATCTGAATGTAATTCAAATTTGCCGTCGGGTGCGTTTGACACTAAGATAGCAGTGCCACGAGGTGCGTTTTCTGGATGGAATGTGGCAAACATATAGAATTTGCCATTGTATTTATGAACCTCAGGCGCCCAAAAGTCTTTAACTCCTATAAATCCATCATAGTATTCAAACACAGGGATAGGCTCGCTCCAGTTTTCAAGGTCGTCGCTAACATAAACATCAAAGCCGAAATTATACTTAGAGCCCTTATAATCCCAAGTATATTTAGCCCTTGTGCCGTACATGTAGTATTTGCCCTCATGTGTCAAAATAAAAGGGTCGCGTATATTAATATCACTTAGTTTCATTTTTACCTCTTGGTTAATTGAAAATCCTTGTCAGCCAAAGCACAAAACTTTTTGATTAAGTCTATTTCGTGTGGATCGTATGGCTTATGACTCGGTCTATATAAATCATGGAACCACTTTGTAAAATCGATGGGTGCGTGTGGGTCGTCCTTATACCATTGCCAATGCGCCTCATATGGCTCATAGGTTTGATATTTACCCGCAACAAAGCCCCAGTTGTAGCAGCCGATATTTTCAAGATAGAAAAGAGGGAAGTTATCAAAAACAGTATTGTTTGTACATCTTGCAAGCCACTCGGTATTCACAATAGGACGTCCAAGCCTCTTTAGATACTTAATTACCTGTACATGCTCCTCGTATGTTCCGTAGTAGTGGTAGGTAATAATATCTGAGTTTTCAAGTGCGTATTTTTCAACATCATTTATAACAAAATTACCACCGTAAACATCAAAATACCACGCAGCAACAGTAAGTGGCTGGCATGGGTTAATTTTGCGCACTGTTTCAAACATACGCACAAGGTATGGCATAGTAATGTTTTGTCTTCTTGAGTTGCCTGGCTCGTTAAATAAATCCCACATCAAAATGCGAGGGTCGTTTTTGTAAATAGTAACAATTTCCTCAACCATTTTGAAGTAATTATCTCGGTGCTCGTCACTATCAAAATAATAATGAGGAGCAGGGCAGCTGTGTCCCCCGTGCTGGGAGTGACGTCTGCCACCGTGATAGCCCCAGTCGTAGTGCTGTTCACCTACATCAGGCATTTCCCAAAGCTCCGTTTTTGGTGGCATACAGTCATTTGCTAAAACTATAGTACAACTAATGCCGTATTTTGCGCAAAGATAAAGGTATCTTTCAAAGCGAGCGAGAAACGAGTCGTGCTCCTTTTCCCAAACAACGTATTCAAGTATTAATCGCACGGAGTTAAACCCAAGTTCACTCATTAATTTAAGCTCGTCCTCTGTTGTCTTGAGCCTTTCTTCAAAGCCTAGTTCTTGCCATTGGTCAATTCTGTTGGCGCAGTCCGCGCTCATATAGTTACAGCCTCTTATCCATGAGCGAGAGTTATACCACTCCCAAGCCTTTTCTTTTGACCACTTTTCCATAGCATATCTCCTTTAGCTAATTAAGTTTACATAATAATTATACAATAAAAGGCACATCAAATCAAGTAACTTACACACTTTATTGACAAAACGCAAAGAAAATGGTATCATAAAAGAGTAAAATGTTTCATACGGAGGACTTATGAAAAAATTTATTATATTAACTGTAACTGCTATTTTAATGCTTTTAGCATTAGTGGGCTGTGGTTGTCAAGATGAAATTGAGTATTGTGACGGCAATCACGTTGAAGAAATAATGCCATCAAAAGCGCCAACCTGTCAAGAAAGTGGACTTACAGAGGGCAAAAAGTGTGCAATCTGTGACGATATTATAGTTGCGCAAGAGGTTGTGCAAAAGCTCAGCCATGTTTATAATGACACCTATAAATGTCAAGTGTGTGGCGAGACCGCGAAGGAGAGCCAAGGACTTAATTTCGAGCTAGATGCTACAACAAATACATATACCTTCACAGGCATAGGCACATGCAAGGATGAGGATTTAGTAATTCCACTCACCTATGAGGGCTTACCTGTAACAAAAATCAAGTCATATTCACTTTACAACTGCATTTCAATCAAAACCCTTACATTATCAAAGAACATTACTGAAATTGAGGATTATTCCTTGTGTAGCTGTACCTTTTTGGTGGATATAACAGTAAGCACAAAGAATACTGCATATAAGGGCGTTGACGGTAGCTTATATACAAAGGACGGCAAGGTGCTTATGCAATACGCGCTTGGCAGAGATGCAACATCATTTGAAATTCCAAATGGAGTAGAAAAAATAGGTGCATGCGCTTTTTCAAGTGCTCAAAGCCTTGAAAAAATAGTTCTCGCCAACACAGTTAAGACAATTGGCATAAGTGCTTTTGTAAACTGTCATAGCCTTTCTTTAATTTCCTTAAACAATGTAGAAAAAATAGATGATAACGCATTTTATGGTTGCTCAAGCCTAGAAAATATAACAATTCCAAAGGGAGTTACCGAAATGGGCGCGTGGGCATTCTATGGATGTGATTCAATAATTATAGAATGCAAAGCTGAGTCAAAGCCGGACGGCTGGGACGACACATGGAACGCAGGAAATCGCCCTGTTATATGGGCAGAATAAAACAAAAGAGTAAGCAATGGGTAATGTCCTTAGCGGAGAAATTCCACTTTGAACAAAGTGCAAGCATCGCATTTGACTAGTCAACCACAAATATGGGCTAAGCCCAAACCCTTATAACGACAGAAGAGAGAACAAATCGGTTTATAGCCGAAAAGTTCTCTCTTTTTCTGTTGGCTTTCAGTTTAGAGTTATGAGGCTCGCATTGCTCGCCGTTATGAGCTTGCACCGCAAGCGTTATGATATGATTGCCTTTGCAATCTATAACTTGGCGAAGCCAATCATAACAATGCGTAAGCATTTCACAACTCATAATTTGCCCGCAAGGGCAATCATAGTTTAGCGTGAATACTCCGTTAAGAGTATCACGCTAAATCGCTTACTCTTTTGTTTTATTTTCGTCTATTTACAAAATTACTCATAATTTCTGGGATTTTTATATTCTGTGGGCATATCGCTTGGCAAGCACCACAGCCAACACAAGCATTTGGGCGCTTATTTCCTTTATCGCCGAAAGCTCACCCTCACTTGATTTAGCAAGTCTGCCACTGCGCACAGGCTCCATAAGCCAAACAGGAATATTTAATTCCTTTAGGTATTCAAGCTTTGATTTGACGTCTTGAAATTCATAGTCTAGACACAAAGGATTATACTATTATTTTATCACTTAAAGAGCAGCTTTGTAAGAAAAATAAAAGGACACCGTTTGGTGTCCTTCTTGGCGCGCCAAGAGGAACGTAAAACGAACACCAACGTTTTACGTTTTTTTATTTTCCTCTTGTCAGCCAATGAAAAATCACGCAATGATTGAAAAAAACTATCGTTATGTGTTGTTGTATTGTTGTTAATTATCTGCTATAATCAAATTGTAAACAGTACTGTAAATAAATTTTTACAAGGAGAATTTTATGAGATTAAGCATAGGCGACAACATAAAAAAATTACGTAGAGAACGAGATATTACGCAAGAACAACTTGCCGAAATCTTTAATGTTTCTTGTCAAACCATTTCCCGTTGGGAAACTGATGCTTGCTACCCTGATGTTGAAATGTTACCTATAATTGCAAACTTTTTCAACACAACGGTTGATAAACTAATGGGAATGGATGAAAAGCTTGAAAATGAAATTGTAGAAAAGTATTTATATGATTTTCAAGTAGCGATTAGTAAGGGGTTAGTATATGAATGTGTGCGTATTGCTCGTGAGGGAGTAAAAGAATTTCCTAACAATTATAAGCTTTTAAACAAACTTATGTATGCACTATTTATATCTTGCTCAGACGATGCCGATATACCAGAATGGAAGGAAAATTTGCAAAAATATGATTCCGAGATTGTTTCCCTTGGTGAACGTATTATAAAATACTGTCCCGACCAAAATATAAGATTAGAAGCAACAAGCCGACTTGCCTTTCAACATTGCGAAATGGGAAGAAAGGATGTAGGAAGAAAACTTTATGAAACACTACCATCCGAGGAAAATACAAGGGAAAATCAAATGTGGTGGGCATTAAATGAAAGCGAAAAGTTGCCATTTATAAGAAACAATTTAAACAGGTCTGCTCGAAATTTGTCTTATGAAATGTGGCATTTAGCAAGTGGTAAATATCTGTCTGACGAGGATTCAATCAAAGTGTTTGAAAAATTGATTGAATTAGATAGTTTGATTTATGACGGAAAACATTCAATTGAGAATTGGCTTGACGAAGGTGCTCTCGTTGATATGGCTAAAATATATGCACGACTTGAAAAGACAGATAAGGCTATTGAAACATTAAAAACAACTGCAAAATGGGCTATTGATTTTGATAACAGAGCCGAAAATGGTTTTTGTGAAAGCTTATTGTTAGGTTGCAGAGAATGGGAAAAGACCAATTATGAAACTGCCGACCCGAGACCAACACGAATAAAAATGCGTGATGTTTGGCTTTCGGCAAAAGATTTTGATAGTATAAGAGAAACAAAAGAATTTCAAGAAATACTAAAATTGTTAAGCATATAAAAATGGCGAGTGCTGATTTTTTCGGCACTCGCTTAACTAATATTCACTTGACAAATTTTGCACTTTATGATAATATACCCTTGGGAGTCATCCATACGGTGGCGGTTATGCTCTTTTCAATAAAATGAAAGGAGTTATTCTTTGCTCCTTTCAAATAAATACGAAAGGAGTGGTGCGATATGAACTATTTATACGCACCTTTATTGTATGTTTGTTACATACAGCGATATGTTTGCCTTCGTTATTATGTTGGCAACAATAATTGCTATATTCTTAAACAAAAAACGATAATAAAAGAAATAATCGCCTTGCTTTTGACCGAGAAGGCGATTAATTTCTGATTCTCACGAAAGGGCTAACCGTCATCGGATGGCTCTTTCTATATCCATTATAACCGTTAGTTATATTTTTGTCAATACTTTTGGTGAAAAAAGTGGCTACAATATGGCTACTGTACATACGGGAGTTTTTTAAGTGAAATTGGACAATCGTTTGTGCACTAAATGTCTAAAATAAATACACACCATTTGCAAAAGACAGTAAATAAAAAATGGCGTGTGTTGATTTTCAGCACTCGCTTGAATGGTTTTCTATTTATCGAGAAACAAGTTGATAATAGCAAAATATACTATTAGGAAAACAATAAATGAAATATACAATAGAAATTACAATAGCAGGCTGCTCTACAAATTGCGCCCATTGTTATGTTGATGGTGGCATAGATAAAAATATGTCTGTAGATGATTTTAAAATCTGCGTAGAAAAGTTAATACCCTTGCTGGATAAATTGGGAAACGATGCTTCTGTAACATTAGGCAATGAGATTTTTTGTAACCCTAATATAAGACAAATATTAAAGTGTTGTATAGAACATTTAGGAGAGCATTTTTCATATAGCAATTATTATGTTCCTACAACGGGAATAGCGCTTCTAAACAAAAAAGATAAGTACGAAATATTAGAACTGCTTAAAGTAGCCGGCGCTAAAGGCTTTATGTTAGCACTACATGGTGATGAAAATAATCACAATGCCATAGTAAAGAACAATACAGCTTATGAAAAAATATTTGAAACAGCAAAATTTGTTATGGATAACGGCTTTGATGTTCTCTATAATGTAATGGTAAGTAAGCGATTGCTTGAAAATTTTGAGAAAACTTTAGCCCGTATTCGGGAAATTGGAGGAAGGGCAAGACTTACAATTCCTATATTTGTACCAACGGAGCGAATGAGAGCCTATCAACAAATACGAGCAAGTGCTTCGGATTGCTATAAAATAGCTGAAATTGCCAAAGATTGTGATATTGAGATTACAAGTCTTATTGAGCATTGTAAACACCATAATGAAAAGTCGGTAACAGAAAAAATATTGTCAGAGGGCTTTGATTATGCGAAGGAAAAATCCAATGCTCCTAATTGGGTTTTCATAAACATAACAAGAAATTTGGATTTATATTACGGAAATGTGGGTTCACATACTAAGATTTTAGGAAACATAAAACAACTTAGTGAAAGTGAAATAATCAATTCGGTTATAGATTCGAAGCCAAATTATGATTATACAGCATATTTTCAAGATGAAGCATTTATGCAATTAGACAAGTATTTTAGCTGCATTACACCTAATGAACTTGTTTATCCTTCAACAATTGATTGTATTTATAATGTCTTGGATAAATCTAATGTGAAAAATCTAATTTTGAAATAATGCAACACAAATTCAACAAATTGTTGATAGATATTCTCAAAAAGCGATTTCAAAATGATAAGGTGTTATGTTATACTAAAAATAGAATTTTGAAAGGAGATATTTTATGAAATTTGCAGAAATATTCAAATCACTACGAAAAGATAAGGAATTAACTCAAGAGCAATTAGCAGAGGTTTTAGGTGTATCTCCGCAAATAGTAAGCAGATGGGAAAATGGCGTCTCACAGCCAAGCTTAGAGCTGCTACCTACAATTGCATCATATTTTGAAACATCTGTTGATACCTTGTTAGGAATTGCTACACCTGTTAAAAAACAAAAGGTTTTATGCTTTCAATTTCGTGATGAAAAAAGCCAAAATACAATCAATGAATATCTTGAAAGTGGCTGGACTATAAAAGAATTGCAAACACACCATTTAGATGACGGACAACATCCAGAGGGCGTTGTAGTAATTGAAAAAATAGTAAGATAGTATTTTTGATATTTACAATAAAAATGACGAGTGCTGATTTTCGGCACTCGCTTGAGTGGTTTATTTTAAAACAGCTGTTGCGTTATTGAAATACCGTGGAATGTGTGATATAATTTTTTTACTAGGTTAAATATTCGAGAGGAAAATATGAAATTTTTTAAGATTGTAGATAAGATTATTAAAGAGAATAAAGACAACACAATTGTTAGAAAAAATGGCACTCTTTTGATTGAGCCTTTAGGCATTCCGAAATCAAGACATATGATATTTAAGCCTATTGGCGATAGAGCCGTTAAGGAAATACTTATAGGTGACTATAAAAATGAATTTCCAAAGGAATACATAAAGCTTTTAAAAAAATATAATGGACTATCCATATACAATCATAAAATAGTTCTGTTGAATTCCATTGATAAAAGAACCAAAAAACCGATGGAGTTCGCAGGTCATGGATTAACCTTGTTTGGTCTTCCTTGTAGACCACCATTTGAAAGACCTCGTGACGAGGAAGAGTGCTTTGATATAAGAATTGAAGACTTAGGAAGGCACGATAATATACCTAATACCTACTTAAAAATTGGAGTATATAGACGATGCGATGAATGGAATTCTGAAACTGAAATAATGATAGATACTGTTTCTCACAGGGTATATGCTTTTGAAAGAGAGGACGACAAAATTCAGGCAGAGTGGGATAATTTAGATGACTGCTTATGCGATATTTATGAAAAGGTATCAAAAATGCCCTTGGTTGCCGAGAAATATAGCAAAAGTATTTGGTCGAAACAATAAATTTAAACGAGTGCAAATTGCACTCGTTTTTTTGCGCCGCAGTAATCAAAGAAAAGGCGATTCGAACTCAGGGGAGAGTGAGCGTGCGAAGTGAGCAAAAGTGATGGCGATAGGAAAGGACAAAAACAAAACTCGTAGAATTTTATTCGCAAAAGTCTTTTCATCTGTGTTTAACATAGGTTCAAATTTTGAAAAATAAAAACCCTTGTAAAGCCTTTGCTTACAAGGGTTTGGCGCAAGCGACAAGATGCTTTTTCTTTGAAAAAGAACTTCGGCGAGTTTCTGCCAAGCAAGCTTGCCGATAACTCTTGCCTTGTTTACGCACTCAATTTGCATTTGCCGAGCAAATACAAAGGTGAGTCCTCATCATCACCACTTACGCAAAAAATAAAGGGGCACAAAATGTGTCCCTTTTTGGCGCAAGCGGTGAGATTCGAACTCACGTGCCTTTATGGCAAACTGATTTCGAGTCAGCCCCGTTATGACCACTTCGATACGCTTGCGTATTAAATTGTGATTTATTGCAATTTAATACGCAACAATGAGATGTGGCTCGCAAAATTTATTTTGCGAATCCACTGCGCATGTCCAACGAAAGCCGTTGTCAGCTTGCTAGCAAAAGGCTCGTTGAGACACAAACCAAAGGTTTGCTACGCGAAGCGTATTAAATCGTATTTAGTTAGATTGGGAGAAAATCCGTTAGATTTTCCGTTAGATAAGGTTTTGAAAATTGAACGACAAGAGGCGATGAAGCCAGATGCCAAAAGGGTTTGTCAAAAGGTGGTTTCTGATATTAGCGCACGATTTCGAGTCACGCCTCTTCAACCACTTGAGTAATCCTGCATATTCAATTTGCTTAAACAGTATAGCATAAAAATTTTTTGTTTGCAAGAGTTTTATTGACAAAGTAATGCTAATATGATAAAATTCTTTAGGCTATATAGCAAGAAAGGGGAATGGTATGAGAAGGATTGGTAATCTCTTTAGAGAATTAACTATTTTTGAGCGCATTTTGTGGATAACCTCGCTTATCGTTGTGACAATTTCATTTTTATGCGTTCCCAAAAAGGATTATCTGACGCTTGTTTGCTCCCTAATAGGTGTTACCGCCCTTATTTTCGTTGCAAAAGGCTATGTCATAGGGCAAATTTTATGCATAGTGTTTGCTGTGTTTTATGGCATTATTTCATTCCACTTTAAATATTATGGCGAAATGATAACATATCTTGGTATGAGTGCACCTATGGCAGTAGCAGCGACTATTTCTTGGATAAGACATCCATATAAGGAAAGCAAAAGCGTTAAGGTTCATAAAATGAAAGTGTATCAAATTGCCCTTATGATAGTCTTAACCGTAGTAGTAACAATTGCTTTCTACTTTATACTATGGGCACTTGGCACGGGAAACTTAATTTTTAGCACACTTTCAGTTGCAACTAGCTTTTTAGCGGTGTATATGACGTTTATGCGTAGCCCGTATTATGCAATCGGATATTCTGCAAATGATATAGTTCTAATAATTCTTTGGGTTATGGCGTCAATAGAAAATCCATCATATATCCCAATGATACTTTGCTTTGTTATGTTTTTAGCAAACGATATATATGGCTTTATCAGCTGGAAAAAAATGGAGAGGGCGCAAGCACCTAAAAATGACAAAATATGTTGACACGTGTCTAAATTTATGATAAAATATAAATGTAACAATGGACTCAAACCATTGTAGCATATGAAAGGACGGAAGCTATGGCAAATAATAAGAATTTTATGACATTTGAAAATGACGATGGTAGTGAGAGCGTGTATGAGCTTGTTGCCGAGTGTGAAATAAATGGCAATACTTATGTTGCCGTTACCCCAACCGAATACTATGTCCTTAAAAAAATCAAATCGGGCAAAAAGGAAGATACCTATGTGCCAGTCGAAGGCGAGGAATTAAACAAGGTCTGCCCAATTTTTGATGCGAAAATTAACATTGTTGACCACGATGATGAATAATTAGTTTATTTGCCACATAAACTAAATTTACTTTAAAACACCAATGCTTTAAAACGTCATCCCGAGCTTGTCGAGGGATCTCTAAACAATTTAATATTGATTTAAACCTGCTATGTTTGTGATAGAATGATGTATTCGAGCTACACTTATTAAATGGAGTCTTATATCCTATACCGGTGTGCAGGCCTCCTATCTCCCTCCTCTTAATGAGATGAAAGTCGGACGAGGGTGCGATAGATGTTGGAAGCAGTAAAGGTATTATGCGGACTCCCCCTTGTTTAGAACAAGGTTCAAATGGTTATTCTACACGGCACGGTGGGCTAATATAAAAATAGAGAGCTACAAAAGTGGCTCTTTTTTGTTGCAACTCTTCAATTAAAAAACAAATTTACAAAAAATTCACAATTAAAATTAATTTGTATAATTTGAACAAGTCAAGGACTCTAAAAAGCAATTTAAAATTTATTTGCAGTCGAAAAAAAGGAGGGATTTTGTGCAAATTCACCAAATTTGATTCATTTTTTATGTTTTTTTGTTAAACTTGACAGTTTTTCACTTGTGTGTTAATATATTGATGTAATTTTTCATTGTATAAGGAGAAAATTATGAAAAAGAAGATTCTATTAGCACTTACCCTTGTACTATTGTTTGCTTGTCTCCTCGCAATAGGCATAAGCGCTGAGGAAACAGAAGAGCCAGCAGATATGACACAGTACATTGAATTCAAGGTGTTGCTCGAGGGTGAAACTGAATATATTCCAGTTTATCTTTATAACAACAAGAACAACCCAGAGCTTCGTCTTTCGGACACAATTTATTCTAAGCTAAACCAAACTGAAACAGTTGACAAAACAAAGATTGTAAAAATCGATATGTCAAATGCAAAAGCTCACGGTGTTAGCGTAACCTATATTGGTGTATTAGGTGCGGGCTCAGCAACCGATTATGCTAATGTAACAGAGATTAAATTCCCTAATCAAGAAGATGGAGTTAAAGAAATCGGTGGTAGCTTCTGTAAGGGATGGACATCACTTCAATATATCGATTTTGGTAGCACCCAAAAAATTAAAAACCAAGCTTTCGCAGCATGTACATCACTTTTAGAGGTTACTTTACCAGAAAATCTTACATATGTAGAGCATAACTTGTTTAATGGCTGTACATCACTAAAAGAAGCAACACTTTTAGGTGAAATTACAGTTGAAGTTAATACGTTCTTAGGTTGCACAAGTCTTACAACTGTAAGTATGGAAAAGGCAAAATGCATTGCTGGTGGTATGTTTAGCGGTTGCTCAAGCCTCACAGAGGTTACTATTCCAGAAACTGCTACTTATATAGGAAGCAAAGCTTTTCTTGAAACAAAAATTACTTCGATTAATATTCCAGCAGCAGTAACCAAGATTGAAGAAAAGGCATTCCAATCCGTTACTACTCTTACATCTGTTACATTTGCTGAAAATAGCCAGCTTGAGACAATAGGCACATATGTTTTTGAAAAAACAGGCTTGACAGGCGATATCGTTTTACCAAGCTCATTAAAAACAATAGGCGATGGTGCATTCTCAACCATTGCTATAACATCTGTTACTTTCCCAGAGGGTCTTGAGTCAATTGGCTCTAGCGCTTTTGCAAGCACTAATATAACATCTGCAAATATTCCAAATGGTGTTACTGCTATTAACTCAAGCACCTTCAAAAAGTGCGCTAATTTAACAAGTGTATCAATTCCTGCAGGATTTACACTTATTGACGATTACGCATTTCAGGATTGCACGGGAATCACATCTCTTGAATTCCGTGGAAACGCTGGTGAAAATGCAGTAATTGACCAAGCTGCTTTTGAACGTTGCTACACTATTGGTAATGTTTATATTCCTGAGGGAGTTACAACTCTTGGCAACTGTGCATTTGCTTCAGCAGGTGTTACAAATCTTTCTTTACCAACCACATTGACTACAGTAAACGGAAACAGTACCTTTAATGTTTGGGGTCAAAAGAATATTACAGACGACTATAAGCTTAAAACCGTAACTGGTCTTGAAAACACTAAAATCACAACAATAGTTGCTTCAATGTTCCGTGGTCAATCACAATGGACACCTGAAACTATCATTCTTCCAAACACAGTTGAAACAATACAAGGCGACTACGCATTTGCTGACGTTGGAATGACAAATATGTACTTGAGTGCAAATCTTACAACCCTTGGTAATGAAGCATTTACAGCATGTAAAAATCTGCAAAATGTTTATATCCCAGGCACAATTACTACAATTGGTGACAACCCATTCAAGGATGGAATAGGCGTTTACTTCTTTGTAACAAGTGACGACGCTGATTATCTTGCAACAATATATGCAAAAACAAGCTCAACTAACGATATTGTTAAATATGAAGACTATATCAAGGATCCAAGCCAATATGAAAATGGCAAATATGTTATCTCTGGATGCAATGTTTGTGATACCTTCTACAACGGCGTACATGATAAAAAAGCAGAGTTAACATACGGCTTTAGCGGCGATGATTATATTTCTCCATTCTGCTCATATGCAGGATGCAACAGATGTCCTAAAACAGAAGAAACAGAATTAATCGATCCACTCTTTATTCCACTTGGCTACTCAAAGAGCGAGGATGCATTTATGTATGACATCAAGGTTGACTATACGGCTGTTGAAGAATATAAGACGTTCTTCAAGAATACCTTTGGTCAAGATGTAAACATTAGCTATGGTCTTGTTGTTTCAGGAGATGAATCTCTCACAACACTATTAAATGCAGACGGTACAGTAGTAAATAATGGTGTTCTAAAGGTATCACTCAATGACACCTCATATAGCAAGATTCGTGTTAAGCTTAATGGCATCAAAACTGATGAAAACAAGGCGTTGCGCGTACACACCTGCGCATATGTAATTGTTGATGGCGAGGTTTCATATGTCGGAGATGGTACAGTTTCCAAGACCTCAACAACTGTTTGCTATAATGATATTCAGAGAACAGATGAATAACTAACAATAAAAAGAACCGCGCTTGCGGTTCTTTTTTATCTTGTAAAGCAAAAGCCTCCTTGGGGAGGCTTTTTATTATTCGAATTTATTCTCGCCAAATTGCTTAACGACAATGATTTCCTTTGTTTTATATGCTTCCTCAACTAACTCGTCGAATGGGAGTCTATTTTGTTGCTCGATTACCTTGTCAAGCTCTGGTCTTGTCCTTGGGTGGCGAGGAGTAAATACTGTACAGCAATCCTCAAAAGGCAAGGTGGATGTATCAAAAGTTCCAATGCTTCTTGAAATTTTTATAATTTCCTCCTTATCCATACCGATAAGTGGACGGAAAATAGGAATATCAGTCATTGAGTTTGTAACATTAATAGCCTTCATTGTTTGGCTAGCAACTTGTCCTAAGCTCTCACCTGTGATAATCGCCTCACAGTCGTAATCGTGAGCTAATTTCAAGGAAATTGCCATCATATAACGACGGAGCATTAATGTGAAATATTCCTCCTCACAGTTATCACGGAGCAATTCTTGAATTTTGGTGAGAGAAACAATGTGCACACGCAAACGCATTGTGTAGTTGGTTAAAATTTTTGCAAGGTCTAAAACCTTTTCCTTTGCGCGCTCGGAGGTGTATGGATAGCTCTCAAAGTGGATAGCCTCTAGTTGAACTCCGCGCTTTGCCATCATAAATCCTGCAACAGGGGAGTCAATTCCACCGGAAAGCAAGAGTAAGCCTCTTCCGCTTGAGCCGTAAGGAATACCACCTGCGCCCTTTTCCTGTCCTGCGTGAATAAACGCCTCGTTTTCACGGATTTCAACGCGCACAACGACATCAGGGCTTCTAACATCAACCTTAATACCTGGCACACTTGAAAGCACAGCCCCACCAACCTCAGCAGAAATATCAGGGGACTTCATTGGGAACTTCTTGTCAGAGCGCTTTGCCTCTGCCTTAAAGGTCTTGTAGCCCTTTAAGGTTGGTGCAAGCTCTGTCTTTACCACCTGTAAAATAGTTTCCATATTTTTTTCGCAAGCAAACGCACGAGAAACACCAACAAATCCGAAAACATGCTTTGCTTGGTATGTCATTTCGTCAATGTTTTCAATTGCTTCCTCATCAAGTGGCTCAATATATACTGTGCTTTGAGAGTAATAAACCTTGTAGTTGCCAATGCGTCTTGCTCTTTGTCTTAATTGCTTTAGCATTTTGACTTCAAAATCAGAACGGTTAGCGCCCTTTAAAATGACCTCACCGTACTTACATAAAATTACTTCCTTCATCTGATTTGTCCCTCACCCTTAATGATGTATTTTTGAGTTGTAAGGGCAGATAAGCCCATAGGACCACGTACATGGAGCTTTTGTGTGGAAATTCCAATCTCCGCACCCAAGCCAAACTCACCACCGTCAGTAAAGCGAGTAGATGCATTAACATATAAAGCACAGGAATCAATAGCCTTTGTGAAATAGTCCGCATTTTCTTGATTTTTTGTAATTATAGCCTCGCTATGACCTGTTGAGTATTTTCTTATATGCTCAACTGCCTCATAAACGTCACTAACAACCTTAACGCTGACAATATAGTCGTCATATTCAGTGTTGTAGTCCTCGTCAGTTGCGAGAGAAATTCCTGGCAAAATGTCAAGGCTCTTTTCACAACCACGGAATTCAAGAGAAAATTTGCGTGTCATTTCATAGAATTTTGGTAAGAATTCGTTTGCTACTGCTTTGTGTACTAAAATAGTCTCAATAGCATTGCAAACGGAAGGACGTTGACACTTTGCATTAAGTGCAACCTTTAGTGCCATTTCAATGTCTGCTGACTCATCAACATAAAGGTGACAGTTACCGGCTCCTGTTTCAATTACAGGTACGCGAGAGCTTTCAACAACATTTTTAATTAATCCCTTGCCACCGCGTGGAATTAAAACGTCAATATAACCGCGCATAGACATAAGCTCATTTGCACTGTCACGGGTAGTGTTTTCAATTAGGGAAACTGTGCGTCTGTCAAAGCCACAAGCCTCAAGTGAATCGCCAATTAGCTTCACCATACATTTGTTTGAGTTGATAGCTTCCTTGCCGCCGCGCAAAACAACCGCATTACCACTCTTTAAGCAAAGGGTAGCAGCATCCGGAGTAACATTTGGGCGTGCCTCATAAATCATACCAACAACGCCAATAGGGACACGGTGGTTTTCTATAACAAGACCATTAGGGCGAGTATTTATCTCGCATTTGTCAAGTGGGTCAGGTAAATTAACAATTTGCATAATAGCATCGGAAATTGCATAAATCCTATCCTTGTTGAGCATAAGTCTATCAAGCATAGCATCGGCGATTCCGTTTTCCTTAGCTTTTGCTAAATCTATTTTGTTAGCCTCGATTATAGCCTCATAATTCTTCTTTAAATTTTCGGAAATAGTGGTTAAAAGATTATTTCTTTCCTCACTTGAGGCAAGTCCGATTTTTAAGGAAGCTTCCTTTGCACCTAGGCAAAGAGCTTTAATTTCTTCGTTAAGAGTCATAATTTCTCCTAAATTAAATTATTTCTTTGCGGCAAAGTAAGTACCAGTATGCTTGCCGTCTAAAATGTCATAAAGAATGCGTGGGTTTTCACCATTCAAAATTATCATAGGAATACCATTTTCAGTGGCAATTTTTGCTGCATTAATTTTGGTGAGCATTCCACCGGTTCCACGCTCGCTACCAGCTCCACCGGCATAAGCTATTACGTCGTCAGTAATTTCGTCAACTCTACCGATAAGCTTTGCGTCCGGGTTCTTTCTTGGGTCAGCGTCATAAAGCCCGTCAATATCAGATAAGTTAATAATAATATCCGCATCACATGCTATTGCAACATAGGCAGAAAGAGTATCGTTTCCACCAAAGCGAATACCATCACAGGAAACGGAGTCATTTTCGTTTACAATAGGAATACAACCCATTTTCAAAAGTGTATTAAAGGTGTTTTTAACAAGCGATAGACGATGCTCGTCATCAACAACATCCTTTGTCATTAAAATTTGCGCAACTGTATGGGAGTAGTTTGCAAAAAAGTTCTCATAAATTTTCATAAGCTGGCTTTGTCCAACTGCAGCACATGCTTGCTTTTGTTCCAAGGTCTTTGGGTATTCAGCAAGAGCTAGCTTGGCATAACCGGCGCCAACCGCACCAGAGCTAACAACAACAACCTCGTGTCCTGCGTTTTTAAAATCAGCAATTGTTTGCACCAAAACCTCAATTCTGCGTAGGTTTAATGCGCCATTTGGATAGGTTAGAGTGGATGTTCCAATTTTTATAACAATTCTTTTGCAATTTTTAATCATAATAATGCTCCAAAAATCAAAATTTGTCTTGATAAAAATTTTATCTTAATATATAATTGAAATGTAAGTTATATTTTATTATAGCCTCTTATTTTGAAAATTGCAAGAGGTTTGGGAAGGAAAAGAGAATGAAAGAAAAGATTTATGTTGAAATTGCAGGAATTAAGCTTGGCATTGTAACCGAGGACGGTAAGGAATATGTTGAAGAGGTTGCAAATACCGTTGAGAGCGAAATTCAAGGAATTTTGAAAAATAACAGAGGCTGTTCGCTTGTTGAGGCTGCGCTATTTTGCGCTATGAATCACCTGGGTCAAGGTGGACAAGACTCCATAAAGGTTAGAAATTT
Source organism: Clostridia bacterium (assembly GCA_017472695.1). Classification (GTDB taxonomy): domain Bacteria; phylum Bacillota; class Clostridia; order Oscillospirales; family CAG-272; genus RGIG2000. Next base: position 12,897 of record JAFUOQ010000003.1, on the reverse strand, counting down.
GGAAACTCAAATTGCGCTTTATCAAGCAAACTTAAATAGACTTAAAAAGGAAAACGAGGAGCTTCGTGAAAAGCTTGGATATGGTCAATACTAAAATCGAAATTCTAGCACCCGCGGGCGATTATGATGCGCTTGTGGGCGCTATCTACGCAGGCGCAGATGCAGTTTATCTTGGAATAGGCGAATTTAACGCAAGAATAAGGGCAGAGAATTTCACCCTTGAATCAGTAGGTGATGCAATTAGACTCGCCCACGCGCATGGCACAAAGGTATATATAACCCTTAATACTTGTCTTTACGATAGAGAAGTGCAAAAAATGCTTGACTCCGTTGCCACTCTTTACAATCTAGGCGCAGATGCATTTATAGTAGCTGATCTCGGTGTTGCATCGGTAATAAGAGAGAACTACCCCGAGATTGAATTGCACGCTAGCACACAGGCAACCATTCACAATTTAGATGGTGCAAATTTCATAAGCGAAACCCTTGGTATGCTAAGAGTAGTTTTGGCGCGCGAGCTTGACAGAGAAAATATAGAATATATTTCTAAAAATGCAAAATGTGAAACTGAAATATTTGTTCATGGCGCGCATTGTATGTCCGTTTCTGGTCAATGTCTTATGAGCTATTTTCAAGGTGGCAGAAGCGGTAATCGTGGCGAGTGCGCTCAGCCCTGTCGCTTGCCTTACACAATAAATGGCAAAAATGGTTACCATTTGAGCCTTAAGGATATGAGCTTGAACCAACACATTCTCGAAATTTTAAATTCGGGTGTTGCTTCCCTTAAAATCGAGGGACGAATGAAAAATGAGGAATATGTTAGTGGAACGGTCGTAATTTGGAGAAGGCTAATTGATGAAAAAAGAAACGCAAGCAAGGTCGAAAAAACGACACTGGGTGAGCTTTTTTCTCGTCAAGGCTTTACAGATGGATATTATCTTGGCAAAATAGATGGCTCAATGCTTGGCGTTCGCACGCAAAAGGACAAGGATGCCTCAAAGGGTCAAGAGACAAAGGATATAGACCTTGAAAAGCCTAAAATTGATATGGTGGCAGAGCTTTATCTAGGCGAAAAAGCAAAGCTCACAATAAAGCATAACGGCAAAGAGGTCACAGTCTATGGTGACACTGTTGAAAAATCAATAAACGCACCTCTTTCGCGCGAGAACATAATTAAAAATTTATCAAAGCTTGGTTCAACCCCATTTTCACAAGGTAAGATTGAGGTTTTAAAGTCAAACGATATAATGGTTAGGGTTTCGTCAATTAACGACTTGCGCCGACAAGCAATTGAAAAGCTTTTTGAGGTTCAAAATAAGGTAGAACCTAAAATATACAAAAAGCGCGAATTACTGCGCCCTGAAAAAATCAAAACCGCTATCTTTTTAGAGGAGGAGCAAATTCCTTTAAATGCTAACTATTTTGACGTGATATTTTTGCCACTTGATAAATATAAGACGGGCTCACGCGCTAATGGTGTGCAGATGCCACCCGTTGTTTTTGATAGCGAATGGCAAGAAATTGAAGCTATGCTTGACTATGCAAGAAATAGTGGAATAGAGTGGGCTTTAGTTTCAAATATAGGTCAAATTAAACGAGTAAAAGAGAAGGGCTTCAAAATGATATTTGACTATCGTTTTAATGCTTTTAACGCACCCTGTGTCGATTATTTGATGAAAAGTGGAGCAGAAAACGTAATACTTTCGCCGGAGCTAACCCAAGCTCAGATACGTAACTATAAGGGCTATTCGGTAATTGCCTACGGCCATATTCCTATGATGACAACCCACAAGTGTATTTTAAAGGACACAGTTGGCTGTGAAAAATGTAAGGGCTATATGACTGATCGTCAAGGCGCAAGGCTTTACGCACACGGTATTTACGGACACAGAAACATAATTTATAATAGCGTGCCGATTTATATGGCTGATAAAGAGAGCGAGATAAATAGCTTTTCTCATCATTTTATTTTCTCGTCCGAGTCAAAAGAAAAATGCCAAGAAATTATTGAAGCATACAAAAACGGCACACCATCAAATGGTAGCATAAGAAGAATAAAATAAGAGGTAAAAATGAAACTTGTTTTAGCATCAAAATCCCCACGCAGAAAAGAAATTCTTTCAATGGTTACATCTAATTTTTCAGTTCGTGTTAGTGGAGCAGATGAAAGTGTTGATAGCGTAAAGGATTTATATGAAATTCCAAAAATTTTGGCTGAACGAAAGGCAGAAGCTGTATCACTTAACGATGACGAAATAATAATCGGCTGTGACACAGTGGTAATATATGAAAATGAACTTTTAGGCAAGCCAAATGACAAGGCAGATGCTATAAGAATGTTAAAGCTACTTTCTGGAACTACGCACTATGTTGTTAGTGGTCTTGCGCTTAAAAGCAAGAAAAAAAGCTATTCAACCTCGGTTACAACCGCTGTTATAATGAGAGAGTTAACAGATAGCGAGATTGTATCATATGTAGAAAAATATTGTCCAACCGATAAGGCGGGTGCATATGGAATACAGGAAATGGCAGGGTCATTTGTCGAGAAAATCGACGGAGATTTTTATAATGTAGTGGGCTTGCCACTTTGTGAGCTTGTACTTGCTTTACGTCATGAGTTTGGAATAGAATTGAACTAAAAAAGAGAAAAACAACGAGAGGAGTGTCTGAATTTTGACTAAAAAAGAAAAGAAAGCCAAAATGGATAAGGTAGTTGAAATACTAAAAAAGCAATATCCTGAGGCACTTTGCTCACTTGAGTACGAGGGCGACGGGTGGAAGCTACTTGTAATGGGTAGATTAAGCGCTCAATGTACAGACGAAAGAGTAAATATTGTCTGCCGTGAGCTTTTTAAGGCTTATCCAAACGCAAAAGCATTAGCTGATGCGCCACTTTCGGATATTGAAGAAATTATTAAGCCTTGTGGCTTATACAAAATGAAAGCAAAGAGCATCAAGGAGGAGTCAAGAAAGCTTCACTACGAGTATAACGGCGTAGTGCCCGACACGATAGAGGAGCTGCTAGCCTTTGAAGGAGTCGGCAGAAAAATTGCCAATCTTCTTTTGGGTGATTTATATAAAAAGCCCGCAATAGTTGCGGACACTCATTGTATGCGTATTTGTGGTCGTCTTGGTATGTATAAGGAGGGGATGAAGGACCCATTTAAGACCGAGATGATAATGAAGGAGCTAATAGTTCCCGAGGAGCAAAGCGATTTCTGTCATAGAATGGTGCTTTTTGGACGCGAGTTTTGTACTGCTAAAAGTCCAAAATGCGACACGTGTCCCCTAAAAACGCTCTGCAAGGATGAGATTAAGATACAAAAGCTAGGCATTAAAAGACTTGACGAATGTCTTGACCTTGTATGGCAGGTTTTCTCCCAGTTTGAGGTTCCTGTTTTCCCACCAGAGGGTGGAGCAGAATACAAACGAATTATAGAAGAAACAAGAGAAAAAAAGAACATCTCTTTTTATGGTGCAATAGCAAATGGCAAGGTTGTCGGCGTTCTTGGAATGAGAGAAAATAACCACATCGGCTATTTCTATGTAGATAGTAGATACCATAAAAGAGGAATAGGAAAAGCTCTTTTCAATCGTATGAAAGAGGATTATGACCTAAAGGAGTTTACTGTCAACGCAGCACCATACGGCGTGCCTGTATATACTCGCCTTGGCTTTGTACCAACCGATAGCCAAAAGAATGTTAATGGAGTTATTTTCACCCCAATGAAATACAAGTAAAATTAAAAGCAGGGAAAACCCTGCTTTTAATTATTTAGTTTTTCTGCTTCTGCCTTCTTTTGTCTTTTTTCTGCACGCTCACGCATTAGCTTTTCGTGAATAGCAAGCGTTGCAAAATAAACCTTGGTAACAACATCCTTCTTTGTAGTATAGCAAAGGAAAGTATTGTCGGCAACTGAAATTTGAAGGCATGGGTCCTTTCTCTTAAAGCAATTGTTATATTCCATATGAATATTATAAAGACCTCTTGATGGTCGAGAAATTTTGTAGTCCTCACCATTATAGTGCCCTTCTATTGTAAGACCGTTTTCGATGGATTGCTTGATTACCGCTTTGCCAAGAGGAATGATTTTTTTGTAGTTAGGCATAGCGAAAACATCAACATCATCTTCAAAATTATATCTGCCCGCCTCAACCTCTTTTTTTACATTTTCTCTTTGCCAATTGTACCAGTCAGGAATATGTGAAAATTCTGTTTCACCATTTTGCGCACGCATCTCACCCAACTCTGTCATATCCCATTTTTTGCCACAATTCATGCACCAAAGAGTAATGCCCTTTGAAAGCATTTGATGCTCCTTTTTACAATGTGGGCATTGATAGAGCGCCTTGTGGAGTCCCTCGGCACGCCATGGCTCGTCAATAACGATGCTGTTTTCCTTTTGGTATCTATATTCATCGTGGTCCATCTCTCGACGAATAACCTCGTTAATCTCGGTTGGTGTCATTCTCTCAATGTCCTCAACATCGAGCACCTTTTTCATAGTGGAATAGGTCTTAACCTTTCTCTTTCTTTGCCAATCCCAAAATGGAGCGCGCAAATAGTTGCCCCTATGTACCACAATAACAAGAGGCTTGCCAAGCTTTTTAACAAGCGCACCATAAGAGTCGGGAAAGGGCGAAATTGTACCGATGTTGGTATATGCCGCCTCTGGATAAATGTTTAGAATATCGCCATATTCATTAAGCACAGTTTCACATGATGGAACCAGATGTGGGTCGGTTGTGAACCTTCTTTTAGGAATACATCCCACCCATTTCATAAGCAAACCACGAATACCCCAAAATCCATAGTAGCCCTCAAAGGAGGTGATGCTATGAAAATCGTATGGATATGTTAAAATAGCATTTACTTCCATATCGCAAAAGGTTTGGTGGTTTGAAAGAAGCAGATAAGGAGGCTTTAGCTCCTTCATATTAATTTTTTCAAGCTTTCTGATTTTACCACGCATTAAATATTTGCTCATGACCTTAACAAACCAGGTCATAAAGTGCCATACCTTTGGTGGCTTTTGAGAAGTATCAAGAGGCTTTACGTGGCTCTTGTACTTTATTTTATTAAGCTCCATAAAGTCTCCTTGATTATTAATCTTAACTCCTTGATTTTAGGAGCTTACGACAATACCTCGCCGTCCTTGTTGAAGAGTGGAAGCTCCTCAATATAATATAAATCATCGCGCGAAATAGCATCGCCCTCGGCTAAAATACACATTTTGCCAACGACATTGCCACCCGCCTTTTCAACTAGTGCCTCAAGCGCACGGAGAGATTCTCCAGTTGAAATAACATCATCAACTATAAGTATTCTTTTGCCCCTCATAAGCTCGGCATCCTTGCCGTCGAGATAGAGTGTTTGCTCCTTGGCGGTGGTGATTGATTTAACAGTTGATGAAAGAATATTAGTCATATAAAGCTTAGGACCCTTGCGCGCAAGAATATATTTTTGATTGTCTTTTAGTCTTGCCATTTCGTGAATTAGTGGGATGCCCTTTGCCTCGGCAGTAATCATATAATCATATTCTGGCGCGTTGTCAAGTAGCTTCTTTGCGCAAGCAGTAGTTAATTCTGGGTCGCCAAAAATAACAAAGCCGGCAATATAAAGCTCGTCAGTAACTCGACATATAGGCAAGGCTCTTTCAAGCCCTGCAATGTTCATTTTATAGTATTTCATAGCTCATACCCGAATTATTTTTTTGTAATAATTGTGTTGCCACCCATGTATGGTTGAAGAGCAACAGGAATGTTGATAGAGCCGTCTCTATTCATATTGTTTTCAAGGAAAGCAATAAGCATACGAGGTGGCGCTACAACAGTGTTATTTAGTGTATGCGCGAAATATTTTCCGTCCTTGCCGTTAACTCTAATACGGAGTCTGCGTGCTTGAGCATCACCAAGGTTAGAGCATGAGCCAACCTCGAAGTATTTCTTTTGTCTTGGTGACCAAGCCTCAACGTCGATAGACTTAACCTTTAAGTCTGCAAGGTCGCCTGAACAGCACTCAAGAGTTCTAACAGGAATATCAAGAGTTCTAAAGAGGTCGACAGTGTTTTGCCATAGCTTGTCAAACCAAACAGGGCTATCCTCTGGCTTACAAACAACAATCATCTCTTGCTTTTCAAATTGGTGAATTCTATAAACACCACGCTCCTCAATACCATGCGCACCCTTTTCCTTACGGAAGCAAGGTGAATATGAGGTCAAGGTGTGTGGTAAGCTTTCCTCTGGGATGATTGTATCAATAAACTTACCAATCATAGAGTGCTCACTAGTGCCGATGAGATAAAGATCCTCGCCCTCTATTTTGTACATCATAGCATCCATTTCAGCAAAGGACATAACACCAGTAACTACCTCGCTTCTAATCATGAAAGGAGGAACACAGTAGGTAAAGCCTCTGTTAATCATAAAATCACGCGCGTAAGAAATAATAGCAGAGTGGAGTCTGGCAATATCACCCATTAGGTAGTAGAAGCCGTTACCTGCAACCTTTCTTGCACTATCAAGGTCTAGTCCACTTAAATTTTCCATAATTTCTGTGTGATAAGGAATTTCAAAGTCAGGAACTGTTGGCTCGCCATACTTTTGAACCTCAACATTTTCGGAGTCGTCCTTGCCAATAGGAACAGATGGGTCGATAATGTTAGGGATAACCATCATGATATTTTTGATTTTTTCTGAATATTCCTCTTCAAGCTTTTCAAGCTCAACAAGGCGCTCTGCATTAGCAGTAACCTGCTTTTTCACCTCTTCAGCCTCGTCACGCTTGCCTTGAGCCATAAGCATACCGATTTGCTTTGATAGCTTGTTTCTGCCACCACGAAGAGCATCAGCCTCGTTTTTATAAGCACGATATTCAAGGTCGAGCTTAATAACCTCGTCAACTAGAGGAAGCTTTGAATCTTGAAATTTATTCTTGATATTTTGTTTAACAATTTCTGGATTTTCTCTTAAAAATTTTATGTCTAGCATAACATTCTCCTATAATATTCACGTAATTAATAAAATTATAGCACTAAAAAGCATAGGTGTCAAGTAATAATTATTTCATTCCTCGCATAAGTTATACCAAACGGCGTTGTAGGTATGCTTTTGCTATACATAGCCATTTAAAAATGTATGGAATAAGGAGAAGGAATATGGAAAATTCCAGCGAGCAAAGAAACGAGGCGCAAGGACTTGTTACAATTTCAGACGATACGGTGATAAACCACGAGGTGAGCGAGGAGTTTTCCTTGCCAGATTACGTTCCGGAGGTGAGAAGAGTTCTTTTTACAAGAGCACAGGTCTTGCCAGAGAGCAAGTATGTATCAGATAGCACAACACCCCCAACCATCGAGCTTGGAGGAACAGTTACCTATTCAATAATTTACACAAACGAGGAGGGCAAGCTTTGCGCACTTCCACTAAACAGTGCTTACGAGGTGAAGTCGCCAATTTCCTCAATGGGTGATTCTTTTATTGATACAACAGTTGAGAGCTGTACCACAAGAGTTACAGCACCGAGGAAACTAACTGTAAAATCAAAATTAAAGAGCAGAATATTAGGCTTTCAAGAAAAGGTCGAGGAGGAAAACATCACACCTCGCTCAAGTGCTGACGAAATGTACATTGAAAGAAAAAAAGAAGCAGTAATGACTCTTGGCATAATTCCGGTTAGCCTACAAAACATTAGAATGAGTGAAAAGCTTGATATGGCAGGCTTGGAGGGAGCAAAGCCTATTTGGTGCGATGCAACAATAATTTTAAATGATGTAAAGGCGCAAAACTGCTCGGTTAGCGTACGCGGAGAGGCTACTGTAAAATGCTTGTGTGTTTCAAGCGAGGGAGAAAGCATAATAACAAAAACAATGCCACTAGTCGAGGAGGTGGAGGCAGAGGGCGCGTCAATAGGCGATATGGCAATGCTTAAAGCAAGATGCGTGTCACTTTCAATTTCAAACGAGGAAAACGGTGATAAAAACGAGCTCTTTTTCGACCTGAATTGTGAGCTTGAGGGTGAGGTCACAAGAAATAGCGAGGTGCTTTTGACCAAGGACGCTTACTCGACCAAAAATGAAACACAAGCAACCTACAAAAAAATAGATATCTACAAAAGATTAAAGAGTCAAAATGCATCATTTACAGTTAGTGAGGCACTTAAGCGCAAAAATGAGGAAATTAATGAAATAATTGAAATAATAGTCGACCCTGTGTACGAAAAAACAGAAATTAAAGGCACACGTGCACAGCTTTTAGGAACACTTTTAGTTAATATAATCGGTAAGAGCAAGGCAAACGAGGAGGGCGTGTGCGAATACCTTCATGATTCCTATGAACTACCGATAAAATACGAAAGCGACCTTGGCAAAATCAATGGCGACGTTATAACAAGATGTAATTTTTCTCAAGGAAATATAAACGCAAGGTATGATAATGAAAGATTTTATGTAACTGCAGAGATTTTCCCTGCGTTTTCTATATACGAAAGGAGCTCATGTGAGGTGCTTGATCGCGCAACCTTAAAGAAGGATATAGAGTTTAAGCGCGACCCAGCTTGTGTAAGAGTCTGCTTTCCACACGAAAACGAAACCCTTTGGGATATCTCAAAAAAATATCATACCACAGTTTCAAAACTGGCAGAGGTTAATGGAATTTCACCCGATTCACCACTCAACATAAAGAGCTTGATAATATAAAATATACAGTAGGAGCTATTTTGTAGCTCCTATTTTTGTTGACAAAACATCCAAATTGTGGTATAATTCCAATGACGAAATTTTTTGGAGGTACTATGGAAAATATAGAATCGGTAATGGGTGAGCTTTATACCATTAAGGCAGGACTTTCAGTTATTTCTTGCGAGGCTGAAAAGGTTAATTCAATAAAGCAAAAAATTGAAGAAAACGAAAAAGAACAAAAGAAAAATGAATTTTACCTAAATGGTACTGATAAGTTTATTCCTAACAACGTCGAAAAAAAGAATCGAGCAATAAAGGGAATAGTTGCGTTTTCTATAAAATTGGCAATCAAGGTGTTAATTGCTTTGGCTTGCTTTGTTATCGCGCTTGTTTCTGCAAAAAATGTAATAAACGAGATAACAGGTGGCATGGAATATTTTGACACAACCACATTTGCAACAAGCATACTACTCGCTACAGTATTACCAATTGTTGGCTTGATTATTTTGCTATTTCCTAAGCTTCCACCTCGTTTTTCCACACTTAGATATTGCTTAAAAGATTTAAAGGAAGCGAATGAATATATTAATGATAGACAAGAAGCGAAAAACAACTATCTTGAAATAAAGAACGAGCTCGAGGCTGAAAATTTAAAGTTAGAGCAGCAATTAAACGAGCAAATAAGAAAAAGCACCCCTATTGTTACAACAACCTATGAGTATATGATATCAAATTGTCAAAACCACATAAGGGAGTTTGATTTTGCAAATGTTGACCTAATAATACATAGTATTTACACAGGTCGTGCAGATAGTGTAAAAGAGGCGCTTTTATTGACAGACCAACAGCTTCGCTATCAAGAGGCAATTAGCATTTTTGAAAGAGAATCAGCGGCAATAAGAAACTCAATTGATAGTGGCTTTGCTTCAATGTCAACCGCAATTCATCTGGGCTTTAGTAGTCTTGAAAAACAGCTTAATAAGCAACACGCACAGACAATGGATAAGCTCAGCGGTATTAATTCAAGTGTTCAACAAGCAAATGAGCGTATGAGTGATATTGCAAATGCACAGGTTGTTCAAAATGCATATAGTGCTAACATATCTAAAAACAGCCAAAAGCTTGCAAAGGACACAAACGAAATTCTTGGTTATATAAGAAGAAACTCATAAAAATCATCCACTGGGTATCACTTTTTGTAAAATGTAAAAAGGAACGGAAAATCCGTTCCTTTTTTAGTCCTTATAGTCGTTTAGCGCCTTCTTAACATATATACCTGTGTAGGAGTTAGGATTTTTTGCAACCTCCTCGGGTGTTCCTGTTGCTACAACAGTTCCACCATTGTCTCCTCCCTCGGGACCTAGGTCTATAATATAGTCGGCAGTCTTTAAAATATCAAGGTTGTGCTCAATAACAATTATACTGTTACCTGCATCAACCAGTCTTTGTAGTACGTAAATTAGCTTCTTTACATCGTCCGTGTGTAGACCTGTTGTTGGCTCGTCAAGAATGTAAATAGTCTTTCCAGTTGAACGCTTTGAAAGCTCGGTTGCGAGCTTAACTCTTTGTGCTTCACCACCTGACAGGGTAGTTGATGATTGACCGATTTTAACATATCCAAGACCAACATCACAAATGGTTTGAAGCTTCTTTGAAATTGAAGGAATTTCACTGAAGAATATAACGCCCTCTTCAGCCGTCATTTCAAGAACATCAGAGATGTTTTTGCCCTTGAATTTAACCTCCAAGGTGTCCTTGTTGTAGCGCTTGCCCTTGCAAACGTCACACTTAACGTAAACGTCTGGTAAAAAGTGCATTTCTATCTTCTTTACACCATCACCCTCACATGATTCGCATCTTCCTCCCTTTACATTAAAGGAGAATCTACCAGGGCCAAACGAACGCATTTTTGCATCAGGAGTTTTCGCAAATAAATCGCGGATTTCCGAAAAAAGACCCGTATAAGTGGCTGGATTTGACCTAGGAGTGCGTCCAATAGGGGATTGGTCAATGGCGATAACCTTGTCAAGATTTTCGTAGCCTTCAATTCTGTCACACTTACCAGGATATGTTATTGCGCGGTTTAGCTTTCTTGCTAAATTTTGGAGTAGAATTTTGTTAATAAGAGAGGATTTTCCCGAGCCGGAAACACCACTAACAGCAACAAAACAGCCTAGTGGAATTTCAACATCAATGTTCTTTAGGTTGTTTTCCTTTGCACCAATAATTTTGAGCGAGGTGCCGTTGCCCTTACGTCTTTCCTTTGGTATTTCTATCTTTTTTCTACCACTTAAATATGCGCCGGTTATGGATTTTTTATTTTGCATAATCTCGGCAGGAGTGCCCGAAGCGACAACCTCACCACCGTGTACCCCAGCACCTGGACCTATGTCAATTATATAGTCGGATTCAAGCATTGTTTCCTCATCGTGCTCGACAACAATTACGCTGTTTCCGACATCGCGTAGGTTCTTTAGTGTGTTTATAAGCTTTGAGTTGTCGCGTTGATGAAGACCTATTGACGGCTCGTCGAGGATATATAATACGCCAACAAGAGAAGAGCCAATTTGAGTAGCTAGGCGTATTCTTTGTGCCTCACCACCGGAAAGTGTTGCGCTTTTTCTTGCAAGAGTTAGATATTCAAGTCCAACGCTCTTCATAAAGCCTAGACGTGCCTTGATTTCCTTAAGGATTTCCTTTGCTATTTCTGCTTTGCCACCCTCGAATTTTAAGTTTTCTACAAATTCAAGTGCACTAGTTACTGACATACGGCAAAACTCGTCAATGTTTTTTCCAGCAATTTTAACAGACAATGCTTGCTTGTTGAGCCTTTGACCATTACATACAGGACAGGGAGTTTCCTCAATAAACTGCTCATAATATTCGCTACCCATCATAGCCATTCTTTGCTCAATAGTCTTAATAACACCCTCAAACTTTACAGTTTGGCGCTTATGTTGCTTCGCAAAATACCTGTCAACAGTATAATATTCGTCGCCTGTTCCATACAAAATCGCGTGTAATTGCTCGCTTGAAAAGTCCTTGATAGGAGTATCAAGAGATGCGCCTATTCTTTCACAAACTGCAGCAAAAAGTGGACCTGTCCAGCTTTCAGGCTCAATGGTTTTAAATCCATTTACTTGAATTGCACCCTCGGAGAGAGAAAGGCTCTTGTCTGGAATAATTTTATCAGGGGAAATGTTTCGCATTTCGCCTATTCCCAGGCAATGAGGACACGCACCAAAGGGGTTGTTAAAGGAGAATGAGCGAGGCTCAAGCTCGCCAAAGCTAATTCCGTGCTCCTCACACGCATAGTTTGTGGAAAACTCGTAAAGCTTACCATCACCATCGTGAGGCATAGTCAAAATATTAACCTTTCCATCACTTGCACGCAAAGCACTCTCGACAGAGTCAGCAAGACGAGGACGCAAGCCCTCCTTCATAACAAGACGGTCGACAACTATATCAATATTGTGCTTTTTAGTAAGCTCAAGCTCTATGTCCTCGCTTAAATCATATGTTACGCCATCTATATATAGTCTGCCATAGCCATTTTTACGGGCATCGGCAATGACCTTTTCATGACGACCCTTTTTGCCACGAACAACAGGCGCAAGCACCAAAAATCTTTCGCCCTCTGGCAAAGCAAGAATTTTATCAATTATTTGGTCAACGCTTTGTTGCTCGATTTCCTTGCCACAAACAGGGCAGTGAACAGTGCCCAAGCGAGCATAGAGAAGTCTTAAATAATCGTAAATCTCGGTAACTGTACCAACGGTTGAGCGAGGGTTTTTAGATGTAGTTTTTTGGTCGATTGAAATAGCAGGAGAAAGTCCCTCTATTGTGTCAACATCGGGCTTGTCAAGCTGACCCAAGAATTGACGCGCGTATGAGGACAAGGACTCAACAAAGCGCCTGTGTCCCTCTGCGTAAATTGTATCAAATGCAAGAGAGGATTTACCAGAGCCGGAAAGTCCTGTTAAAATAACAAGCTTATCGCGAGGTACTGTAACATCAATGTTCTTTAGGTTGTTAACTCTTGCACCCTTAATTTCTATTTTATCCTTCATTTTTACCTATCTTTACTTCTTTGTAATTCTTAATTCCTTTATTTGGTCGCGTAAGTAAGCCGCCTTTATTCAAGCCTTCCCCGGTGGGGGAAGGGGGACCGCAGAACGGTGCTATGAACAAAGCTAAGCAAACGAAAGCGGTGGATGAG
>JAFUOQ010000043.1 GCA_017472695.1 Clostridia bacterium | reverse complement strand
TAGGTGTAGTTGTGGTCAAGAAGATTGCCATAGCCGTTTCCGCAGATCGTACATACTTTCTGTGCCGCACAGGTTGCGGTGCCGCCCTCATGGTTGCCCTTGACGATGTGTGCGGAAAGACCGTAGTTGTAGAGTGCTTTTGCGAGAGATTTCATTGCTTCGGATGTCTTTTCGCTGTTGATTACATCGTAGCAATAATCGTTTACGCTATATCCGAGCGTGAACAGACCGTCTGCCGAGAACTGCATCTTTTTTGCGAAATCATACGCTGCAACCGCATCCGAGGTGAGCGTTTTGATCTCGCCGTCGTTGTAGCTTACTTTGATAAAGTTGGTCGCGCTGAAATTTACTGTTGCTTCTTTAATGGAGTCAGCAACCGTTTCGTTCACAACAGGAGAGCTTCTCGGAACGTCTACTTCAGTCTTGCCTTCGGAAATGAAGGTTACGCCATCCGTAACAAGCGCATTGGTCTTGTAATTGCGATATACCTGAGCCGCTGCACCGTATTCAAGCGTGTCAATGATGAGCTGCTTCATATTAGCGTCATTCGTAACATTGTAGGCGTTGATCAGGTTTTCCTTAACGCTGTAACCCGTAAGCACTGCATTTTCATGCCTCACCGGGCTACCACCCACGAGAATCGTTACGTTCATAAGATCGCCGAGGCACTGAGGATTGATGCCTTCAAAGGTGTAGATATACACCTTATCTTCAGTGGGATGCTGCTCGCACTCGGTAAGATACGTTAGCTTACCGAGGAATTCGACCTCGACCGTTATGCTTTCGATGGGGCGATCTTCATTGTTTCTGACGTGGAATTTCATTGAGATATCGCCACCGAGGTTGACCTGTTTGCCGACGAATTCTGCGACAGGGGTGTTCGTTTCTGTTCCTGTTTCCTCTGCACTTGCCGTGATCGACAGACCTGCAAGAAGCGTTACGATCATCATCAGAGAGATGACCAGAACGAGGAGCTTGTTTGTTTGCTTTGTTTTCATTTAAGTTCCTCCTTGGAATTGTGTTAGTTTGTATCGATCGGCAAGTCAATGCCGTCACTTTCATCTTTGGGTGGGTTGCCAACCGTTACCTGACAGCCTGCGTTGTCGCAGGTGTAATCGTGGTCAGCGTCGTGGTGACCTGTTGCTCCGGCTTTCGCATCCTTCTCACAGTTCACACACTTGATCGGTGTTTCGCAGTTTCCGTCATCTGCGCCTGCTACGTGATCCTTCGCCGCCGTTACGGTGTAGCCGCAGGTGCATTTATCATCGGTCGTGCAGTCGTTGTCAGAAGTTGCGGTGTGAGATACCTTGGTGCTTTCGTCGATCTGACCGCAGGCACATCTCATATAGTGATGTGTGTCGTCATAATCCGCTACGGTGTAAGAGTGCTCGTGAGGATCAATCACCTCAACAACATATCCGCAAACGGTACATTTGCCGTCCTCGCCCTTATTGTGCGACTCCTTGGTGCCTGCTACCTTGCAATCTATGTTCTGACACATCTGCCAATGTCCGTCTGCATCGGTTTTCCAATCGCCGTTGAAATTGTGCTCCTGTGCCGGTTTCATAAGCCAGCCGCACTCGGCACAGTTTACGGACGTTGTGCAATCGCCGTCATCGGCGTGTGCAATATGCTCTGACTTTGCAGGAGTGGTTACCGCACCGCAGACCGTACACAATACGTCGGTGCCGCAATCGCCGTCATCCTCGGCAGGGGTGTGTCCGAGAGGTTCGCCCTCGGTCGTTCCGCAGGTCTTACAGGTCTTGGCGGTGATACAGGTCGCATCCTCCCAGTTGTGAGGGAGCATTTCGCCCTCGGTCGTTCCACAGACCATACAGGTTTTGAGTGTGGTACAGGTTGCATCATTCCACTGATGCGCCGACACCTCTCTTGTTTCTCCACACTCGTTGCAGGTCGCGTCGCAAGCATTATCGTAGCTGTGTTCGCATTTGCTACCGCAAGCAGCGAGAGTTACGATCATCAAGACCGAGAGTAGAATTAGTGTTAATTTTTTCATATAGGTTACCTTCCTTTGGGATTCATTTTAGAAAACGTATTCATCGGGCGTTCCGTCGCCAATCGGCACCCATTCGCCGTCGAATGCGCCTGTACTTGTTGTGATTATATCTGCCGCTTCAAATGCGACGATTGTCAGTTCGGGGACTGCGTACTTCAGTTTTCTCATACTCGTTTTTTCCTTTCTACTAACTATATGAGTCAGTCTGACGAAGGTTTGTTCTTTGGACAGGTGCAGATACCGAACCAATCCTCACCGTGCTTGAAGTATTTGCATTCATCGCAGGTTGAGTCCGGGGTTCTTTTCTTTTCGCCCTTGTAGAATGGGCAAACATCCTGCATCATTGTCACAAACGGCGTTCCATCATCCGTGTAAACAGGCTCTTTTGTAAAGTCGGGGTAGATTGGAACGGGACTCCGGACCAGCGGGCTATGCCGATCGCATTCCTCATAATAGCCGTACATTAGTTCAAATGTCTTGCCAAAGGTGGTTACAATCTTGTAGAGATCGCCTTCCTTGTGGGTAAACTCCGTAAGCGGAAAATCGTTCTGAATTAGCTTACTAAACATATCTGACTCCTTTCGGCATTTCGTCAAAAAGAAAAATCTGCCATACTGTTGTTAATAGTATAGCAGACTTTTTTGGTTTGCGGTATTACCTAAAATCACTTTTTTTGGTCATATTTTTCGGTCATTATTGGTTTCCGAGCGAAATTTATATATCTTTTCGGGGGTGTTTTGGATATATAAAATTACAAAATTGCGGCAAATTCCGAGCGTGGCAAGCCTGATTTTTCGGACACGATTCGCACCGCTTGCTTCACGACCGAGAGCGAAAGATGCAGATTGACGGCTATCTCGGGATTGGACATTCCGAATGCGGCAAGCTTGGCAACCTCACGCTCCTTATCGGAAAGCGTGGTCAGAATCGTCTTACCCCTGACTGTTCCCGAGAGCTTAGACCAGCCCTCATTATAGATCTTATATAGCTTCTTGACTTCTTTCCAAGCATCCTCGTCAATGAGGGACAACCGCTTCTCCATAAGTGTATCAAGAGCACGGCAGTATTCGGCAAGAACGCCGTAGAATTTGTCAGGGAGAGCCAGCTCTATGGCTTTGTCGATGTGGTAGATAGCATCACCATCCTTGCCGCAGTTGTGGTAGATCGCGGCACAGGTAAGTCTCAGATAGATCTCAGCCATAATGGTATTGTTGGCTCTCGCCCACGAGATCATCGGCTCTACCGAAAAAGAAATGACCGACATAATGTAAAGTCCTTGAGTTCCTTCTACCTTGAGAAGACCCATTGCAACTCCATAACCGAGCGCGTACAGATATTTGGCGTAATACACCTTTGCCGCAGGATACGCATCCTTGTGAATTGGCTCGAAACGACCTTTTTTGAACCATTCCGGAAAGCTTTCTACGTTATATATCATAATATCAACGGCGCTGATCGCAAGCTGCATCGTATCTCGGTCATAGTCGTTTTTAGCAGGTGCTTCCGATATATGGATCTTGGCTCTACGCCACATTTCGATATCGCCCTTCCAGATCGCGCACTGTGCCAAAAGCATACCTGCAGAAAGAACAGCATAGAAGCCTGAGTGCTTCGAGAGCAGGTAGTTTGCAATATCGTAAACCTTGTCGATCTCACCGCGAGAGTAAGCAACCTCGGCTTCAAAAAGCACCTGCGCCTCGTGGTTATAGGAGAGGCTTTCACCCACTTTATCAGCCGTTCTGGGCATGTTGTATAGGTCAGTCATATAAAGGAAGGGCGTTTTGCGAGGAAGCGGCATATTTGCATCATGCGCGGATCTCGCTTTCTTTGTTCTGCCGTCCACAGGCTTCTTTGCATTCATTGGTATCATCCAAGCACGACCGAATTTGATTGCTCCATCGACAGAGCCAAGCGTGCACAAGTGCTGTACCTGACGATGCGATATGCCCCACTTTTCCGATGCTTCGGCTATGGTTATGTAATCATTTTTCAACATCAAAATCACCTCCAACAAGTAGCGGAATTGCGCTACGTATTACATAGCGGTATTACGCTATTTATTATATATCGTTTTTGCGCAATTTACAAGAGGTTCCGAAAAAGTTTTTCTGTTTTTTACTTTCGAGAGAAAAGTACTTTTGTGATTTTTAGATCAAATCGAGCCAGAATTTTGTGATTTTCCTCTTTTTCTGTCGTTGTAAAAATTGGATTGCATAAAATAGAACGATTTGCATAAAATAATCGTACGATTTCTGTTGACATATTCGAGCGATTATGCTATAATATTAGTAGCCAAGGAAAGGAGGCTTTAACTATGTCTATTACTGCAACTGAACTTAAACTCAATCTTGCAAAATATCTTTTGCTCTCAGCGACAGAAGATATTTATATCACTAAGAACGGAAAAATCGTATCCAAGCTCACTAATCCTTTTCAAGAGCGTGTGGACATTGCAAAATCGTTGTTCGGTATCCTTCCGGCTGATATCACTTTAGAAGAAGCACAGAAGGAGAGACTTGATCAGATATGAGAGCATTGCTTGACACCTGCGTTATTCTTGATGTGCTCCAAAGCCGAGAGCCGTTTTCCGACGATGCACAAACCATATTCCTGCTTGCAGCAAACCAACAGTTTGTTGGCTGTATAACAGCAAAATCTTCTACGGACATCTATTATTTGATGCACCGTTACACGCACGATGATAAGCAATCCCGCGCTGTCTTGAGTAAGCTTTTTATGCTGTTTGAAGTATTGGATACGGCAGGCACAGATTGTCGCCACGCTATTCCATCGCAGATAACCGACTATGAGGATGCTGTGATGATTGCAACAGCTGCACGCTCTGAAGTCGATTGCATCGTAACACGCAATACCCACGATTATGCGAAATCCTCGGTGACTGTATTTACGCCCGAGGAATTCATTGCCAAGATCAACGAGGAGAATGAATAAACTTTCGTCTTTAAAAGCTGTTTTTTCAAAAAAGCACTTGACAAATGATCGTTTCAGAGTTAAGACAAAAGTACCGAAGCCCCTGACTTTTGTATAATGCATAGAATTTCAGTGCATAGTTGGTATCATTCTGCACCAAAGTACATTGAAGGGGTAACACAAAAATCGCTAAAAAGGTGTCAAAAAGCGTAAATACGGCAGATATTCCGAGATAAGGAACGATAACGGCTAAAAACACCAGTGCGAAAGCCCGTTGGGGTGGTAGAAGCCGCAAGTTCAAGTCTTGTCACTCAGACCATATCGAGTGTTCATAACAGATTCAAGTTATGGACACTCGATATTTTTTGCTTAATAGGTTTAAGTCTTCTTGAATTTATTTGATTATTTTTACTAGTTTTTGCCATACTATCTTCTCTGTCATTAATTTATACTCTTTCTCTGAAATGATTTCGTTGTCATAAGCTGATTTTCTTCTTCATTTTACTTTCTCCCAAAGAATTTTTGTTTTATATATTTTATCATACGGTTTTTAAAAAAGCAAAAAACTATTGTTATTTTATAATATTTGTGTTAAAATAACAGATGTTAAGAAATTTTGAAAGGTTATATTATGGAAGAAATATATACAAGTCCAAGACCGAAAATGAATAAAAATTTAAAAGCAGTATTTGATTTTTTAGAGCCGATTGTTTTTGCTTTAATTGCTGTTGTTATTATTTCCCTATTTGTTGGAAAATTAACGGTAGTAGACGGTGAATCAATGGAGGACACATTACATCACGGTGAATATTTAGTGGTTGTCGACCCGTTTCTTTCCTATGAGCCAAAGCAAGGGGACATTGTTGTTGTTCAAGGGGATTTTGTAGGAAGTAGCTATGACAAGCCGATTGTAAAAAGAGTTATTGCCAAAGGCGGTGATACTGTAAAAATTGATTTTAGCGACCCTTATGCCCCTATTGTCAGAGTAAACGGTGTTGAATATAAAACCGAATATGAAAAATATGAGTTTGATACAATGTTTTCTACAGGTAGTGGTGTTAAAATCGAAAGCTTTGGGGACTTTGAGCTTTACTATCTAGGCTACGATTACAATGGTAACAGGCTACCCAATTATAACAATAATTACAATTACGACACAAAAACTTTAACTGTTGAGGTACCCGAGGGCGAGCTTTTCTTGATGGGTGACAACAGATACCATTCCGCTGACAGCCGTATTTCAGAAATTGGCTGTGTTCCGGAAAAATATGTATTAGGAAAGGCGATATTTAGACTTATGCCTTTAAACAAAATAGGCGGTCTTTATAACGATTAATTTATGCAATCAGAGGTTATACAATGGTTCCCCGGTCATATGGCGAAAACTCGCCGTTTGATTTCGGAAAACCTTAAAGAAGTTGATATTATTATTGAAATTTTAGATGCAAGAATTCCATATAGCTCAAAAAATCCAGAGATTGCAAGGCTTATCGGTGATAAGCCTTCCCTTACTATATTAAATAAAGCCTCTTTGGCAGACAAAACCATTACTCAAAAATGGATTGACTACTACAAGAGCCAAGGCAAGTATGCAATTTCTGTTGACTGTATAACCGGCGAGGGGCTTTCTCTAATTTCCGGTGCAGTTAAAAAGATATTAGCTGACAAAATTGAAAGATACGAAAACAAGGGTATGAACAAAAAGCTACGAGCTATGTTTGTTGGTATTCCAAACGTTGGAAAATCCTCACTTATAAACAAGATTTGTGGCTCAAAAAAGGCAAAGGTTGAAAACCGCCCAGGTGTTACATTAAACAAGCAATGGATTCCAACAAACATTGGCTTTGATTTAATGGACATGCCGGGAGTTTTATGGCCAAAATTTGAGGAAAAGGCAGTTGGCGAGAACCTTGCTATTACAGGCGCTATAAAGGATGCAATTTTAGATACTGAATATATTGCAGTTGTTCTCTGTGGACGCTTAAAGGCATTAGCGCCCGAGCTTTTTATGGCAAGGTATAAAATAAAGGAAGAAGAGCTAAATGCTTGCGAAATGGACTATGAGGTTTTTGAGCTTGTTGGTAAAAAAAGAGGCTTTTTAATTTCTGGTGGCGAGATTAACACAGAAAGAACCGCGGCTACTCTTTTAGAAGAATTCAGAAGTGCAAAAATCGGCGCGATTTCCCTCGAAGCTCCTGCCGAATAATACTTGGAGATATTATGCTTGACTACTCTTTTGATATTTCACATAAAAATGAAAAAATAAAAATAATTTGCGGTGTTGACGAGGCAGGCAGAGGCCCTTTAGCCGGACCTGTTGTTGCTGCTGCTTGCATTTTGCCCGATGGCTTAATTATTGAGGGTCTTGACGACTCCAAAAAGCTAACCGAGAAAAAAAGAGAGAAAATTTTTGATGTTATAATTGAAAAAGCTCTTGACTACTCTATTGCCTCGGCTTCTGTTGAAGAAATTGAGGAAATTAACATTTTAAATGCATCAATGCTAGCAATGAAGCGCGCAATTGATGGACTCAAAATGAAGCCTGACCTTGCTTTGATTGATGGAAATACCTCACGTGGCTTTACAGTTGAAACAAAAACTGTTGTACATGGTGATGCAATTTCTCAATCAATAGCGGCAGCATCTATTCTTGCCAAGGTTACACGTGACCGCTTATGCTATGAATATGACAAGGAATATCCCGAATATGGCTTTGCAAAGCACAAGGGCTACGGCACAAAGCTACATACAGATGCTATAAAGCAATATGGAATTACTCCTATTCACCGCCCAAGCTTTTTAGTTAAGCTTTTTAAAAATGATTGAATTTACTAAAAAAGAGGTAGGAGATTTTGGCGAGAAATTTTGCGAAAAGCTCCTAAAAAAGAAGAAAAAATACAAAATTTTAGCCAAAAATAAGACAATCGGTCACCTTGAAGCAGATATAATCGCATATGATAAGGAATT
>JAFUOQ010000042.1 GCA_017472695.1 Clostridia bacterium | reverse complement strand
TATTATATATAAAAATATATATAAAAAGAGGAAAAATTTGAAATTTTTTGTAAATTTAAGAGCAAAATATGAAAAATTTGGAATTTTCTGCGAAATTTGATGAAAAAACCGAGTGGAAAAGACCACTCGGTTGAATATTATTTGTATTTTCTTGCACAAGCTGTGAATTTTTTCTCGCCTGATTTTGAGCGAACAGTCATTGGTGCATCATCAATTACTAAATCAGCATCCTTGAAGAAAAGCTCAAGCTTGGTTTTTGGAACCTGATAAAGTGGCTCCTCCTTTGGAAACTTCTTTCCTATGTTGCCGATGTGCTCTCTATTCTTTTCGATTGGAATAGCACATTCGCTAGCGTCAAATCTTGGATAAAGCTCGGGAACGGCTGACTTAATTGCGCAAATTGCAATTTCAATTTGGTCGTCGCTTGGCTCACGAGTAGTGATTCTTTGCATCCAAAGACCAGGAGCTGAAAGAATTTTTGTAATTGCATTTTCGTTCTTGCCTGCGTACATTATGTATTCATAGCCGATACCCATAACAAGTGGCAAAACTAAAATCTTAACAACAGTTCTTGCAATGCCAGCCTCAAGTGGAATAAATGCACTAACAAGAATACTCAAAATGAGCATAACGAACATAAAGCTAGTACCGCATCTTGGGTGGAAGCGTGTGCACTTGCGCGCGTTTTTAACTGTAAGCTCGTGACCGGACTCAAAGCAAGCAATTGCCTTGTGCTCTGCACCATGATATTCAAAGGTGCGTCTGATATCCTTCATTAAGGAAACTGCTAAAAGATAAGCAATGAAGATAACAATTTTAATTACGCCCTCGCAAAGCGCGATTATAACAAAGTGACCTCTTGCGTTCGGATCAAGCTTGACTGTGTCAACCAGAAAATCCGTAACATACATAGGAACTATTGTGAAAAGAACAAGTGCAAGTAATAGTCCAAGCACAACTGAAATTATCATAATAAACACAGTTGAGCCGCTTTTCTTTTTGCCCTCTGTCTTCTTTTTGTCCTCCTCAAGGTCAAGCATATCGGTTGAGCTTGAAAGAGTCTTAAATGAAAGAATAAGAGATTCAATAAATGCAACAATGCCACGAATTATTGGCTTGTTAAGTAGCTTGAATTTCTTTCTTGAGCTTTTAAATTCGCTCTTTTTAATTTCAACAGTACCGTCTTCCTTACGAACAGCTAGGGCAACGCGGTCGTCCTTCTTCATCATAACGCCTTCAATTACCGCCTGTCCGCCAACCATATTATGACGGTTTATGAGGTTTGAGTGGTTTTTATCCATTGTGTTCCTCCTTGCTTTGTGGTGAATCTAAATAACTTTGTAAAATAAGGCAAGCTGACATCTCGTCAATTATCGCCTTTCTCTTTTGCCCCCTTGTGCCTGTCATATTGAGCATAACATGAGCACTTGCAGTTGACAGCCTTTCATCAAAAAGAACAACAGGGAGCCCGCTTTTTTCTTCAAGATATTTTTTAAAGGCGTGTATTTTTTCGGAGCGTGGACCAAGAGTACCATTCATATTTATCGGATGACCAAGAACAATTAAGGTAGCATCGTGCTTTTTCGCTTCCTCACAAACTGCATCACCGGTAAAGGTAAAGCTAGTGCTTTTAATTGTGCCTATGCCACTTGCCAATGTTCCACTTAAATCGGAAAGCGCAAGTCCTGTGCGGGCATCACCAAAATCGACACCCAGTATCCGTTTTTTCATAAAAGCTCCTTGGTATGATACATTAAATTGAGCCATTTATGGCATTTCATAATAGTCCATATAATATTTTAACATATAATATTTTATAATTCAAGAAGATTTTTATATTTTTAAAGCACAAATATTGGTTATTTGTAAATTAAAACGCACCGAGGATTTGAGCCGTAGTCATAAAAAATCTCATATGAAGCAATTTTTTGGTTGTTTTCTAGACACTCTCTGATACTTTTTTCTTGGTCGTAGCCAAATTCAATTAGCATTTTCCCATTGTCCTTTAAAAGCTCCATTCCGTCATTTACTAGAAAATTAATAATATCTAGTCCGTTTTCTCCTCCGTCAAGCGCGAGGCGAGGCTCTTTTTTTACCTCTGGGGATAGCCCTTCTATATCCTTCGATGGAATATATGGTGGATTTGAAACTATAACATCAAATTTTTCGCCCACCAAATCCTTTGTTATGTCACCCAAAATAAAGCGCGCTGAGATATTATGCCTTTGCGCGTTCTTCTTTGATATTTCAAGTGCGCCCCTTGAAATATCAACAAGGGTTAAGTCAATATTTGGCTTATATATACCAAGCGACACTCCAATACAGCCACTTCCTGTGCAAAAATCAGCCACAGAGTCACCTTTTTCTATAATTTCAAGTGCTTTTTCCACCAAAATCTCGGTGTCTGGTCTTGGAATTAAGCAGTCGGGAGAAACCAAAAACTCCTTACCCATAAATTCCCATTTGCCAAGGATGTATTGAAGTGGAATTCTCTCTTTTCTTTTCTCTAAAATTTCTGAAATTCTCGGAGAAGTGTACGATTTTTCCTTGTCTGCTAGAATTTTTGCGCGAGGTATTTTATATAATTCCTCAATAATTAAAAATGCTTCCTCTTTAGAATTATCCGCCCCGTATGAATTTAGGGCGGATATAATTTCTTGTAATTTCATTTTAGCCTAATGCCTTCTCAATTTCTTCAATTAATTTGCTTTCAGAGATTGCGCCTGTTGCCTTGTATGTAATTATTCCGTTTTTGTCAAGAATTAAGGTGTAGGGGTA
Source organism: Clostridia bacterium (assembly GCA_017472695.1). GTDB lineage: Bacteria > Bacillota > Clostridia > Oscillospirales > CAG-272 > RGIG2000. The sequence continues at coordinate 2,143 of JAFUOQ010000042.1, read as the reverse complement.
ATAGCCAACTCCACCAAGCGCCGTATAGCAGTCGTCAAGTCCACCGGTTGTATTTTTGTCCTTGGCAAAGATTATTTTTGAATCAGGATAATTTGATTTTACATAGTCAACCGCAGTTTCGCTAAAATAGTCATCTGTATGGATTGCCACAAATGTAACATCCCCTGCATATTCCTCGGCAGCATTGTCGAAATATGGCATTTCATTAATACAATAGCCACACCAAGTGCCCCAGAAGTTAACAACTGTTACCTTGCCGGTTTCTGTTGGATTGATATATTTTAGGGAAAGCCCGTTTTTGTCAAATCTTAAAACGCTGTATGAAGGGCATTTTTGCCCAACCTCTGTGCCAACCTCGATATTATCTAAATTAACATCAGTGCTTGTGTCAGAGGTAACTGAATGCTTCTCATCCTCTCTTATAAAATCGCCAGCTATGTCCTTGATTGTGTTATTTAAATCGTCCATGCTACTGTCAATCTCGTGACTGAAATCCAGTGTGCAACAGGTAAGGGCGAAAAGCACTATTACTAAAGAAAGTGATAAAAAAATCCTTTTCATATTGTTCTCCTTGTATTTTATAATATAATTTTATCATTATATTAAATAATTGTCAATATTTTATTCTTTCTCTGTTGACTTTGCGAGTAGTTTTTGGTAGAATCAAAGAGGAATTTAAAAATTCGGAGGCACATTATGGAAAAAATTAAAATGGGTATAATCGGCTATGGCTGTCGTAGCTATGGTATGACTGATATTTTGCTCGGCTTTGAAGATGTTGAGGTTATTGCTGTTTGCGATAAATACGAGGACAGAGTAGAAAACGCAATAAACAGAGTAAAGGAAAAAAGAGGTAATGTACCCTTTGGTACTACTAACTATAAAGAAATTCTTGCAATGGACGAGGTGCAGGCAGTTTACATCGCAACTGACTGGAATATGCACTTCCCTATCGCTATTGATGCCTTGAAGGCTGGCAAGGCAACAGCCCTTGAGGTTGGTGGCGCATACTCTGTTGATGACTGCTGGGCTTTGGTTGATGCTTACGAAAGCACAAAAACACCATTTATGTTTATGGAAAACTGCTGTTATAACCGTGACGAGCTTTTGGCTACCGCTATTGCAAGAACAGGAAAGTTTGGCAAAATTGTTCACTTGAGCGGTGCTTACTCACACGACCTACGCGGTGAGGTAACAGGTGGCAAGGAAAACCGCCACTATCGTTTAGAGGAATACCTAAATCGTAACTGTGAAAACTATCCAACTCACGAGCTTGGCCCTATGGCAAAGGTTCTTGATATAAACAGAGGTAACCGTATGGTTTCGCTTGTTTCTGTTGCAACTGGCTCGTTCGGTATGGAGGAATATGTTGAAGCGCACAAGGATACTATAAAAAATAAAGACCTCATAGGCGTTGATTTTGCACAAGGTGACATTGTTAACACAATTATTACCTGCGAAAATGGTGAAACTATGCTTCTCCGTCTTGACACCTCTCTCCCGCGCTCCTACAATAGAGAGTTCACTATTCGTGGAACAAAGGGAATGTACGAGCAAAATACAAATAGCGTATATTTTGATGGTCAACCAGAGTTCTGGTCAAGCATTGATTATATAAATAAGTATATGAACACGGCAGAGGAATTTAAGGACTTGCTCCCACACGAGTGGAAGATAATCACCCCTGAAGCACTTGAGGCAGGTCATGGTGGCATGGACTATGTTGAGCTTCGTGAGTTCGTAGATAGAGTAAAAGACGGCGGAGAAATGATGTGTGACGTATATGATGCCGCTAGCTGGATGGTTGTTTCGTGCTTGTCCGAGGAGTCAATCAAAAATAACGGAAAGCCAATGGAAATTCCGGACTTCACACGTGGAGCTTATAAAACTCGTGAGTCTAAGGATGTATTAAAGCTTGGCAAAATGGAATAAATAAAAATCTCCACGTAATGGGTGATGTTCTTAGCGGAGAATTGGAAAGTACCGCTAAGTGCGAGCATCGCATTTGACCGGTCAAATGCTTTATGGGCTAAGCCACACCCATATACGTGAACCCCCAAAGCTCATTTCATTTGCTTCGGGGAACCCCTACACAAGCAGAAAGAGCAAACACGCAAGACGAAAATCTTGTATGTCTGCTCTT
>JAFUOQ010000002.1 GCA_017472695.1 Clostridia bacterium | reverse complement strand
ACCCATATACGTGAACCCCCAAAGCTCATTTCATTTGCTTCGGGGAACCCCTACACAAGCAGAAAGAGCAAACACGCAAGACGAAAATCTTGTATGTCTGCTCTTTTTCTGTTCGTTTTAGTTTAGAGTTATGAGGCTCGCTTTCGCTCACCGTTATGAGCTTGGGCAAGCCCTCGCGTTATGATATGATTGCCTATTTAAGCTAAAACTTGGCAAAGCCAATCATAACTATGCGAAGCATATCATAACTCATAACTTGCCCGCAGGGCAATCATAGTTTAGCGTGAATACTCCGTTAAGAGTATCACGCTAAATTCTCTGTCCTTTTTGTATATGCAAAACAATAAGCGGAAATAGAGCCCATTGCTTCTCGCTATGCTCCGTTTTTTCTTTGAGCTATTGGTTTTGCCCGTTTATTTTGTAGCCCTTGACAAGCGGAGTCGTTTCGGCATATTCCTTTTTGCCCGGACATATCGGGTATTTACCAATCGTTGCAAAAATATACCACGCACTCATTGAGCCATTATCCTCATCCCCCGGATAGGAGTCGGGTGTGAAGCATTCGTCAGCTATTTTTCTTATCACCTTGTCGCTCTTTTCCATATCTCCATAATATGAATAAAGGAATGGAATACTAAATGATGGCTGATTGGAAATTGCGCATTGACCGAGCTTTTGCACCGCCATTTCCGTCATTTCGTGAATTTCACAGCCATATCTACCCACCTTAAATATGGGGGGAGTGTCTAAAATTTCATCAATTTTTGATATTGCCTTTTCCCTACCACCTAGCATGCTTGCAATGTCGTCAAGCGCGTGAGGAGCACCGAAAATGTTTTGCCAAGCGGAGCTTTCAGTATAATCATAGCCCCAAACAAACGGGTCAAAATCCTCTCTCCACTCACCCCTTGAATTTTTGGCGCGGAAAAATCCTGTTTTCTTATCAAATAGCTGTCTATACCAAAGCGAACGCTCAAAATATTCGTCTGCTATTTCCTTTTCACCAAGTAAATCGGCAACCACGCCAATACACCAGTCACCATAAGAAAAATCAAGCGAAAGGTTGATGCTTTCATTTGAAAAATCATAGGGGACGTATCCGTATTTTAGATATTTATCTATATGATTTCGACCATATATTTTTTTATCCGACAACACATTCGCGTGGTGAAGCATACCCTTTAGCAAGCGTCTGTGCAGCTCCTTATCTCCAACACCACGCACAGCTGCCTCGGCAATTACACCATCAATTAATGTGCTAGGCATACAACCGACCTCGCCCATAGATGTCCAGCGTGGAAGATATCCACCCTCCTCATAGTCAGTAGCAAAGCCCTCAAGCATTTCCTCAAGCTCGTCGCGTGCAATCAAGGAAAACAAGGGATAAGAGGTGCGGTAGGTGTCCCAAAAGCCGTTGTCTGTATATCTTTTGCCCTTATGGGTCTTGCCTGTAAAGGGTGAATAATGCACATCTTGTCCGTTTTCGTCAATTTCATAAGCGCGATGCGGAAACAAAAACGCACGATACATACAAGAATAGAAGATTTTTAATTGCTTTTCATCATCTGAATCTATCGAAATTCTTGACAAAGCCTCTTGCCATTTTTCCTGTGCCTCTTTGCGCGCTAAATCAAAGGCTTTACCGGCACATTCGCGCTCAAGTGTTAGGCGCGCCATTTCATAGCTGATATATGAAATTCCGACACGCCCTTCGGCTTTTTTGTCCTTTATTTTAATTTTTATTTCGTTTTTGCCAATTTTAGCTTCATCTATGTCCAAGGAATCAATCGAAATGGCAAAGTACATTTTAAAATTTTTTGCATCGTCCTTTAGATGGTGGTCGTTTGTGCCATATATTATGATGTTTTCCTTGTCGAGCTTGAAATTAGTATTCCCCTCGGAGCTTTTTATGACAAAATAATCCTCATTTTCAAGCTCTATTTTGAAAACGCCACCTCTTTCGGTCGGTGTTAGCTCAAAACGGCAGCCTGCGTTTTCAAAATACACATTTATGTAATCGGGAGCAAAAATTGCCTTTTCCCTATCATAGTATGATTCTCCTCCTGTAGGTGCAAAAAGGAACGTGCCATAGTCCCCTATCCAAGGGCTTGGCTGGTGGGTCAGCCTAATGCCATCTATTCTATCATTATTCGGCTCAAAGAACCATTCTCTATGCTCCTTTTCTGTAGTTGTTTGAGGAGCAAAGGCACACATGCCAAAGGGTAATTGGCAAAGTGGCAACGTGTTTCCCCTTGAAAATGCAATATTTGAGTCTGTTCCCATTTTTGTATTAACGTAATTTAAGTAATTCATAGCCTAGCCTTTTAAAAATTTCTGTTTTAATTATAGCCTATTTTAATCCTATATGCAAGGTTTTAATTAATTCTTAATTAAATTATTGACAAATCGGTGCTTCGGTTGTATAATTACTCTCGTCTTTAAAATATTTTTGAGAGGTATAAAATGAAACTCTTTCAACCGAAGCTTTTTACCGCATTAAAAACATACAACAAACAAAAGTTTATTAACGATGTGGTTGCTGGCATAATTGTCGCAATTATTGCCTTGCCACTTTCAATTGCTCTTGCAATTGCCTCTGGCGCTGAGCCTGTTCAAGGCTTATATACAGCCATTGTTGCCGGCTTTGTTATTTCGTTTTTTGGTGGTAGCCTAGTAAATATTTCCGGCCCTACCGCCGCGTTTGCTACCATAGTTGCAGGAATTATTGCAACTCAAGGCTTTGACGGGCTTATCATTGCTACAATTATGGCAGGTATAATCCTTATTTTGTTTGGTTTTTTGCGTGTAGGCTCATTAATTAAATATATACCAACGCCAATTACTGTTGGCTTCACCGCTGGAATTGCAGTAACAATTGTTATAGGTCAATTAAAGGACTTCTTTGGTATGTCCTTTGGTGGGGAATCTCCTGTTGAATCAATGGAGAAAATTGAAGCGCTAATTCACAATATAACAACCTTTAATCCTGTTGGTTTTTTAGTTGGTGCAATCGCACTTGCCGTTCTTATTTTCTGGCCCAAAATTAGCAAAAAAATCCCAGGCTCACTCGTTGTCGTTGTGCTTGGCTCACTTATTGTAGGTCTTTTCGGTCTTGATGTTTTAACAATTGGCGACCTTTACACAATCAGCTCGGGCTTCCCATCACTTAAAATCCCAGAATTTAGCATGGATAAGGTAATTGCCTTAATCCCTGACGCATTCACTATCGCGATTTTGGCGTCAATTGAGTCGCTTCTTTCTTGCGTTGTTTCCGATAAAATGGTAAACGATAAGCACAACTCAAATACAGAGCTAATTGCACAAGGCTTGGGAAACATCGCATCCGGTCTTTTTGGTGGTATCCCTGCTACCGGTGCTATTGCCAGAACCTCGGCAAATGTTAAAAACGGTGGTCGTTCCCCTGTTTCAGGTATAGTCCACGCAATAACCCTACTCCTTGTTTTAGTGGTATTAATGCCTTGTGCTTCGTGGATTCCAATGCCAATAATTGCAGCTGTTCTTTTGATGGTTGCTTATAATATGTGCGAATACAAGCACTTCTTCCACATTTGCAAAACCGCGCCAAAGACAGATGTTATTGTTTTAATTGTTACCTTTATTTTGACAATAGTTTTCGACCTCGTTGTTGCTATTGCTGTCGGAATTGTAATTGCTATTCTCTTCTATCTTGTAAAATCTCCAAAGAAATCAAAGAGAACAAAATTAAAATAAATATTGAAAGAGCAAACACAAAATTGTGTTTGCTCTTTTTTCTATTCAATTAAGGATTTACTTCCTCTACCATTTCCGGTTTTTTCTGCTCAAAGAGCCATTTTGAAATATCTGTGCTCTTGCCAGCATCTGCCCACACATTGTGTGCGGTGCTTGTAGTATCAAATTTGCAAAGCTCACCACCTGCATCTATAATTGCCTGACACATTTCTTGTGTGCCCGCATATGGAACATCGCCATCGTTTGAGCTATGGATTGCCCAAATTGGCATATTTAGAAGTGCTTCTGCCTGTGAAGGGTCAGCACCTCCACACAAGCAAACTGCTCCTGCGAAGGTATCCGTGTGGCGCATAATCAAATCCCATGCGCCAAAGCCACCCATTGAAAGTCCCATTACATAATATCTGTCTGTGTCAGTTGATAGGCTTGTAGCTATTATGTTGTTTATTATATCCATAACCGCCATCAAATCATCCGACTCCGGAACCTTGTCAATGCTATAATTTCCGTCCTTCCAAGGAGTGTCAACCCATTGCTGACCACCCGGGCATTGAGGACAGAACACTATCGCATCAGCATATGGAGAGTTCTCTTGGTTAAACATCTCGGAAATCATATTTTTTAGCTGACTCTTATTATCATTTCCTCTTTCGCCAGCACCGTGAAGCACTGTTACAAGTGGATACTCCTTTGTGCTATCATAGCTTGATGGCACATAAATTCTATAAGGAATAGTTGTTTGACCAACGTTATATGTACCGGAAAGGAAAATATTCACAACGGTTTCATACTTAAACTCGCCATCTTTCGCCTTTAGGTACTCTACATAATTTATATCCTTGTTTTCCGACTCGCTCAATTTATAGGTTGTGTCAGCTGAAATAACGAACGGCTTGTTTACTTCACCATTAAAAATATCAGCCTTTGCAACATCTATAAGGTATCCATAGAGATATTCATTCGCTGGATAAAGAATTAAGTCGTTGTCGCAAACATCAATTATAAAATCGTTAGATTTGCCAATTTTAGCCTTGGCAAACCCCGCGTTTGCATCTGCATTACCTATAACAATTCTCTTATCGCTTGTTGATGGAACAGCACCATACTCATAAACAGGCAAGGTAACACCATATTTGGATTTAATATGGTCCTTTAAGCTGTTTGCATATTCCTTGAGTCTTTCATTTCTTCTCTCATATACAATTACATACTCGCTCTTGCCATCTGCATCAACTATTGTAAGGTCACTGTCGGTTGGTTCAGGGCCTAGCTCCTCTTCAGGCTCTGGCTCCTCCTCAGCTTCAGTGTCGGTATTAGTATCGGTTTCTGTGCTAACGCTAGTGTCGGTTTCTGTATCCTCTTCAGTTTCAGTCTCGGTTTCTGTGTCAGATTCTACCTCTGTTTCAGTCTCGGCTTCTGTATCGGTTTCCGTTTCAGTCTCGGTTTCCGTTTCCGTGTCTGTTGTGGTGTCGGTTGCCACCTCTGTTTCTGTTTCAGCTTCAGAATCTGTTGCCGTGTCAGTATCCTTGTCCCCACCGCAAGCGCCAAGTGCAAGCAAGACAGCAAGCATCATACAAATTAAGAAAAATAATCTATTGCTTTTGATAGTAACACCCCCTTATATATTTATGTTACCATATCCATTTTAAAAAATCAAACTATTTATTCAAAAAGCGCTTTCTTTTTGTGCATATGACATACTTGTTTATAGAGTTGGTGCTTATTTTCCTACGGGCTTTATTTGTACTTCTTTTTATTCTTCTGGATGGAGGGAGAAGCTTTACCCTGCGCAAAATTTTCACCATAGGCTTATAAAGGAGTGAAACAAGAACTGTATTCATTACGCATTTTATTAGGTTAAATGGCAAGAACACAGGCAAAAGCATACCCTCAACAGCCTCTCTTGGCACGTGCATATATATTGGAGTTATAAGGAAGTTCCAAAGTAGCATAAGTGCAACAGTCAAGGCTGACGAAAAAAGCAAGCTAACCATTGCGCTTTTGAAGGTGCGTGTGGTTTTATAGACAAGCGCAGGGACAAACGCAAAGGCAACGCTTGCAATAATATTCATAACAAAGCCTATTATACCTGTTGTACTAATAGATAGAAGCTCAATAAGAGCAACTATTACACTAATTACAATAGTTGCATATGGACCAAGAGCAAAGCCTGCAATAACGATAATTGCGTCCTTTGGATCAAAGCTTAAAAACCCAGCAAAGCGAATAGGTATTAGATGACCTATATTTGTAAAAACAAATGCAATCGCGCAAAAAAGCCCAATCATTACAAGATTTTTCGTTTTATTTTTCATTTTTACCTCACAAATGGCATAAAAAAACCGCCCAAATCGAGGCGGAAAAAGACATAATGGCGCAAAAGCACACATTTTTACAACCTTCTCCCATTCAGACTATACTGCCGGTCTCGGAATTGCACCGAGTCTGCAAACAGCTACAGCGCACCCCGCAAATTAGATTGGGTGTACTGTGGCTAGGTCGCTCGCGGACTTTACCGCCGATAAGGAATTTCACCTTGCCCCGAAGATATTTTATATTTTATGGTAGTATTCTATCACTATTTTGCACGTATGTCAAGTTTTTATTTACAAAAGGCATAATTTGTGATAAAATATAACTGAAAAAATGACACCCAGTGTCTAAATTTATCATTAAAGGACTAAAAATGAAAAAACGTATTTGCTTGATACACACCGGTGGGACTATCGGTATGGTTAAGGGGGAAAATGGATATTCCCCAAAAGAGGGCTATTTAGAGAGTGTTCTTAACAAAATGGATGATCTAAAATCACCCGAAATGCCTGATATTTCATTTTATGAAATGTCACCATTGCTTGATTCTTCCGATATGGCAGTTGAGGACTGGAATAGAATCGGCAAGGAAATTGCCAAAAGATACGATAGCTATGATGGCTTTGTAATTTTGCATGGCACAGACACAATGGCATATACTGCTGCCGCCCTTTCCTTTATGCTAGAAAATTCAAATAAGCCAATTATTTTAACAGGCTCTCAAATTCCGCTTTGCGAAATTAGGAGTGACGGACAGGACAACCTAATAACCTCGCTTTTAATCGCAGGAAGCGGTAAGGTAAACGAGGTTTGTCTATATTTCGGTGGCAGACTCTTGCGAGGAAATCGCGCAACAAAAATGTCAGCTGATGGACTTTTGGCATTTGATTCTCCCAACTGTCCTCGTCTTGCCGAGGCAGGAATCAGCATAAGATATTTGCCATACACACCACCCAAAATAGACACAGGTGCGCCCTTTTCCCTGTGCTTGCTTGAAAATGTGCCAATAGGAGTTTTAAAGATTTTCCCAGGAATTTCTTTCCCGATTTTCGATACTCTTATGACAGAAAAATTAAAGGGCATCGTGCTTGAAACCTTTGGCGCAGGCAATATCCCAGGTGAGGGTCACACGCTTTTGCCTATTATTAAAAAGGCGTTTTTGGCAGGAAGTGTTGTCACCGTCTGCTCTCAATGCCCACAGGGCACAGTCACCTTGGGCGCATATGCCACAAGCTCACCACTTGTTGAGGCTGGTGCTGTAAGTGGCTTTGATATGACAACCGAGGCAGCCGTTGCAAAGCTATATTACCTCTTTTCCAAAGATTACCCAAGTGAAAAAATCAAGGAGCTTATGGAAACAGATATGCGCGGTGAGCTAACAAAATAAAATAAACAAGAATTTGCCAAAAAGAAAACCAAATAAGCTGAGATGCTTTGATTACAGCTCAAATGGTGCATATTTTATAACCATATGTACAAATGACAGAAAAGAAATACTTTCAAATATCACTGTCCCTACAAGGCAAAATCCAATTATATCAAGATTTGTTTCGACATTTTAAAGATTTTGTAATAAGGAATACGGATTTAATCCTTGGCAGTGTAGGTTCCACGACCACATAATACGCAATCGCGATGATTACGAACAAGCATCAAAATACATTTACGAAAATCCTATGAATTGGGAAACGGATGAATTTTATACAAATTAAAAAGCACACCGAGTGTGAACTAAATGGGGTTCACTTCAAGTGGTGTGCTTTTTGTTTCTTATTTATTCTTGAGCAGCTCGCGAATGTCCTTGAGAAGATCCTCTGTTGTAGGATTGTTGAGTCTATCAAGAGCTGCAGCTTCCTCTGCTGCCTTTGCAGCTGCCTCTGCCTCTGCCTTCTTTTGAGCGCGGTAAACCTCAATGTCTGCCTCACTTCTGAAGTTGTAGCCGAGAGCTTTCATTTCCTTCTTCTCTTCCTTTGTAACCTTGCCGTTTACAACGAGGTTAGCCATCTTTTCGTGGTTTGCTCTCACTGTGTTAATAATCTTAACGATTGTAAAGAGAACAAGTGCGATAAGAATGAAGTTAATAATTGCACTAATGAATGAGCCCCAGTCAATGTAGATTGAGTTTGCTAAATCCCAAACAGGAATTTTGTCTCCATTTGCGTCTAGAGCAATCTTACCAACCGAGTTGAGCTTCCAAACCAAATTGCCGTCAGCATCGATTTGTTGCACCATTGATAGAGGTGTGATGATTCCCGAAAGTCCGTCTTTTCCAAGGATGAGAGCCAAGAACAAATTAATGATAGGCTTTAATACATAGTTTGAAAGTCCATTTACAACGCCGGTAAACGCACCGCCGACAATAACGCCGACAGCCATGTCAACAACATTACCGCGGGTAATAAAGGTCTTAAACTCGCCAATGATTTTTTTCATTTTCTTTTCTCCTTTTTTGTTTTGCTAAAAAAATTATACACTTATATTATAATTTTGTCAAGAGAAAAGTCGTTTTTGGAAGTAATTTGTAATTATAATTTAAACTAAACAATTGATTTTTAGATATATGCGTGTTATACTTAAATTGTCATATGACAATTTACTAAAGAGGTAAAATATATGTTTGAATTTGCAAAGAACCCTAAATTTTGGGAAAAGGTAAGAACAAGCGACGATTATAAAAGACTGCGCGACGATTTGCAGGCTGAATACGACAAGTATTGCAAGGCTAAAATAGCCCCTCGCTCTGTTCACGAGATTATAAACAACAATGACCACGAGGCTTATTTTAGGTCTATAAACCAGCTTGAATATTCCGCCCTTATGGCTCTTGTTTACCCAGACAACGAGGAATATTATAACAATCTTTTGGAAATTGTTTGGGCTTATTGTAACGAATATACTTGGGCGCCTCTTGGCCACTATAATGAATATTATGACAGAAAGCCATCTGACTATGACCCAGGACTTCTTGACATTTTCGCTTGCTCTGTCGGTTTTTCGATGGCGGAAATTAAGTTCCTTTTCAAGGATAGATTTCCAAGACTGCTTACTGACCGCATAACTGCGGAAATTAGACGTAGAACTATTGAGCCATACATAAATAGAACCTTCTTCTGGGAAAAGCACGACAATAACTGGACTGCTGTTTGCACAGGCTCTGTCGGTGCGGTTCTTATGTATGAAGCACCTGACCTCTACTATAAATATCAAAAGAGGCTCCACGATTCCTTGGAATGCTATTTAGCTCCATATCGCGAGGATGGTATGTGTGTTGAAGGCTCTGCTTACTGGGGCTTTGGCTTTGGATTCTTCTGCAACTTTGCTATGCTTGAGCGCGAGTTTACAAATGGCGAGGTTGACTGGTTCAAGCGCGACAAGGTAAAGGCAATCTCTACTTATATTCAAAGAATGTATCTCCAACCAAAGGTTGTAGCATCATATAGTGACTGTAACTTCAAGGAGGTTTACTGGTTTGGACTTCCTCAAATGCTCCGCACAGTTTACCCAAATGATGTTGAAAAATTGCCAATGCTTGATGTTAATCTCTTTAGCTATGTTCACTTTTCCTTTGGCTTGCGCACATTCCTATACTTCAGCCCTGAAAACGTGACCGACAAGCTTCAAAACGGAACATATTATGCAAAGAATTGCGCTTATTTCACCAAGCGCACCGATAATTACGGCTTTACCTGTAAGGGTGGCGACAATGGTGAGAGCCATAACCACAACGATGTTGGTTCATTTATCCTAGCGCGCAACAACAAGCAAATTCTTTGTGACCTTGGTTATCCAGGACCAACAGCAAAAACCCCCGGCTACCACGGACACGATAGATATAAGTTCTTTAACCCCTCTGCCCTATCTCACAATATTCCATTCTTTAATGGTGTGCCGCAGGACGGTGTTCGCCGTGAGATAGTTTTTGCCGAATATAATAAGAATGAAGATTCTGTTTATATGGACTTCACTGCTGGCTACGGAGTTAAGGAGCTGGATAAGGCAGAGAGAACCTTCTATTTCAAGGATGATGAAATCACAATGAAGGACAGCTTCAAGCTAAATGCACCAACCGTTATTACCGAGCGCTTTGTTACAACAACAGAGCCTTTAGTTGATGGAAATGCGGTTAAGCTTGATGACACTATAATTATCGGCTCTAAAAATTCAAAATTGCGCATTTTAGAGGTACCATACTCTGCGCAATTCCCAGACAAAAACGGTTCATTTGACCAAATCTGCTATTGCCTTGACTACACTCTTAAAAAAGGTCAAACCGATTTTGAATTAAAGGTAATCTTTGATAAATAATTAAAAGAGGAGCGATTGCTCCTCTTTTTTAATTATATTTTTCTGTTGCTAGCTTTTCAACAGCTAGACCTTTTTTATAGGACTCCATAAAGCGAGCGAGCTTTGCTTTTTCCTCGCTTGATGCGATTGTTGTTTCCTTCTCTGCACTTGCAAAAATTCCATCAAGGAAGCTTTCGAGTGTGCCGTTTTTAACCACGCGATAAAGTGCTAGAAGTGCAACACCCCAAGCACCACCCTCACCTGCGTTTTTCATAACAGTGATAGGGCAGCCAAGTGCTGCGCTCATTGCATTTGCGCCAACAAATGGAGCTTTAAAGAATCCTCCATGTCCACAAATAGCCTCAATTTCAACATTTTCCTCTGCCAAAATTTCCATACCGATGCTCATAGCACCCAGGGCTGAATATAGTTGCATTTGCATAAAGTTAGCAAGTGTTAGTTTTCCACCCTCTTGTCTTAATACCATAGGCACGCCACTCTCAAGTCCAACAAGTGGCTCGCCAGATAAGAAGTTGTAGCCAACAAGCCCTCCAACATCGGAGTCGCTTTTTAGTGAAACCTCGTATAGCTTATCGTAAAGCGGTCCCTTCTTAATTGAACCACCTGCAAGCTCGATAACCTCCATAAACAAGGATGTCCAAGCATTAATTTCAGAGGTAAAGTTGTTTGCGTGTACCATTGCAACTGTTTTTCCTGTTGGAGTTGCAACTATATCAATTTCTGTGCTTACTTTTGTCAGTGGCTTTTCAAGAACAACCATAGCAAACGCGCTAGTGCCGGCAGAAACATTACCTGTTTTCACCTTAACTGCATTTGTTGCCACCATACCTGTGCCTGCATCTCCCTCTGCAGGACAAGCAAGTGCGCCACCCTTTAATGTGCCTGTTTTGTCAAGCAAGCGCGCGCCCTCGTCAGTCAAGACTCCTGCATCCTCGCCTGCCATTAGTGGTATTGGCAAAAGGTCTTCAAGCTTTTTATCTACTCCGTGCTTTTTAAGTAAGCCATTATAGATAGCTAGCTTTTCCTTATCGTACTGGTCGTTTATTGTTGGGAACATACCAGCAGCATCACCAACGCCGAGGACCTTTTTACCTGTCAAGCGCCAATGAACATAGCCTGCAAGAGTTGTCAAAAACTCAACGTCTTTTACGTGCTCCTCGCCATTCAAAACTGCTTGGTAAAAGTGTGTGCCACTCCATCTTTGGGGCATATTAAAATTAAGCTCACGAGTAAGCTCTGCCTGTGCCTCGGCTGTGGTTGTGTTTCTCCATGTTCTAAATGGAACTAGCAAATTGTCGTTTTTATCGAAAGCCAAATAGCCGTGCATCATAGCAGAAATACCAATACCGTCTAGAGATTCAATTTTCTTTCCATAATTTTTTAAAAGGTCACTATAAGAATCCTGCAAGCCGTTCCATACCATATCAAGTGAGTATGTCCAAAAGCCGTTTTCAAGCCGGTTTTCCCAGTCGTGTGCGCCCTGCGCCACAACCTCTCCCATCTCGTTTATCAAAACTGATTTTATTCTTGTTGAGCCAAGCTCAATACCCAATATTTTTTTCATAAAATCCTCCAATATTGCTTTATAGAAATATTATAACATAATATAGAAAAAATGTAAATTATTTTGCAATATAAAATTTTCAATTTTGCAAAGACTGTAATATTGACAAATAGTAATTTTAGTTGTATGATTAATTGAATAGAAAATTAAAAGGAGGTAAATATGAGCGTATTAAAGGAAGCGGAAAAGATAAGCGAAATAGCTACACTAAAATTCCGCCCGCTAACCATTAATGACAAAGCATTATACGAAAAATATTTATTCTCCGATGCAACAAGAGGCTGTGAGCTTTCTTTTTCCAACCTTATCTCTTGGGGCAGGCACGAGCTTGCCGAGTGTGGTGATTTTTGTGTGCTTTACTCCTTTTATGGCAAATATTCATTTTATCCGTATCCGGTTGGCTGCGGTGATGCTTTTCCTGTTATCGAAGCGATAATTAAGGATGCCAAAAGCCGTGGCATAACCCCAATAATTAGTGGTATATTACCCGAAAAGCTAGAGCAGTTTTTAGAGGTGTATGGCGAGCGTGTAGAGCTTGAGAGTAAGCTGGGCTCGTTTGACTATGTTTACGATATAAACGATCTATCAACCCTTTCGGGCAAAAAATATCACAAAAAGCGCAACCACCTAAACAATTTTAAAAAGAAATTTCCAAGCTATCAAATTGAAGAAATAACCCCCGAAAATTTACACAGGGTGAGGGAAATGTCAGAAAGGTGGTATATAGAAAAGCAAAAAGCCGACCCCGAAAATGATATAACATATGAGCGCAATGCTCTTGCACGCGCACTAGACAATTTTGAAGCTTTAAAATTAGATGGAATAATGATAACAAACGGGGAAAAGGTGCTTGCGTTCACCATGGGCTCGCGCTTGTCACGGGACACTTACGATGTTCAATTTGAAAAGGCAGCTCCGGAAGCATATTCCGCTATAAACTATGAGTTTGCAAATTATATAAAAAATAAATATCTCGATATAAAATTTCTCGACCGTGAGGAGGATATGGGTGTGCTTGGCTTACGCAAGGCAAAAAGCAGCTACTACCCACACCATATGACCGAAAAATATCGCGCGTTTTTTAGGGAGGACAAATGATTATTTCTTCTCCAAAGACAACCGATATTCCGCGCCTAAAGGATTTATTTTCCCAAGCCTTTGGTGACGAGGGCGCATTTTTAGATATCTTTTTCAAGGTCGCATTTGAGCCAAATCGAGCAAGAGTAATTTACAAGGAAAATGAGATTGTCGCTATGCTATATTGGTTTGATTGTGAGGCTGACAGCAAGCCCCTTGCCTACATATATGCAGTTGCAACGGACAAGGCTTGTCGTGGGCAGGGCTTATGTAGTAGACTTATGGTAAACACGCACGAGCATTTAAAATCACTCGGCTATTCTGGTGCAATTTTAGTACCAGGTGAGATATCTCTTTTCGGCTTTTACGAGCGTCTTGGCTATAAAACTGCCACTTTTATAGATGAATTTACTTGCAAAAATGCGACACAGGGATGCAATTTTTGGGAAATTGATAAAAATGAGTACGCCCGTCTTCGCAAAAGCTATTTACCAAGTGGCGCAGTAATACAAGAAAAGGAAAATCTAGATTTTCTTAATAGCCTCGCCACCTTTATAAAGGGCGAGGACTTTATTCTTGCATACTCTATTTACAGCGACAAGCTCCACGCATACGAATTGCTTGGAAATAAGGACAAAGCACCTAATATTTTAAAAGCATTAAATCTAAAAGAGGGCACTTTTAGAACTGTCGGCAATGTCAAGCCGTTTACTATGCTTTTCCCATTTGGCAAGGATATGACATCCCCTCAATATTTTGCATTTGCATTTGACTAACGGAGCTACCTCATCTCATACGCAAAAAATCCACCCATTTGGGTGGATTTTTTATAGATTTACTGTTAATTTTTCGCCCTTTATAATTGGGTATTTTTTGTCACGTAAAACGAGTGTGCCTCCGTCAATTTCAGACACTACCTCGCACTTTCCGCCATCAAATGACACAAAAACATTGCCACAAGGAGTTGGAACTATGCCCTCGATTTTTCCAAAGGTCATTAAATTAGGCTTAACCTCGTAGGTTTTGTAGCCTGCGCTTGTTGGCTTAACACCCAGAGCATATTTGCCGAGCAGATAAATAGGAGATGCACCCCACGCATGGCAGAGGCTCTTTTCGTACTTGCCTCCATACATTTCGTAGTGCTCTATTCCCTTTTTGGTTGGGTCAAACTCCTCCCAAATAGTGGTTGCGCCTAAGCGTAGCATCTCACCCCAATAGCTATCTAGCATATTTGTCATATACTCGTAGCTTCCGATTTGACACATAGCGTCAAGCTCATAAAACTCAAAATATGGTGTTGTTATTTTTGTTATCTTGTCATTAAAGATAACATTTTTTATTATCCTCTCTTTTCTTTCCTCGCTTGTGTAATCAAAGAGGATTGCAAAGATATTTGCGTGTCTTGTTACATTATTTTTTCCAGATTTATAGTCGTCAATAAACGCGCCCTTTTCCTCATTCCAATAGTGCTTATTAACCTCTGTAGCTATGTATTCAAAGCGCTCACTCGCGTGCTTTTCCCAAGCGGAATCCCCCACAAGAGTAGCATATTTCGCTGTGCACTCATAGGCACGGGCAAGTAGCATTTGCTCCGCACACATAGGGCCGTTTGAATCAAAGGTTGACCAGTCGATAAACACCCAGTCGTCAGGCTGTCTTTTGTACATTCCGTCATCATCAAGGCGAGGCTCAATAAATGCCCACATATCAAGAATTTCAGGATATATATCCTTTACAAAGTCGGAGTCACCCGAATGTAAATAATAGTCCCAAACAGATGCAATCCACAAAAATGTGTAATCGCAAATTGTGTTTATATGCTTGGTTATTGGATCGCGACCTCTTAAAATTCTAATTGTTCTTCTGACAATATCGGGGTCATTTGCTAGATAGTAGTTGACAAAATTTGTTTGATAAGCATCGCCTGCCCAAACCCAACGGTCCCTCTTTATTCCGTCAAAAAATCCCTCGCGAGAGTTTAGTAGCATAGTATAAGCGCAAACATCCCATAGCCTGTTGACTAACTCGTTGTCGCACTTAAATGCGCCCTTGTTTTCAAGTGGCAAATACTCAAAATCAAGACTGGCTTGAACCTCTGTTAATTCTGGCACAAAGATATATCTAAACGCCACAGGGTCACTAACAAAGCTCTTGCCACTTGCATTTAAGCCTATTTGACAATACTCTACATCAAGTGCTTCCTCTATGCTTTCACCAAGTGCAATGAATCTTTCCTTACCGTCGAGGTTTTCAAGTGTGATTTTGCCAAAAACCTCCTTGCCGAAGTCAAAAAGTGTACCACCATTTATATCTTTTTTAGACACAGGGTGCATTTTTTTGTACGAAAACTTAAAGATTTCCGGATTATCACTAGGGTCAGTGTAATAGTCGCTGTAGCCTGCGTGTCTGCCACGCTTGTCGTCTGCTCCACCAACTATATATGTTCTGTCTGTTTTAAAGGTGTCGCCCTCAATATAAAAGGCTGGGAAGCCGTCCTTTTTAAAGCCCTGTAAGCATACTGTGTGCTCACCCACGTCAAGCGCCACCTCGCTACCAACTCGGTAAGCCATGCCGTCAACTATCATATTGGCAGTATCGGTGTTTGCGTAGAACTTTAAGACCTCGGGCTTGTCTATTGTCGCCTTTTTCTCTAAAATCACGTTATGCTGAGGCGAGTCAATTCTCCACATTGGGTAGTAGTAAACGCTTTTGCGCACGCCTCCCTCGTATGTTCTTGTGGTTGTGCGCCTGTTGTGTAGTAGCATTGAGTGGTATAATTCAAAGCTACCTGGGTGCCAAATCCATTTTGCTTTATTCATATTATTTTCCCTTATATTCAAATGATTTAAAGTCGGCATATGCTTTTTTGCCTGTCAAATCCTCGACCGCCATACCAATAAATGTGCCTGTGTGCCCTTCGTGACCGATTGCAACATAAGCCTCGTCGCTTAAATTTGAGCAGTCAAGCACGCCACCTATTTCTATATATTCCTCGCCATTTAAGGAATAGTAGAATTTAAGCGATAGCTCATTTATCTCGGCACGTAGCCACACTCTTTTATTTTGTCCTATAAGCACCCTATATTCTGGTATAGGATTATAGAATTTTAGGCTGTCGCGCACGATAATTCTCAAGCAATTTTCATCCGATTCCTCGTCGCGCGACATATATAAATAAAAGAAATTATATGTGTCGTAAAAGACTGTAAGCCCTGCCATTTGTTGAAAGGTTTTTGGCTCAAATTCGAGCTCACAGGTGGCAGTAGCGCAAAATGCATCAAGACGTCTTGCAACCATACTCTGCTCACTCGGTGATGTAATTGCTTCCTTGCCATAAATGCGCAAATAGCCTTTTCTTTCAGTTAACGAGCCGATTCTATCAAATGGCAAGCGCAAGGTTTTATATTTAAGTGGCAATAAGTCACCTTCAAAAACATCACGCTCATTCTCCTTCGGATATTTCACCTCACAAAGATTGGAATAGTACTCCTCGGGTGGTACAACCCCACCATTTTCAAGCCTCAACCAGCCGTTTTCCCACTTAACTGGGGCTAAACAGGTTTCGCGCCCTAAAATTGAATAGCCAAGCTCACCTGTTGGAACCTTTTTTGTTCTTATAGGTCGTGCCGAGAGGTAAGCAACATAGCCTTGTCCCTCTGGCGTTTCAACATATGATGCGTGGCCTGTCCTTTGCATATATTTTTCCGGGTTATTTCTTGTGGTCAGAATAGGACAAGGGTCACTTTCGTACTCGCCCCAAACATTTTTAGAACGGGCAAGGCGCACCCCATGATTATACATTGTGCCACCCTCGGCAACCATCAAATAATAGTAGCCGTTTTTCTTGTATAGGTGTGGCGCTTCTGTCGCACCTATTTCTGTGCCACGATATATTGTTTTTATTTCACCCACCAGCTTTTTTGCTTTTGGGTCGTATTCCTGCATTAAAATTCCTGCGAAATCGTGCTTTTCCATTCGGTGATCCCAACGCATATTTAAAAGGTACTTTTTGCCGTCGTCATCGTGGAAAAGTGATGGGTCGAAGCCACTTGAATTTAGATAAATCGGCTCACTCCACTCTCCGCGTGGGTCGGTAGCGGTGACCAAATAATTATGTGTATCCTTAAAAATACCGTGAAAATTTTTGACATTGGTGTAAATCAAGTAAAAAACACCATCCGAATACGAAAGGCAGGGCGCCCATACGCCACCGGAATTTGGGTTGCCTTGCATATCTAATTGGCTTGTGCGCCTTAAAGGACAAGGGAGCTGCTCCCAGTTAACTAAGTCGCGCGAATGATATAATTCAACTCCACCAAACCATTGAAAGGTAGATGTAGCAAGATAATAGTCGTTTTCTACCCTTAAAATGCAAGGGTCGGGATGAAAGCCTGTGAGTACAGGGTTTTTCTTAATAAGCATACTTTCTTTGTTTCCTTTTTAACAATCTACTCATCCGTCTTGGCTCTGCCAAGCCACCTTCCCTGCTAGGGAAGGCACGATTTTTTCACTTTATAGTGTCAGCAAATGACTCGTTTCCACGCTTGGTGTACCAGTTGAATGTTACTTCCTCGCCATTTAGTAGGTATCTTTCAGGATTTGTGGTTTCCATCCAGTCAAGAGGAATAAACTCGTCAGCTTGGTAGGATGCAACTCTATATGCTTCTCTTAATTCTTCAAGCTCTTTTTCGTTTAATACCCCTGGCTTGCACGAAACAAATAGTGGTGAGCCGCTTCTTGAAAGTGCAAATAGCCACTCCTTGTTTTGCTCCCAGGAAATTGCGCCTGTAATTCCAACGCAGTCGGCATCACTCATAAAGAACGCACCATTTTGTGTGTTTCTAAACGCAAGTGTGTTTACTCCCATTTTGGCAGTTCTTGACCATTCAAAGCCACTTGTGTCATCACCTGTACGGTTGAGCTGATGGAGGCCTGCACACAAATGTCCTATACAGTTACAGCCGATAATTACAGCTCCGTTTGCGTTATCCTTAATAACCTTGTAAAAATTCTTTACAATCTCTGCACTGGTCTTTGTTTTGTCATAGAATGACCACTTGTCCCAAGTGATTTTACCATTCATCTCAAAGCCCCACCAACCAAAGATATCAAAGGTTGAAAAGTCGTGCTTTATTAATTCGTAGCCCCATTCCTTTGTTAGTCTTTGGGTTGTTTTTGCAACATAATTTAAAACCTCTGGATGTGATGGGTCAAAGACCTTTTTGTGTCTTTCAAGGTACCAATATTCTGGCTTTTCTATCTTTCTTTCGGTGTTGTCCCTACCATTGATTAGGTAGCGAACCCAAATGCCGGGACGAACGCCAAGCGCTTTCATTTCGTCAGCCAAGCCCCTCATGTCAGGGAAGCGTTCATTTCCGGTGTCCCATGGTGCATCAACTGGGTTTGGTTGCCATCCATCATCAATTACCATATATGGTATGTTATGTAGTCCCTTGCACATCTCGGCTACCAACCTTGTGTCCGCTATAATCTCCTCGTGTGAGCTTTTTCCATATGCATAATACCAGTTATTTGAGCCATAAACCTTGTGCTCTGGTAGATAAGGCTCGGGGGACATCTCCTTGCAAAACTCACTTACTGCCTTATACGCGCTAACTTCCTTATATTCCTTGAAAATAACAGTTGCACACTCAAGCATTCTACCACCGAGCATAGTGCCATTTCCACCGTTTCTTATATCAAGCCAAAGGGTAACACCCTTTGTGTCGTACTGCCAAGTTGCAATTGAATTTGGCTGAACCATAACGCCAAAGCATTCTGTCAATCTTCCTGTGTAGTTAAGCACGGAGTCACTTCCGTTTGATACCGCCATATACCAAGGCATCATTCTTTCCGGGCGAATGGTGTCCCATTGTAAATCTCCATAGCCACGCTCGTAGGCATCGCCCAAAACCCTTACATCCTTGCGCATTTCGTTGTTCCAACGGAGCTGTAAATATTTTGCTCCTGTTTTATATGTGGTTGCAAAAACCTTTAATTTGTTGCCCGATAGCTCAAATTTAATCTCACAATCGTCTGATTTTAAGCTGTTAGCAAGAGCATCATTAAAAAATTCTTCCTTTGTGTCATGATATAGACATGCGTAGTCAGGAATACGTATTTTCATAATTCATTCTCCTAAAATTAGTCTACAAGATGTTAATCTTGACTATTTTCATTGTATCATATAATATTAGCAAAGTAAAGCAATTTTTGTTACCTTTCGCCCTCAATTGTGGTATGATAGCCTAAAAATTACGGGAGGCTAATAGCCTCCCCTACAATATAATTTCATCAACAATGTAGGGGAGGGGTTTGCCCTCCCGTAAATAAATATAAATATTTCTCAACTTATAAAACGGACAGTCGGGACGCCTGTCCCTACATTGGTAGCACCGATTGTGCTCTATTCTGTGATTTCGGTTTTACCCGTATCTGACTGCCTCTAATATTACTTTGCTTTTGTTTCGCAGTATAGACATCTATACTCGTGTGCTTCCTCATCTGTTAGCTTGAAAATTTGGTCTAATTCCTGCTCACAAGAGGTAATGCATCTTGGGTTCTTGCAAGAGATTACGTTCTTTAGCTCGCGTGGTAAGGAAACACCATACTTATTTACAGTTTTTCCATCCTTTATTATATTAACAGTAGCGCATGGGTCGATGTAACCAATAATGTCGGTGTTTAGTTCAACTGCGCCGTCAATTTTGATTATATCCTTTTTGCCCATTTTAGCACTGTTCATATTTTTCATTATAGCAACAGGAATCTCAAGCTTATCAAGTCCCAAAAGCTTATAAAGCTCCTCGCCCTTGCCTGCAGTTATATGGTCGATAACTATACCATTTTTGATTTCTTCAATTTTCATAAAGCTACCTCCCTTATTTAATACCAAGCAACATTAGTATGAGTGCCATACGCATATATTTTCCGTTTAGCGCTTGTTCAAAATAGTGTGCGCGTGGGTCAGTGTCAACCTTTACGCTAATTTCATTAACTCTTGGTAGCGGATGCATAATGGACAAGTCAGCCTTTGCGTTTGTCAATTTTGCAGGGTCTAAAATATAGCTATCCTTTAAGCGTAGGTAGTCCTCCTCGTTAAAGAAGCGTTCCTTTTGTACTCTTGTCATATAAAGAATGTCAAGCTCTGGCATAGCACTAACCAAATCCTTGGTTTCAATATACTCCTTGCCTGCCTTTGTAATTTCGTTCTTTACATAGCTTGGTACTCTTAATTCTTCAGGCGAGATAAGCACAAACTTAATGCCCTCGTATCTATTCAAAGCATTGATAAGTGAGTGCACGGTTCTGCCAAATTTAAGGTCGCCACAAAGACCAACTGTTAAGTTATTAAATCTACCCTTCTTGCGCTTAATTGTTAGTAGGTCAGCAAGCGTCTGTGTTGGGTGGTTGTGTCCACCATCACCTGCGTTAACCACTGGAATAGATGCATTCATTGACGCAACTAAAGGCGCACCCTCCTTTGGATGGCGCATAGCTATAATATCTGCATAGCAGGAAATCATCCTTGCTGTGTCTGCAACACTCTCGCCCTTTGCGCTTGACGAGCTTTGTGCCTCGGAAAATCCTAGCACATTTCCACCTAGCTCATACATAGCAGCCTCAAAGCTCAAGCGAGTTCTGGTTGAAGGCTCAAAGAACAATGTCGCAAGCTTCTTGCCCTTGCATTTCTCACTATACTTTTGTGGATTGTCAATTATATCAAGCGCTGTTTCAATCAATGAATCAATTTCTTTAACTGAAAGCTCTTTAATATCTATTAAACTTCTCATATTTTCTCCCATATTTAGAAAGATTTTGATGAGGGAATAAGGAGATGAGAAAGCGTGAACGCGAAGTCGTCGGCGTACTTTGTACGACAGTACGAGCGGTCGCGTTTAGAAAGGCAATTAAATGAAATTTGTTTGCAAATTTCTACCTTGTTTTCTTTTTGGAGTTATTTTTGCCTTTCGTTCTCGCTCATTATTCACCATCAAGCGCCATATACCTCAAGGTATTTCTTAATTCTTGCAACATTTTCCTTGTTTGCAGAATCTTCCTCAAGATACTCGATAATATCGTAAACGTCAACAACTGAATATACTGGGAAGCCAAATTCTTCCTCAATTTCAACCATTGCGCCCTTTTCACCCTTGCCCTTTTCCTTACGGTCAACCATTACAAAGCAAGCGGCAACCTTAATGCCCTCTACGCTTTTCATAATTTCCATAGTTTCGCGAATAGCAGTTCCGGCTGTAATTACGTCCTCAACGATAACTACCTCTTCGCCAGCCCCAGGCTTGTAGCCTACAAAAACGCCACCCTCACCGTGGTCCTTAACCTCTTTACGATTAAAGAAGAATGGTAGGTTTAGTCCTTCCTTGGCAAGCGCAATAGATGTAGAAACCGCAATTGAAATACCCTTGTATGCAGGGCCATAAAGTGCAGTTTGCTTCTTTCCAACCTTGTCAAAATATGCCTTTGCATAGAACTCGCCTAGCTTTGCGATGTTCTCGCCTGTTTTAATCTCGCCGGCGTTTATAAAATATGGAATTTTTCTACCACTTTTAGCGGTAAAATCACCAAATTTTAAAACTCCTGCGTTTTGTAAAAACTCAATAAATTCTCTCTTGTAACTTTCCATAATAACCTCCTATATTCACAGGGAGAATAGGCGTCAGAGAAACCGTGAACGCGAAGTCGTCGGCGTACTTTGTACGACAGTACAAGCGGTCGCGGTTAAAAAGGCAATTAAATGAAATTTGCACGCAAATTTCTACCTTTCCCTCTTAAACAGCATATTATATCCCTTGTTTTTGTTTTTTGCCTTTTGTTCTATGATGCCTAGTCCGCCCTGTTAGCCCACAAATTCGTCAACGCAACGGCGGTATGCTGCAACTGGGTCAGCAGCCGCTGTAATAGGTCTTCCAACTACGATGTAGTCGGAGCCGATTTTCTTTGCCTCGGCTGGTGTCATAACTCTTACCTGGTCGCCCTTGTCGCCATCAGCAAAGCGCACACCAGGGGTCACTGTTACAAAGTCCTTGCCACATACGTTGTGTACCTTTTCTGCCTCAAGTGGAGAGCAAACGATACCGGCAAGTCCTGCTTTCTTTGCGTTCATTGCATAGTGCATAACAACCTTGTCCATTGGCTCGTTGATAAGTAGGTCGTCTCTCATTCTTTCCTCACTTGTTGAGGTTAATTGAGTAACTGCAATTAGAAGTGGGCATGTGCCGTCCTCACGTGTTAAGCCCTCAAGTGCTGCCTCCATCATAGCGATAGTACCTGATGCGTGTACGTTTGTCATATCAACATCAAGGCGTGAAAGCACTGCCATTGCCTTTTTTACTGTGTTTGGAATATCGTGAAGCTTAAGGTCGAGGAATATTTTATGACCTCTACGTTTAATCTCTCTTACAATGTCTGGTCCCTCGGCATTGAAAAGCTCCATACCGATTTTTACAAATGGCTTTTCTTCCTCAAATTTGTCAAGAAATGCAAAAACCTGCTCCTTGCTTGCAAAATCACAAGCGATAATTACGTCCTTTCCCATTAGTGTGCTCCTCCTATTATATCCTTTAAATTTTTTATTCCGTATTTTTCCATAACTCGTGGTAAGTCAGCTATAATTTTTGGACACGCCATTGGGTCAACTAGATTTTGCGCACCGATTTCAACTGCACTAGCACCCGCTAACATCATTTCAATAACATCCTCGGCTGTGGCAACACCGCCACCACCCACGATTGGAATTTTAACTGCATCATAAACCTGATATACCATTCTTATAGCTACAGGCTTAATTGCAGGACCGGAAAAGCCTCCCATTTTGTTTGCAATAACAGGCTTTTTACTCTTTAAGTCTATCTTCATACCGAGAAGTGTGTTTATTAAGCTAATGCCGTCAGCACCTGCCTCCTCACACGCCTTGGCAATAGAAACTATATCTGTTACATTCGGAGATAACTTAATAATAAGCGGCTTTTTTGTTACCTTTCTTACTGCTCTTGTTACCTCAGCTGCCGCCTCGGGAGATGTGCCGAAGCTCATGCCTCCACCGTGTACGTTTGGACAGCTAACATTTACCTCAAACCAGCCAATTCCTTCTTCCTTGTCAAGCATTTCAACTGTGTAAACATACTCGTCAACGGAAAAGCCACTTACATTTGCCATAACAGGCTTATGGAAGCATTTTCTCAATTTGGGTAATTCATTTTTTATAACATTTTCAACACCTGGGTTTTGAAGTCCCACAGAATTAATCATTGCATTTGTGCATTCTGCAATTCTAGGTGTTGGGTTTCCAAAGCGAGGGTCCTTTGTTGTACCCTTAAAGGAAAACGAACCTAGACAATTTATATCATAAATTTCTGCAAATTCGTAGCCGAAGCCAAATGTACCAGAGGCAGGAATTAATGGGTTATCAAGCTCAATACCACAGAGCTCTGTTTTTAAGCTTACCATATGATTTCCTCCTTTTCAAGCACAGGTCCGTCCTTGCAGATTCTCTTATTTCCATATTTAGTTTTGCATGAGCATCCCATACAAGCGCCAAAGCCACAGCCCATTCTTTCCTCAAAGCTGTATTGACCACTTGTTGTGCTCTTATTGTAAACAGCCTTTAGCATTGGCTCAGGTCCACATGTATATACATATGTATAGTCCACCTTGTCAAACGCATCGGTTACAAAGCCCTTTGTGCCATATGAGCCATCAACTGTTGTAACATAGGTGTCAGCGCCGAGCTTTTTAAACTCGTTTTCGTAAAAGATTTCGTCAACCCCGCCAAAGCCAAGAATAACTGCCGGCTTTTTGCCCTGGGCAACCAGCTCCTTGCATAATTCATACATTGGGGGAACACCTGCACCACCACCAACCAAAAGAGGTCTATCTCCACTCTTTGATAGGTCGTAGCCGTTGCCAAGACCTGTAAGAGTCCATAACTGCTCGCCCGCTGCCATATTAGCCATTTTTTCAGTTCCCTCTCCTACTACCTTGTAGATAAGAGTTAATTTGTCGCCCTCTACCTCGCAAACCGAGATAGGACGGCGCAGGAAAAAACCGTCGAGCTTTAAGTTTACAAACGCGCCTGCCTTTATTCCCTCTGTGTCGCCCACAAGCACCATTTCATAGGTGTTTTTGGCGATTTTTTTGTTTGTTTTTATAGTTAATAGTACGTCTTTCACTTTATTTTCCTTTTAAATTATTTTCAACTTTATTTTAGCCTATCGCTTTGTTTCAAGCGTAGCAAAAGGGGGTGGGTTTACCACCGCCTTATGCATCGATTGTTGAAATTGTAATTGTGATTTCCTCAAGCACATCGAGAAGAATTCTTACTGTATCAAGAGATGTAAATAGTGAAATGTTGTTTTCAATTGCCAGGTGTCTGATTTGGTAGCCATCCTTCTTGCCTTGGTCGGTATCTAGGTCACTTGTGTTAATTACATAAGCGATATGTCCTTGACGCATTGACTCCGGAATATCGGATGAGCCCGAGCCTATCTTTTGCTTAACTCTGGTTCTTATGCCATTTTCCTTAAGGAATTTAGCTGTACCCTCTGTTGCCTCAATATTGAAGCCGAGGTTGTAGAAGCGACGAATTAGTGGGAGTGCCTCCTCCTTGTCGCTATCAGCAACAGTAACTAAAACTGTACCGTAGTTTTGAACCTGCATACCGGATGCTTGAAGTGCCTTATAGAATGCACGGTTTAGTGTATCATCATAACCGATTGCCTCACCTGTTGATTTCATTTCAGGGGATAGGTAAGCGTCAACTCCGCTGATTTTCTTATATGAGAATACAGGAACCTTACAGTACCATCTCTTCTTTTCTTGTGGATAGAGGTCAAAAATTCCAAGCTCCTTGAGTGATTTTCCAAGGATAACCTCTGTTGCAATATCAGCAAGACTGTAGCCTGTTGATTTTGAGAGGAATGGAACAGTTCTAGATGAACGAGGGTTAACCTCAATAATATAAACATCCTCGTTTGAGTCAACGATAAATTGAATGTTAAATAGACCTATAATTCCAATGCCAAGACCGAGCTTCTTTGAATATGTTAAAATCTTGCCCTTAACCTTGTCGGAAATACTAAATGCAGGGTAAACGCTAATTGAGTCACCGGAGTGAACACCTGTTCTTTCAACAAGCTCCATAATACCTGCAACAAATACATCATGTCCGTCACAAATTGCATCAACCTCTACCTCTTTACCTCTGATGTAGTGGTCAACAAGAACTGGCTTGTCCTCGTCAATTTCAACGGCTGTGCGTAGGTAGTGGCGAAGCTGTGTTTCGTTAGAAACAAGTTGCATTGCACGTCCACCAAGAACGAATGAAGGACGCACAAGAACCGGATAACCAACCTCCTTGGCTACTCTTACACCGTCTGGAATATTTGTAACTGCTTGTCCCTTTGGTTGAGGAATGTTTAATTCCTCAAGAATCTTTTCAAAGGTATCACGGTTTTCTGCTCTGTCAATTGCTTGACAATCAGTGCCGATAAGCTTAACTCCGCGCTCGTAAAGTGGAGCTGCTAGATTAATAGCTGTTTGTCCACCAAGAGAAGCTATAACACCGTCTGGCTTTTCAAGCTCGATAACCTCCATAACATCCTCAACTGTAAGTGGCTCAAAGTAGAGCTTGTCTGATGTTGTATAGTCGGTTGAAACTGTTTCTGGGTTGTTGTTAATAATGATAGCCTCGTAGCCACAATTCTTGATTGTAGTTACTGCGTGTACTGTTGAATAGTCAAATTCTACACCCTGACCGATACGGATAGGACCTGCACCAAGCACGATAATCTTTTTCTTGTCTGTGTGGATTGACTCGTTCTTTCCTTGGTAGGAGGAGTAGAAATATGGTGTGTATGCGCCAACATGGGCTGTATCAACCATTCTGAAGTTAGGAATAATTCCATTTTCGTGACGGAAAGCATAAACTGCTTTCTCACAGGTATTCCAAAGCTTTGCAATATACTTATCACTAAAGCCCATTTCCTTTGCTTCCTTAAGAAGCTCTGCATTATTAACATTTTCAGAAAGTGCCTTTTCCATCTTAACGATTTTTTCAAAGGACTTTAAGAAATATTCGGTAATCATTGTGATTTTGTGAAGCTCGCTAGTTGCTACACCACGGCGAAGAAGCTCACAAACGCCAAACACATTGTCATCGTGGAATTCTTTAATATATTCGGTAATTTCCTCTGTGGTTTTGTCGTCAAACTTTGCCATGTGTAGGTGACAAACGCCAATTTCCAAGCTTCTTGCAGATTTAAGCAAGCACTCCTCAAGGTTAGAGCCGATGCCCATGCACTCGCCTGTTGCCTTCATTTGAGTTCCTAACTTGTTTGGAACTGTTGTAAACTTATCAAATGGGAAGCGTGGGAACTTTGCAACGATATAGTCAAGACTTGGCTCGTGTGATGCCTTTGTTCCTGCAACCTCAATCTCATCAAGAGTCATACCAAGTGCAACCTTTGCAGTTACTCTTGCAATTGGGTATCCACTCGCCTTTGAAGCCAACGCTGAAGAACGAGAAACTCTTGGGTTAACCTCGATTAGGTAATATTCGCTTGTTTCCGGGTTAAGTGCGAACTGTACGTTACAGCCACCAGAAATTTTAAGAGCCTTAATTAGCTTAATTGCGCTCTCGTTTAGCATCTTGTGGTCTTTTTCATTGAGCGTCAAGATAGGAGCAACAACAAGTGAGTCACCTGTGTGTACGCCAACTGGGTCGATGTTTTCCATACCGCAAATTGTGATTGCGTTATCCTCACCGTCGCGCATAACCTCAAACTCAATTTCCTTGTAGCCCTTAACACTCTTTTCCACAAGCACCTGATGAACAGGAGAAGCAGTCAAAGCGCCCTGTGCAAGCTCAACATATTCTTCCATATTGTAAGCAAATCCACCGCCTGTACCACCGAGGGTAAATGCAGGACGAAGAACAACCGGGAAGCCAATTTTTTCAATAGCCGCCAAAGCCTCTTCCATATTATTTGCAATCTCGGAAGGAATAACAGGCTCGCCGATTTCTTGGCAAAGCTCCTTAAATAGCTCTCTGTCCTCGGCTTTTTCAATACTCGTTGAGCTTGTACCGAGAAGCTCAACGCCATTTTCTTTAAGAATGCCCTTCTTTTCGAGCTGCATAGCTAGGTTAAGACCTGTTTGTCCACCTATACCCGGAACTATTGCATCTGGACGCTCGTGACGAATAATCTTTGCCACATATTCAAGTGTAAGTGGCTCCATATATACCTTGTCGGCAATTGTTGTATCTGTCATAATTGTTGCAGGGTTAGAGTTAACGAGAATAACCTCGTAGCCCTCTTCTTTGAGTGCAAGACAAGCCTGTGTGCCTGCGTAGTCAAACTCTGCAGCTTGTCCGATAATAATAGGACCTGAGCCAATAATCATTACTCTTTTGATGTCTGTTCTTTTTGCCATCTTTTTCTCCTTCATTAGAGTTTTTCAGGCTGGTGAAAACGAAAAGCAAATTATTTTAATAAAGGTTAGCTTATCAAGACGATTTCGCACCTTTTAAGGTAGAGATTTTTGACAAAATCTCTTTCTCGCTTTTCTTGTCGCGACCAAGCCCTCTACCGTACACAAGTACGCCGACTTGGCTTGTTCACGCCATTTCCCTCACCCTCCAAAGCTCTTGTTTTGTATGTGAATTTTATTTTATTAACTTAAATTTCCTTGTGATTTTTAACAACTATTTTTCCGTCCTTGACGGTCATTAAGCACTCACCAAAGAGCTCACAGCCCTCAAACGGAGTTGCCTTGCCCATTGACAAGAACCTACTTGGGTCAACCTTGAATTTTTTGCCAAGGTCAAACACTGTGTATGAATTTCCAAGCTCAATGCCAAGGCGCTTTCTTGGGTTATAGCAAAGCAAGTCAAGTAGCTTTTCCATTGAGATCTCGCCTGTTTTTACAAAGTGTGTGTACATTACTGCAAACGCAGTTTCAAGTCCGACAACACCCATGCTGCTACCGGCAAGCCCCTTGCTTTTCTCCTCCTTCGAGTGAGGTGCGTGGTCAGTCGCAATCATATCTATTGTGCCGTCCTTTATACCTTCGACAAGTGCGAGTCTGTCCTCTTCGCTCCTTATCGGTGGGTTCATTTTAAACCTGCCCTCGTCCTTTATCATCATGTCATTAAACACAAGATAATGAGGTCCTGTCTCGCAGGTTATATCCACTCCGTCCTTCTTTGCTTGACGGATAAGCTCCACGCTTTCCTTTGTGGAAATGTGGCAAACATGATATTTACAGCCGATTTTTTTAACCAGCTCAATATCGCGCTTAATTTGTCCCCATTCACTCTCGGAGCATATGCCCTTCATGCCATTGAGCCTTGCAAACTCTCCGTCATGAATGTATCCGCCCTTTAGTAGCTCGTTTATTTCGCAGTGTGCAACTATGATTTTGTCAAGCTCCTTTGCTTTTTCCATAGCCTCTGCCATCATTTCGTCACTCTGTACCCCACGCCCGTCATCAGAAAAGGCAATTGCTAAATCCTTCATTCCGTCAAGGTCTGAAAGTGCCTCACCCATTTGCCCAACAGTTATTGAGCCATAAGGGTAAACGCCGATTTTGGCATCTTTTTTTATTATGTCAAGCTGTGCCTGTAAATTTTCTTTAGAATCCGGCACAGGCTTCAGGTTCGGCATTGTACATACATCTGTGTAGCCACCATTAGCACCTGATAGCGAGCCTGTTTTTATAGTCTCCTTATAAGAAAAACCCGGCTCTCTGAAATGCACATGCACATCACAAAAACCGGGAAAAATAACAACATTATCACTACCAAAAATGGTGCTACCAGAAAGAGTGGCACTTACAAAATTTTCATCAACTTTAAAGCAAGTATAGTTTTTCATTTGTAAGCCTCCTTTAAAACCTCTGTTTTTCCATAAAAAAACCTATCTTTAGACAAGACAGGTAAAACTATATTATGTCATAGATGACATAAAATCTTGTCGAGTGTCCTCGCAGATTTATTTTTTAATATTATAGCAAAGTATATTCAATTTGTCAATATTATTTTTACTATATTTGATATTTTTTCAAACTTTTTTAAATATATTTAAAAGAAATCATTTTTTATCGTCAGTTCAAAATTTGTGCAACTTTACGATTAAAGCTAGCAATTTTTGTCTATAATGACGAAAAGGATTGATTTTATCATAAATTTTTAACGCCTTTTTTGGTAAAAAATACAAAAAATATTGACACGGACACACCGTTTGTGTTATTATAATAGACGGAGAATTTCTTTTTTAGGAGGTGGCACAACAATGGAAATTGCAATTATTGCAGATGACACAAAAAAAGAACTGATTACACAATTTTGTATCGCCTATTGCGGTATTTTGAGTAAGCACTCTATTTGCGCCACAAGTACAAC
This sequence comes from Clostridia bacterium, assembly GCA_017472695.1. GTDB lineage: Bacteria > Bacillota > Clostridia > Oscillospirales > CAG-272 > RGIG2000. Next base: position 26,818 of record JAFUOQ010000002.1, on the reverse strand, counting down.
AGGCGCTTATATTTCAGAGGCTACCGGACTTAAAATAGAAAAGCTTTTGTCTGGCGAGCTTGGTGGAGAACAGCAAATTGCCTCCCGTATCGCTTATGACGAGATAGATATTCTTTTTTATTTCCGTTCAACAACACCAAATAATGAATTGCTATATAACGGTCACTACGCAGTTGAGCAAAACCTACTCCGCTTGTGTGACGTTCACAATACTCTACTCGCTACTAACATAGCAACTGCGGAGACAATTGTTACCGCGCTTGACAGGGGCGACCTTGATTATCGTGAGCTTATTAATCCTCGCTCGGAGTACAATCTAAAGAAAAGGCTGGATGCGAAGATTCCCGTTCCAGATGACTTCAATCTTTAAAATAAAAAACACGCCACTTGGCGTGTTTTCTTTTATGGGAGCGAACCAATAGTTAGTTATCACACCATAGGTGTGTATATCATCGATTTCGCAGAAATTGTATATCATCAACACATAGTGCTGCATATCATCGTCGCGAAAGAAAATTCATCCTACGGCCGATGATATGCACCTTCGGTGATGAGATACACGTTAACACGTGATGCTATACCATTGCTTTCGCAACGGATAAAAAATAGCGGCCCCGAAAGGTCGCTATTTTTGGAGCTACTAGTCGGAATCGAACCGACGACCTCATCCTTACCAAGGATGTGCTCTACCAACTGAGCCATAGTAGCATTTGCGAAACTTATTATAACAAATAGTAATAGTTTTGTCAAGCAATTTTTTAAATTTGTCTTTTTATTCCTTCAAGATATTGAATTAGAAATTGCTTTGTTGTAAAATAAATAAGAAAGCAATCAAAAGCATTAAGGAGGAAAAATGTCACAGGTAGATACAAACCCATTTGCTTTTTCTGACACAAATAAGCGCTATCACACATACGACTACTATCTAAAGCATCGCTTTGGTGGAAAATGTGCAAAGATTCCTCTTGATGCAGGGCTTTCCTGCCCTAACATTGATGGCACTTGCGGTTATGGTGGGTGCATTTACTGCTCCGGTGGAAGCTCGTGGGGACAGGCTCGCGATATTTTGCCACTTGAGAAGCAATACAAAAAAGGCATCGAGATTATGCAGGGCAAATGGAAGACAAATTCCTTTATCCCCTATCTCCAAGCCTACACAAATACGCACACATCCCCCGACAATTTAGAAAAAATTCTCGACCGAGTGTCTAAATTCGAGGGTGCTGTTATGCTTGATATAGCAACACGAGCAGACTGTCTTGAAGATGAAAAAATAGAGATTTTAAACCGTATTTCAGAGCGTATACCGATAACTGTCGAGCTGGGACTACAAACTGCAAACGACGAAACCGCTAAAAAAATCAACCGTTGCCATACATATGATGTATTTTGCGATGCATTTAACAGGCTTCGCCGTGGTGCTCCTAATGTAAAAATCGGTATCCACATTATAAACGGCTTGCCAAACGAGAGTGTCGATGATATGAAAAATACTGTGACCTGTGTCGCAAATTTACATCCCGACCTTGTAAAAATTCACCTTTTACACGTTCTAAAGCATACCCCTCTTGCCAATATGTATAAGTCAGGCAAATACGAGCCTCTTGCTCGCGACGAATATATAAAAATCGTTTGTGACCAGCTAGAGCTTCTCCCTCCCGATACAGTTATTGAGCGCGTGACGGGTGATGGACTTGAAAGCGAGCTTTTAGCTCCCCTTTGGAGTAAGAAAAAGGTCACCATTATTAATGACATTGACAAAGAGCTACTTTTGCGTGGCTCATACCAAGGTAAATATTATAAGATTAATTAGTCTAATTACTTAATTAGCTAGACAGAAAGAAGGAACAAAATGAATATACTTTGCATTGGAAACAGCTTTTCACAGGATGCAACAAGATATTTGCATCAAATTTCAGATGGTGAAATTTATGTACGCAATCTCTATATCGGTGGTTGCTCTCTTGAAACACACTGGAACAACATTGTCGGCGCAAACAGACTCTACGGCTCTCAAGACAACGGCTCGGATAGTGAGCGCGACACCTCTATAAATGAGGCACTTTCAGAAATGGACTGGGACTATATCACAGTTCAGCAGGTTTCTCATGACTCGGGCATACCAGATACATATGAGCCCTTTCTTACCAACATTTTGAATTTCATACGCGAGAAATGTCCAAAGGCAGAAATTGTTTTCCACCGCACATGGGCATATGATGATAAAAGCGATCACTTCGGCTTTGTCCGCTACAACCGCGACAGAAAAACAATGTTTGAAGCAATAGTTGATGCAACCAATCATTTTACAGGCAAGCACGGCTTACGCACAATTCCTAATGGTGAAGCCATCGAAATGGCAAGAGCCTTGCCGGAATTTCAAGGGGAGCTCAACATCAACCGTGACGGCTTCCACCTCTCTCTAGACTACGGCAGATATTTAGCAGGTCTTGTTATGTACGGCTTCTTTACTGGCAAGGATGCGACCAAGGTCACATATGAGCCAAAGGACACAAGCTCCGAAATCAATGCAAAGCTAAAGAGGATTGCCAGTGAGCTTACATTTTCTAAATAAATGTACTGATTTTTAATTCTCGTTCACACTTTTTTAATAGTCTTAATATTTATTAACCTGTAAGAATTTTCCTTCATATGTATTATATAATATAAATAGTAAAAGTGCACAAATTTGACCTTGTGCGCTTTGTTTTTTTGTTCAATTTTTTGTGCAAAAGGTAGAAAAAACCGATTTAACAATTAATCTATTTACTTTAAAATTCTAAAATGTTATAATTATTACGCAAAGAGAAATCTCTTGTTATCTTATTTTTATAAGATGATTCTAAAAAGCTTAATAATATTCTGAAAGGAAGAAAGAAAATGAAAAAAAGCACATTTACAAAGCTTCTTTGTATCGTTTTGATGTCACTTATGGTGTTGTCCCTCGTTGCTTGTGGTGGCAATCGTGACACAGATACAGAGGATGCTCCAACAACCGCTGTTGTTGCATACGACACAGTTGGCGGTCAATTGCCCGAGGGCACAGAAGAGGTTAAGGAGTACGACATCGGCAAAAAGCTTATGATTCTCCCAACACCAACAAAAACAGGATATGAATTCCTCGGTTGGGAAATCAACGGCGAGGCTGTTACTCTCCCATACACAGTAAATGAGGATGTTACATTTACAGCTAAATGGCAATCCACATTGCTAGAGGGTGATGGCTCTGATACAGCTACTGATTCAAACAACGGTGGCTCAACAGCCAACACTGATACAGAAACTGAAGATACAAGACCAAGAGTTATGATTTACCTTGATGCTAACGGTGGTACTCTTCCTGCTAACCAACTAGAAGAATGGGAAGCTGTTGTAGGCGATGCTATTGGTAAGCTTCCAACTCCTACAAGAGCTGGTTACAATTTCCTCGGCTGGTTTGAGGACGGTAACGCTAAATGGGAGGTAGACAGAAAGACAGAGGTTGAAGACTACGATATGACAATCGTTGCTCTTTGGGAAGCTCTTGGCGATATAGTAACAGTTGAGTTCAATGTTGCCGTAGACGAAACCTTAAGCATTGATACACCATACTTTGAAATGGTTTCCGGTCAAAAAATCAATGGCTTTATGAAGGCTCTCCCAACAGCTACAAAGTCTGGCTACAAGTTTGCTGGCTGGCAGGATGCTAATGGTAACACAGTTACAGTTACATCTACAATCACCAAGGATACAGTTCTCTCACCTGTATGGACCAGAGTTGTTGTATGTCTTGACGGTACAGAAAACCACCAATGGAACGCATGGCAAGAGGATTCAGAGGCTACATGTACAGAACCTGCAAAAGAAACAAGAACATGTAGCATCTGTGGTGCCACAGACGTTAACATAACACAAGAGGCTCTTGGACATAAGTTCGGTGCGTGGGCTACAACAATCACAGAAAATGGTATCGTTAGATCCCGTGTTTGCGTAGAGTGTGACGAAAAGGAAGCAGATCCTCTAACAAATATCTCATTCGACGCATTTAACACACCTGTAATAGATGGCGATTGCTGGGGCGGTGATAAAGGTGCTAACCTTATCAACGGAAATTATACCGACAAGGATATGTGCGGTAAGGGTACAGGCGCATTAGTTGTTACAATGGATGCAAAGGAAGCAGTTTATGTTGATATTTTCGCAGTAACAGGCTTCGGTTCAGCTTCATACTACGTTACTGTTTACTATAATGATGGTACATTTAAGGACATCGGCGTTGGTTCCTTCGGTTCAGGCGATACTGCAACAAAGGCATTCAACATCGGTGCAACTGTTACAAAGATCGTTGTAACTATGGAATCTCCATCTAATGGTACAGACTACTGGAGTGAGCTATCGGTTCTTGTAGTTCCTACTAACGAGTAATCAATCACTTGTTCCCTCGAAAATACTCTTTTCGAGGGAACTTTTTTAACCAAAAACAATCGGCAAAAAAGGAGAAAATATGAATAAGAAACTAATTGCTCTTATTTTATGTATCTTCTGCCTAGCTTCTATTTTTGCACTCACATCATGTGGTGACAACGGCGATACTGATACAGATACCTCTGCTGAACCAACAGAAATTACCATCTACCTTGATGTAAAGGGTGGACAAATGAATTTCTCATATGAGTTTGAGTGGACGGCTAATGAGGACATTGAATATCTCCCAACTCCTACCAAGGACGGCTATGAGTTCCTTGGCTGGTCATTAAATGGTGAGATTGTTACACTTCCCTTCTCTGCAAGTGAGGACATTCTTTTAGTTGCAGAGTGGAGCGAGCAAGCTAGCACAGACACAGATACTGAAACAAATACAGATACCGAAACAGATACTGAAACAGATGACCCAAATCTCCCATACTTCACCGTTACCTTTGATCCAAAGGACGGTGCATTCAGTGGTGAGCTTACAATTCAGGTGCAAGAGGGAAACAAAATTCCTCAGCCTGCAAATCCTGTGGCTGAGGGCAAAATCTTTAGTGGCTGGTACTCTGGCACTGCATCATCATCAAGATGGGACTTTGAAACCATGGTTGTTACAGGCGACGTTACTTTAACCGCTTGGTATCAAGGTGGCACAAGCTGTGCACACGAGGAAACAGTTCCGGTTCCTGAAAAATCATATCCCGCTACCTGTGAAAAGGGTGGTAAGGAATATGTAAGATGTACAAAGTGTGGTCTTACTACATTCACTAACATCGAAAAGCTCGGTCACGATTTAGTTACCGAGGTTATCCCTGAAACCTGTGCAACTGACGGATATACTCACGTATATTGCCAAAGAGAAGGCTGTGACGAGGATAGAATTCACTCTATCGTTTACGCAACAGGCAACCACACATATGGCTCAAGCTTTGTTACATTAGTTCCTCCAACACAATATGTTGGTGGTGAGGAAGCAAAGGTTTGTACTGTTTGTGGTGGAACACAAAAATTCAAGATTCCTTCAATTGCTGAAATGGATGGGCTACTTTGGGATCTTGATATAGGTAACTATACATATACAGGCGGTAAGTACGTAGATGCATCCTTTGTTGATATTGCAAAGAACGCCGGTCTTTCCGCATCCTCATACTACACAGTATGTCTTGCAAAGAACGCAATCGACGGTGGAGGTAACACATTCTGGTGTGCTGATACACTTGCTGACGGCGCTAAATTTACAGGCGATGAGCTTATTATGACATTCGCTCAAGCATACGACGTCGGAATGATTAAATTAACCGTTCCACACTACTACGCTTGGGATTTGGGTGAGGACTGCTATGTATCGTACGACCTAGAGGCTATGATAGATGGCGAATGGCAGCTCGTTGGTATTTTATCCGATAAAAACGCAATTCCTGCAGGTACTGCCGGTGCGATAATTTACGAGCTGGATTCTCCAATATACACAGATCAGCTCCGCTTTACTGTTAGCCATTCAACAAGAAACACTCCTGCTATGATTTATGAAATTGAGGTTATGGCAGCAGTTGAGGAAACGGAGCGCGTTTCACAAGACCTAATTAACTCATCTTCTCTTTCATCATCCGGTAAGTATAACTCCTGGGCAACAGGTACCGAAACACTTATGGATGGCTCATATGACACCTTCTGGAACTCAAACTACAAGGACAGAGCTACAGTTGGCGAAATATTTACAGCTATTACCTTCCCAGAGGATAAATTTGTAACCGCGGTTCAATTTGCGGTTGCTCCTAACGTAAACAAGCAATTCTCCGTTTACTATCTTGATTCAGATGGTGAAACCTGGCTAAAGGCTTGCACATACAACGTTGTTAAGAGCTCTAGCATCACAATCAAGGGTGACTCAAACGGCGATGGTGAGGCTGACGGCTCAATTATCGAGGTAGGCAAGGACGACAATGGCAATGTTAAGCAAAGAGTTCTCTTCACCTGCGATATTGCAAAATTCACAAGTGGAATTAAGCTTGTTATAGATAGCGATGGCGATCAATGGGCGGCTTATGTTTATGAGTTTATTCCATATACCGCAGTTGAGCAAGGTGCAGACCTTGGCAAATACGGCGGATGCGCACATAACTCATTTAAGATTTCAGAAACAGTTGCTCCTAGCTGTACAACAGCAGGCTACTCTATTATGGAATGCTACGGCTGTGACTTCAAGTGTACAACTGATGCAGTTGATGCATACGGACATATTTGGAGTGAATACATAGTTGCAACCGCAGCAGAAGGCACAAATGCTGGTACAAAGGAATCAGTGTGCTTGAAGGACGGCTGTAACGCAACAAGAACAACTAACTATTACAACGACTACGAGGATCCAAAAATCACAACATATAGAGGCAACGCTCCTGCCGCATGGGCTCAAACCCTTGACGATGGTAACTATCTTGCTACCTACGAGTGGATAATTCCAAAGCTTCAAGAAAGAGGCTGGAAGGCAACCGCAGTTCTCTCTGTTTGCTATGTTGATATGTACGTAAACGAATGGAACGAGTACTTTGCATCTGGCGCGCTTGACCTCGGCTCACACTCATATACTCACGGTGGCTACTACTCCGGTCAAATTAGTGAAAACTCACTACTTAGCGACGTAGTTAATGCTCACTACTGGTTTATGAGCAAGTTCTCTGGTCAAAGAATTCTCGGCTTTGCAACACCTAATGGTCAAACATCAACAGGTACTTCAGAATACGTAACAGGCGTTATGGCAAGTGCTCGTAACGGTGGTAACTCTAAATACTTCTATAACGTAATCGAAGAATTGGCTGGCAACGGCTATGGTCAATCACCACTTGTTGGCTCTATCACAGTTGACGAGGAAACAGGTGAGGTTATCTTCACTCAATCTACTAACAAGGCTGGTGAGCTTTCTTGGGTAAGTACAAGACGTGCTTGGGGTAATATGAACTCATACATCTCCAAGTCCGACCAAACAGAGGGTGCATATATCTTTGTTAAGGCAGACGGCACAATTGGAAACACTTCATACAAAAAGATTACTCAAAAGGCAGTTATAGACGAAACAACCGGCGAACAAGCAGTTGACGAAAACGGAAATCTCGTTTGGGAAAACCTTTCTACTCCTATTTACGAGCCAACAAATGGCGGATACGACCTTAATAACGGCGTATACACATTCAACGAAAATGGCGGAACACACGTTCTTATAGAGACACTTTCCGGCGAATATCATTACGTAGCAAAGGCTGATGCAAAGCTTAACTATGTATATGACGAAGACGCAAACCGTCTTGTTGACAAGGGCAGAACTCAAGGTACATATAAGCACTTCACAACCTATAAGGAGGATGGAACTCTTTGGGATGCATACCACGAATGGGTTGAGGTTGGTTCATATGACTTTGACGGCACAAGCTTCACCTTCCGCAATGATAACAACGGTGAATATAAGCTACACCACGTAGCTCTTGGCTCTTACGAAAAGGGTATTAACGAAATACTTTCAGTTGGCGGTATGACTGTTGAGTGCTTACACGAAATCGGTAAGAGCTCTGCAATCTGGTCATCCTACGCATCAACCAACTCTAAGTTCCAATACCTCGACCAAACAGGTGTTTGGGTATGCTCTTACACCGAGCTTATCCAATATATGAAGGAGCAATTAAGTGCTACACTTACAATGCTCGAAAGAACTGATAGTAAAATCAGACTAAGCCTAACAGACACACTTGATGACTACATGTACAACCTACCACTTACAATTCAGGTTGACATTGACGATTCTTGGGTAGATTACGGCATTAAGGCAACACAAAACGGCAAGGAGCTTGAGTTCTTCGTAGAAAACGGTTACGTTTACGTTGACGCAGTTCCAGATGCAGGCGAAATCCTTATTACCCCTGCTATTCTCTGCGCCGATGGCACAATTAACCACGAGTTTGATTGGGATGTTACCGATGAAGCTTCTTGTACCGAAACTGGTTTGAAGAACGGCGCATGTACACGTTGTGAATATTCTGTAACTGACGTAGTAATCCCAGCAACTGGACACACATTCAACGAGGATGCTTGGACACAAATTTCCGAGGCTGATTGCACAAACCCAACAAAGTTTGAAAACTTCTGTACTGTTTGTGGTCAAAAGGACTACAAAGTAACACAGGAAGCATTTGGACACACACTTGGCGATTGGACAGCAACTATCGTTGATGGTGTTGCAACAGGCACAGCTATCTGTTCAGTATGTAACCAAGAGGTAACAGCTTCATTTACAAACATTACTAAAGATAGCTTTAAAGCTCCTGTCGCAACCGGCGCTGCATGGGGCTCTGACACAGGCGCTCTTGTTAACGGCAACTACACTGACACACCAATTGCTCCCAAGGATACAGGTGAATTCTCCGTTACTATGGAGGCGGGTGTAGCAACCTATGTTGACGCATTTGCAGTAACCGGCTTCGGCTTCTCTGAATACTATGTTACAGTATATTACGAAAACGGCGATACAGCTGTTCTCGGCAGTGGCAACTTTGGTGAGAACGGAACGGAAACAACAGTATTTAGCGTAAAAGCAACAGTAACAAAGTTTGTCGTAACAATGGAAAAACCATCAAATGGTAGCGACAAATGGAGTGAGCTCTCTGTATTTGTTACATCAAATGACTAAAATATAAAAGGACGGGTTTCCCGTCCTTTTTTATTATTTTTAATAGATTTTTTGATTTGATATTTACATACATTTTAAAAAATGTTATAATTGTAATATTAGGCGCACAACTTTTGCGCAAGGTTGACTTTTATTTTAGGAGGAAGCATGAAAAGCTCTATTTCAAAAATAATTTCTTTGGCTTTAGTTTTAATTTTTGTATTTTCAATATGCTCCTGCACACCCGATTTTGTCGAGGAGCTGGGCGATATAGACGACGAGTCCACTACGGCTACTATCACCTACGATACACAGGGTGGTAAAATGCCAAGTGGAATTAAAAATATAAAATCTTACTCCTTAAATAAGGTTATATCAACCTCTCCAAAGCCAACAAAGGAGGGCTACACCTTTGTCGGTTGGTTTTTAGATGAGGAGAAGGTCTCATTCCCTTACCGCTTGACTAAAAGCGTGACCTTGGTCGCTAAATGGGAGGAAATAATTGAAAGGTCGGCAGTTTCATTAAAGCTAAACGGTGGTGCTCTACCAAATGGCGAAGAAACAATTACAAAATATGATTCAGGTAGCAAAATTACCTCAATCCCAACGCCAGTAAAGGACGGCTTTGACTTCCTTGGCTGGTTTATCGCGGGCGAGGAGGTTCAGCTACCATATGCAGTTACCTGTGACGTTATTTTTGTTGCAAAATGGGAGCAAATTTTAACTGACTCTGATATAAATACTGATACAGACATTGAAAAGGAAAAGGTTACTATAACTCTTGATTTGAGCGGTGGCGCTCTCACGGATGGTGCTGAAGCAAGCTCCTTATACGAGGTTGGCAGCACTATCACCTCTCTACCGACACCAAGCTATGAGGGATATGAATTTATCGGTTGGCATATTGATGGCGAGCCTATTACCTTGCCATACGAGGTAGCTGAAGAAAAAACAATAACTGCCGTATGGCAACAAATTAATAAAATCACTGTTTCCCTAGATGCAGATGGAGGCGAATTACCAGAGGGTTCTAGCGACTCATTTGAAGCAATCGTTGGCAAGCCTATCGGCGCTCTCCCGACCCCTACAAAGCTCGGCTATGATTTTCTTGGCTGGTTTGAGGATGGCGATAGTGACAAGGAAATTGACAAAAAGACCATCGCAGGCGAAAATGACCTATCCCTTGTCGCACTTTGGGAGCCTCTTGGTGAGCTGGTTACTGTAGAATTTAGCCTTTTAGCAGACGAAGCCTTGAGCATTGACCTTACATATTTTGAAATGGTTAAAGGCGATAGAATTTCCGATTATCTTTTCAAATTGCCTACCGCCTCACGCGAGGGATATAGATTTACGGGCTGGCAAACACAAGCCGGTATCACAGTTACATCAACCTCGATAATAACCGAGGACACAGTTTTAACACCTGTTTGGGAAAAGATTTACCTCTGCTATGACGGTACAGAAAACCACCAATGGACTATATGGCAGGAAAGCGAGCCTGCGGACTGTATAAATCCACAAGCCCTATCAAGAACCTGCACAGTGTGTGGATATCAGGAATTTAATATTATAACCGAAGCGCTAGGACATAACTTTGGCGCATGGGAAACAAAAATCAGCGAAAACGGAAATATGATAAGGGAGCACTATTGCTCTCGTTGTACCGAATCCGAGAGTGAGCCGCTTAAAAATATCACCTTTAGTAGCTTTAATACACCTTCAATATCAGGCGAATGCTATGGCTCTGACAACGCAGGCTCACTAATTGATGGTGACTTCACCGACACAAATATTTCCGGTAAGGGCACAGGCGCAGTTACAGTCACCTTGTCTGCAAAAACAGCAACATATGTAGATATATTTACTGTCACAGGCTACGGAACTGCCTCATATACAATTTCTGTAACATACAGTAACGGCACTCAAAAATCAATTGGTATCGGCTCGTTTGGTTCGACCCGTAGCTTTGCGATTGAGGCTAATATAGTACAGATAACAATCCTTATGGAAAACCCATCAGTTGGCTCTGACTTTTGGAGCGAGCTCGCCGCATATGTAATAAACAAATAAAAGGATGCAAACGCATCCTTTTTTCTTTTCTTACACACGCCCACTCAATCTCAAATAGACGTCTTCTAATTTCAGCGTAAAAAATTGATGAGTGGAGAATCAATTTTTAGCGTAGCCAACCCCACCTAGAGATACGGGAGTGTCGAGCGAAAATGTGAACGCGAAGCCGTCTAGCTTCACATAGTGGGACAGTAGTGGATGTAGAAGGTACACTTGCGAGTGCGAGCCGTACTTGCGTACATCAAACGAGCAAGCGTTATTAGAAAAGCACATAAAAGAAAACAGGCAAGTGCCTGTTTTCTATATTAGATTGATTTATTGCAGAACGAGAGGAGCAAGCCCCTCTACAGAATTCTTGTTCTTTTCGTTCTATGCCTGCTAATTAGCCCCAACCTATTTATTAGGGTTGATATACTTCCAATAAGACTTAAGATAGTCAATGCCCGATGCAATTGTCATAAATGTCATTGCAGCCACTAGTACATATGATGCAACCCAATAGGTTGGGAGTCCAAAGCCCTTATTAAGTGAGAACTCAACCAAGATTACAACTATTGCAATAACCTGTGTTACAGTCTTTAATTTGCCAAACATACTAGCTGCGATTACGCCTGCCGCTGTTCCTGAGCAAACCATTCTTATAGATGTAACGCCTAGCTCACGGAGAACAACAACCATTGTTGCCCAAATCATAACATTTGCAAAAACCCAATCGTTTGTGTTACCTGCATATAGGAACATCTTAACAGTAATTGTGATAAGTGCCGCGAAAACCATAAATTTGTCAGCTAGAGGGTCCATAAATTTACCAAAGTTGGTAACAAGATTATACTTTCTCGCAATTTTTCCGTCAAGCATATCTGTAAGTGATGTGATAATAAATACTCCCGCTGTTACAAATCCGCACGCAATCTCGTTTGGAATATAAAGTAAGCAAGCGACGAATACAGGAACTAAAAGTGCCCTTAAAATTGTTAATTTGTTTGGTAAATTCATAATTTCCTCCTCTTGCCAAACTAATTTTGAATATTTTTAGTCCTTGGGAACAAACATTTGCATGCTCGTGCCCTCGTCCTTAATGTATGCATTTTTGGGCTTTCCAAGAAATACAAGTGAAACTATAATATCGCCCATCGCCCCTGCTATGTTTTGCACCTGCAAGAAGTAAACCACCCAAAACCAAGGGGTCCCTACCAAGAATGGGCAAGCAATTGCAAAAATCACAAAGAATATGCTAACGGGCGCAAGTGCAATAACTATGTATGGCCACTTTTTAAAGTACTCCTCCTTTGTGCCTGCATAGGCATAAATGAAGGTAAAACCAAACTTGACCTTTTTTGCACCAAATAGCTTCATAAATATTCCATGAGTTAGCTCGTGAAAAATAATATATAAAATGCTACCTAAAACAAACACAACAAAACGCAGAGCATACATAAAAATGTCAAAGCCCTCTGTCGATTTAAGAGTAAATAACCCATTAATCGGCACTAAAAATATCATTGGCACAACCAAGGCAACACCTGTAAGTATTGCTGCAAGGTTTACAATAATTGCTTGCTTTTTATTGTTTTGTAAATCAAGCGTATAGCCAAGCTTATAATTTGCTGGTAGTGTGCTTAATACACTTTTCTCATTATTTTTATCCATTTTCCTCATAATTACCCACAAGTACCATTTTATTTTAGACACTTGGTGGGATATTTTTTAAAATTCGTCCACTGGGTGGGATTTTTTAGATTTCCCTTGCGTATAAATCGAAGTCGTCTGCTTCCTCAACTACAACGCGCACAAAATCACCTGCTTCGTGGCGCTTTTTAGCACTGAAGAATACCTTGCCGTCAATATCAGGTGCATCTGCCTCACTTCTTGCAAAGTAGGTTTCTGCCACCTTGTCATAGCCTTCGCAAAGAACAGTTATTTCCTTGCCAACACGCGACGCGTTGTATTCCTCTGTCACAGCTAACTGCTCACGCATTATAATGTCATATCTGTCCTGCTTTTCTTGCTCGTCTATTTGGTCAGGGAAGCTATATGCAGGAGTATTCTCCTCGCGTGAGTATGCAAACGCGCCGAAGCGGTCAAATTTTACCTCACGGATAAACTCGCATAGCTCGGTAAAGTCTGCCTCGCTCTCACCCGGAAAGCCAACAATCGCAGTTGAACGGATAGTAATTCCCTCAATCTCGCGTAGTCTTTTCATAACAGAGCGAATAAGTGCAGCATCACCCTTACGGTTCATGCGCTTTAAAACCTTATCACTTATGTGCTGGATAGGAATATCTATGTATTTTACTAGCTTTTCATTTGTTTTAAATTCGTTTATCAGCTCGTCTGTTATCTTGTCGGGATAGCAATAAAGAATACGAAGCCACTTAATTTCGGTTTCCTTTGCTAGGCGAGATAAAAGCTCTGGTAGCTTATACTCACCATAAAGGTCAATACCATAGGCGGTGGTGTCCTGACCGATAACAATTAGCTCCTTAATTCCCATATCAGCTAGCTCTTTAGCCTCTGTAATCAGCTCGTCCATAGGACGTGAACGGAATTTTCCTCTAATTGACGGAATTGCACAGTAGGTACAACAGTTGTTACAGCCCTCGGAGATTTTAAGGTAGGCATATGCCTCGCCTGTTGTGACAATTCGGTCACCACATATGGTCACCTCATTTTTGTCCTTGTATTCCGAAAAGCGCTCTCCATTCTCGACTCTTTTTATAGCCTCAACGATTGAGTGCACACTTCCCGTACCAAGAACGCAATCAACCTCCGGAAACTCGGAAAGAATTTCGTCACGATAGCGCTCTGCAAGACAACCCGTAACTATAATCGATTTTAAATTAGCATTCTCCTTTAGCCAAACAATGTCCAAAATATTGTCAATTGACTCCTTTTTGGCATCTCCTATAAACGCGCAGGTGTTAATAATTACAATATCTGCCTCGCTCTCCTCTGGAGTGATTTCATAGCCTGCCGCTGCAATATGCCCAAGCATAACCTCGGTATCGAGCAAATTTTTGGGGCAGCCAAGAGAAACAAATCCTATCTTACTCATCGCTTTTTTGCCTTTCGGTAGCTATTTTTATGCCCTCTTTAATCTCGCCGATGTTGTAGCCATAACGAAGGAGTGTACCCATCATTTTCTTCACCTCATCGGGATTGTTTTTAAGTGGCATAAATTTATTTTCGATAATATACGCGCAATTTTCGGTGAAGTTAACCTTGTCAAGATTTTTCTTGACAAATTCCTGTACATCCTCGCGCTGATAGCCGTGTGCCACTAGCTCGTTTATTATCTTTAATTTGCCATATTTCTTTTTTAGATAGTTCTGGCACAAAAGCTTTATCTGCTTTTTCTCGTCAATGTAACCGCGATGCTCCATATAAATAGCCATATTCTTTGATAGTTCATAGGAATAGCCCCTTGCCTGAAGCTTTGAGGTTAATGACTTTTTATTGTTTTCTCCGCAGGAAAGAATTGAAAAGGCTGCACGACGCGCGTTATCAAAGAGCATCTCTTCTCTGATTTTTAGAAAATGCTCGTCATCAATAATTTCGCCCTCCTCAATATCAAATCTTTCGTACTGCTCATTTGAAACTAGCATCTCAAAAACAGTACCAATGTTTGATTTTATGCAGAAAACTCTGCCTGCAGGAGTTTTCTTTATCTTTTCTACCTTGTAATAGATTTCTTTTTCCATTTATTTTGCCCTTTTTGTCTTTTAAAGCTAATCCAAATTGAGTGAATCGAGGTCAAAGTCATCTGCATCGATGTCAAACTCGTCCTTATCAACCGTTTCGCCACTTGCCAATCTTGTCTTAATCTTTTCCTCAAGCTCCTTCATAAGCTCGGGGTTTTCCTCAAAGTACTTTCTTGCATTGTCCTTACCTTGAGCAATTTTGCCACCGTTGTAGGAGAACCAAGAGCCACTCTTAATAACGAGTCCAAGCTCAATTGCAATATCAATAATCTCGGAGGATTTTGAAATACCCTTGCCGTAAATCATATCGAATTCAGCAACTGTAAATGGAGCTGCCACCTTGTTCTTTACAACCTTACATTTTACGTGGTTACCGTATGCAACAGTACCGTTCTTTAATGTGTCTGCCTTTCTTACATCAATTCTTACTGAAGCGTAGAATTTAAGAGCGCGACCACCGGTTGTTGTTTCTGGATTACCATACATTACATTTAATTTTTCACGCAATTGGTTGATAAAAATTACAATGCAATTTGTCTTTGAAATAGCTCCGGAAAGCTTACGGAGTGCCTGTGACATAAGTCTAGCCTGTAAGCCCATATGAGAATCTCCCATTGAGCCCTCAATTTCTTGTCTTGGAACAAGTGCCGCTACCGAGTCAACAACGATAATATCAACAGCACCAGATGAAACCAATTTCTCTGTAATTTCAAGCGCTTGCTCACCATTGTCCGGTTGAGAAACTAAAAGCTCGTCAATATTAACGCCGATAGCCTTTGCATAAACAGGGTCAAGCGCGTGCTCTGCATCAATAAATGCGGCAGTTCCGCCTTGCTTTTGGCTTTCTGCTATTGCGTGGAGCGCAATTGTTGTTTTACCAGATGATTCTGGACCATAAATTTCAATAATTCTTCCCTTTGGAAGTCCCCCAACACCGAGAGCTAAATCAAGTGTTAGCGAGCCTGTAGAGATTGAATCAATTTGCATATCAGCCTTGTCGCCCAAGCGTCTGATTGACTCCTCGCCACATTCCTTTTTTATTTGTGATAAGGCAGTGTCAAGAGCCTTTTTCTTCTCGGCATCGGTTGTTGCCACCTCTACCTTGACTGCCTTTGTTGATTTTTTAGCCATATTTTTCTCCTAATAAATCATTGTTATGCTAAAAAGCCACAATCTATTTATATAAACTTATTTTATTGTCAAATTTGTGTCAAAATTCGCACACTGGGTGCGGTTTTTTAATAGGTAGGAGAGTCAAGCCTCCACTCGTCATCCTCTAAAATAAGAGTAACGGTGATTGTTGTCTTTCCATCCTCGCTTTTGATTTTTCCTTCAACAAAGCGCTTTGAAATTTTTACAATTTCGATTTCGTCTGTGTTGTATTTTTGAACCCTTACGCCCTCGTATTCACCATACTTGTTGCTATCAAAATTGACATTGTAAAAGTCCTTTAAAACCATAAGCTCGCCTGTTTGATCAATATATCTTGGCTGTGTGTGATAGCCAAAATCTGCTCCGTCCTGCCCTTCAAATGCGGCAGCTTCAAGTACTCTTGCATAGCTACTTGAAAAAACATTTCTTATAGCAAGCTTAATTTCTCCTATTGACTTATATTCCTCATCGTCACTAACAGGTGCATACAGGCTGTTTTGCGTGTCTATTCTGTCGTAATATGAAAGTCCTTTTCCATACACTATTTCGTTTAATTCGTAGGAAGCATCAACCAGCTCTTTTATTTTTGCCTCGGCTTCCTTTTCTGTCAATTTTTTCCCACAGCCTGTGGCGCTAAAGGTCAAAACGACCAAAAGCGCCATAAGTGCGAGAGATAAAATTCTTTTAAATTTTCTCATTTTACTCCTCTGGAGTTAAATTTATTCATTTTCGGCTGGGGGAGTGTCGTTGTTTTCAGCTTCAACTACATTTTCTGTAGCCTCGCTGACAGCCTCCTCATTACCATCGGTAGCTACCGGATTACCATTTTCGTCAAGTACTACCTCGTCTTCGCCTTCCTCTTCCTTATCAACCAGGGTGGTATTTGCAACAAACGCACCATCGTCAAGACGCATAATCTTAACACCTGTTGTGCTTCTCTTATATATTGGGATAACATCTGTTGCTGTTCTTATAATAACGCCCTCGTTTGTAATAACCATTACATCCTTGTCGTCGTCAACGCATGAGATAGATGCGAGCTTACCTGTCTTTTCGTTAATATTATGAACAATAACACCCATTATACCACGGTTTCTAGGCTCAAACTCATCGAAGCTGCTCTTCTTTCCGTAGCCGTTTTCTGTAATTGTAAGTAGCTTCTTGTCAGTGTCAACTATAACTGCACCACAAACAATATCACCTGTACGTAAGTCAATACCGCGAACCCCTCGCGCAGTTCTACCAACAACTGAAACCTTGTTTTCGTCAAAGCGAGCAGCATAGCCGTTCTTTGTGGCAATAAGAATATGCTTTGTTCCGTCTGTATGACCAACAAATATTAGCTTATCTCCCTCGTCAAGATTAATGGCAATCTTACCACCCTTGCGCTGATATTCATATTCTGCAATATCAGTACGCTTAATTACACCGTTTTGTGTAACCATTGTTAAGTATTCACCGTGAGTAAACTCGGAAAGAGTTACCATTGCAGTAACCTTTTCGCCCTTTTCAATCTCAATTAGATTGATTAGGTTAGAGCCCTTTGCAGTTCTTGATGCTTCAGGAATTCTATAAACCTTACGAACAAATATCTTACCATTGTCGGTAAACATAAGTAGATAATCGTGGCTGTTTGCAACGAGAACCTTTTCAATAAAGTCCTCTTCCTTTGTGTGCATAGCGATAAGTCCCTTACCGCCTCTTCTTTGTGCAGAGTATGTATCTGCTGGGATTCTCTTAATATAACCGGAGTTAGTAAGAGTAATTACACATTCATGGCGCTCAATGAGGTCCTCAATGTCGATTTCCTCCTCACTGTCAATAATGTCAGTTTTGCGCGCGTCTGCATATTTTCTCTTAATTTCAAGAAGCTCATCCTTAATGAGTCCCTTTAATTTGTCCTCGCTTGAAATAATTGAATTGAGCTCGGCTATTGTTTCGTGTAGCTTAATGAGTCTATCCTCAACCTTTTGACGCTCCATACCGGAAAGACGGCCAAGAGTCATTTCAACAATTGCCTGTGCCTGCTCATCGGAAAGAAGGAACCTTTCCTTTAATTTTTCCTTTGCCACAGGTGTGCTTTCGCTCGAACGGATTGTAGCTATTACCTCATCGATATTGTCAATAGCAACCTTGTAGCCTTCATAAATATGAGCCTCGGCTTGAGCCTTTGCAAGCTCAAATTTAGTTCTACGAAGAACAACCTCCTCTTGAAACTCAACATAATTTTCAAGAACCTGCTTTAGGTTTAGTGTCTTTGGCTCGCCCTTAACAAGTGCAAGCATATTAACAGCACAGGTGTCTTGAAGCTGTGTATTTTTATAAAGGGTATTAAGAATAATTTGAGCATTTGCATCTCTCTTATATTCAATAACAATTCTCATACCAGCTCGTCCACTCTCGTCGCGAATACCGGTAATGCCCTCAACTCTCTTTTCCTTAACTAGGTCAGCTATTCGTTCAACAAGCTGACTCTTATTAACCATATAAGGAATTTCAGTAATTATAATTCTGTGGTGGTCCTCTTCAATCTTTGCCTTTGAACGAACCATAACACGACCGTGACCTGTTTCGTATGCGTCAATTATTCCCTTTTTACCATAAATTGTCGCACAGGTTGGGAAGTCTGGACCCTTTATGTATTCCATAAGGTCGGCAACTGTACAATCTGGATTTTCCATTAAATAAACAGTACCATCAATAACCTCGCCAAGGTTGTGAGGTGGAACGTTTGTCGCCATACCAACAGCAATACCAACACTACCATTAACTAGGAAATTTGGAAAACGGGATGGCAAAACTGTTGGCTCTTTTCTTGAGTTATCAAAGTTAGGAATAAAGTCAACAACATCCTTTTCAATATCACTCATAAGCTCATTTGCAAGCTTACTCATTCTAGCCTCGGTATAACGGTAAGCAGCAGCACCGTCGCCGTCAACGTTACCAAAGTTACCATGTCCGTCAACAAGTGGATAACGGAGTGAGAATGGTTGTGCCATTCTTACCATTGTTCCGTAAACGGATTGGTCACCGTGTGGATGGTATCTACCAAGAACGTTACCAACGGTTGTAGCTGATTTTCTAAATGGCTTGTCGCTTGTCAAATGGTCCTCATACATAGCGTACATAACACGTCGCTGTCCTGGCTTCATACCATCGCGCACGTCAGGGAGCGCACGAGAAACGATAACCGACATTGAATATTCAAGGAATGCCTCCGGAACTCTTGATTCAATAGACCTACCGACTATCATTTGCTCGGTATTTTCATAATCTAATGCATTTATATCTTTTTCACTCATTTTTTAAACTCCTCAATCCCAAATTTCGATTGATTATATATCAAGATTTTTAACGAATTTAGCGTTCTTTTCGATAAATTCACGTCTTGGCTCTACCTTATCACCCATAAGAAGTGAGAAGATTTCGTCACATCTTATAGCATCACCTATCTCAACCTTGATAAGTGTTCTCTTTGTTGGGTCCATGGTTGTTTCCCAAAGCTGTTCCTTGTCCATTTCTCCAAGACCCTTATATCTCTCTGCTTGACCACCGCCAAGCTCCTCAAATATTTTATCTCTTTCCTCGTCAGAGAATGCGTATCTCTCTGTCTTGCCCTTTATAATCTTATAAAGTGGTGGCTTTGCAAGGAATACGTGTCCATCCTCAATTAGCTGACGCATATGACGATATAGGAAGGTCAAAAGAAGAACCTGAATATGAGAGCCGTCAACGTCGGCATCCGCCATAATAATAATTTTTCCATATCTTAATTTTTCAGAGTTAAATTCTTCACCAATACCACAACCAAGCGCTTGGATAATAGGAATAAGTGACTCGTTTGCATAAACCTTGTCAAGTCTTGATTTCTCAACATTTAGTACCTTACCACGGAGTGGCAAAATAGCTTGGAAGCGAGAGTCTCTACCATCTTTAGCAGAGCCACCCGCGGAATCTCCCTCAACGAGGAATAATTCTGTATATTCAACGCGTCTGTCCTGACAGTCAGCAAGCTTACCGGGAAGTGTTGAGCCCTCTAAAACTCCCTTTCTTCTTGCAAGCTCTCTTGCCTTTCTTGCAGCCTCACGCGCTCTTGATGCAGCACAGGATTTATCAATAATAATCTTTGCTACATCTGGGTTTTCTTCATAGTATTCGCTCAATTTTTCATAAACTATATTATCAACAATAGTTCTAATTTCACTGTTACCTAGCTTTGCCTTTGTTTGGCTCTCAAATTGAGCATCCGGCAATTTAACAGAAACAACCGCTGTAAGTCCCTCACGGGTGTCCTCACCTGAAAGCTTATCTCCGTCCTTCAAAAATCCGAGCTTTTTACCATAGTTGTTAGTAACCTTACGAAGACCCTCTTTAAAGCCAATTTCGTGTGTACCACCATCAATGGTTGCCATATTGTTAGCAAAGGTAACTATTGCCTCACTATATGAGTCGTTATATTGAAGAGCAACCTCGGCAGTAATATCCCCTTTTTCTGCCTTCATGTATATTACATCGTTGTGGATAAGTCCGCCACCCTTGTTGTTATTAATGAACTGAACAAACTCGCGAATACCACCCTCGTAGTAAAGCTCCTCTTCTCTAATATTTTCGTCATCTCTTTCGTCACGGAATATAATCTTTATTCCAGCATTTAAGAATGCTTGCTCGCGAAGTCTTGTTAAAAGAGTTTCATATTCAAACTCAACTGTTTCAAAAATTGTATCGTCTGGCATAAAGCGAACATAAAGACCACTTCTTCCATCTGGTGCGTCACCAACACACTCAAATGGGCGCACAACATTACCCTTTTCAAATCTTTCAGTATACATTTTTCCATCGTGGCAGTTTTCAACCTCAAGCCAAGTTGAAAGCGCATTAACAACAGATGCACCAACACCGTGTAGTCCACCTGAAATTTTATATCCGCCACCGCCAAATTTACCACCTGCATGGAGAACAAGGAATACAACCTCAAGGTTTGGTGTTCCTGTCTTTGCATTTATACCAGCCGGCACTCCACGTCCGTTATCCTGAATAGCAACGCTACCGTCGCTCTTTAGAGTAACCGTAATTTTATCACAATAGCCTGCCATTGCCTCGTCAATAGAGTTATCAACTATCTCATATACAAGATGGTGAAGTCCTCTTATTGATGTAGTACCAATGTACATACCTGGGCGCTTTCTAACAGCCTCAAGACCCTCTAGTACCTGAATCTGCTCGTCGCCGTATTCTTTTTCTACCTTGTTTGTATCCATTTTTTTCTCCTTCTTCAGTTGATTTACTTTACAATAGACGAGGTATTAAATGGGGATAAATATACCTCATTATTTTTTAAAATTATAAATGATTTGGGTAGGTCATACCCTAAAGTAATAACTCTTTTTTCCTTTTGAGCCTTACTTAAATAGTTTCTGGTGTTTATGGAAACAGTGGCTGAATCGAGGTCAAAAACCCCTAAAATTTCGCTTTTTCTTACCACCTTGTTATTTCCTATATGAATGTACATTTTATTCGTTTTCTCCCTCTTGTGAAGGCTCATTTTCATTTTCTTCAAGGGAAGTGTCAGCAAAATTCAAATCCTCTTCTCTTTTGCCATCCTTTATGTAAATAAAATTACAATCGTCTGTGTTTTCAAAAACACCCTTGTCACAGCCGGTAATTATAACCTGACGCGCACTTATATTTGATAATACATATTTTTTACGAGAATCATCAAGCTCGGAAAGTACATCATCAAATAAGAATACAGGATATTCTCCCTTATTTTCTCTGCTAATCTCACCCTCTGCCATTTTCATAGCGAGAGCCAAGGATCTTTGCTGACCTTGAGAGGAATAAAAGCGAGAATCCTTGCCATTAATTTCTATTTTTAAATCGTCCTTATGAATACCAAAAAGTGTAGCACCGTATTTATATTCTCTTTCTTTATTGTTTTTTAAGAGCTCTAAATAGCGATTTTTAAGACTTTCTCTATTTTCAAAGTCATTTTCCTGTACATTTGATTCATAAGTGATTTTTGGCTTTTCCCGTCCGCCGGTCATATCCTTAAAAAAGATTGAAACCCAATAGTCAAGCTTTTTTATATACTCATTTCTTATATCCGCAATATCGGCAGAAAGTGAAGCTAGCTCCTCTGAATAAATGTCAATTAATGCTTCATTTTCCTGTCTTTCAGTGGGAAGCATTTTTAAAATTGCATTTCTTTCCTCCATAACAGCATTATATCGTGCCATCATTTTTATATAAACCGGGCGAAGCTGGGAAATAGCAACATCTAAAAACTTACGGCGAACAGAGGCGGAATCCTTAATTATTCCAAGATGTGAGGGACAAAATAAAACAGCCCTAAACTCACCTATAATTTCAGAGGTTTTTGCAACCTTAACCTTATTTCTATAAAATTTCTTTGGTTGACTCTTTGAAATTTCAACGCCTAAAATAGTTTCATTATCCTTTGATTCAAAGCTCATCCTTGCATATGCAACGCTTTTATCAAATTTAATTAGCTCTTTATCCTTAAAGGCACGAAAGCTCTTTCCTCTTGCAAAAAGGTAAATACCCTCTAAAATGTTAGTTTTACCCTGTGCATTTTCTCCGTAAATTACATTTATTCCATCACTGAATTCTATTTTTTCACTATCAATATTGCGAAAGCCTTCAAATTCAATATTTTTAACTATCATTAGTGTGTCATTCTCATAGGCATTACAAAATATGTAAACTTGCCTTCATCTGTATTTTGTGGCTCTATCAAAACTCCGGTTAATGGGTTAACAAAGCTTAATTTCATTTTACCTTGGTCACAAACCTTTAGTACATCAAGGAAGAATTTGCAGTTGAATGCAATAACTAAATCATCACCCTTTAATTTTTCAATTTCAATTTCGTCGTAAACATTTCCGTTTGAGGATAGAGTTGAGATTGATAATACCTCGTCAATAGTAAACTTTACATAAGGACGAAGAGTACCTGCAAGGTTATCTTCAATAATAAGTGCACTTCTTTCAAAAGCACCTCTTAATTCTTCAGCATTTAAATAAAACTCGATATTTGTGTTCTTTGGTAAAATTCTTTCATAGTCAATATAAGCTGACTCAATTTTCTTTGAAAACAGAATATATTTTCCAACAATAAATAGAAGCTGACGGTTAGCAACTCTAATCTCCATTGTTTCCTCTGTATCCTTAACAAGCTTCATAAGCTCAACAAGAGTTTTACCAGGAACTATAAACAAAAGATATAGTGGATTTTTATCATTGTTTGTGTTTTCGAGTTCACTTTCATATTCAAGATGAGCCAAACGGTTTCCATCACAAGAAACGATTGTCATTTTCTTATCTCTAACCTCGAAGTAAGCACCGTTGAAAACAGGACGGCTATCATTTTGACCGATTGCAAATAAAATTCTATTTACAAATTTTCTAAATAGATATTGTGGGATTTTAAAGCCCTTTTCAGCGCGAAGCTCTGGAAGCACCGGAAATTCACTAGCACTTAAAGCCTTAATATCAAAATGAGAAAATCCATTTTCAGATTCTATAACTGTTTTAAAAGAGGATTCAACAGTGATTTTGATATTTCCCTTTGGCATTGTTTTTACAATTTGGAAAAGCTTATTAGCGTTAATTACACATTTTCCTCTTTCAATAATTTCACACTCAAGCTGTGTTCTCATACCCTTTTCAAAATCATAAGAGGTAAGAGTACAAATATTGTCATCTCCACAGTGGATTAAAATACCCTCTGTTAATGGGCTTGTATTTTTACCGGAAACAGTATACATAATTGGAATTAATGTATTAAGTAATTTATCCTTATCAAAAATAGCGATCATAAAAAATCCTTTCAAAGAAATAACACCCTGTTGGCTTTTTTCTTATATTTCTTTTTTTAATTATTAATTTATTATTTGTAGTAGTTGTAGTAGTAGGGGGTAGTTGATTTGTTGAAAACCCTTAAAAACCCATAAACCATTGGATTTTTATATCAAAATTACTAACATTTGGGTGTGAATAATTGTTGATAATTTTGGTTAAAATAAATTTTTTGTTTTCTCTTAATTTTTAAAATTTAGACTACTTTTTATCCACCGTTGAAAAGTTTGATGTTAAAAAGTGGGACAAGCCCTTGTTTTTATTAGACTTTAGGACATGTTGATAAAAAGTGGAAAATTTAGGTTGAGGAAACCTCTCTTATAATTGAGTTAACCTCATATGCAAAGGATGAGTCCTTTTCAATTAAATCCTTAACAAAGCTTTCACTTGAAATAACAGTTGTACGGTCACGATTTATAACCTTACCAATTTGAGATTGTGAAAGCTGTGTGCATTGACGAGCAACATAAACACAAATATGGCGAGGAACTGCAATTTCCTTATTTCTCTTTGTCGATAAAATATCGTCGCGAGTAACACCAAATTTTTTAGAAACAGCCAAAATAATATCGTCCATCTTTTTAGTGTCTGAATCCTTTTTAGGAACAAACTCGTGAATTGAGCTTTTAACTCTTTCTATATTTATTTCTCCACCCTCAAGGAGCTGAATTGCACCAAGCTTTTTAACAACACCCTCAAGCTGTCTAATTGATGAGGTAACATTTTCAGCAAGGTAGGAAATAATTTCATTTGAAATATTTAAATGGTTCATAATTGATTTTTGCTGTAAAATTGCACATCTTAAATCATAGTCAGGCAATTGAATATCAACTATGAGTCCTGCCATAAATCTTGTCCTTAATCTGTCCTCAAGTGATTTCATTTCGTGAGGTGGACGGTCAGAGGTAAATATCATTTGCTTATTTGCATCATAAATAGCATTAAAGGTATTAAAGAATTCCTCTTGAAGTGATTCCTTACCGGCAACGAAGTGAATATCGTCAATTAATAAAACATCGGCAGTTCTATATTTGTTTTTAAAATCAGCTGTGTTGTGCTTTGAAATAGCTGTAAAGAGCTGATTTGCAAACTCCTCACCCTTTATGTAAACAATTTTCTTATTTGGGAAGTTCTTTGAAATTCTATTTACTATTGCATAAAGTAAGTGTGTTTTACCAACTCCCGATGGGCCATAAATAAAAAGTGGGTTATATTCCTTTTTTGTAAAGTTATCAAAATCCTGATTAGCAACTGCCACAGCAGCAGAGTTTGCAAATTTATTTGATGAGCCAACTACAAAATTTTCAAATGTATATTCGGAGCGATAGTTATTTGGAATTTGCTCACTTGGAGAAAGAGATGCTGGATTAATCTCGCCCTTTTCTATTTTTTCAAAGGTTTCAAGATTTTTGCGAGATAAGTCAATTTCGCCCTGTTCAGATGAGTGAATAACAACAGATGGCTCAAAGCCTAAAATTTCATTTAAATGGTCTGCAATTGATAAAGCAAAGCGCTGTTGAATAATTTTCTTTTTTAAGTCAGTAGGAGAAACAAAAACCGCTTCATTTTCGTCAAGTGAGGCAAGCTTCAAATCGCCAAACCATAAATTGACAGCAGTAGATGAGTTCTCTTTTAAAAGCAACTCAATTAGCATTGAACGAATACCTTCAAGGTCAATAGCACTAAAGTTCATTTAATATCTCCTTTTTTAAAATTCCTCGCGTACGCATACGCACACGCGATACGCGGAACGCACACGCGCGCGTAAAAGAAAATTGCGAAAATATGCAAAAATGTGCATAATTCGGCAATCTAATTATAGTTATAAATATTATAACACATATGTGGAAAACTGTCAACAAATTTTAAAAAATTTCTACTTATTTATATATACATTTAAAACAAATGTGTGGAAAACTTTCCTTAAAATAAGGAAAATTAGTTAAATTTTTATTAAATTTTAAAAATAAAATTTACAAATTTTTAATAAAAAATGTGAAAAATGCAGTGCTTGTCAAGTCTTAATTAAAGAATAAAATCCTAAATCCGTCTGTTTACAAACAAATGAGTTTGTATTAACCAAGCCTTTCCCAGTGGGGAAAGGGGGACCGCGATAGCGGTGGATGAGGTGTTATTAAACACCAAGCCAACTCCTCATCTGTCAGCCTGCGGATGCCACCTTCTCCCGCAGGAGAAGGCTTTTTCCTCCCCCGGAAGGTAATCAAGTGGACTTTTGATATGCTAATGACAAAAGCTCCTTTGCGTTGGTTTTATCACGGTAGGGAGGGGGTTTATCTCCCGCCACTTTTTCTGCCGGTAACATTTTTTCGTCGGCAGTAAGCCATCGCCCTACGACTTTTTGCTGTCTTTAATTAAGTCAGTGCTTGTCAAGAAAAATGATGTTATCCTTTCCAAAAGGTAATTGGGCAAAATCTTACAAAATATATTTACAAACTGCAAAAATTGTGGTATAATAATTATGCCAAACAAAACTTAATATTGAAGAACTAAAGAAAACTCGCTATTTTTTATAGAGGATTTATGCTCTTTTCTTGTACCAATCAACTTTGAATTTGGTAAAAACGCAGATTCCGCTTTGGTTGATACAAGGGTTTCCTTTGTGCTTCTTAAGTTTTGTTTGGCGACAATCGGAGTTTGCGTTTTTCAGTGCGGTTTACTTCGTAGCCGCACTTTTTTATATGCTGATGGGAGGATATATGAGTAAGAATATTCATAAAAAGGTTATCGATATTAACGGCATAGAGCTTACGCCTAAAGAGCCTACCGTTTGTCTTGGAAACGGAGAGCAAGGCTTTGAGTGTTGTTGCGACGAATGTGACTACTATTTGCTTTGTTATCCTGAATTTGATCCAAAAAACAATCAAGGAAATATTGATGAAAATAATGTTTATATT
>JAFUOQ010000041.1 GCA_017472695.1 Clostridia bacterium | reverse complement strand
TTCCTTTTTTATTTGCATTTGAATAATGGAATAGAACTCACGGCACGACCAAACCAAGCTCATCATTGATGATCACTTGGGGTGGTAGGGTAGCGAAGTTGAAAAAGATTGAGTATCTTTTTCAACGAGTGAAACCGAACAAAGCAAGGCGAGTGCCGAGCTTTTCACTTGGAGAAGCGACGGCAATCAACTATGCGACTTTGGAGTTTTCTATGTTATCTTAAATTATTTTTAAAATTCACTTTCATCAATTGGTTTTTGCGAAAAGTTTCCACTGCTAGTAGGTGTCAGAGTGTATTCCCAAGTATAGTTTTTAAAATCACAAATTTTAGAATCCATTGAATAGTTTGTGTTTTTGCCAAACAAGTGTTCGTTTCCGTACCAAGTTTTTCCTGAAGCGAAATAAACATAAAGGTATTCCGCAGGAACACCAATTGTTACGGTTTTTCCTGCTCTTACATAAAAACTAAGCCGTGTATTTCCAGAAGAAGTTTTTAATTTAATCACGCATGATTGATTGCTTGGAGCAGTAATTGTGATTTCTGATCCATTGTAATATTCTCTACCAGACAAGATAGTACCACTAGCGGGTTCTGATACGGGGGTTAAATTTGTCTCATTTTCATTGTTTAAGTTTGATACAATTATTATTCCTACTATTAATGCAAGAATTATGCAAATAACTACTAATATTTTATTACGTATCGGTTTGGTGTTATTGTAACTAGCTTTTGAAGTATATGAAGATGTGCTTTCTTGAGTGGTTGATGTTAAGGTTTCAAATTCATTATCACTGATTAATTTATAACCACAATGGTGGCAAAATTTGCTATCATTAGAAAGTTGACTATCACATTGTGGGCATTTATAATTCATTATCTTTATTCACTTTCGTTCCGCATTTATTACAATATGTTGCTTCATCTATTAATTTGTTTCCACAAATTCTACAATAACAGATTTCTTTATTTATTGTAGAGGAAGAAAACTCTTTATCAAAAAAGGGGTTGTTTTTTTCGTTAGAAGAACTTTTGCTATCATTCGATTCGGTTGTTTTTATATTTTCTTGTATGAAAGGTTTGGATATGTCAAAATCTTTAGGACGAAAATCCTTTTTATCAACAGAATAAATTTTATATCCAGCCAATTTTAGTAATTTTAAATATTCAGAATTTTTCGTTCGCAATATAGATAAATATATTTTTTCTTTATTAGCATTTTTATGTAAAAAATATCCAAGTGTTAACCACGACACAAATAAAATATACCAAATAATGAAAAAAATGGTAGGGTTAAATATATTTTCAAAAATAATTATTAATGGTATTTGAGCTAGCAATGGTATCAAAAAAGCACGTGCCCATACTGGTGCCTGAATAAAAAATAAAAATCTTTTAATCGGTGATTTTGTTATCCATTCTTCTTTATAGCGATTAAGGTAAATAGTTCCGCAAAAAGGGCAAGTTTCAAAGGGAACGCCTATTTCGCAAACAGGATTACGCTCGTTTTTAACTATTTTGCGACAATTAGGACATTTGGAAACACTGTAAATCATTTCGTCTCCTTTCAAATAAAAAATGCGCCTACCGAAGCAAGCGCACAAAAACGCAAACTCCAATAGTCGCCAAACTAACCCTATGTGAAAAATAGTGCAACACATTATATCACCATAAGAGGAATTTGCATTTTATCAAATTCAAAGGTGAACATAATATGTGCAAAAAAGAGTATAACTATCCCAAAAATAAAAATAGAGCACTCATTTTTCACGATTATTAAGTTAATTTGGCACTTATATTTTACAATAAAAAATCTTATTTGTCAATGATTTAAGTTATAGAAATATAACAAATAAAAAAGGAAGATTTAACCTTCCCTTTTATTTCATTTCAAATTTTGGTTTTGCGCCTTCTTTTATGTACTTTTCGTTAATAGTAACCTTAACAATATCCTTGTTAGAGGGTATTTCGTACATAATTTCGGTCATTATCTCTTCCATTATAGAACGTAAGCCTCGTGCACCTGTTGAGCGCTCAATTGCTTTATTTGCGACTGCTTTTAAAGCACCGGCAGTAAAGTGCAATTCAACTCCGTCAATCTCAAAAAGCTTTTTATATTGCTTTTCAATTGAGTTTTTAGGCTCTGATAGTATTTTTACAAGTGCTTCCTCGTCTAAATTGTCAAGTCCAACAATAACAGGTAAACGACCAACTAATTCAGGAATTAAGCCATATTTAACAATATCGTGAGCAGAAACATCCTCAAAAACCTTGGTTTTATCAACATTGACCTTACTCTTAACCTCACCGCCAAAGCCCATAAGTGATTTTCCACGACGACTCTCAATGATTTTTGAGAGTCCATCAAAAGCACCGCCGCAAATAAAGAGAATATCCTTGGTGTTAATAGGAATGAATTCTTGATTTGGGTGCTTTCTGCCACCTTGAGGTGGTACGTTTGCCACAGTACCCTCTAAAATTTTCAAAAGAGCCTGTTGAACACCCTCGCCGGAAACATCTCGAGTTATAGAACGATTTTCGCTTTTTCTTGAAATTTTATCAATTTCATCAATATAAATAATACCTTTTTCTGCTTTTGCAACATCAAAGTCAGCTGCTTGAATTAGGCGCAGAAGTATGTTTTCAACATCCTCACCTACATAGCCAGCCTCTGTAAGAGTAGTAGCATCAGCAATAGCAAAAGGAACCTTTAGTGCCTTGGCTAGAGTTTGTGCAAGATAAGTCTTGCCCGAGCCAGTAGGACCTATTAATAAAATATTGCTTTTTTGAATTTCAACATCGTTATCTGTATCTTCGCGTTTTTCATTGTAAATCAAGCGCTTGTAGTGGTTATAAACCGCAACAGATAACGCAATTTTTGCCTTGTCCTGTCCGATTACATAGTCGTCAAGCATTGTCTTTATTTCTTTTGGAGTAGGCAAGGTATCTATTGAAAGCTTTTCTAAATTATCTTTTTCTTGTTCTTCCTTCGTTTGAATGTCATATTCGTCTATGATTTGACCACATAGCTCAATACACATAGGGCAAATATAAGCAGAAAGGTCTGGAGATGGAATTAAAAATTCAACCTCACCCTCACCCCTTTTACAGAAGGAACAGGTTTTCTTTTCACTCATTTTTATGCTCTCTTGTTAATAACTTTATCAATTAAACCATATGCCATAGCATCATCAGCGCTCATAAAATTATCGCGCTCGGTATCAAGCTCGATGGTTTTTAAGTCCTTACCGGTGTTTTTAGCCAATATTTTATTTAGCTTTTCGCGAGTTTTTAAAATATGCTCTGCGTGAATTTTAATATCACTTGCTTGACCTTGAGCACCACCTAAAGGCTGGTGAATCATAATCTCACTGTTAGGAAGAGCAAATCTTTTGCCCTTTGCACCGCTTGAAAGTAAGAATGCGCCCATGCTTGCAGCCATACCAATACAAGTAGTTGATACATCACATTTAATAAAATTCATTGTGTCATAAATAGCAAGGCCAGCGCTAACGCTTCCACCAGGGCTATTAATGTAAAGGTTTATATCCTTATCAGGATCTTGCGCCTCAAGAAAGAGAAGCTGTGCAACAACTAACGATGCTGTTGTATCATTAACCTCATCGCAAAGAAACACGATACGATCCTCTAAAAGTCTTGAATAAATATCGTATGAGCGTTCACCTCTGTTTGTTTGCTCAACGACCATTGGTACTAATGCCATAAAAAATCCTCCTAAAATATGTAGATTTTTGTCAAATAGGGTATATATTCAAATTACCGCTGTAAGGGTATACAGCGGTAAAGAGAATAAGTCTTATTTTTAAATAAGTTTGGTCCTTACCGTAAGGTCAGAGAACCTAATTATTCAGCAGCTTCAGTTGTAGCAGCCTTCTTTTTTCTAGCCTTTGTAACTTTTGCGTTTTCTTTTACAAAGTCAACAGCCTTCTTTACACAAAGGTCAGCCTTGATTGCCTCAACATCAACAAACTTCTTAACCTCGTCAACAGGCATATTGTATGCTTTTGCAAGGTTTTCGTATTCAGCGTCAGCCTCTTCGTCAGAAGCAACCAGATTTTCAAGCTCAACAATCTTTTCAAGAGCAAGACGAGTTTTAACTTGTCTTTCAGCCATTGGCTTGAATTGCTCACGAAGTGATTCAAGTGTTTGACCTGTGTACTTGCAGTATGTGTTTAGATCAAGTCCTTGCATACGAAGTCTTGAATCATAGTCACGAACAAAGTTTTCAGCCTCGTTTTCGAACATAACCTCAGGAATTTCAGCCTCAAGGTTTTCGATAAGAGCGTTGATGATTTGCTCTTCAACAGAGTTTTCAGCTTCTTTTTCGCTCTTCTTTTCGAGTTTTGCCTTAACATCAGCCTTATATTCATCAAAAGTATCAAATTCGCTTACGTCTTTTGCAAACTCGTCGTCAAGTGCTGGAAGCTCATTCTTCTTAATTTCGTGAAGAACGATCTTAAAGATTGCATCCTTACCAGCGAGATCAGCAGAGTGATATTCCTCTGGGAACTTAACTGTGATATCAAAGCTTTCGCCAATATTGTGACCGATAATTTGCTCCTCAAAGCCAGGAATGAAGCTACCTGAACCGATAGCAAGGCTATATTTTTCTGCCTTACCGCCGTCAAATGCAACACCATCACAGAAGCCCTCGTAGTCGATAACAGCGAGGTCGCCGTTTTCAACAGCACGTTCAGTAACCTCAACCATTCTGCCATTACGAGCGCGAACGGATTCGATTTCATTATTAACGTCATCGTCAGTTACTTCTTTTGCTTCCTTTCTTGCCTTAAGACCAACATACTCCTTAAGAGCGACCTCAGGCTTAACTGTGAACTTTGCCTTGAGAACAACACCATTGTCATCAATAGTAACAACATCAAATTCAGGACGGCTAACAACCTTTAAGCCGGACTCCTTAACTGCTGCCTCGTATGCATCAGGAATAATCTCGTTGATTGCATCCTCGTAGAATACACCCTTGCCATACATTTTTTCAATGATAGAGCGTGGTGCTTTACCTTTTCTGAAACCAGGGATATTAATTTTTTTAACTTCCTTACGATATACCTTTTCAATAGCTGCATCAAAAACTTCCTTTGATGCGTCAAATTCGATTTCGTAAACGTTGGTTTCTACCTTGTTTGTGCTTTTTAAAGCCATTTTAGAATTCCTCCATAGAATGGTAATTTTTTTACTTAAACTATTATATATAATAAATATTCAAAAGTCAATAACATTTTGAAAATAAATTAACAAAATCTAAAAATCAATAGTCGCTTGGCATAATTATCATAGGAACAAAATTAGAGTAGTCCGATGAAATTAGAGAAAAATCAATTCCTCTGTAGGTCAAGGTTCTTGGAACATTATAAACACCGTGAATATGACCGAAATAGCAGTTTTTAATATCATACTGAATTAAAATATCAATTATTTCATCGCAAACAAACGACTTGAATACAGGCGGAAAATGAAAAAAAACAAGTATTTTTTCATCGCTTTCACGCAATCTTATGGCTTCTTCAAGACTCATTTTAAGTCTTGACGCCTCGCGCGCAACTATCTTTTTATATTCCGCGTCATTTGGTTCATTTTGTAGCTTTTCGTCAACATACCATCCACGAGTGCCACAAACTATGTAGTCCTCCACTTTATACGCATTATTGAACAAAAAATCAATAGTATCAAAGTCATTTTCCTTTACAAATGCGCGATTTTTAGCCATTGTCCCCCACCAATAGTCGTGGTTTCCCTTGCCAAGTAGCTTTTTGCCAGGGAGAGAATTTATAAATTCAAAATCCTTTAGTGCTTCATTATAATCAATACCCCACGAAATATCTCCAGGAACGATAACTGTGTCATCTTCATTAACAATAGCGCACCAGTTTTTTCTTATCTTTTCCATATGGTCAGTCCATCTTGCACCAAAAACATCCATCGGCTTGTTGGTGGTGCTCGATAAATGTAGGTCAGCCATTACATAAAGTGACATAAGATTCTCCTTTCGTTATTTGAGGTTTCTGCACATGAATTCATATGCATTTTTAAAAAATATCTTTTTGGCAAGCTCATTGCCAAAGCCTTTTTCAATTTCAAAGTAAAGCTTATCCAAATCCTTAATGGAATTAATCTCTAATGGTAGAGAAGAAACACCATCAAAATCACAGCCAAGGCAAATGACATCTTCACCGCCTAGACTTAAATAGTGATAAATATGCTTCAAAATTTCGTCAATAGTTGCTGTTCTGTCAGTAGTTAAATGCTCACTCGCGAGTGAAATACCAACAACTGATTTTAGCTTTACAAGTCGGCAAAAAAGCTCGTCACTTAAATTCCTTTTATGATTACATACAGAAAGTGAATTTGAATGTGAGGCTATCGCAACCTTGTTTTTTTCTTCACAAATATCAATAATTTCTTCACTACATACGGTAGATGAATGAGAAATATCGGGAATAATCCCTAATTCAAGACATCTATAAAGTGTATTTTTCCCAAAATCAGTTAAGGGAAGCGAGGTGTCCCAAGCACCACCAATTATGCTTTTTCCTTTCCAGTTGAAGGTCAAAAAGCGAACACCATCGTTATATAGACGGTCAAGTCTAGATAAATCACCATTTAAAATGCGCGCATCCTCGATGGATAAAATATAGGCATGATTTTTTAAATTTCGCGCTTTAGTAGTAAAATTTAACCTTGCATAATCAATTACTTTTAAATAATTTTGGAACGCATCCTCGTCTGAAAGAGAGAAATCACTCCATATAGCGCATATTTGAATATAAGGAGAAAATTTTTCTGCCTTTTTTAGCGAAATATGCAGGTTGTTATCAAAAATTGACTCATTGTGCTTATACATTTCATATAAAGTATCACAATGCAGGTCAAATAATGGAATCATATTACCTTGTTACAGCGTTTTCAATATAATTGAATTCGCACACCTTTAATTTTTTGCCATCTGCCGTTACAAAAACCTCGCAAACATCTATTCTTGGTGTTTTGTTTTTGTGCTTTTGGGGCAGAGTCTTAACAAAAGCATATGCAAATTTAATTAAATTAGTTCTTTTGTCATAGTTAACGGCATCAGCAGGGCGCATAAGATTGTTTTTATCTGTGCGTCTTGTTTTTACCTCGACAAAAATAATAAATTCCTTATCATATGCGATTATATCTGCTTCAAGGTGACCGATTGTCTTATTTTTGGCTAAAATTTTGTATTTTTTCTTCTTTTTTAGGAGCTTTTCGCAAAATTTCTCGCCAAAATCTCCTACCTCTTTTTTAGTAAATTCAATCATTTTTAAAAAGCTTAACTAAAAAGCTTGGGCGGTGAATAGGAGTAATTCCATATTGCTTTATAGCATCTGTATGTAGCTTTGTGCCGTAGCCCTTGTGCTTTGCAAAGCCATATTCGGGATATTCCTTGTCATATTCATAGCATAAGCGGTCACGTGTAACCTTGGCAAGAATAGATGCTGCCGCTATTGATTGAGAAATTGCATCACCATGTACAACAGTTTTTGTTTCAACTGTAAAGCCACGTGAGGTATTTCCATCAATCAAAGCAAGGTCAGGCTTCATTTTGAGTCCATCAATTGCGCGCTTCATTGCTAGCATTGATGCATTTAAAATGTTAATTTCCTCAATTTCTTCAACAGAAGCCGAGGCAATAGAGTAGTCAAGAGCTTTTTCAATTATAACATCAAAAATTTTCTCTCTTTTTTTCTCGGTTAGCTTTTTGGAGTCGTCAAGACCCTCAATAATTAAGCCATCGGGCAAAATGCAAGCAGCAGCAACAACAGGTCCGGCTAAAGGGCCTCTGCCTGCCTCGTCAACACCGCAAATTATTTTTATTTTTTCATTTTTATGTGAAATATCAAAAGAGTAGTCAAGCATAATATCTCCAAGTATTATTCGGCAGGAGCTTCGAGGGAAATCGCGCCGATTTTTGCACTTCTGAATTCTTCTAAAAGAGTAGCCGCGGTTCTTTCTGTGTTAATCTCGCCACCAGAAATTAAAAAGCCTCTTTTTTTACCAACAAGCTCAAAAACCTCATAGTCCATTTCGCAAGCATTTAGCTCTTCTTCCTTTATTTTATACCTTGCCATAAAAAGCTCGGGCGCTAATGCCTTTAAGCGTCCACAGAGAACAACTGCAATATATTCAGTATCTAAAATTGCATCCTTTATAGCGCCTGTAATAGCAAGGTTCTCGCCAACTGCCTTTTCCTCAAATTTTGGCCATAAAACTCCCGGCATGTCCATTAAATCAAAGCCAATGTTTGTTGGAATCCATTGCTTGTTTAATGTAACACCTGGGCGGTTTTCAACCTTTGCCTTTTTTGAGCCACAAATCTTGTTTATAAGTGAGGATTTTCCAACGTTTGGAATACCAACAAACATAGCTCGTAGCTTTTTGTTCATACCCTTGTTTTCGTATCTTTCAATTTTGTCAGCTAATATCTTTTTAACTGCACCGGAAATTAGAGAAAGCCCCTCGCCGGTTATACAGTCAACAGAAATTGCATACTTGCCTTGGCTCTTGTAGTAGTCAATCCATTTTTGAGTAATGGTTTTGTCTGCCAAAGAGGCTTTATTTAATATAGTAAGGGAAGGCTTATCACCGATAAGCCTTGCAATCTCTGGATTTTTTGAGCTATATGGAATTCTTGCATCTAAAATTTCAATAATAATATCAACTTCTTTAAGGTTTTCCGAAATCAAACGGCGAGTTTTCGCCATATGACCGGGGAACCATTGTATAACCTCTGATTGCATAAATTAATCGTTATAAAGACCGCCTATTTTGTTTAAAGGCATAAGTCTAAATATCGCCTTTCCTAATACATATTTTTCCGGAACACAGCCAATTTCTGAAATACGGCTGTCAGCGGAATGGTATCTGTTGTCACCCATCAAGAAAAGCTCGCCCTCGGGTACCTCAACAGTTAAAGTTTTTGTGTCGTAATTGTAATTATTGTTATAATTGGGTAGCCTGTTACCATTGTAATCGTAGCCTAGATAGTAAAGCTCAAAGTCCCCAAAGCTTTCGATTTTAACACCACTACCTGTAGAAAACATTGTATCAAACTCATATTTTTCATATTCGGTTTTATATTCAACACCGTTTACTCTGACAATAGGGGCATAAGGGTCGCTAAAATCAATTTTTACAGTATCACCGCCTTTGGCAATAACTCTTTTTACAATCGGCTTGTCATAGCTACTTCCTACAAAATCCCCTTGAACAACAACAATGTCCCCTTGCTTTGGCTCATAGGAAAGAAACGGGTCGACAACCACTAAATATTCACCGTGATGTAATGTGTCCTCCATTGATTCACCGTCTACTACCGTTAATTTTCCAACAAATAGGGAAATAATAACAACAGCAATTAAAGCAAAAACAATCGGCTCTAAAAAATCAAATACTGCTTTTAAATTTTTATTCATTTTCGGTCTTGGACTTGTATATATTTCTTCCATAATATAACCTTTCAAAATTTCTTAACATCTGTTATTTTAACACAAATATTATAAAATAACAATAGTTTTTTGCTTTTTTAAAAACCGTATGATAAAATATATAAAACAAAAATTCTTTGGGAGAAAGTAAAATGAAGAAGAAAATCAGCTTATGACAACGAAATCATTTCAGAGAAAGAGTATAAATTAATGACAGAGAAGATAGTATGGCAAAAACTAGTAAAAATAATCAAATAAATTCAAGAAGACTTAAACCTATTAAGCAAAAAATATCGAGTGTCCATAACTTGAATCTGTTATGAACACTCGATATGGTCTGAGTGACAAGACTTGAACTTGCGGCTTCTACCACCCCAACGGGCTTTCGCACTGGTGTTTTTAGCCGTTATCGTTCCTTATCTCGGAATATCTGCCGTATTTACGCTTTTTGACACCTTTTTAGCGATTTTTGTGTTACCCCTTCAATGTACTTTGGTGCAGAATGATACCAACTATGCACTGAAATTCTATGCATTATACAAAAGTCAGGGGCTTCGGTACTTTTGTCTTAACTCTGAAACGATCATTTGTCAAGTGCTTTTTTGAAAAAACAGCTTTTAAAGACGAAAGTTTATTCATTCTCCTCGTTGATCTTGGCAATGAATTCCTCGGGCGTAAATACAGTCACCGAGGATTTCGCATAATCGTGGGTATTGCGTGTTACGATGCAATCGACTTCAGAGCGTGCAGCTGTTGCAATCATCACAGCATCCTCATAGTCGGTTATCTGCGATGGAATAGCGTGGCGACAATCTGTGCCTGCCGTATCCAATACTTCAAACAGCATAAAAAGCTTACTCAAGACAGCGCGGGATTGCTTATCATCGTGCGTGTAACGGTGCATCAAATAATAGATGTCCGTAGAAGATTTTGCTGTTATACAGCCAACAAACTGTTGGTTTGCTGCAAGCAGGAATATGGTTTGTGCATCGTCGGAAAACGGCTCTCGGCTTTGGAGCACATCAAGAATAACGCAGGTGTCAAGCAATGCTCTCATATCTGATCAAGTCTCTCCTTCTGTGCTTCTTCTAAAGTGATATCAGCCGGAAGGATACCGAACAACGATTTTGCAATGTCCACACGCTCTTGAAAAGGATTAGTGAGCTTGGATACGATTTTTCCGTTCTTAGTGATATAAATATCTTCTGTCGCTGAGAGCAAAAGATATTTTGCAAGATTGAGTTTAAGTTCAGTTGCAGTAATAGACATAGTTAAAGCCTCCTTTCCTTGGCTACTAATATTATAGCATAATCGCTCGAATATGTCAACAGAAATCGTACGATTATTTTATGCAAATCGTTCTATTTTATGCAATCCAATTTTTACAACGACAGAAAAAGAGGAAAATCACAAAATTCTGGCTCGATTTGATCTAAAAATCACAAAAGTACTTTTCTCTCGAAAGTAAAAAACAGAAAAACTTTTTCGGAACCTCTTGTAAATTGCGCAAAAACGATATATAATAAATAGCGTAATACCGCTATGTAATACGTAGCGCAATTCCGCTACTTGTTGGAGGTGATTTTGATGTTGAAAAATGATTACATAACCATAGCCGAAGCATCGGAAAAGTGGGGCATATCGCATCGTCAGGTACAGCACTTGTGCACGCTTGGCTCTGTCGATGGAGCAATCAAATTCGGTCGTGCTTGGATGATACCAATGAATGCAAAGAAGCCTGTGGACGGCAGAACAAAGAAAGCGAGATCCGCGCATGATGCAAATATGCCGCTTCCTCGCAAAACGCCCTTCCTTTATATGACTGACCTATACAACATGCCCAGAACGGCTGATAAAGTGGGTGAAAGCCTCTCCTATAACCACGAGGCGCAGGTGCTTTTTGAAGCCGAGGTTGCTTACTCTCGCGGTGAGATCGACAAGGTTTACGATATTGCAAACTACCTGCTCTCGAAGCACTCAGGCTTCTATGCTGTTCTTTCTGCAGGTATGCTTTTGGCACAGTGCGCGATCTGGAAGGGCGATATCGAAATGTGGCGTAGAGCCAAGATCCATATATCGGAAGCACCTGCTAAAAACGACTATGACCGAGATACGATGCAGCTTGCGATCAGCGCCGTTGATATTATGATATATAACGTAGAAAGCTTTCCGGAATGGTTCAAAAAAGGTCGTTTCGAGCCAATTCACAAGGATGCGTATCCTGCGGCAAAGGTGTATTACGCCAAATATCTGTACGCGCTCGGTTATGGAGTTGCAATGGGTCTTCTCAAGGTAGAAGGAACTCAAGGACTTTACATTATGTCGGTCATTTCTTTTTCGGTAGAGCCGATGATCTCGTGGGCGAGAGCCAACAATACCATTATGGCTGAGATCTATCTGAGACTTACCTGTGCCGCGATCTACCACAACTGCGGCAAGGATGGTGATGCTATCTACCACATCGACAAAGCCATAGAGCTGGCTCTCCCTGACAAATTCTACGGCGTTCTTGCCGAATACTGCCGTGCTCTTGATACACTTATGGAGAAGCGGTTGTCCCTCATTGACGAGGATGCTTGGAAAGAAGTCAAGAAGCTATATAAGATCTATAATGAGGGCTGGTCTAAGCTCTCGGGAACAGTC
The DNA here is from genome assembly GCA_017472695.1 of Clostridia bacterium. Lineage (GTDB taxonomy): Bacteria > Bacillota > Clostridia > Oscillospirales > CAG-272 > RGIG2000. Next base: position 4,390 of record JAFUOQ010000041.1, on the reverse strand, counting down.
AGGGGTAAGACGATTCTGACCACGCTTTCCGATAAGGAGCGTGAGGTTGCCAAGCTTGCCGCATTCGGAATGTCCAATCCCGAGATAGCCGTCAATCTGCATCTTTCGCTCTCGGTCGTGAAGCAAGCGGTGCGAATCGTGTCCGAAAAATCAGGCTTGCCACGCTCGGAATTTGCCGCAATTTTGTAATTTTATATATCCAAAACACCCCCGAAAAGATATATAAATTTCGCTCGGAAACCAATAATGACCGAAAAATATGACCAAAAAAAGTGATTTTAGGTAATACCGCAAACCAAAAAAGTCTGCTATACTATTAACAACAGTATGGCAGATTTTTCTTTTTGACGAAATGCCGAAAGGAGTCAGATATGTTTAGTAAGCTAATTCAGAACGATTTTCCGCTTACGGAGTTTACCCACAAGGAAGGCGATCTCTACAAGATTGTAACCACCTTTGGCAAGACATTTGAACTAATGTACGGCTATTATGAGGAATGCGATCGGCATAGCCCGCTGGTCCGGAGTCCCGTTCCAATCTACCCCGACTTTACAAAAGAGCCTGTTTACACGGATGATGGAACGCCGTTTGTGACAATGATGCAGGATGTTTGCCCATTCTACAAGGGCGAAAAGAAAAGAACCCCGGACTCAACCTGCGATGAATGCAAATACTTCAAGCACGGTGAGGATTGGTTCGGTATCTGCACCTGTCCAAAGAACAAACCTTCGTCAGACTGACTCATATAGTTAGTAGAAAGGAAAAAACGAGTATGAGAAAACTGAAGTACGCAGTCCCCGAACTGACAATCGTCGCATTTGAAGCGGCAGATATAATCACAACAAGTACAGGCGCATTCGACGGCGAATGGGTGCCGATTGGCGACGGAACGCCCGATGAATACGTTTTCTAAAATGAATCCCAAAGGAAGGTAACCTATATGAAAAAATTAACACTAATTCTACTCTCGGTCTTGATGATCGTAACTCTCGCTGCTTGCGGTAGCAAATGCGAACACAGCTACGATAATGCTTGCGACGCGACCTGCAACGAGTGTGGAGAAACAAGAGAGGTGTCGGCGCATCAGTGGAATGATGCAACCTGTACCACACTCAAAACCTGTATGGTCTGTGGAACGACCGAGGGCGAAATGCTCCCTCACAACTGGGAGGATGCGACCTGTATCACCGCCAAGACCTGTAAGACCTGCGGAACGACCGAGGGCGAACCTCTCGGACACACCCCTGCCGAGGATGACGGCGATTGCGGCACCGACGTATTGTGTACGGTCTGCGGTGCGGTAACCACTCCTGCAAAGTCAGAGCATATTGCACACGCCGATGACGGCGATTGCACAACGTCCGTAAACTGTGCCGAGTGCGGCTGGCTTATGAAACCGGCACAGGAGCACAATTTCAACGGCGATTGGAAAACCGATGCAGACGGACATTGGCAGATGTGTCAGAACATAGATTGCAAGGTAGCAGGCACCAAGGAGTCGCACAATAAGGGCGAGGACGGCAAATGTACCGTTTGCGGATATGTTGTTGAGGTGATTGATCCTCACGAGCACTCTTACACCGTAGCGGATTATGACGACACACATCACTATATGAGATGTGCCTGCGGTCAGATCGACGAAAGCACCAAGGTATCTCACACCGCAACTTCTGACAACGACTGCACGACCGATGATAAATGCACCTGCGGCTACACCGTAACGGCGGCGAAGGATCACGTAGCAGGCGCAGATGACGGAAACTGCGAAACACCGATCAAGTGTGTGAACTGTGAGAAGGATGCGAAAGCCGGAGCAACAGGTCACCACGACGCTGACCACGATTACACCTGCGACAACGCAGGCTGTCAGGTAACGGTTGGCAACCCACCCAAAGATGAAAGTGACGGCATTGACTTGCCGATCGATACAAACTAACACAATTCCAAGGAGGAACTTAAATGAAAACAAAGCAAACAAACAAGCTCCTCGTTCTGGTCATCTCTCTGATGATGATCGTAACGCTTCTTGCAGGTCTGTCGATCACGGCAAGTGCAGAGGAAACAGGAACAGAAACGAACACCCCTGTCGCAGAATTCGTCGGCAAACAGGTCAACCTCGGTGGCGATATCTCAATGAAATTCCACGTCAGAAACAATGAAGATCGCCCCATCGAAAGCATAACGGTCGAGGTCGAATTCCTCGGTAAGCTAACGTATCTTACCGAGTGCGAGAAGCATCCCACTGAAGATAAGGTGTATATCTACACCTTTGAAGGCATCAATCCTCAGTGCCTCGGCGATCTTATGAACGTAACGATTCTCGTGGGTGGTAGCCCGGTGAGGCATGAAAATGCAGTGCTTACGGGTTACAGCGTTAAGGAAAACCTGATCAACGCCTACAATATTACGAATGACGCTAATATGAAGCAGCTCATCATTGACACGCTTGAATACGGTGCGGCTGCTCAGGTATATCGCAATTACAAGACCAATGCCCTTGTTACGGATGGCGTAGCCTTCCTTTCCGAGGGCAAGACTGAAGTAGACGTCCCCAAGAGTTCTTCTGTTGTGAACGAAACGATTGCTGATTCCATTAAAGAAGCAACAGTAAATTTCAGCGCGACCAACTTTATCAAAGTAAGCTACAACGACGGCGAGATCAAAACGCTCACCTCGGATGCGGTTGCAGCGTATGATTTCGCAAAAAAGATGCAGTTCTCGGCAGACGGTCTGTTCACGCTCGGATATAGCGTAAACGATTATTGCTACGATGTAATCAACAGCGAAAAGACATCCGAAGCAATGAAATCTCTCGCAAAAGCACTCTACAACTACGGTCTTTCCGCACACATCGTCAAGGGCAACCATGAGGGCGGCACCGCAACCTGTGCGGCACAGAAAGTATGTACGATCTGCGGAAACGGCTATGGCAATCTTCTTGACCACAACTACACCTACACCGCTGACGATGTTGCCAACACCATCACCGAGTCTTGCGATAAGGGCTGCGGTCATAACAAGACCATCACGCTCAAAGCTCCCGTGAATACGGTTTATGACAGCTACGCAAAGGAAGCAGTTGTAGACGGTTCTATTGATGCAAACTACACCGTTACCTACGACAAGAACGAGATCATCAACGTAGGCACATACAAAGCTACTCTCACAGTAGGCGAAGTAAGCGTAAGCCTTGATTTCGCGATCACGGAGGCAACACCCAAAGTAACTGCTCCCACAGCAAACACGCTCACCTATAACGGCGAAGCACAGGCACTTGTGAGCGCAGGCTCTACAGACTTTGGCACGATGCTTTACAGCTTGACCGAGGATGGCGAGTATACCACAAGCATCCCCCAAGGCACAAATGCAGGCGATTACACGGTTTGGTATTACGTTCAGGGCGATGCAAACCATAATGACAGCGCAAAGGCTACCGTGTCCGTTAGCATCGCTAAGGCACCTTTGACTGTAACGGCTGATGCGAAAGCCAAGATCTACGGCGATGAAGACCCCACACTGACATACACGGCAGAAGTTCTGCTTGGTGGTGATACGCTGACCGGCGCGCTGACCGGCGCACTGAGTCGTGAAGAAGGCGAAAACGTGGGAACGTATGCCATCACTTTGGGCACTCTGTCCGCAGACAACTACACCATTTCCTACGAGGGAGCAGATTTTACTATCCAAGTAAAGGAAGTCACCAATCCAACCGTAACTCTTGACCAGACGAGCTACCAGTACGACGGCAACGTAAAGGAGCCCAAGGTTATCTCCATCGTTGTTGACGGTCACACCTTGACAGAAGGCACAGATTATACCGTATCCTATGAGGACAACGTTTACGTTAACACAGAGGCAAAGGTAGTCATCAACTTCATGGGCAACTACGACGGTACATTCAAAAAGTACTTCACGATCACGCAGGATCCCGATACCACCGAGTTTGACGGAGAGTGGGTTACTGTTCCCAAGGAATAACACCACGCCTTAATAAAAGGCAAATCAGTAAATCTTATGTCAATGCAGGGTGAAAACCTTGCCCTGCATTGACCTTTCACAAATAGGCATAAATCAAGGTTTGTGCCTATTTGTGAGAGCAATCTCGACTAAAACAGGAGGAACGCAGAGGACACTCTGCTCTTGATACAATGAAACAACGAAGAAAAGCGCGTTTGTTACCACACGGAAAGCCGGAGGTGGCAGACGATGGTTAGAAAACAACATCTTTACATAGAAACTCGAAGCGGAGCTTTCCGCAAGCAAATTCTCAACGATAAGGAGATAACACAATGACGAAAACAAGAAACAAACTGAAAATAATGGGGCTGGTGCTTACAATGGTTCTATTGATAGCATCACTCGGAGTCTTTTCGCTAACAGCAAGTGCGGC
>JAFUOQ010000001.1 GCA_017472695.1 Clostridia bacterium | reverse complement strand
TGAAAAGTTGGAAGAATACATTCATTACTACAACAATGATAGAATTTCAATGAAATTAAAAGGAATGAGCCCTGTGCAATACAGAACTCATTCACAATCAATTTAATATTTAATTTTGTCTAAACTTTTGGGTTCACTTCAGTTTGAAGTGGATTTCTTATCATTAACCCTCAAATTGTCTGCCGAGAAACGATGCGGCGGTTTGAATAAGCTTTGCCTCGGTTGAATGTGGGTCAACTGTTACATTTTCATCACTTGTAATACAAGCAACAGAGCCTACAACATCGCCCTCTGAAATTATTGGCATTGCATATTTTACATAACCGCTGGCATTTTCGCACATAAAAATCTTATCTGTGTTTTCCTTGAAAATATACATATTTCTTGTGTCCATTATTGTTTCGTATTCCTCGGTCAATTTCTTATCGGAATACTCTTTTTTAGACACTCCTGCCGATGAAATTACCACATCACGGTCTGTAACCACAACTGACATTGAGCAAATCTTATGCAAGGTATCTACATATTGAGAAGCAAATGAAGCCAGTTCTCCAATTGGGGAGTATTTTTTGAATATTACCTCGCCTTCTCTGTCTGTATATATTTCAAGTGGGTCGCCCTCGCGTATTCTCATTGTTCTTCTTATTTCTTTTGGTATAACTACTCTGCCTAGGTCGTCAATTCTTCTAACAATACCTGTCGCTTTCATAAAAATTCTCCTTTTTAGTTATCGTTGCTTTTTTATTGTTTGTACTTTTTGGGTAGTTATACATATTTTTTCATATTTAAAGGTGCGTTATTTTTGTATTGAAATTGCTAATATTTTATGATAAAATTATATATCATAGATTTAGGTATTCAAGTATGCCTTGATATATACCTTGAGCAAATAGCTGTGGGTTATCTCGCATTCGTATAGCATCCTGTGGATTTGTAATAAATCCAAGCTCGACAAGGACTGCCGGCATATTGGTTTTTCTTAAAACGTAAAGTCCTGGACGCTCTTTTACCCCTCTAGAATTTAGTCCTGTAATATCGGTTAGATTACTCAAAATGTCCTCGGCTAGATTGGCGGCTCGCGAGGGCGATGAGTAAACTAAAACCTCGGCACCATTTGCGCTTCTTTGAGTTGAAGCATTTGTATGTATGCTTACAAAATAATCAGCTCCCCACGAATTTGCATCATCAACTCGAACACGCAGGCTTGACGCATTTGAGGTGCCCAATTGAGTTGTTGGACTAGGACGAGATAAGCGCACCTCAAAATTACCATTTTGGCGTAGCAATTCTGCCAAGCGAATACCGACATCGTAGGTTATATCCTGCTCACGAAGTCCATTTCCCTCTGCGCCTGTGTTTGGTGCTGATGGATTGTGTCCTTGGTCTATGTAAATTTTTATCGCCATATATTTTCCCCCTATATTTTTTACTATATGATATGCATTTTATAAAATGAGGTTAATATGAAGGAATTTAAAAATATCGAAAGGATATTGAGTCACGCACGCAAGGCTGTTGAGGAATACTCAATGATTAAGGCTGGCGACAAAATTGCTGTCGGAGTTTCTGGTGGCAAGGATTCTCTTGCACTTTTATGTGCTCTCGTTAAATTAAAGAGAGTTTTGGGTATAGACTATAAGGTCGTTGCTCTTACCATTGATATGGGCATTGAGGGCATGGATTTTTCTCCTGTTAAAGAGCTTTGCGATGAATTAGAAATTGAATATCACATTGTAAAAACTCAAATTTACGAAATAATTTTCGAGGTGAGAGAGGAAAAAAGCCCCTGCTCTCTCTGTTCAAGAATGAGGCGTGGAGCTTTACACGATGCGTGTAAGGAGCTAGGGTGTAACAAGCTAGCACTTGGACACCATTATGATGATGTCGTTGAGACCTTTATGCTAAACCTCTTTTTTGAGGGTAGAGTTGGTGCTTTTCGCCCTGTTACATACCTTTCTCGCAAGGATTTAACAATGATAAGACCTTTAATTTACACGCCTGAAAAGGATATAAAATCCTTTGCAAAAAATGACAATTTACCAATAGTAAAATCAAAATGCCCTGCCGACGGCAATACCGAGCGCGCAAAAATGAAGGAATATCTTGATATCTTTGAGCGCGAGCACCACGGTCTATACCACAGAATTATGGGCGCAATTCAACGTGGTGAGGTAGACGGATTCCATCCCAACCTAATTGACAATGAGGAAAAGAAAAGGCGCAAGGATTTAAAAAAAGCTCAAGAGAAAAGCGAATAATAAAAAACCACGGAAATTGAAGTGAACCCCATTTAGTTCAAAATCCGTGGTTTTTAGTTATTTTATCGATTTTTGTGCGACACGTGGCTATTTTTGGCTATCCTTATCGCGTTTTTTTGCCTTTTCAATAGCAATTACAGCTGTGGCTGAAAGGTCAGGGCTTGGCTCATCCTTTGGCTTTGCTTTAGGTGTTGGCGTGTTAGCCCAATAGAGTCTTCTCTGCTTTCTCTTCTTTATTTGTACATAAACTATATAAGCCACTATTGCAAGCGCGATTACAAGACATGTAACGTATATACCAACCATCGAGGTTGAGGCAACCTTCAGTTGCTCCCAGCTTTCATTTAGCATATCTAGGTTGGATACGTCCGTTCCTTCCATATAGCTATTGGTCAAGTCCTTGTATGCAAACTTATCGAACATATCTCTTAACTTATTTGGGTTCAAAAGATCGTTTTCAAAATCCGCGTTATAGATAATATCGTAGTCCTCACCCAGGTTTTCTCTATATACTTCTACATATGCAAGATTTTTCTCATAAAGCTCCATATCAAAGACAGGGAGTCCATTTTCATCTAATACAAGCTCGTTATTTTCGTCAAATACTAAATAGTCAAATATATTCGTATAATCATATGGACAACCATAATAGATGTACTCTGCGTTTGCATATGCAATTTCTGGCTCTAGCATAAAGTTAATATACATATGAGCTAGTTCAAGATTGTCTTGATTTGCACTTGCAGGAATACACATAGCATCAGCAAACACATTTGTTTGTGGCTTACCATCCTTATTCTTTGGATAGTAGAAGCCAAGCTCTACATCATCAGCGGATTCAGACATCATGGATAGGCAGTCGCCTGCGTAATAAGCGGCAATCCAAGCCTCGCCCTTTTCCATCTTGTTATAGATTTCGTCCATAACATATCCTTGCACATAATCTTTTTGAGTTGCTAAAAGACCATAAACTGCCTTCCAGTCATCCTCTGTTGGATTATTTACATCAATATCAAGATAGTACATAGCCGCACCAAATGCATCACGAGGGTTATTAAATTGGAGAATTTGTCCCTTCAGCTCCTCAAGATAAGTGGTGTCAACTATCATTTTACCATCTTTATCGTATTGATATTTGCCATCCTTATCAGGAATTGGCTCGCCAAAAAGAAGCTCCCAGCCGGCTTCTCCACTTTCAATTCTCTCATACGCTTTTGGAGCTTGCTCCTCTGTGATTTGAGAGCTATTGTAGATTATACCGATTATGCCATAGGTATAAGCGATGCCGTAGGTTTTTTTATTATCCTTTTCAACAACAATTTTATCGCTATCATTCTTATATGTATTGTCGTACAAAAACATACCATCAAACTGTGAATTTATAAACTTACAGTTTGGTATCTTTTCAAGGTCTAAAGGCTGTAGGAGTCCTTCCTTTTGCATCTTTTCAAGCATATAGTCGGACGGAACTATAATATCGTAACCACCCGCACCATTGGCTATTTTAGAATAAAGATCCTCATTGCTTGCATAGGTGGTGTAGTTGACCTGCACTTTAACCTTCTTACCTTTTTCCTTATAATAGTTCTCTGCCCACTCCTCAAACTCGCGATTGACATCAATGGTATCATACCCTCCGTCGGAGATATATTCTCCCCAGTTATAAACATTAACTGTTTTAACCTCGGTAGTAGCGGAAATACAAAGAACAACGATTGTTGTAATTCCAATCATACCAAAAACAGAACCACCAATAATTTTCATTACCTTTTTGGCTTTTTTAGAAAGCTCTATCTTGTTTTTGCCACTTGTGAAATTGGAGATAAGAAGCAAAACAAGAATAGTAACAAAAATAAGTGTGGATAGCGCGTACATATCAGGGGTAACGCGCTTTTTGGTCATTGAATAAATTCTTATTGGCAAGGTTTCAAAGCCACTGCCCGTTGTAAAATAGCTAATAACAAAATCGTCAATTGACAAGGTAAATGCCATTATAAAGCCTGCAACTATACCAGGCATAATAGCAGGTAATTCTACCTTAAAAAACGATTGAAATGGTGTGCATCCAAGGTCAAGCGCTGCCTCTGGCAAGCTCTTATCCATTTCCTTGAATTTAGGAAGCACTAACAAAATAACATATGGCAGATTGAATGTAATATGTGCAATCAATACTGTCCAAAAGCCATTAAATGAGCTAATTTTCAATACATTTGCAACAAATACGAAAAGAAGCATCATTGATATACCAGTAACAATCTCGGGGTTTATCATCGGAATTTGGGTTGCCGACATTGTTGCATTCTTTAGGTATTTATTTTTCATCTTTGAAATACCATATGCGGCAGCTGTGCCAATAATGGTAGATATAATTGATGAAAGAACTGCTAAAATAAGTGTATTTTTAAGCGCATTTAATGTTGCTGTATCAGTAAATAGCTCCTTATACCAACGCAAGGAGAAGCCACTGAAAACTGCGGTTGAATCGCTCTCATTAAAAGAGAAAAATATCAAAACTCCTATCGGCATATAAAGGAAAATGAAGGTCAAAATTATACACAGGGTGCGCCAATTGAACTTTTTCTTTGTCATACGAGCATTCCTCCTTCATCATCAGAATACTTATTCATAACTGCCATACTAGCGATTATGAGTAGCATAAGAACAAAGGACATAGCAGCGCCCATGTTATAATCATATTGAGTTTGGAACTGACGCTCTATAGAGTCACCAATTAGGTCAAAGTTACCTCCGCCAAGCTTTTGTGAAATATAGAATGTGCTTATTGATGGTACAAATACCATTGTAATACCAGAAATGACACCAGACAAGCTAAGTGGGAAAACAACCTTTGTAACTACTCTTAAAGGGCTGCAGCCAAGGTCGGATGCTGCCTCGAGCACACGTGGGTCTATTTTTGTCATAGCCGAATGAATTGGTATTATCATATATGGCAAGAAGTTATATACCATACCCAAAATTACTGCGCCAGGGGTATTTATCATATGAATATTTAAACCCAAAACACCGAGGATGATATTAATAATTCCCGTATCCTCTAAAATTGCCATCCAAGAATAGGTTCTTATAAGGAAATTAAGCCATTGAGGAAGCATAACGAGCATAACAAGAATCTTTTGTGCCGAGGGGCTTGTCCTTGATATAAAATATGCTACGGGATATGCAATTACAAAACAAATTACTGTTGCCAAGAAGGCAAAGCAAACGGAACGCAAAAACACCTCTAAATAAGTAGCTTGTGCAAGCTGACCCAAATTAGCTAGGGTAAATACGCCCTCCTTGTCAGTAAATGCATAATATGCTACAAACAAAAGCGGTGCAATTATAAATATAATCGCCCATACAATGTGCGGATATGCCGCCGCTTGCTTGAGTATATTCTTTTTTGTCATTTTCTTTACTCTTCCTCCTCGTTTGCATCGGAAAGATGCTCCAGCTCGTCGCTGAAGGATGAGTAGTCACCGAACATATTGGAATATTCTGATTTTTTCATAATATGTATTGCATCAGGCTCTACGTATACGCCGATTTCTTGGCCAACCTCAACATAGTCGGTTGATTGAATCATCCACTTAAAGTCCTTAATGCTAACAATAATTTCGTAGTGAACACCCTTGAAGGTAACAGAGGTAACAATGCCTGTGAGCATTCCCTTATCAAGTGGAACTACATCAACATCCTCTGGTCTTACTACTACATCGACAGACTCGTTTTTATCAAAGCCCTTATCAAGGCAAACAAATTCGTGTCCTGAAAATCTAACTTTATAATCATCAAGCATTACGCCATCGATAATATTACTTTCACCAATAAAGTCTGCAACAAATGCGTTTTCTGGCTCGTTATATATATCTGTTGGAGAGCCAATTTGCTGAATTTTACCATCTGCCATAACTACAACGGTATCAGACATAGAAAGTGCTTCCTCTTGGTCGTGAGTAACATAAACGAAGGTAATACCTGTTTTTCTCTGTATATTTTTTAGCTCATTTTGCATATCCTTACGGAGCTTCAAATCGAGAGCTCCTAAAGGTTCATCAAGCAAAAGAACCTTTGGCTTGTTAATTAGCGCACGGGCAATGGCAACACGCTGTTGCTGACCACCTGACAACAAATTAACATCCTTTTTTTCAAATCCGCGTAGGTTAACCATAGCAAGCATTTCCTCTACGCGCTCATAAATTTCTTCTTCTGAAACCTTCTTCAATCGAAGAGCAAAGGCAATGTTTTCATAAACATTGAGATGCGGAAATAACGCATACTTTTGGAATACAGTGTTAACATGGCGCTTATGAGGTGGCAAATCATTAATTCTTTCATCCTCAAAGAGCACATCGCCCGTATCCGGTGTAACAAAGCCCGCGATAATGCGAAGTGTGGTGGTCTTACCACAGCCTGATGGACCTAAAAGTGTAATAAATTCCTTTTCATACACATCAAGGTTGATATGGTCAAGAATAATCTCGCCATCGAAGGATTTTGCAACATTTTTGAGCTGCACAATCTTTTTAGTTTCTACATTTTCTTCGCCGGTAGCTACTGTTTCACCCTTTGGCTCAATGATCTTTTTTTCGTTCATTTCTCTCCCCGTTCTTTCATAGACTTGACTCACATTGACAAGAATCTTCTCTTCTCGCCAAAAAAAGTAAATCATTTGCATTATAGCAGAAAAATACGGTTTGTGCAATACTTACGCGCAATTTTTTTAATATTATTTTATAAAGGAAAAGCAAAGTTCGACAAGCAAAACCAGTGAAATAAAAAAGAGAGAAAGACTAGAAGAAAAAACGAGCTGAAAATAAACGCAAAGTAGCCACAGCAGAATAGTGGCAAAAATAGACACTCCCCTCGTTATTTTCTCCGCTTTATCCTGTGAAAGAAAGACATAAAGAATCGAACGAAGCACTCCCCCACCATCTAAAATCTCGGCAGGATACAAATTCATAAGTGCAAGACAAAAATTGCAAACCACAAAAAAATTCCATCTTTCACCCTTTGAAAACGGCAAAAAAACAGCTAAACGCGCCGCTAAAGTATTGAAAACAATGCCCCCGACGCACACTAGTGCCTCTTTTTTATAGCTAATTTGTGAGCAATCATATGAGAGGCTCAAATGGAATCCGCCTATTTTGAATTTTTTTATTTTCGCCCCACAGAGTGTCGCAAAAAACAAATGCCCTCCTTCGTGAATTAGGTATGTAAGCACAAGTATTAAGGGATATGGAGAAATTGAAATGCTTAGTGCAGTTAAAAGGATTGAAAACCAAGCTAATTTATCAAGAAGCATTGTAACCTAGTTATTTTCAGAGAGCACTGTTTTGTCATTAATTCTTTTTTCTTTTCCAGACACTCCCCCAACAATTTCGTTGTTTTCAAGCAAATTTAAATCAAAAATTTCATATGCTTCGCTTTTACAAATTAACGACACGTATTCACTTTTTTCTTTCATATCAATTTCACCATCAAAATCCAAGCTTGCAAAAATTACAAGAATAGTAATTGCACACATTGAAAAAGCAAAGACTAGTAGCTCGGCTAAATTCTTCAAATCGTTTTTAGCTTTTACATCTTTCCTTTTATCTCTTGCTTTGTTAAATATAAAATATTTCATGCTTCTCCCTTTTTGCAAATATAATTAAAAATTTCACATTGTAATCTTTGGCAGTCTTTAAGTATATTATATTGATTTTTCCCTATTATTATGTTAAAATATATTTATATTATTTTCGGGAGGCATTATGAAAAGCACACCACTTGCACAGCGTCTGCGCCCTAGTTCCTTTGATGAGATTGCAGGACAGGAGCATTTGATTTCTATTAACGGCGTTATTAGCCGAATGATAAGTGCAGGCAGAATTTCAAATATGATATTCTTTGGACCTCCAGGTACAGGTAAAACTACTGTTGCAAATATTATTGCAAAAAACTCTGGTATGCAAATGTTTAAGTTAAATGCTACCACAGCCTCCCTATCTGATGTTAAAGAGGTTATTGCCAGCAGTGATGGAATTTTTGGTCAAAATGGAATTTTGCTCTATCTCGACGAAATTCAATATTTTAACAAAAAGCAACAACAGTCACTTCTTGAATATATTGAGGACGGACGTGTTACCCTAATTGCATCAACCACAGAAAATCCTTATTTTTATATTTATGATGCACTAATTTCTAGATGCTCTGTTTTTGAATTTAAGCATGTTTCGGCAAAAGCAATAGTGCCAGTTCTTAAGCGCGCGCTTTCTCTTTTGAATGAAGAAAACAACCTAAATAAAAATGTGACTGATGATGCACTAGAATTTTTAGCCTCCTGTGCTCACGGAGATGTGCGCCATGCATTGACTCTTTTTGAGGGAGCGTATTTTGCTAGCGATGATAATGTTACAAAGGAAGTAGCAATGGAATTTATTCCAACTATTTCTGCCGGTCTTTTTGACAAGGACTCTGATGTTCATTACAATCTTTTGTCAGGACTTCAAAAATCCATTCGAGGCTCTGACCCTGATGCAGCGGTTTTCTATCTTGCAAAATTGCTTGAGGGTGGAGATTTGCTTTCGCCAATCAGACGACTGCTAGTGATTGCAAGTGAAGATATTGGTCTTGCCTATCCACAAGCTTCTCAAATTACATATGCCCTTTGTGAGAGTGCTAAAGCTCTTGGATTACCAGAAGCAAGAATACCCTTGGCAAGCTGTGCTATTATGCTTGCAACTGCGCCAAAGTCCAATACTGCTTACGAAGCTATTGCCAAGGCGAGTGCGGATATTAAGCTAGGAAAAGGAGATACTATTCCTACGCACCTTCAAGCCCCACTTTTCAAGGGATATAAATACCCACACGAATATCCAAATGATTGGTGTGAACAACAGTATTTGCCAAATGATTTAAAAAATGCGAAGTACTATACCTTTGGAGAAAACAAAACCGAGCAAAGTGCTAAAGCATATTGGGAGGGCATTAAAAACCGCAAATTATAGCTCTGCTGTATTTAATTATGTTCACTTGTTCATATGTTTATATGAATTAGACACATAAAATTATTGACAATAAATATTATTAGTGCTATAATATATTATATTATTAGAGTTTTATTGTTTTTATATTTATTGCTCTTACAAGAAATAACGAAGGAGGTTTTATGAAAAAAGCATTAAAGATTTTTTTAGCAGTTATTTTGATAACCACAGCTCTGATTTCTGTTTTTGCTATGGTTTGTGCTTTAGCTTCAGCTTGTGGTCAAATTTACACCATTATCTTTAAAATTGCAAACATACCTCTTTCCTTTTTCGTTATTCTGTCCTTGGTTATCAATTCAACATCGCTTTTTCTTTCAGCAATATTGTCATTGCTTTTCGCAATAATTGCTCTTGGTTGTATTGTCAGTGTTTTATACATTTTTGTTGGTAGCAGTGATAACAGGCTAGCAAAAATCAAGGCTGTTATAGACGAGGCATATGCCAACTCTTATAATTCCGAGAGTCAATCAGACGAAAAATGCTTTAACACGGATGAGCCAGTTTATGACGAATTCACAAGCAAGGATGAGGAAGACAGTACCAAGAATCCTTTGATTGCAAAGGAGGAAGACCATGAGTAGTGTTTTAGGTAAAATATTGCGTGTATCACTTATTATAGTTTTAATTGCTATTATGTGCACAACCTTGATTATGCTTGTGCTTCAGCTTACAGCTTCAATTCTCAACTTTGCACGTTCATTCGACATAACAGCTTACTCTTCCTTTGTTTTCAGTTTGGTTTATTGCCTGCCGATTGATATTATTTGCATAATTTCAATAATACTAGTCGCTTTGCAGACAAAAAGAGTTGTGACACTTGAAAAGCTTGTTTTAAAAGCCGACAACATTCCTAACGATTTCAGATTTACTCCACCTAACACTAGCAAATCTAAAAAGCCTATTATTTTAAAGGTTGTTATTTTTGCAATTCTTATTGGAATTGCCGCTGTTTGTATTATAGGTATGCACATTGCTTTCATGCAACTGCTCCTCGATATAATTTACATTATAGGAATATTATATGTAGATCTATATATATCATTTGATGCATTGATTATGCTCACATATATTGTTCTGTTTGTGCTTATTTTGGTTGCTTGTTCGCTTGGTGGTGCTAGTATATTTATCGGTGGCAGACGTGGGCAAGTCAACGAGCTTGAAAGTGTGCTTATACAAAAGAGCCAATTTGCTGAAATCAGAGCTAAAGAAGAAAATGAGGATTTTGACGAATTAGACCAAATATTCTAACAAGAAAGCCGTCCAATAGACGGCTTTTATATATCAAAAAAGGAGGCAAATGCCTCCTTTTTGATTATTTTAGTGTTGCTAAAATTACTGATTTAATAGTATGCATCCTGTTTTCCGCCTCTTGGAAAACAATAGACTGCTTACTTTCAAACACATCGTCGGTAACTTCCATTTCTGTTCTGCCAAACCTTTCGCCCATTTCCTTGCCGATAACTGTTTTCATATCGTGAAAGGCTGGGAGGCAATGCATAAATACAGCACTTTTCTTTGCGTTTTGCATAAGAGCTTTATTTACTTGATAAGCTGATAGGTCATTGATTCTTTCTTGCCATACCTCTGTTGGCTCACCCATTGAAACCCATACGTCTGTATAGATAACATCAGCGCCTTCTGTGGCGATTTTTGGGTTTTCTTCAAGAGTGATGGTTGCACCTGTTTGTTTAGCAATTTCTTGGCATTTTTGAAACAATTCAGCCTCTGGAAAGTATTTCTTTGGTGCGCAAGCAACAAAATCAAGTCCCATCTTAGCTGCGCCAACCATTAGTGAGTTACCCATATTATAACGAGCATCACCCATATAAACGAGCTTTATGCCCTTTAATTTTCCAAAATGCTCTTTAATTGTCATAAAGTCAGCAAGAATTTGTGTTGGATGAAACTCATTTGTAAGTCCGTTCCATACGGGAACCTTGGAATACTTTGCCAATTCCTCAACGATTTCTTGTCCATAGCCACGATACTCTATTCCATCATAAATTGAAGAAAGGACGCGGGCAGTGTCTGCAATTGACTCCTTTTTACCTATTTGAGAGCCTGTTGGATCAAGGTAAGTAACTCCCATGCCAAGGTCGTGAGCCGCCACCTCAAAGCTACATCTTGTACGAGTGCTTGTTTTCTCAAAAATAAGTGCAATATTTTTGCCCTTTAGATGCTCGTGAGGAATCCCATTTTTCTTTTTAGCCTTTAATTCAATTGCTAAATCAATAAGACCACCGATTTCCTCGGGGGTAAAATCAAGAAGCTTTAAAAAATCTTTTCCCTTTAAATTCATTATAAACCTCTACTTGTTTTCACTCGCAACCTGTTTAATTATTTCAACAGCTTTAACCAAAAGCTCCATTGGAATATTAAGGGCAGGTAGCAATCTTAATTTGTTTTTTGCTTTAATTGGGAGTATGCCTTTTTCCATGCATTTTTGTAGAATTACAGACACATCTCCAGTTGTTTTTATGCCGATCATAAGTCCCAAGCCACTAACAGACTCTATTCCGTCAGCGCCATTCAGGGTGTTGAATATATAAGCAGATTTCTCTTTAACCTCATTAAGTAGCTTGTCATCAATCCTATTCAAAATATGAACAGCCGAAGCACAAGCTATTGGATTGCCACCAAATGTAGAGCCATGAAGTGATGGCTTTAAGGTATCTTTTGTTTTTTCAAACATCATACAAGCGCCTATAGGAAGTCCACCACCAAGTCCCTTTGCTGTTGATACAACATCAGGCTCAATTCCGTAGCATTGATATGCATATAGCTCACCACTTCTACCATTACCTGTTTGCACCTCATCAAGCACTAAAAGCACATTATATTTTTGGCACAATTCAGACACTCCCAGGACAAAATCACGGTTGAGAGCCAAAACTCCGCCCTCACCTTGAACAAGCTCCATCATAACTGCACAGCATTTATTTTCTTTTAAAAGTGCCTCAATGCTTTCAAGGTTGTTTGCCTCGCCATAGAGGAAGCCCTGGGTCAAAGGTGTAAAGTATTTATGGAATACATCCTGTCCAGTTGCTGCCAAGGTAGTAATAGTTCTACCATGAAAGCTATTTTTTAGTGTAATTATATTGTAGTATTCTTCGCCCTTGTTTTCTGTGCCCCAAAGCCTTGCAACCTTTATTGCACACTCATTTGCTTCAGCACCAGAGTTGCCAAAAAAGACTTTTTTTGCTCCTGTGCGCTTGCATAAAATCTCTGCAAGTCGTACACAGGGCTCGGAATAATACAAATTTGAGGTGTGTTGACACTTTTTTAATTGTGCGTGAACCGCCTCTACCCATTCATCATCTGCCATGCCTAGCGTATTAGCTGCGATGCCACTAGCAAGGTCTATGTATTCACGTCCATTTATATCGTAGACATATGCGCCCTTACCATGTGAAATTTCCAAATCAAAGCGCGCATACGTGTTGGCAATATATTCTTTGTCCTCGTTTTTAAAGCTCTTCATCATTCATATCTGCCACTACCATAGTGCCAGCTCCTTCATTTGTCAAGGTTTCAATAAGAAGTGCGTGTGGTACTCGTCCGTCAAGAATTGTAACCTTTTTTACGCCCTTGTGGATTGCATCAATACAGCACTCAACCTTTGGAATCATGCCACCACTGATTATACCGTTTTCAAAGAGCTCTGCAGCCATTTTAATATCCATACAAGGAATGATGCTAGAGCGGTCGTCCTTGTCCCTTAAAATCCCCTCTATGTCGGTCATAGTTATAAGTCTTTCAGCCTCCATCTCGCCTGCAATAAATGCAGCAGCTGTATCAGCGTTAATATTGTACACATTACCATTATCGTCGCATCCAATAGTTGATACAACAGGGATATAGCCCTTTTCAAGAAGGTCATTTATAGGTGTAACGTCAACCTCGGTAATCTTACCTACAAAGCCAAGACGCTCGTCCTTCATTTCTGCCTTAATCATATGTCCGTCAAGACCAGAAATACCGATAGATTTACCACCGCTGATTTCAAGCATATTAACAAGTGACTTATTGATTTTGCCAGCAAGAACCATTTGAACAACATCAGCAGTTTCCTTATCTGTTACACGTAGTCCATCACAGAAAACGGACTCTTTGCCTATTCTTTTAAGAGTTTCAGTAATTTCAGGGCCACCGCCGTGAACCAAAACGACCTTAACGCCGATAAGGTGCAAAAGAACTATGTCCTCCATTACCTGCTCTTTAAGCTGTTCGTTAATCATTGCGTTTCCGCCATATTTAACTACTACCTTTTTGTTGTAGTACTTTTGAATATAAGGGAGCGCTTGAGTTAAAACCTCTGCTCTTTGTGCATTTGTTAGCTTAATTGGTGTTGTATATTCCATTATGTTCTATAATCTCCGTTAATTTTTACATAATCATATGTCAAATCACAGCCCCATGCGGTAGCCTTACCATTACCATCTCCGAGTGTGATTTTAATTGTAATTTCGTCCTCGAGAAGTATCTCCTTTGCCTTTTCCTCGGAGAAGTCAACTCCTGCTCCGTTTTTGCAAACACTGATTTCGCCCTTGTTTGATACGAACGAAACAAAAACCTTGTTAACATCAACATCTGCACCACTATAGCCAATTGCACAAAGCACGCGTCCCCAGTTTGCATCAGAGCCGAACATCGCACTCTTAACAAGTGATGAGCAGATTACACTTTTTGCAATAATCTTTGCAGTTGCTTCGTCCTTTGCACCATCAACTGTACATTCAAGAAGCTTTGTTGCGCCCTCACCATCTCCTGCAATTTTACGACAGAGATAGATAGTAAGAGTATTTAATGCCTTCATAAATGCTTGAAAATCCTCACCATCTTGTGTGATTTCCTCGTTTCCTGCCATACCATTTGCTAGGATTGTCACCATATCGTTAGTTGAGGTATCTCCATCAACGCTAACCATATTAAAGGTACTTTGAATATCTGTCGAGAGTGCCTTCCCAAGCATTTTTGCACTGATACTACAGTCAGTTGTGATAAACACGAGCATTGTTGCCATATTAGGATGGATCATACCAGAGCCCTTTGCAATGCCACCGATTTTGCACTCCTTGCCCCCAACTGTAAAGCTGATTGCAATCTCCTTGAGTCTTGTATCGGTTGTCATAATACCCTCTGCTGCATCTTGGCTATTCTCTTTACCGAGTCCCTTAACAAGAGCAGGTATACCATTTGCAATAGGTGTAATATCAAGTGGTTGGCCAATAACACCTGTTGATGCAACTACTACATCTGTTGGTGCTATATTAAGCTCGTTGCCCAATAGCTCACACATTTGTGTTGCTATTTCAATGCCGTTTGCATTGCATGTATTTGCGTTGCCACTATTACAAATCACTGCTTGAGCATATCCATCACTTATATTATTCTTTGTAACTGTCAAGGGTGCGCCCTTAACCTTATTTGTTGTATATACTGATGCGCAGGTCGCCTTTTTCTCCGAATAAATAAGTGCTAAATCCTTTTTAGACTTATTCTTACGAATGCCAGAATGAATACCATTTGCTAAAAAGCCATTAGCTGCACATACTCCACCATTAATAATTTTCATTTGCTTAACCCCTTAAATTACGAGTGTTTTTGTTTTATCCTCACCAAGAACGATATTTAAGCACTCAACAGCGGCACCAGATGCACCCTTGCCCAAATTATCATATCTTGCAACGAGAATGATTCTATCGTCGTTACCATACACCTCAACAGACATTGAGTCCTTATTTTGATAGCGAACAGAGGACAAAAATCCCTCCTCGTCGTTTGCTTCGTTATAAGAAACTAGTGGACCTGTGTATGTATTTTTATATATTTCTTTAATTTTTTCAATGTTTCCACCATTTATAAGCTGGCTCTTAAATAGAGGAATTGTGACCTCCATACCTGAGTAAAAATCTCCAACTATTGGGCAGAAAACAGGTGCATTTGTTAGACCTGTAATTTTTGTCATTTCAGGAATATGCTTATGCTTTTGAGCAAGTGCATATTGTCTTGGACCGTTTAATAGCTCGCATCTGCTTTCGTCTTGGTAATCGGCAATCATTTTCTTGCCGCCACCACTATAGCCTGTCAAGGAATGAGCAGTTAAGAGCGCATTCTCTGGCAAAATTTCAGCCTTGATTAGTGGATGAACAAGTGCGATAAATCCACTTGCGTGACAGCCCGGAACTGCAATGCGCTTACTATTTTTTATTTTTTCTTCAAACTCTGCGCCAAGCTCGGCAAAGCCGTATGCCCAATCAGGATTTGTTCTATGCGCGGTTGAGGTGTCAATTACACAAACATTTGGATTTTCTATCATAGAAACCGCCTCAATAGCCGCTTGGTCTGGCAAGCAAAGAAAGGCTATGTCAACCGAATTTAGAACCTCTTTTTTAGCCACAGGGTCCTTTCTTAATTCGTCCGGCAAGGTTACTATTTCTATATCATCACGAGCTGAAAGGCGCTCCTCTATGCGAAGACCTGTTGTGCCCACCTTTCCGTCTATAAATATCTTCTTCATTTCAAAAACTCCGTTACATACTCAAGCTGTTCCTTAACACTTGCATATCCTGTTGAGCCCTTTGATATACGCTTTGCAACGCAAGTCTCAAGAGAGATTTCGCCATAAAGGTCATTTTCAAATATTTCGGAATGTGCTTTGTATTCCTCAAGTGTCATTTGGTCAAGAGTAATATTCTTTTTAATGCACTCACCAACTATTGTGCCAACGATCTTGTATGCACTTCTAAATGGCATACCCTTTTTGGTGAGGTAGTCAGCTAGGTCTGTTGCGTTTATAAAGCCCTTGCCTGCTGCTTGATACATATTCTCCTTAATTGGAGTCATTGTCTTTATCATTGGAATAAACACGCCTAGGCATTTAATTACTGTTTCGGTAGCGTCAAAGATTGCCTCCTTGTCCTCCTGCATATCCTTGTTATATGCAAGTGGAATACCCTTTAACATTGTAAGTGTAGCCATAAGGTCACCGTAAACTCTGCCTGTTTTTCCACGAACAAGCTCTGCCATATCTGGGTTTTTCTTTTGCGGCATAATTGATGAGCCTGTTGTATAGGAGTCATCAAGCTCCACGAATTTGAACTCCCAGCTTGACCAAAGAATGATCTCCTCCGAGAAGCGAGAAAGGTGCATCATAATGGTTGAAAATGCGCTTTCAAGCTCAATGCAATAATCACGGTCGGAAACGCCATCAATGGAGTTCATACATACACCATCAAAGCCTAGGTTTTTTGCAACCATATCACGATCTGTTGGGTATGTTGTACCAGCCAAGGCACAAGAGCCAAGGGGTGAATAGTTCATTCTTGTAAGAGCATCCTCAAGTCTTGTTACATCACGCATAAGCATCATGCAGTAAGCTAGAAGATGGTGCGCAAAGGTAACAGGTTGCGCTCTTTGAAGGTGAGTGTAGCCAGGCATAATTGCGTTTTGATTTTCTTCTGCCTTGTCCCTTGTCACCTTAATTAGCTCCTTTAATAGAGCAATAATGTCATTTGTCTGGTTGCGCATATAAAGACGAAGGTCGAGCGCCACTTGGTCATTTCTACTTCTTGCTGTATGAAGCTTTTTACCAGTATCACCTATTCTTTTTGTGAGCTCTGCCTCGTTGAACATGTGGATGTCCTCTGCATTCTCGTCAAATGCAAGAGCTCCACTATTCAAATCGTCCAAAATAGAGTTAAGGCCATCTGCAATTTGTAGATATTCTTCTTTTGTGATAATGCCAACTGAGGAAAGCATAAGTGCATGCTCGATTGAGCCCTTAATGTCCTCCTTGTACATCTTTTTATCGAAATGAATGGAAGAGTTAAAGTCGTCGGCTTGCTTATCAAGTGCCTTTTCAAATCTTCCTGCCCACATTTTGTCCATAATTTCGTCCTTTCGCGCGCGTATATTAAAACACTTTTTGCGGTGAACGGGATTTCTCAAAAAAAGCATCCTCATCCACCGCAAGCGGTCCACCTTTCCCTGCTTAGGGAAGGATATAATTATTTCTTGTTATTTTTTGCTTTTACTTGCGCTTGAACCTTGATTGGCAAGCCAAAGAGGTTGATAAATCCAGCGCTATCTGCTTGATTGTAAACATTGTCCTCGCCGAATGTAGCGATTTCCTCTGAATAAAGTGAATAATCGCTCCATACACCAGCCTTAATGATGTTGCCCTTGTAGAGCTTCATTCTTACCTTACCTGTAACATTTTCTTGAGTCTTGTCAACGAATGCAGAAAGAGCCTCACGAAGTGGAGTGAACCATTGGCCGTTATAAACGAGCTCTGCAAATGTGATTGAAAGCTTTTGCTTTTCATGCATTGTCATTTTGTCAAGACAAATTGTTTCAAGATAATTGTGAGCTGCGTACAAGATAGCTCCACCAGGAGTTTCGTATACGCCACGGCATTTCATACCAACAAGACGGTTTTCAACAATGTCAAGAAGTCCTATACCGTTATCCCCTCCGAGTTTGTTGAGCTTTAGAATGATTTCCTTTGCGCTCATTTTTTTGCCATCGATTGCAACAGGAACACCCTTAACAAAGTCAAGCTCAACATAAGTAGGTACATCTGGAGCCTTAGTTGGGGAAACACCCATTTCAAGAAAGCCTTCCTTGTCGTAAAGTGGCTCATTGCCTGCATCCTCAAGGTCAAGTCCCTCGTGGCTTAAGTGCCATAGGTTCTTATCCTTTGAGTAGTTTGTTTCACGATTTATCTTAAGAGGAACATTGTGTGCCTCTGCATACTCGATTTCTTCCTCGCGTGATTTGATTGTCCATTCTCTCCAAGGAGCGATAATTGGCATGTCAGGTGCGAATGACTTAATTGTAAGCTCGAAACGAACCTGGTCATTACCCTTACCTGTACAACCGTGGCAAATCGCATCAGCGCCTTCAGCAATTGCGATTTCTGCAATTCTCTTTGCAATAACCGGGCGAGCAAAGGATGTACCGAGCATATACTCCTCATAAAGTGCGCCTGCCTTTACAGTTGGGATGACATAGTCGTCAACGAACTCCTCTGTCAAGTCCTCAATGTAGCATTTTGAAGCGCCTGTCTTGATAGCCTTTTCTTCAAGACCCTCAAGCTCGTCTGCTTGTCCAACGTTACCAGAAACTGCAATAACCTCACAATTATTGTAGTTTTCCTTTAACCAAGGAATAATAATTGATGTGTCAAGTCCTCCTGAATATGCAAGGACTACCTTTTTGATATTTTTCTTATCCATTTTTGTTTCCTCCAAGTGAAAGTTTATTCATTTTTACGACAGTATTATATAACCTATTCTTTCGTTTGTCAAGTACTTTTTTAAATATTTTTTCATCTTTTTTATAAAATAAGGTAATTTTTTTGAATTTTAGCTATTGATTTTGCATATTCTATGAATAATTATGAATATTTATGCATATTTATTTGAATATTTGCATATTTTGTTTTTTACATTTTTCACAATTACCAACATTCATTTTTGTTTATTTTAACTAGTGGTTATTAAGTAAAAAAGAAACCGCGAGTGCGGTTTCTTTTTTATTTTAATTAGTTTTATTCTTGCGCATCAGCACTAGCCTGTTGGAGTTGAAGTGCGATTGCGTGTGAAACTGTTGCAGCTTCAGCATCTGCTGTTGCGTGATTGAGGTATGTTACATTTTCACCCTCCACCACGTAACCACAGCAGTTGAGTGTTTGGTTTGTAGGAATACCTGTAATTTTAACAGAGAACTTTGTATATGTTGTTCCTTGCATTGCGATATTGATAGTGCTGCTAGCTAATTGTGGCTTGCCATCTACAATGCCGGTAATTGGGCTTGAAGTTGGTACTGCGCTTACCAAAAGTCCATATTTTACTGTTGTTTTTGCTACATCTTCATATTTTTCAAGTGAATCATAGTTAACCGCTACATTGAAAGAGATTGCAGTTGTATCAGCTTCGGATACTGAAAAGCCCATCTTTACAAAGATTGGCTTAAATGCTTCAGCATCTGCCAATTCAGTTGTACAGTATTTACATAAGTGAAGAACAGACATATTGGCATAGAAATCTACAGTTGCAAGCTTTTCTTCACCAAACACAAGCTTTAGTTCTTCTGTGTGAACTGGGTTAGGAAGAAGCTCATACTTTGCACATCTTGAGCAAGTGCCAGAGCATGTGTTACCAGACTCTGATATTAGGTCATGCGAGCCACGGTAGAATGCATCACATCTATTGTAGTTGTAGAACAAGCAAATATTTTTAATGTCGCCTCTTGCTTGAGTTTCATTGTAATCAACAAGAGTAATTTTATTGTTATACCCCGAGTCTTTTTCAATTATCTTTGCCATCAATGCAGTAGCATCCTCAAGGTTGCCGTCAAAATAAATTGTAGCATTATGGTTTGCAACCAATGAGCTTATATTCCCCACATATGTGTTTAATATATTTTTAGGTATATAAATATAATCAGCACCACCAGTGTATAGGAATGCATTATTGTCTGGACAAGTAATTAAACCCTCACCAATTGTAAGCTTTGTAAGGTCTGAGCCACGGAAAGCCTCGTTGCCTAGGAAAAGAACAGAGTTAGGAATTACAAATTCCTTTACTCGCTTGTTGTCTCTTAGAATTTGGCATGCGATAACCTCTATTCCATCGCCCAAATCAATCTCATATACACTATTGATACCACCACACAAGTATTTAACTGTATCCGGATACCATAGGCATTGGAGGTTTGTAGCAAGTGACCAAGTGTTCTTCGTTCCATAGTTACCTGTGCAGTCAGCATCAAAATCACAGTCACGGAAGTTTGCAACTACAATTTTGTTGCCCTGTGCTGCAAATTGGGCATCCCAACCGATATATCCATAGTCTGAAGTATCTCTACCTGTTCCTCTTGAAGCTTGAAGAACGTAGTCATCATCATTATTGTCAGGTGTGTTGTTCACATCAAGGAACATACCCCAAAGTGGCTTTTCTACTTTGTAGTTGTAATCATATCCAACACTTGAGGTTGAGAATGACCAGCTCTCAGTATAAGTATGGTCATAACGAATATCAACAGCCCTTACCTTTGAAAGAGTGTAAACCGCTGATGTGTACTTATCATAAGTATATTCAACATCAGAAATCACCGTGGTTGCGGTCTCTTTTCCGAATTCGAAAGCGGAGATATACCAAACAAGACTGTAGTATCTGCCTTCTTCCACGTCATATTCCCACATTGGAACGGTTGTAAGATTATTACCATCTTCGTCAATAAACTCTACAGTGATTGTATCCGTGTAATATTTTTTGTGGTACTGGGTTTCGTTGTAATAGTGTCTTTCATAATGCTGAATCATGCTTGAGTTTACAAGTGTAAAGGTATCTTCATAATTCTCTACTCTTGTAGCACTTACAGCAATTGCAAATAGACAGGTCAAAACCATAACTATTGCAAGTGTTAAAAAGATTTTCTTTTTCATAATTTTCTCCTTTTTACGCTTTTCGCGTTTATTATGATATTATTTTAACACAAGTGTGGAAAACTGTCAAGTTGAACAAAAAAAAAAAAAAAATGGTTTGTTTTTGTGAAAAATGCATAAAAACATATTAAAATATGTTATTTTTTATTTTTTGATTTTGGAAAAATTAAACACTTGTCGGCTCAAAAAACATTTTCGCAAAGTATTGTTATAAAATATAAATGTAATTTTGGGGCAATTTATACAAATTTAGTTTAAATGTTAATTTTTTGTGAATTCTTGCATTTCGAATTTCTAGACAGGCTCGGAATGACAAGGGCGTTTTTCTTTTTGAAATTTCTCCGCTCACTGCGCTCGGTCGAAATGACAGAATGAACATTTTTGCATTTAGTAATTCACTTTGTCACCCTGAGCGAAACGTAGTGTAGTCGAATGGGTCTGTATGAGAATTTTAGCTCTCAATTAGAATTTAGAGCAAAAACTCGAGATTTTCAAGAAAACTACCCCTCCTTCTATTCCTCCCCTGACAAGGGGAGGCTCGTTTTGTTTAATACAAAAAAGAAACCACCCGTTGAGTGGTTTCTTTCATTATTATAACGAAAAGAATCGCGTGTGCGGTTTCTTTTTATCATTTGATTTTTGCTAACAAGTCAAGTATTTCCAATTCTTGTTGTAGCTTATAGAGGTCTGTGTTCTCATCGATTACAACAAGCTCGGTATCTGTGAGCTTTGCAAAGAGCTTAATGTCGTCTACTGTGAGTGCAGTTGACACAACTGTGTGGTGCGCACCACCTGCATAAATCCAAGCTGCTGCGCCTGTTTTATGGTCCGGCTTTAGCTTCCACATAATTCTAGCAACTGGGAGCTTTGGCATTTCCTTTGGTTGCTTTACAAGCTCAACCTTCGCACAGATAAGACGGAAGCGGTTACCCATATCAATCATACATACAGCAACGCCGTCGCCCTCAACACCGTCAAACACAAGTCTTGCCGGTGGCTCTTTTCCACCTATACCAAGGTGGTGAACCTCAATCTTTGGCTTGGTTGATGCAAAGTCAGGAGAAACCTCAAGCATGTGAGAGCCGAGTACAACCTCATCACCTCTTGTAAAGTCGTAGGTATAGTCCTCCATAAAGCCTGTTGAGCCCTTTCTCCCCTTTGCCATTTCGCAGAAGATTGCGTTAAGTGCAGATGTTTTATAGTCACCCTCTGCGCCGAAGCCGATTCCCTTTGCCATCATTCTTTGAGTTGCAAGGCCAGGGAGCTGACGCATACCGTGTAGGTCTTGGAATGTATCTGTAAACGCACCAAAGTTACCTGCTGTTAAGAACTTATCAAGTGCGATTTCGTACTTTGCTTGCTCCTTAACTGCATCTATGTTATCTGTATTTATTACATAAAGCTCGTTATACTCTGCCATTTTAGCATCGAGCTCATCCTCTGTTACTTGGTTAACAAGTGCAACGAGGTCGCCAATGCCGTAGTAGTTAACGTTCCAGCCGTACTTAATTTGGCTTTCTACTCTATCACCATCGGTAACTGAAACCTCTCTCATATTGCTACCAAACATAGCAACATTAAGGTTCTTTGAAAAGTCAACAGCTCTAGCAACATCAATGAATTTTTTAATCTTTTCGATAACCTCTTCGTGTTGATAGTAGCCAACGATAACCTCGCGCTTAACGCCAAGACGAGTACACATAAAGCCGTATTCACGACCACCGTGAGCTGTTTGGTTAAGGTTCATAAAGTCCATATCGATTTCGTCATATGGAAGCTTTTCATTTGCTTGAGTATGGAAATGAAGGAGTGGCTTGGTAAGGAATTGAAGTCCCTTAATCCACATTTTAGCAGGTGAGAAGGTATGCATCCAAGTGATAACTGCGATACAATCCTCGTCGTTTGATGCTTTTTTGCAAGCCTCAACACAGCTAGCCTCGTCTCTCACAGTGGAGCAGTATTCGATTTCGACTCCGTTAATTTTTTCATTTAAATATTTTGCAATAACCTTTGAGTCCTCGGCAACCTGTAAAAGAACCTCTTCACCATATAGATCTTGGCTACCTGTGATAAAATAAACCTTTTTCATTTATGTATCTCCTTAAATTATTTGCTTAATTTTTCTTCAAGTGCGGTAATCATATCAACGCGAAGCTGATGTCTGCCACCCTCGAAGTCAGTATTTATAAACATATCAACGATTTCAAGTGCCAAGCCAGCACCCAAAACTCTTGCGCCCATACATAGCACATTTGCATCGTTATGCAAACGAGTAAATTTTGCAGAGAATGTGTCGGAGCAAAGTGCAGCACGAATGCCCTTACACTTGTTTGCAGCCATACTCATACCGATGCCTGTACCACAAACCAAGATGCCCATATCCTGTTGTCCCTCATATACAGCCTTACATACCTTTTCTGCATAATCAGGATAGTTACAGCTATCTGGAGTATATGTTCCGTAGTCAACATATTCAACGCCATTAGCCTCTAAATGTTTAATGATTTCGCCCTTCAAGTCGAGCGCTGCGTGGTCACACGCAATTGCAATTGTTCTTGCCATTAGTTTTTTCCTCCAAGTCGTTCTTCTCTTTCGCGCTCGGCTTGTGCCTTACGCAAGTATTCTACTCGAAGGTTGGTGTCGCTGACATACTCCGAGCTAATTAATTTTTTATATGCGATTTTACCCACGGAATACGCGCTTTGATACCTCAAAAGCTCGGGGGTGTGTCTAAAATTCGCAATATTTTTATCTAAAACAAGGTCGTAGCCATCGCCATTAAAATAGATAGGTACACCCTTGTTCTCAAGCATAGGAATCAGTTCATCAAGCATCATACAGCAATCATCAATAAAACGCTCACCATTTAAAAATGCGCCTGTATAAACCTGTCCACGACGGGCATTCATTATAGGGCAAACAACACCCTCTGTCCCCGCCAAATTTTCAGCAAGAGCCTCAATAGTGCTAACACCAACGCAGGGCTTGTTTCTTGAAAAAGCAAGTCCCTTTATGGTTGCAACACCTATGCGCACTCCAGTAAAGGAACCGGGACCTTCTGACACTGCGTAGGCATCTATATCATCGTTTGTAAGCTTTAGTGATTCCAAAATTGATTTTACCATAGGTAAAAGCGTTTCACTATGCGTGTTTTGAATATTAGCGGAATAAAGCCCTAAAAGGGTATCGTTTTCCAAAACTGCAACAGTTGAGGTTTTTGCGGTGGAATCAAGAGCGAGTATTTTCATCCCTTATACTCCTCGATTGTAATTATTCTTTCATTTTCCGGATTTTCTCCGCGTTCAATGGTTACACGGTGTGCGTTTTTTGGAATGGCATCTTCAATATTTTCGCTCCATTCAGTAACGCAAATCCCTTTTTGTAAGTATTCATAGAAGCCAATGGAATAAAGGTCGTCCTCGCCCTCTATTCTATAAACGTCAAAGTGATAAAGTGGCAAATTTGTACCACGATATTCATTTACAACTGTATAGGTTGGGCTCTTCACCCTTGCCTCGGGTGCGAGCTTGCTTGCAATGCCACGTACAAAAGCGGTTTTGCCTACACCCAGGTCGCCATACATAGCGATAAACTGTGGTGTATTTTTGTCCAACCCATTGGCAAATTCACGAGCGATATTCTCCGTTTCCTCTGGAGAGGTTGTTTTATAGATTTTTTTCATTTTAGAAAAGTCCTGTTATTTTTCCGTTATCGTCAACGTCAATATTAAGTGCGGCAGGAGCTTTTGGTAGTCCTGGCATTGTCATAATTGCACCAGTTAGAGCTACGATAAAGCCAGCACCAGCAGACAACTTAACCTCGCGTACAGTTAATGTAAAGTCGGTAGGTCTGCCCAATTTTGTAGGGTCATCAGAAAGTGAATACTGTGTTTTTGCCATACAAACCGGGAAACGAGCGTAAGCTGGGTCTAGAGCTTCAAATTCCTTTATAGCCTTCTCTGCCTTTGCGTCAAACTTAACATCCTTTGCACCATAGATTTCCTTTGCTACTGTTCTTATCTTATCCATAATTGACATTTCATCGGGATAAAGAACCTTGAAGTTGCTTGGCTTTTCACAAGCCTCAACAACCTTATTTGCAAGCTCAATGCCACCCTCGGAGCCGTGTGCGAACACCTCGGAGAGTGCAAAGTCTGCGCCCTTGGCGATACAAATTTCCTTAACCGCCTTGAGCTCAGCCTCTGTATCTGTGCCAAAGCGGTTAATAGCAACAACAACAGGAACGCCGTATTTTTGTAGATTATCAATGTGAGCCTCGAGGTTAACCGCACCTTTTTTGAGGGCATCAACATTCTCACCCGCGAGCTCTGCCTTTGGAACTCCGCCATTGTATTTAAGTGCGCGAACTGTTGCAACTAAAACAACGCATTTAGGCTTTAGGTTAGCAAAGCGACACTTGATGTCAAAGAATTTTTCAGCACCGAGGTCAGCACCAAAGCCAGCCTCTGTGATTGTGTAATCTGCAAGCTTAAGAGCCAATTTTGTAGCTCTTACAGAATTACAGCCGTGTGCGATATTTGCAAATGGACCACCGTGAATAATTGCAGGAGTGTTTTCGAGTGTTTGAACGAGGTTTGGCTTTAATGCGTCCTTAAGAACTGCCGCCATAGCGCCGTTAACACCGAGATCCTTACAATAAACAGGAGTGCCGTCGTATTTATAAGCAACTAGAATTTTACCAAGTCTTTCCTTAAGGTCAGAAATTGACTCGCTAAGGCATAGAATAGCCATAATTTCACTTGCAACAGTAATCATAAAATGGTCCTCACGAGGAACACCGTCAGGCTTGCCACCCAAGCCAACGACAACACCGCGAAGAGCTCTGTCATTCATATCGAGAACACGAGAAAATAAAATTCTTCTTTGGTCGATACCGAGCTGGTTGCCCTGTTGAATGTGGTTATCAATTACAGCGGAAAGAAGGTTATTTGCGGTTGTAATTGCGTGAAAGTCACCTGTGAAGTGAAGGTTGATATCCTCCATAGGAAGAACCTGTGCGTAACCACCACCTGCAGCGCCACCCTTAATACCAAAAACAGGTCCAAGTGAAGGCTCACGAAGGGCGATAATTGTCTTTTTGCCTATCTTACTCATAGCCATACCAAGACCAACGGTAGTTGTGGTCTTACCCTCGCCTGCCGGAGTTGGGTTAATGGCTGTAACTAAAATCAGCTTGCCGTCCTTTTTAGTTGACATTCTATCAAGGAACTTGTCCGTGATTTTTGCCTTATAATGTCCGTAAGGCTCGTACTCCTCAGGGAGTAATCCGATTTGGTTTGCAATTTCGGAAATGTGACTTAATTTTGCACTTTGTGCAATTTCGATGTCTGAAAGCATAGTATTTGCTCCTTTATAAAGATACTTTATCTCTATTGTAGCATACTGCATTTAAAATTTCAAATATTTTATTATAAATATTTAATTTTTTTCAAAGCAATTGTTTCAAGTCAATTTTACTAAAAAAAAGAAAAGCCCCAAAGGGCTTTTTGGTCTACCTGATAGGATTCGAACCTACGACCTCAAGAATCGGAATCTTGCGCGCTATCCAACTACGCCACAGGTAGTAATTTAAAGACCTGCAAAAGCAAGTCTTTATAAAAATTTTACAAAATTTTTAAGATAATCATCGCTAATGTATTTTACAATGCTTTCATATGGCTCGGTGAATTTTCTGTTTTCAATTTGCTTTTCAATGCCATCAAAAATATGCCAACGGATGTTTGATAGAATTGACTTTTCTATCCAATAATAAAATTTGGTGCTTGGGCTTTTTGCTTCAAGCTTTTTCATTTTGATATAGAGCTCCACTCCGTCAGAAACATCGTGCCATAGGTCAACAAAGGCGCAATCAAATTTTTCATTTGTCATTTGCTTTTGTGCGTAAATAAATGCATCACTTTTTACAATTTTTATTTTATCCTTGTTTTCAAACTGCGGCAAAATATATTTTTCAAAAAGTCTTATCACGCTTGAATCGCGCTCTACAACAGTGATGGATGTGACGTCTGCCTTTTGGCTTACCATATATGTAAAATAGCCAATTCCAAGCCCAAAAACAACCACATCCCCCGACATTTTTTCAATATGAGGCTTCATTGTTTCAATTTCGTTTGGTTTTATCGCCATCCACTCAACTCCGTCCTCAAAAACCGTTGGAAAGGAGAACCGCTCCTTGAAAAATCCAATTTTAGGAATTTCTCGATAGTTATCAAAAACATCGATATCGTCATATATAAAACCCTCATAAGGCTCGTAGCTTTGGTATCCTAGCTCCCAAGTGCTAACCTTTTTATTGGGGATTTTAATATTTTTGAAGTATGGGTTATTTTTATATTCCTCGACGCTTAACAGTTTGACGGATTTTTTAAAATATTCTCTTTCAAAATGCTTTGCCTCTGTGTCATTTTCGCTTAATGCAGTTGACAGAAAAAGAGCAAATGATGACTCTTCAATTCCAGACACGTCCCCAACAATTTCCTCCATTATTTTATTAGTTACAAGGCGAGGAAATTCATTTAAGTATGTGGCAACTGCGCGAAAAATCGCAAAGTTTTCGTCTCTTATCTTTTTTAATGTTTCTAATTTTACTTTGTCTTTATACATCTTATTTTTCAAATGATGAAAGCGCAGCACCTATAACTGTACTATATTGAGCCTTTTCAGGAATAATAAAGTTCATATTAAACATCTTATTGAGTCCGTCAAAAATTTCAGGCGCTTGTGAGATTTGTGTCAAGTTTCCTGTTAAAACAATGTCCTTTATATTATACTGCTTTGCGGCAAAATATGAAATCATACCAACTGTTTCAAAAACCATATTGATAAGACCTAATGCTAAATCGCTATTGGTTGCAGTTTCGCTTATTTTACCGAAGTTTGATGCAGTCATATGAGAGCTAAGTCCCATATCCTTTTTAGAGATATCAGAGATACGAAGGTCGATGTTTTTAATATCACCCTGTTTTGCCAAGTCGTCAATGCTTTCTGTCTTCCTAATACTCAAAAGCTTTGAGGAAAGACCAACAAGAGTACCTCCACCAACGCCAGTACCACCCAAGTATTCCGGTGCATAGCCACGCTTTGCATGAACTAGCGCAGTACCTGTGCCAAGGCTAACAATTATAGCATCATTGAAGGACGAGAGATAAAGTCCACCAAGTCCAATGCTTTTAAATTCAGGTGTGTGAACGCATTCAAGTCCATAAATTGGCTTTGTGATATATGACGAGCCAACACCTGTTATCATAACCTTATCTATATCGTTAAGTCCAAGTCCGTTCTTGTCTGTGAACTTACCAAACGCACCATAAACTGATGTGATTGGGTCATCTGCTGTAACGAACATAGGTTCAATAAGCTTTTTGTTTTGATCAAAGCCTACAATTTTTGTAGTGCTACCGCCAATGTCAATTCCAATTACTACTCCCATAGTCTCCTCCTTAATTGGTACTTACACTATATTTTACCATTATTTTATTTAAAAATCAATATAAAAAGAAAAACTCGATAGCCGTTTGGCTATCGAGTTGAAAATTAGTCTAATGATATTTCGTGTCCTAATTCAGCGGATTTATAAATTGCATCAAGAATTTTTACCATATTAACACCTTGCTGGGGTGTAAAATCAGGCTCACACTTGCCCTCAATTACATCAATAAAGTGACGAATATTCATTTCGTGATGTGGTGGGCAATTATAGTCATCAACTGCGGGCTTTAATGTAACATTTGTGCCACACTCTTCAGTGAAAACCTCGAATTTTCTATCAATGCCTGACATACGAGAGCCTGCCTTTTCACCGCGAAGCTCTACGAACATTTGGTCACATTCAATATTTGATGCCCAAGAAAATTCAATTTGCAAGCATGCACCATTATCAAAACGGATAAATCCCATTGCTAAATCCTCAACATCGGTCTTTGAATATGAGGTATGAGCAAATTTTGAATATGTTGTACCACTAACAGTAACAGGCTTCGGATTACCCATTAAATACATGGCTAGGTCAATGATGTGAACGCCAAGGTCTATAAGTGGTCCACCACCAGATTGAGCCTTGTCAGTAAACCAACCGCCCCAGCCAGGAATACCACGGCGTCTTATCCAGCCACAGCGACCTGCATATATCTCGCCCATTTTTCCCTCTTTAATATATTCCTTTAGGAATTTTGTAGTTGGGCGATAACGATTATTTCTTATAACCATCAAGGTTTTGCCGTTTTTCTCGGCAGCCTGCTTCATCTTCTCTGCTTCCTCTGCGTTTATAGCATCGGGCTTTTCGCAAATAACATTAAGACCTTTATTTAAGGCATAAATTGCGACGATTGAGTGATAGTTATTTGGAGTACAAATGTCAACTGCATCGAGCTCCTCATTATCTATCATTTCATGATAGTCGGTATAACGCTTTGCATCTGGATATCTTTTGCCTACTGCCTCAAGCTTTTTTTCATCTATGTCACAAATTGCAACAATTTTAGCATTTTCAATCTTGTCATAGGCGCCCATATGTGGTCCTTGACAAATCTTGCCTGCGCCTACAATACCAATTTTAACCATTATTTTTTCTCAATTCTTGCAATCCAAGGGCATTCAAGCTTTACTCTTGGGCAAACAGGATTTGCCCATCTAACTGCGTTTGTAATAATCCTTTGAACTGTTGGGTTATGGAAGGTTGGAAATGTTTCGTGACCTGGTTGGAAATAGAACACCTTTCCATTTTCTCTGTGCCAAATACAGCCAGAACGGAAAACCTCACCACCATTGTACCAGCCAACAAGAAGAAGCTTATCGGGGTCAGGAATACCAAATGGCTCGGAGTATGTTTCCTCTGCCTCAAGCTCAAAATATCTTCCCTCAACACCAGCCATAATTGGATGGTTGTGATCCAAAATCCATAGTCTTTCTTTATCATTGCTTTCGCGCCAACCAAGGTTGCAGGTTGTGCCCATCAAAAGCTTGAATGGCTTTGAATGGTGTGCAGAGTGAAGGAATATAATTCCCATTCCACCAAGCACTGCTTCCTTTACCTTAATTGCTATTTCATCAGGCACAGAGCCGTGGTCCACATGTCCCCACCAAATCATGACATCGGTATTTTCAAGAAGCTCATCTGTAATACCCGCATTAGGCACAAGCTCGCCGTTTTCGTCATGAAGTGATGCTGTTTTTACAGTGATATCCTCGTTTGCACCAAGAAATTCAGCAATTGCATTATGTATTCCCTTTGGATAAATCTTTGCAACTGTCTCGTCCTTAAGCTCATGAACATACTCGTTCCATACTGTTACTCTAATCATTTTTCAATCCTCGCATAAATGTGTGATAATTGGGCTTTGCCCACAAGCAAAGTATACCACATACCACCATACTTTTCAAGCCTATTTGTCAATTTTATTGACAATGTTTCAAGAAAATGGTATGATATATTTAGAAATTTCCAAAGGAGTTTAAAATGGTAAATTTAGGAAACGATTGGGATTTAGTTTTAGGCGAGGAATTTGAGAAGGAATACTATCTAAAAATTCGCGCTTTTTTAAAGAGTGAGTACAATTCTCGTGTGATTTACCCCTCAATGTATGATATTTTTAATGCTTTGAAGTACACATCTTACAAGGACACAAGGGTTGTTATTCTCGGGCAAGATCCATATCACGAGGTAGGGCAAGCTCATGGACTATCCTTCTCCGTTAAAAAGGGCATAAAAATCCCGCCCTCGCTTGTAAATATCTACAAGGAATTAAATTCCGATATTGGTATTCCAATCCCAAGCCACGGTGAGCTCACCTCTTGGGCAAAGCAAGGTGTGCTTTTGCTCAATGCTACCTTGACTGTACGTGAAGGACAAGCTAACAGTCACCAAAACATTGGTTGGTCAATTTTTACTGACGAGGTTATAAAAAAGCTCAACGAAAGGAGCGAGCCTCTTGTATTTATTTTATGGGGAGCAAATGCTCGCTCAAAGAAAAAATACATAACAAATCCCAGCCATTTAATCATCGAATCCGCACACCCCTCGCCACTTTCTGCCCACAATGGCTTCTTTGGCTCTCGTCCTTTTTCACGCACAAATGAATTTTTAAAAGCGAATAGACAGAGTGAAATAAATTGGAACAGTGTAAATGAATAACAAAAAAAAGCAGAGCTTTGGATACCCCATTCTCTGCTTTATTTTATTTTAATTCGACTATTTATAGCTTTTGCGCAAAAATATGCTAATATAACGAGAATAAAATCCTTCAAAAGGTACGGAAGTGACATTACCAAAAATGATGTAAAAAATGGGATTTTTGCAACAAGTGAATATTGAATAGTTCCTAAAAGATGGCAAATAATAACACCTATTATTCCGAAGAAAATTTGCATTTTCTTTATTTTTAGCGAGCATAAAATAACTAGAAAAAAATATCCCCAAATAAAGCCACCTGTATAGCTAACCAAGTGAAATATGCCACCTTGAAAATTAGCAAAAACAGGAATACCAATAGCACCAAGAGATATATAAATCGCAAGCACAATAAGAGATTTTTTTGTTGAAAAAATGTAACAAATTAAGCAAACCGCAAAAATCTGCAGGGTGAAGGGTACTGAAAACGCAGTTGGAATTGAAATTTGAGAGATAGCAGCAAGAAAGGCTACCAAAAGAGCGATGTGTGTTAAATTTCTGACCCTTTGATTTCTCATTTTACCACCTTTTTATCCTTGCTTCACCTGAATAAAAGGCTCTTTCTCCAAGACTTGTCCTTACCACAAGATTGGCGTTATCATCAATGTCAACAGCAACACCAGTTACAAGCTCGTTCCCTACCGAAACCTCAATTTCCTTGCCAATTATATTAGATTTTTTTCTGTATTTTTCAATATAGGCTTTGTTTTTTGGCTGATTATAATACTCAAAAAACGTGTCTATTATTTGTGCAACTAGCCTTGCTTTATAGCCACAGGGTGCGCTTTTTTTGTAAATTGAGGTGGCAATTTCTTCAATTTCCGGAGCAAAGCCGTCATCCGGTGGCAAAACATTTACACCTATGCCGATAACGGCATAATCGAGCATTCCATTCTCAAAATTTAATCCTGCCTCTGTAAGAATGCCTGACACCTTTTTTTTGCCCATATAGATGTCATTAACCCATTTTATTTGAGTATCTATGCCACTTGTCCTCTCTATGGCTTCAGCAACTGCTATCGCGCCAATAATGGTGATATTTAACGCTTCGCTAGCTGGCAGACTAGGCTTTAATATTATAGACATATAAACACCATTTTCACTAGTTGATATAAAGCTTCTACCAAGTCTGCCTCTGCCCTCTGTTTGCGACTTTACAATAACAACGGTACCCTCGCTCTCACCCTCTTGTGTCAATCTTTTAGCTATCGTATTTGAAGATCCTTCCTTATTATATATTAGTATTTTACAGGGGGATTTTAGGTGCGACTTAATACTTGATTCATTAAATATATCTACACTTTTATTTAACGTGTATCCCACATTAGAGGTTGATGTAATTTCATAGCCCTCGTTTTTCAAAGAATTAATCGCTTTCCAAATGCTATTACGACTGACCTCGGTTTGTTTTGCAAGCTCTGCACCAGAGATTGTTTTTCCAACATTATTGTTTAATATATTTAGTACTTTTTCCTTTAAATTCATACTTTCTCCTTGTCACCCTGTCACTTTCACAAGGTGACATAAAGGTTAAATAAAAACCGACACAATGGTCGGTTTTTAAATTTTTAATTATTTTGCTTCCTCAACTACTGGGAACATTAATGAATGAAGTAATGTAACCTCGTATTCATAGTTTACAGTTGCAAATTCTTCATAAGGCTCTTGCCAACCATCTCCATGAACTTTCTTTGTTACTGCGCTAGAAGTTGCGTAACCGATTTGGCAAACCTTGCCTTCGTTTTCAAACATTTTAGTGCCACCATTTACAAGATCACCAAAATTATCTCTTGAAATATTTGCATCAAGTGATTCTGCAATTTTATCAATGATGCCCTTCATACCGAAAACGCCTGCATCCTTTGCTTTGTTTGCAAGAGCAGTAACAACATTTGTCATAGCTGCATTTCTGTCAACTGCATATTTTACATAGTTGTAAATTTCTGCATCTGTATCAAGCTTTCTCTCGTCATCTGTGAGAGTAGGGTCATCAATTACAATACCGCCAAGGTCGTTTGCTGTATCAACAAATGACTTAAGAGGCATATCAACATAACCATCAACCTTTACACCAAAGTTATCTTGAACTGTTCTAGCAAGTAAAGCAGCTTCACCAAAGCCGTATGCATCATAAAGTGGGCCAACACCAACTGTTGGGATTTGAACGAGCATTGCTTTATTAATTGCAAAATATGTAACCTTTTCTTCAGCCTTGTTTATTGAAAGCAACATAACAACTGAAAGATTAGCAGTTTCTGCATCTGTCTCTGGGCTATTGATAGCAACCAAGAAGTTATAAACATTCTCGTTTGCTTTTACGTTTGCATAATTTTTAGCATGATTTGCTGCTGCGGCATAAAATGCATTGCTAAAGCTTGGGTTAGCTAAATAGTCTGCGGTATTTTCATAAAGGTCACCCTTAACCTCAACTGTAGCCACTGCATTAGTGTGCTCCTTACCAGTAGCAAGCTTGCCAGCATATGAATCTACGAATGCGTTTACAACGAGAAGAATGCACGCAACTACTGCAACGATTGCCAAAACGATAATAAGAATTTTCTTATATGGAAAATCGCTCTTTGGCTTTGTACTGTCTGCCAACACTGCCTTGTTTTCAATATTGGTGTGTGCTGTTTTCTCTCTTCTGTCTGTGATTTTACTCATTAGGAATCCTCCTTGAAGAACTATATTATTTATATGTACATTGTATAACAAAAAGTGGTCAATGTCAACACTTTTTTACACTTTTTAAATAATTTTTTATTTTTACAATGCTATTTCAATTCAATTTTATTGAATTCGCGCAGGAAATATATTCTCTTTGGATCTGTTGCAATAGCTTTTCCGTTTAGATATGAAAGAGAATCCTGCTCGCTCTCAAATACAAGCTTATAGGAATAAAGGGCTTGGTGCTTGTATTTTCTTTCTCCGAGCTTATCCATTCTGCCATATTTTCCATCGCCAAGTAATGGGTTACCTATTGATGACATATGTGCTCTTATTTGATGGGTTCTACCGGTAACAAGCTCTATTTCCAAGAGAGAAAGATCGCTTTCCTTGTTATACGAAAGCGCCTTGTATTTGGTTATTATTTCCTTTGAGCCTGGCACTTGCTTTTTTAGCACCTTAACGGTGTTATTTTTGCTATCTTTTATCAAAAAGTCGCGCAGAGTGTCTGTTTTTTTAGGAGTTTTGCCATGAACCGCGCAGAGATAATACTTTGAAATTTTATTGTTTTTTATTCTTTCATTCATATCCTTTAAGGCTTGTGCATTTTTTGCAGAAATGACCATGCCACCAGTATTTCTGTCAATTCTGTTGCACAAGGCAGGTGCAAAGGAATTTTCACTCTCTGGCTTGTATTCGCCCTTTTGATATAAATACGCTTGAATTTGGTAAATTAGTGTCCCACGCTCGCCAGAAGCCCCGTCACCACTCACCTTACCATCACCATCACCCGAATGGACTAAAACTCCTGCAGGCTTATCACAAATCAAAAGATTTTCATCCTCGTAAACGATATTCAGCTCAACTTTAGCTACAGAAAGCTCGTTTGATGTGATTTTTTCAGAAAAAAGATCCTCGCTCAAAAACATTTGGACTGTATCGCCCAAATTTAAAATCTGGTTTAATTCAGCCCTTTTGCGATTAACCTTGATTTTTTTGGTGCGAATTGCCTTATACATAAGTGAGGTTGGTATGCCCTTGACCGTTTTTTGAACAAACTTATCAAGGCGCTGTCCCTTATCGTTTGAGTTTATTATAAATTCTCTCATATTTTTCCTTTTGCTTTTGATTTTAACAATTATATTATAAATGTAAATTGCTTTATTTTCAAGATTATTTCAAATTTTAGTTTACAGAATTATAAAAATGTGATACAATAGGCTTGTCTAAATTTTAAGGGAGGTGCTGTTATGAATATTAAAGCTTCTATTTTGACCTTGGGCTGTAGAGTTAATCAATACGAAAGCGACTATATTATGCAGGAGCTATCAAAAAATGGTGTAACTATATGTCCTTTTGGTGAAAAGTGTGATATTTACATAATCAACACCTGCTCCGTTACGGCTGAAAGTGACAGAAAATCAAGACAATTTATAAGAAAATGTGCCAAAAACAATCCGAATGCGGTTATAATTGTTACCGGTTGCTTTTCTCAAATCAATTCTGAAAAGGCTATGGAAATCGATGGAGTTGATTTAGTCATCGGAAACAACCAAAAGTCAAAAATTGCATCCTATGCACTAGACTTACTCGCAAATAAGTCCACTCCTGTGTGCGATTTTGATATATATAATGGCAAATTTGATACTATGAAGGTTGGTGCGCCTCTAACAAGGACTCGTGCATTTATAAAGATTGAGGACGGATGCGACTCAAAGTGTGCTTATTGCATTATTCCTTACGCAAGAGGTAGTGTGCGCTCAAACCCAAAGGAAAATGTGATAAATGAGGTTGAAGGGGTAGTTTCCGAGGGATGCTACGAGGTGGTTTTAACAGGAATTGAAACCGCTGCGTATGGCAAGGATTTTAAAGATAGCACAACGTTGGCGGATTTACTTTGTGAGGTTGACAAAATAGATGGGCTTAAGCGCATTCGTTTAGGCTCACTTGACCCATTTAATATTGATAAAAGCTTTGTTGACAACATAAAGGTACTCCAAAAGGTTATGCCACATTTTCACATCTCTATGCAAAGCGGCTGTACAAAAACCTTAAACGCGATGCGCAGAAGATACAATATCGATACCGCCAAGGAAAGGCTTGACTATTTAAAGGAAAGCTTCCCTGACCTTATGCTTTCCGCTGACATTATCGTTGGTTTCCCTAATGAAACAGACGAGGATTTTGAAAAAACCTATGAGTTTTTAATGAATCAAAGGTTCTTGCATCTTCATATTTTCCCATACTCCAAGCGCGAGGGCACTCCTGCCGCGAAAATGGCAAACCAAGTGCCGGAGGAAATAAAAAAATCGCGTCTGCATAGGCTTGAGGAAATGCAAAAAAAAATCAAGTGCGAGTTACTCACCGAGTTCTTAAATAAGCACAGCGAGGTTGAGGTGCTATTTGAATCATTTGACGGTGAATATATAGTCGGCCACACACCTAACTTTATTGAGGTTAAGGTAAAAAGTGACCGTCCACGTGGTAGAGAGTTTTTAAAAGTAAACCTTTTAAGTACTGATGGCGAATATTTGTACGCTAAAATATAATTATATGACAAAAAAAGAGTCCACAAAATGCGACGTACTCTAAAGGACAGTTTTATAATTAGCCAACAGAAAAGCGAGCTGAACCAACTCAGCTCGCTTGTTTTATGTCAATTTGATATTTCGGTCTACAAATTGTGTATGTTATTTTACAGCCCAAGTAATTCTTTTTTCTTTGCGTCAAATTCTTCTTGAGTAATGATCCCCATATCTAATAAATTTTTCAATTTCATTATCTCATCTGCGGTGGAACCAGAAGTTGATACTACTTTGGGGGATCTCGCTTCTTTAATTTTATCCTGAATATAAGCAACCATTTTTTCTGCAATTTCATTCTCTTTAGAATTTATGGTAATGGTATTTTCATCAGAAGATGCCGCAAAAACGCCACCAACGCTTTCCCTTCCTCCAAGCAATGAAAACTGTATATGACCTGCTGTCCAACCAGCTTTTTTAAAT
The DNA here is from genome assembly GCA_017472695.1 of Clostridia bacterium. Lineage (GTDB taxonomy): Bacteria > Bacillota > Clostridia > Oscillospirales > CAG-272 > RGIG2000. The sequence continues at coordinate 65,610 of JAFUOQ010000001.1, read as the reverse complement.
TGCACAGCAGTCAAGTCATTGTAATATATGGTTTTATCCCCCTTTATACCCATAGCGAAAAAGTTAAGAACACCCGAATGTGTAATCACAATTCTGTCTTCATAAACTTTTAATCCGTCTCCAACCGAGCTTTTAAAATCAAAAATTAGATTTTCCATAGTTTGTCTCTCCTTGTAATCAAAAAGTGCGGCAACCGGAGTTACCGCACCGAAAAACGCCAACCCCAATTGTCGCCAAACAAAACCAACTTCATGGATAAACACCATATGCAAGTCAGCGGAGCAAGCGTTTTTGCCTGATTTGATCTGACTCACAAAAATAGGTATAGGTATAAGACCCCCTACAAAAATAGGGCGTTTATCCTTGAAAGTTATTTGGTTTTGTTTGGCATTCTTATTATATCACAATTATTGCCGTTTGTAAATATATTTGGTAAAAAATTATTCAATTACCTTCCGAAGGGCAGGAAAAGCATCCCTTTACACAAGGGAGCCTTTTTATGTTCACCTATGGCTTGTCAATTTTCCTGACAAGCACTGCATTTGTGTCCACAAATGCAAAATATGGCATACCTCTTTCGAGATATACCGTATTCTTGCAAAACTGTCCTTTAGGGTACACCCCAAATGTGGACTCTTTTTTGTTATTTTTCTAAATTGTCTGTTTTTGTGCTTTCAGCAATTGTGTTAACAAGTCCTACGACACCTTGAAGGTCGCTTGGAATTATAACCTTTGTTGCCTTGCCATCGGACACCTTTTCAAATGCTTCTAGCTTTTTAAGGGTTAGATATGCGCTATCCGGGTTTGCTTCATTTATAAGTCTGATTGACTCTGCTTGGGCTTGGTTGATTTTAAGGATTGATTCAGCCTCTGCCTCTGCGTGTTTGATTCTTGCTTCCTTTTCAGCCTCTGCGCGAAGGATAGCAGCTTCCTTTTCAGCCTCTGCTTCGAGAATTTGGCTTGCTTTTTTGCCCTCTGCAACCAAGATATTACTCGATTTTTCACCTTCAGCGCGAAGGATAGCCTCACGTCTTTGTCTTTCAGCCTTCATCTGCTTTTCCATTGCATCTTGGATTTCAGCAGGCGGCTTAATGTTTTTGAGCTCTACTCTGTTGATTTTGATGCCCCAAGGGTCTGTCGCATCATCAAGAATTGAGCGAATTTTCGCATTGATTGTATCTCTTGAGGTGAGAGTATGGTCAAGCTCAAGATCACCTATGATATTACGAAGGGTTGTTGCTGTAAGGTTTTCGATTGCAGCGATTGGGCTTTCAACCCCGTATGCAAAGAGCTTTGGATCTGTTATTTGGAAGAATACAACTGTATCTATTTGCATAGTTACGTTATCCTTTGTAATAACAGGTTGAGGTGGGAAGTCTGCCACCTGCTCCTTTAATGAAACCTCTTTTGAAACTTTATCAATGATTGGAATAAGGAAATGAAGTCCTGTATCCCAAGTGCAACGATATGCACCTAAACGTTCAATAACGAATGCCTTTGATTGTGGAACTATTTTGATATTAATTGCAACTACAACCAAAATAACTACCACAACTCCAATTGGAATTAACCACCACATAATTTATTCTCCTTTTCTTTCAACGATTGCTTTATTACCGTTGATTTCTTTAAAAATTACTATTTCATCCTTTGAAATATTACTTTCGTCCTTTGACCTTGCGCTCCATATCATACCGTTGATTTTAATAGCACCAACACCATTTAGGTTATCAATATCCTCAATAACCACAGCATCGTGACCTATGTAAAGCTCAAGATTTGTTGCGTGCTTTTCGTTCCTTTTTTTAAGTAGCAACTTAACAAGCGGACGAGTTGCAAGTAATAGAATTACCGATAAAACAACAAATATCGTCGCCTGCCAAGGAATTGTCAAGCCGTCAAAAATCGCGGTCAATATAGTCGTTACCATTGCAGAAAGCGCAAACCATACAGAAACGAGCTGTACAGTTGCCAATTCAAGAACGATAAGTCCTATTGTCAAAGAGATCCAAAACCATTCCATATTAGCCTCCTTGATTATATTTGTTTTTCAGCATACACAAGATTACCTGTGCACAAGCTGTAAATATCCATATTTTCGCGTAAAGCTACCGAAGATGTGTATTTTGAAAGGTCATAGTCTGCCTTCAATTTAGAATTGACAAGACTCACATATGAGTCTATGCTTGATAGCTCATAAAGTGATTCATTTGGCAAAATGTCGTTTTGTCCCTTTATATTAGATGCCACCACAGGCAAGCCTGCCTGCATAGCCTCAAGGATATTAAAGGGTAAGCCTTCTATTGTAGAAGCCGACACATAAAGGTCTGCATTTTTCAGGTATTCACCAACGTTTTTGGTAAAGCCTGTTATCTTAACGCGCTCCTCTAGCCTTTCTTTCTTTATATACTTTTCAATAGCTTTTCTCTCCTTGCCATCACCAACTAATGTAAGGTGCATATCAGGTAGTCTTTTCATTGCCTTGACAAGGAAAATTTGATTTTTTCTTTTATTGAGTTCTCCAACATAAATAAGGTTTTTTGGTGGATATTGGGGACTAGCCCTTTCAATATTCTTCTTTGAAAAGTCAATTCCCATACCATTAATTCTATAAATTTCACCCAATGAAAGGCTATTATCCTTGGCTATTTTAAAGTCCTCATCGTTCATAACAACTATATGGTCAGTAATATTTCTCATCATCTTTTCGCAAGAAAGGTAAATTTTGTTATGTAACGAGGAAAAGCCCTTGCCAAAAAGGTAACCATGAACTGTATTTACTACGATTGGTCTTTTCTTTATCCCTTTGAGTGCAAATCTAATCCAAAATGCAGCAAGTGTTGTATGTAAGTAAACAACATCGAATTGTTCTTTTTTTATAATTTTTTTTATTTTCGACGACAGACGTAAATTCTTTATGGAAAGCGAACGCTTTTTGAAGGGAATATTAAAATCTGCTCCCTCTCCACTTGCCATAATATAAACGTCGTGTCCCGCTTCCCTAAATTCATTTATGTATGATCGGTGAAAATTATTTATATGCACCATATTTGATGCGGCAATAAGTATTTTCATTTCACGTATTTTTCGTTTCTATTAAACATTTTAAATGGGGTAATCAAAATTATTTTGATATCGCTATAAATTGACCAGCTCTCGATATACTTAATATCAAGCTCGATCCTTCTTTCAATTGAGGTGTTACCTCTATAACCGTAAATCTGTGCAAGTCCTGTAATTCCTGGCTTTACCTGATGCTTAACCTTATAAAGTGGAATTGTTTTCGAGTATTCCTCAACAAATTTAGGAAGCTCCGGTCTTGGGCCAACTATTGACATTGTACCAAACAAAACATTAAAGAGCTGAGGCAATTCGTCAATTCCTGTTTTTCTTAAAAATGTGCCAAAGCGAGTTTTTCTTTTATCCTCATTTGTAGTCCACGCAGTATCTGACATTTCATTCACACGCATAGAACGGAATTTATACATTGTAAATTCCTCATTGTTTCTACCAACTCTTCTTTGCTTGAAAATGACAGGCCCTTTTGAAGAAAGTCTAACACCTATGAACGCAAATATCATAATAGGAGATGTCAAAATTATCATAACGAGTGAAACAACAATATCAAGTGCACGCTTCATAGCTGCGTTTACTGCGCTATCAAGTGGAATCGCTCTTGTATTAATAATAGGCATATTTCCTATCATATCAACCTGGCATTTCGACTTAAAGTATTTATAAAGTGAAGGAATAATTACTGCTCTTGTGCCGTTCCTATCACAGATTTCGATAATATGCTGTAAATTGTGCATTTCTCTCGTTTCAAGTGCAATAACAACCTCGTGTGGATGCTGTTCTCTTATAATTTTATCAAGCTGTGAGTATGTACCTAGCTTATTTTTTACTGTTTTTTTAGGCCCTGCAACATAACCAATAACGGAATAACCATAGTGCTTATTTTCGTTAAGCTGTATCTCGTACTCCTCACCCGCAGGACTTGAGCCAACAATAATTACTCTTTTTTCTCTTATCTTGGCAATTCTCAAATAGTGAATAAATTTGATAGTGATGATCTTTTTTATAACTATAACGAGATAAGAAATCGCGGTGCTAATTAGAACAACAAAATAGTAATCATTTTTTTGCAAAAATATAGCGCACGCAACAAAGACGACTGCAAAAATCAATGCTTGTGCTATTGTGATTTTAAGTATTTGAATATGCAATTTTATAAACACCTTTGATGAGTAAAGGTCGAGAATAAAATAAATAGCTACTGTCAAAATTGCGACAACACAAGATATTGCAACAGCCGTCCCTCCAACACTATCAAGCTCTGTGGAGAATTGCTTAACGATAACAAAGGCGGTTAAAATAGATGCAAGATTAATTAAAAAGTCGCAGAAGGCACTAAATACGTGCGCTAATGTTTTTTGCTGCTGTCCCATTTTATCCTCCTTTACATTCATTTGCGAATTTACTACTTTTTATTATTACAGTATTTGATGTATTGGTCGCAAACCTCGTTTACCTCACCATATGCCATAACCTCGGAATTTTCAATCCACACTGCCTTTTGGCAAAGGGATCTAACCTGTGGCATATTATGTGAAACTATAACAAAGGTAACTCCTTGATCGCGCAATTCCTTAACCTTGCGCGCGCATTTGTTACGGAAGTTCTCGTCACCAACAGAAAGGATTTCGTCAACTAGCAAAATATCTGGGTTAACATCAATAGCTATTGCAAAGCCGAGCCTTGCCACCATTCCCGATGAAAAATTCTTAATTGGAATGTGCATATGCTCCTTTAGCTCTGCAAATTCGACAATTTCCTCGTATTTTTTTGCAATTTCCTTTCTTGAATAACCAAGAATAGCGCCATTCAGATACACATTTTCCTTTGCGCTTGACTCTTGGTCAAAGCCTGCACCGAGGTTTAGAAGTGGGGCAACCTTACCCTTAACCTTAACAGTGCCCTTTGTTGGACGATAAATATCGGCAATAAGCTTTAGCATTGTGCTCTTACCTGCACCATTATGTCCAATGATAGCGATTGATTCGCCTCTTTTAACCTTAAAGGAAATATTATTTAGAATACGTACTGCCTTGCGTTCAGTCTTGCCCTTAATTAATCTTATGAAAAATTCCTTTAGATTATCTATTTTTTCATCACGAGTGTAAAAATCAAGAGAAACATTATCAACCTCAATAATGTAATCCTCCTCTTGCACGGCAGATTCATTATTTTCAATGATTTCCTTGTTTTTTACCTCTTCGTTTATATTTTTTTGTTCCATTAGCACCACCATTAAATGTTATAGATGAAATTTTTTCTTGTGAGTGAGAAAACAAGCGTGCCTATACCAAAGAATGCAAGTCCAATCAAGTATAGAATTCCAAGCTTTGGAAAGCCATAAAAATCAAGTGACCAGCCATTAACTGTTGCGCTATAAGTAATTTCTCTAAAATAATCAACAAAGTGATACATTGGGTTGGCGTTGATTACAAATTCGAGAGCGTGATATAAGAAGCCCTCTGTTCCGTCCTGTGCCTTTGCTTTTTCAAGAATGGCATTTTTCTTCCAAAATAGTGGAGTTAAATATGTCCAAAGTGTTAGGAAAACATTGTAAAAATGCTGTACATCTCTAAAGAATACATACATAGCTGTCAAAATTAAGGAAAGTCCATAGCTAAATAAGAATAATGCTGGAAGCATTAAAACAACCAAGAACAAGCTAGGGCCAAATGCACTTTCGTGATTAGCGATAGATGTAACGACCATAACTCCAACAAGGGCAACCGATGAAAACGCAAAGTTAACAACTGCGCCTAAATTGCAGGACACCGGGAAAACAAATTGCGAAATTTTGTTTTTGGTCAAAAGTCCTCTGTTATAAACAATTGATGGCAACGATTGAACGGTTGCACCTCTCATAAATGAAAATATTATGTTACCGCAAAGAATATAAAGTGCATACCACTCATCTCCCGTGCCGAAGAATGTGCTGAATACAAACCACATAACAAGCATATTAAGGAGTGGATTAAGCACAGTCCAAAGCGCACCAATAATAGAGTTACGATATTGAACCTTTACATTTTTTTTAACAAGCTCGCGAACAATGTTGGCATTCATTTTAAAGCTATTTCTTTTTCTAGCTGTGTAGCTTCTAAACTTATCGTTTAAGGTCTCCATTGTATTATTCATTGAATACTCCTAAAATATATATTCTTAAAATATTGTAACATAATATAATTACAATGTCAAGTCATTCAAAAAATTTGCATAAAACTGTCGAATTTAGAAAAATCAGTTATTTTTGTACTCAAAAAGTACAGAAGTGACCTCTGAATACATATAAAGAGAGCCAAGACAAACAAGTGCTTTTTTGTCGCGTTTAGACTCAAAAATTGCACACTCTACCGCACTTTTTACATTTTCAAATGGTTCAGTGTTAACGCCTAGTGACTTATAAACCTCACTATATCTTTTGGCATCCAGAGCGCGAGGATTGTCTGGTGTTATGCAGTATACCTTATCAGCAATTTGTGATATGCAATTCGCTATATAGGTGTAGTCCTTATCCGCCATAACGCCTGTTAAAACATTTACCCTTTCATTTCTAAAATATTGTTCTATACTTTGTGTGCTAGCTAAAATTCCCTCGGGGTTGTGTGCGCCATCAAATATTACAAGCGGAGAGTCAAAAACTCGCTCAAATCTTGCGTGCCAAACCGCTTTTTCAAGACCTATCTTTACATTCTTTGGGCTGATTTTTAAGCCATTTGCTTTTAATATGTCGATGCTTTCAAGAACATTTGCACAATTTTTAGGCTGATATGCACCTAAAAGCTTGATAATTATATCCTTATATGCTTTATAATCAAAGGTTGTGCCTTCAAACGTCATTTTCTTAATTATAATTTCATTATGGTTAGGAAAATTCACGGGGGAGTGTCTGTTCTTTGCCACATCTTCAATCTCTTTAGTAGCATTTTCATCCTCTCCACACCACAGTACAGGAACTCCTTCCTTTATTATGCCCGCCTTTTCACGGGCTATTTCCTCCACTGTGTTTCCAAGAATAGATGTATGGTCAAGTGAAATTCCTGTAATTACTGAAAGGACTGGGGTTTTTATTATATTTGTTGAATCCAGTCTGCCACCCAAGCCACATTCAAGAACCACATAGTCACATTTGTTGCGATTAAAGTATTCAAATGCGATAGCAGTAACAAGCTCAAATTCTGTTGGCTTGTCCATCATATTATCAGCCACCATCTTTACTCTTTCGGTAACTGCAACAAGCTCGTCATTTGAGATTGGCTCACCATTTATCGCCATTCTCTCATTGAAAAAGGTTATATAAGGCGAGGTATAAAGTCCGACCTTATATCCCGCCTCCTTGAGCACGCTTGCAAGCATTGAACAGTAAGAGCCCTTACCATTTGTGCCTGCGACATGTATAAATTTTAAATTGTTTTGTGGGTTGCCAAGCCCTTGGCAAAGCTCCTGTGTTCTTTCAAGCCCAGGCTTACAAAAGGTCCAGCTTATCGAATGAATATAGTTGAGTGCCTCGTTATAATTCATCATCGTTTCCTCGTTTAACATTTAAGAGTCGTTTCCTTATTCCCTTGTTGCGTAGCAATAAGGAAACTATGCATATTTCTATTGTAGCTGTTGCAATATAAACACATAGTCTTATCAAAAGCAGAGTCATAAAGCCCATATCATAATTTGAAAGATAGAAGCTAGAGAGTCCTAGTGTTTTTATAAGCACCGAGCCGAAAAAATGAGCTGCCCCTACGGCTATAATTAGCTTCATTGTCCATTTTTTTGAAAGAGTGCGTTGCTTACAGATAATACCACAAATCACGCCAAGCGTAATTGCACCTAGGGTAACTATGGGGTTTATTTCATACCCTACAATTATACAGCCAAGTATATCGGCAACAAGCGCGACAACACCACCAGCTATGGGCCCTAGAGCTATGGCGGTCAGAATAATCGGTAAGTTTTCCAGACTGATTCTTATCATTGTTGTTATGTTTATAGCCAGTAGCTTGCCTAAAACGATAGATGAGGCTATCATCAAAGCCATAAACACAATTCCTTTGGTTGAGAAAATAACTCTTTCTCTTTTTTTGTTTTTTTGCATAAAAAAAGCACCTCCTTAAAATAAGAAAGTACAGATTTAGCATCGAGTTATTAAGGCAAGCACGCTTGCCCACAGCGGGATGCAATATGCGAACCGCAACAAAGGTTTTCGTTTTAAAGGCAACTCCCCGTCCTCTAAACACTTAACGCTCGCACATTTACTCTGTAAATTCCGTGTTAAATAACACATTTTTATATTATCACAACAGCTACATCATTTCAAGTACTTTCGACAAATATTTTCTTCTTTATTTTTACAAATATTATTGACAAAATGATTTGTTTAATGTATAATACGTCTATAATTTGAGAACGGTTCTCAAATTGAGAATGAATTTGAAAAGGAAAAAATATGAAAGAGCTATTTGAGGCTATTGCCAGCGTTTTTGGCGAGCCTGTAATTGATACTTTAAAAATATTGCCACTTCTCTTTTTCGCTTATCTTTTGATGGAGCTACTTGAGAAAAAGGCATCTAAAAAAATGGAAACAGTGCTTGGCAAGATTGGACGTGCCGGGCCTTTGGTTGGCTCACTTCTCGGTTGCGTGCCACAATGTGGCTTTTCAGGTGCGAGCGCAAACCTATACGCGGCAGGAATCATTACAGAGGGCACTTTGATTGCGGTATTTCTTTCTACCTCTGACGAGGCGCTTGTGCTTCTATTCTCCTCTCTCTCCTCGTTCGACATTATTGGCAAGCTTGTTTTAGCAAAGCTAATAATTGGTGTTCTGGCAGGATTTTTAGTTGACTTTATTAATAAGAAGAGAAAAATCCAAAAGGTGCCAGTTGATATGTGTTGCGACTGTGGCTGTGAGGAGGACGAGGGCATTTTTAAGCCAGCACTTAAGCACACATTAAAGGTTGGAATTTTTGTATTTATTGTAAACCTTGTGCTCTTTAACATTGCATCAATTTTAGGCGAGGATTTTATCCACTCTATTCTTTTAAGCGGTAGCTTCTTCCAGCCATTTATTACCGCCCTTGTGGGACTTGTTCCTAACTGTGCGGTGTCTGCAGCAATTACCGAGCTATATTGCGAGGGTGCTCTCTCCTTTGGCTCAGCGGTTGCAGGTCTTTGCTCAGGTGCAGGCGTCGGTCTTGCTATCCTTTTCAAAGCTAACCCTGTAAAAAAGGAAAACCTCCGTATAGTTATCTGGCTTTACGCTATTGCCGTTGTGTCAGGAATCGTACTCAATTTACTTGGAATATAAAAAATCATAACCACCCGTCACAAACGAGTGGTTATGATTGGTCAGATTTTTCTTCAATTTTCATGAGTCTGATTGAAGAAAATGCGATTGTGACAAATGAAACTGCGCATATAATAAATAGTATACGTGAGCCTGAATAGATTTGAAGTGCGGCAAGTATTGCGCACGAGAAGCTTGAGATAAATGACAGTCTTACAAGAATGCTTCTAACACTTTTTTCAACAAGACCAACAACGGCAATTCCAACTCCTGCAAGCTGAATCAACGCAAGGAATAAAATGAGTATTCCTGTTATGGTGTATATATCGCTAGCGATATACTCAATAATATTCATATAATGCTCACTTGTTGTAGTTCCTCCCGAGAGCCCAAGACGTATTTCATTAACCCTTAAAATAGGGAAAAGCAGGGATATTGGAACTATAAGATGTGCAAGAATAATAATGGCATAGTATTTTTTGTGCATTTCCCTCTCTCCTTCATTATTTTCAAGCATTTTCGCTTGTTTTTATTTTATCACGAAAGCACTATGTTGTCAACAATTTACTTTTCAAAATAACTATTGACATTTTCTTTTTCAAGTGTTATAATTTTTAAAAAGCGATGACAAAGACAGTAGCATTTTCCCTAGTTTTCAGAGAGGTGGCGGTTGGTGTGAGCCACAACAAAGGATTATGTGAACACCACTTTCGAGCTGCGGGCGTTAAAAAGCCTTGCCGTATTCCTGCGTTAAAGGGTAATTGAGTTAAATTTAAGGTGGAACCGTGCTATGCACCCTTAATGTCCTGTGGGCATTAGGGCTTTTTTTATGCCTAACAGGAATGAAAACTATCAAAACACGGAGGTATAATTGATGAAAATTATGCAAAACAATGGTGTAGCTTGCGAAATTGACAACAAAGAGGAAGAGCTACACATTATCAGACACACAGCTGCGCACATTATGGCGCAGGCTATCAAACGCCTTTACCCAGAGGCGATTTTCGCTTATGGTCCTGCTACTGAAAAGGGCTTCTACTATGACGTAGATTTGGGCGACACAAAATTAAACGACAGCGACCTTGAGGCAATCGAAAAGGAAATGAAGAAAATCACTAAGGAAAATCTTCCTATCAAGGCTTATTCTCTTCCACGCGAGGAAGCTATTAAGCTTATGGAGGAGCGCGGTGAAAAATATAAGGTTGAGCACATTGCAGATCTTGCCCCTGACGCAACAATCACATTCTTCCAGCAGGGCGACTATATTGATATGTGTGTTGGCCCTCACCTTTGCTACACAAAGGCTTTAAAGGCTTTTAAGGTAACAAAGATTTCCGGTGCTTACTGGAAAAATGATAAAAACAACAAAATGCTCACTCGTGTAAATGGTACTGCATTCCACACAAGCGAGGAGCTTGACGAATACCTAAAGATGGTTGAGGAGGCTGAAAAGCGCGATCACAACAAAATCGGTCGTGACCTTGAATTCTTTACAACTGTTGATTCTATTGGTCAAGGCTTGCCAATTCTTTTACCAAAGGGCTCTCGTGTTATTCAGCTCCTTCAAAGATGGATTGAGGACACCGAGCAAAAGCGCGGATATCTTTTGACAAAGACTCCACTTATGGCAAAGCGCGAGCTATATAAGATTTCTGGCCACTGGGATCACTACCTTGATGGTATGTTTGTTCTTGGCGACCCTGATGATTATACAAAGGAATGCTTTGCGCTCCGTCCTATGACTTGCCCATTCCAATATCAGGTATTCTTAAACAAGAAGCGCTCATACAGAGACCTTCCTATGCGTTTGGGCGAGACCTCTACTCTCTTTAGAAACGAGGATAGTGGTGAGATGCACGGTCTTATTCGTGTTCGTCAATTTACTATTTCAGAGGGTCACTTGATTCTTCGTCCTGACCAGCTAGCACAGGAGTTCAAGGATTGTCTTGAGCTTGCAAAATACTGTCTTGAGACTATTGGTCTATGGGAGGATTGCACCTTCCGTTTCTCACAATGGGATCCTAACCGTACTGACAAGTACGAGGGTACAGCCGAGCAATGGAATGAGGCTCAAGAGATTATGGGCAAATTGCTTGACGAAATTGGTCTTGAGTATGAAATTGGAATCGACGAGGCTGCATTCTATGGTCCAAAGCTAGACATTCAATGCAAGAATGTATTTGGCAAGGAGGACACAATAGTTACTATCCAAATTGATATGCTTTTGGCAAAGAAATTTGGTATGGAATACGTTGACTCCAACAACCAAATGGCAACTCCATACATTATTCACCGTACATCTATGGGCTGCTACGAAAGAACTCTTGCTCTTATCCTTGAAAAGTACGCAGGAGCATTACCTCTATGGTTATCCCCAACTCAAGCAACAATTGTTCCTATAAACTCTGAATTTGATGAATACGCAAAGGAAATTCAGGCAAAAATGCTTGAAAAGGGCATCCGCGTAACGGTTGATACAAGAAACGAAACTATGGGCAAGCGTATACGCGAGGCTCAGCTTGAAAAAATTAACTATGTTTTAGTTGTTGGTGCTAACGAAAAGCAATCGAATACTGTTTCTCTCCGTGCTCGCGGTGGTATTAACCTAGGTGCTATGACAATTGACGAAATGCTTGAAAAGCTGACAAAGGAAATTGAAGATAAGGTTAGATAATTTATCTTGTAGGAGGATTTATGGCAATAGATAAGTCTGCTCTATTTAAAATCGGCTATGGTCTTTATGCCGTTACTTGCTCTGATGGAGCAAAGGACAATGCATTAATTGTCAATACTGTTATTCAAATTACAGACACTCCCCTACGCGTTTCTGTAACAATCAATAAAGCAAATTTCTCTCACGATATAATCGAAGCGACAGGTAAAATGAATGTCTGTTGCTTGTCCGAGGCTACCCCTTTTGAGGTATTTGAAAGGCTCGGCTTTCACTCTGGCAGAGATACTGACAAATTAAAGGATATGCTCATTTGGAGAGGTGAAAACGGATTACCACTTATCTCCTGCGAGTATATGAATGCTTTTATGTCCTTAAACGTGCTTGACACTGTTGACTTCGGCACGCACACTATGTTTGTGTGCGAGGTGAGTCAGGCTATGTCCTGCACAGACGAGCCTTCAATGACATATGCATACTATCACGCAAATGTTAAGCCAAAACCAAAGGCAAAAAAAGGCTATGTTTGCAAAATCTGCGGTTATATTTATGAGGGTGACACCCTGCCCGATGACTTTATTTGTCCTTGGTGCAAGCATGGTGTTAGTTACTTTGAACCTATAACCGAGGTTTAATAGAGGGCATAAAACAAAAGCACTAATTAATAATCATATTGCGCTTATAAATCTAATGTAGAAAACAGGCACTTGCCTGTTTTCTTTTTGTGCTTTTTACACACGACCACTCATACGACGTACACAAGTTTGCCTCTCGTCGTGCTCGCGCATTTGCCACCCACTCTTAAGCCTCTTTTATAGTGTGCATAGGACAAGAAAAAAGGCACCCTGTGTCTAAAATAAAGCAAAAAGCGTTGCTCTTGTGTGCAACGCTTTTTATTATTCAATTATTTTGGGCTTTTGCTGGACTCCCACTATTGCCTCAAGTTCCTTTGCTGTGGCTTCTTCATCAAGTGTTGAATACTGAACACACAAAACATCTCCTGCACGGAGCTCCTTGCCACCGTGCTCATCGACCTCCTCACTATTTGTTTTAGCCTTTTTAACTGATAAAACAAATAGATTTGCTGGCCAAAAGATATCACGGATTTGCTTTCCACTAGCAAATGCGCCTACTTGAATTGTAACATCGGTCTTTACCACCTTGAATTCTTTTCCGTGGTTTAACTCCTCTACTCTTGTTTCCATAGCGCTATCGTTGATTGATTTTGCCTCAAATACCTCACAAACAAAGTAGGAAATTAATGCAACCATTACAATTGCTATAATATTTTCATAGCAAGAAAGAGCCTCAATTGCGAATATAATCGCTATTAGTGGTGTTTTCATAAGTCCTGACATACAAGCAACTATACCAAGAACAACGATAACCAAATATAGCTCACTATCCATACCAAGGTATATCGCTATTTTACCAATAATTGCGGAAAGAGTAACACCTAGCGCAAGTGATGGAACGAACATACCACCTGTTATGCCATTGGTGTTTGCACTCATTGTTAGTGTCGTACGAACAACCAAAATAAGTACAAGCATGGCTATTGTAAATTGATTTTCAGGGCTAAATAACTCAACTATTAAATCGTGTCCTGTTGAAATTGCAGAAAACGAATAAAGTCCTACACAAACTGTTGTAGCTAGGATAAAGAAAATCTTTATTTGTGGTGAAATTCTTAATACTTTTGAAAAAAAGAATTTTAAAAACTGATAATATCTTAAAATAATTGCACCAAAAATACCAACAACGAGTCCAACCACTAGTGGAATCCAAAGCTCCTTTATTGAAAGCCTTGGCACTGCAATTTCTCCAAAAAGGCTTGTTGATACTCCAAAAAACGAAGCAAATATTTGCGCTGAAATATTAGCAAAAAGCACCGAGGATGATGCCACTATCATTATCATTGGTGAAATTCTTTGATGCGCCTCCTCGATAGCGAAAAGAATACCTGAAATCGGTGCTCCTGTTGCAACCGAGAAGCCAGCACACGCGCCACCTGTCATTGAGTATCTATCCCAAGCACCCTGCGTTTTTGCAAAAAGCCTTACGCTTCCTCTTCCTAGCGAGGTACCCATTTGAACCGATGGACCTTCATTTCCAAGCGGAACTCCAACAAGGAATGAAAACAGTGACAAAACAAATACACCAACAAAGCTACTCAACCATTTAAATGTGATAATTCCACGCAAAATACCAATGGAGGTTGGAATACCGCCACCCTTTAGGTTAGGCACATATCGATAAACACGCGCCAAAAGGAAGCTAGCACCAAGAAGCAAAAGAAGCAAAACTGGTAAAATATATAAATGCTCTCTTAAAAGCTCATATCCGATTTGCGAAAAATGAATTATGTGGTGTGCCAAATACTTATAAAGCGTAACAAAAAATGAGGTGAGGGTTCCTGTTATAAAGCCGAAAATTATCGCAGGCATAACCAGATTTATAATAAAGCTTTTATATTGGCTAATTTTAGACTGAAACATATGCTCTCCTCTCCTTAAATTTCGATATTATTATTTTATCATATTATAGATATAAATTCAATAAGAGCCACAAATTATTGCGGCTCTTTTTGTTGTTAATTCTCACTATAAATTACAGTAACATCCTTATGTAGCTGTAAAATTGATGCAGGAACAAATGGTGTAATTGGGCCGAAAAATGCTTTTTCTATTATGTCCTTCTTGTTTTTGCCATTGGCAATTAGAAGCACCTTTTTTGCTTGCATAATTGAGTACATTCCCATTGTAATTGCTTCCTTTGGCACTTCTTCCTTTGATGCGAAAAAGCGCGAGTTAGCTTCAATTGTTGACTCATCAAGCTTGACTAGGTGAGTTTCCTTGGTGAAAAATTCGTCAGGCTCATTAAAGCCGATGTGACCATCAAGACCGATACCGAGCAATTGAATATCAATACTACCAAAGTCCTCAATCATTTTGTCGTATGCTTTGCCCTCTTTTGAAAGATCACTAGCGCAACCATTGGGCACGTATGTATTGTTTATATCAATATTTATGTGCTTAAAGAAATTCTTGTTCATAAAATAACGATAGCTTTGGTCATTTGAGCCATCAAGCCCAACATATTCGTCAAGGTTCACCGAGGTTACATCCTTAAAATCAAGCTCACCTGCATTGTATTTTTCAATTAGGCGTGCGTAAGTGCCAAGAGGTGATGAGCCTGTTGCCAAGCCGAGCACTGCATTATTTTTATTTTTCACAACATCGGCAATGATATTTGCCGCCATGTTGCTCAATTTTTCATAGCTGTCTACTTTTATAAAGTTCATTTTTTAGTCCTCCTTGATTTAACAAGCTTACCTTTTGATTATACATTATTTATCATATTTTGTCAATGAATAATCTTAACTCCCTTGCACTTTCCAAAACATAATCGGGCTTTACATCGGATTTCTCAAGAATTTCATAGATTGTTTCTTATTGCTTGTCTTATAAAGTGGTTTATTCAATTTCAAATTGGTATTTGGATTTCTTATCTAGATAATAATCGCAAAGGCTTGCAACCTCTTCCTCGCTAACGAATGAATTTTCATCATATACACCAACCACTTTAATACCATTTTGATGGCAAGTTTTTATTGCATAAATTGCGTCCTCAAAGACATAGGTGGTTTCTCTGTCGGTGTCTAAGAACTCGCGCGCTTTTTCATAAATTAACGGATATCTTTTCCCCAAGCCTACTTCCTTTGATGTAAAAATAGCAGAAAAATATTCAAATATGCCAAGCTGTTTAAGAATCTTTTCAACCATAAATCTATCAGTTGCAGTAGCAAGGCACATTTTTACTCCGTGTGCCTTTAATCTTTCTAGCATCTCAAGTACGCCATCTTTTAGCGACACATAACTGGTATAGTATTTATCCATTATAGCATAAATGCCTCTTGAAACCTCTTCATAAGGAATGTTTGGGCAAGTGTGCTCATGCCAGCTTTTCATACCGTTTTCAAGATAATCCCTATCTGTGTCCTTTGGCGGCTCAACTCCAATACTCTTTAAATACTCTGTTGCTACAATAGCCCAGTAATCCATAGAATTTATAAGAGTGCCGTCCATATCAAAAATTGCGCCTGTGATTTTCATTTTTCCACCTGTTTTATAATTTATTGTTTTTATTTTATATTAGTTATGCCAAATTGTCAATAAAAACCAACAAAAAAGCGAGTCATTGACTCGCTTTTTTTAGCCTGTAAACATTTGTGTCCAGTAGTGTCCACTAGATACATAACCGACTCCTATTTTAGTAAAAGATTTATTTAGTATATTTGCTCTGTGTCCAGAGGAATTCATCCACGCATTTACTACCTCGCTAGGTGTTCTTTGCCCCTTTGCAATGTTTTCACCTGCTGTTCTATATGAAATTCCAAAGCTTTTCATCATTTCAAACGGCGAACCGTATGTAGGACTTGTATGTGAGAAGTAGCCATTATCCTTCATATCCTGTGATTTATAGCGCGCAACTCGAGAAAGCTGCCAATCGCTTGTAAGTGGTGCAAGTCCTTGCTTGCTTCTTTCCACGTTAACTAGTCTTACTACCTCTTGTTCATACGAGGTCACACCTGAATCGGTTGTAGGAATATATAGCTTATCTCCTGGATAAATTAGATCCGGGTTTTTGATGTGGGTGTTTGCTCCCTTAATTTCGGAAAGTCCAACCTCATATTTAACAGCAATTTTCCACATAGTGTCGCCCTTTACTACAGTGTGAGTCAAATTTGCGGCAGATACACTCATTAAAAACGTAGTAACCAAGACAGCCACACTTAAAATAAATACATACAGTTTTTTCATTTACTGTACCTCCTTTAGTTATTTTTGAAAAATGAGCATTTTTAGCCACTGGGTGGGCTTTTTTACACAAATTTCTCTTTAATTATACCATACCCTGCCCACCAATTGCAAATGTAATATCTGCCAGCTCCACTCTACCTATGATAATCAAAAAGGAGCGCATAAACGAACCAAGCCTGATTCATTTATATGCGCTCACTTTTTATTTACATATTTATATTATATTCTGCTGTTAGCCAAAGGTTGAAGTGTAGGCTTTCGTTATCTTTATCATAGTCACTTGGAATTAGTGCCTCATAATCGCGAAGAACCTCTTTGTATTCAACGCTCGCACTACCACCGTTTACGATTACTATACAATCACTATGTAATGTAATTGAATAGGTATCCTTATCGCCAAATTCATATGTACGGCTTGTTATCCCGTCGTTTACTGTAAAGGAGTGTGCATTTACATTCTTAAAATCAAGATAAACAAGTGACTTGTCACTATTTTTCTTTACCTTTAACGTATTACCTTCAGCACTTGCCAAGGAGGTAAGTGAAATAGATTTTTCCTCGCCATCGGCTCTGTAATACTCGTCCTCATATTTCATTTTAGGTGCGTATTTTTTTAGTGCCTTATAAGCATTTAAATCATATATTCGGTATTCGTTTTCTCCGCTTTCGTCACACACATAAACCAAAGCGTCATCATATGGCAATTTTATAATGTTTTGCTTTCCTTGTAGATTTACGCTTGCGTTTGGTGAGATAACACTAACAACTAAAAATACTAGCAATGAACATGCAAAAATATGAAGTCCGCCCTCGAGGGCGCTTGCTTTTGACTCTTTTTTGCGAATTTTATTTATAAGCAATCTTATTGAAAGCTTCTCACATAGTGGAGTGATTGCAATTCCAATTACGAATGTTGCAAAAGCAAAAACAAGACCATATATATACGCCATTGTAAGACCAAGCGCAGATGAAGCCAAAAAAGCAAGAGGCATTATTATAGGCCAATAAAATGCTATAACAAGTAGTTCTCCGTGATATTTTGAAATATCTACCTTTTTAATAGCAGTAATTAGTAGCTCGTTTAGCATAAGCATAATTCCGCTAAAAATAAACAAGTAGCTTGCATCTGCCAAAGCAAAGGACAACACGATTCCTAAAAACATATGAATGTACGCAAATGCTCTTGTCATAGCTCTTCTATCAATTTTAAGCCATTTACAAGCAAAATATGTAGTAATAACTGAGATAGCTAGTGAAAGTATGCCAATTCCAAGAATTATGGCAGTATTCGAATAGGTTATTGTTCCTATCATGTGGATATCAATCACGCCGAATAATGATGCTACAAGCTGGAATAGATAGTAACAAGCGTATGTTAAAGCAGCAGTTATCAAAAATCCTACCATTAGTGCAAGTAGTGCTTTCGCTGTGCTTTTTATGTTATTTTGCTTGCGATATAGTATAGATAATAAGATGTTTGCTATAATCATAAGTATGCCAATTATTCCAAAGAGAATTGTCATTGTATGATTATATACCACCGTGGTGACATTTAGATAGGAGAAAAATATTGCGGATTCATTGGCGTCGTAAAGCTTTTCAAGCTCGTAATTTCCTAACTTATCAATTAGTGAGTCAACTATTTCTGCCTGTTGTGATAGATATGTTTTTTCAACATTTTCCGGACTATCGTTTTGCGTATGATAATTTTCACCGCCCCCGATATTTGCCATATTCACACCCTGATAGGCTTCCTTGAAATTGCTAAAATCCGTTCCATTTGGCATCATATCATATATCATAGTTGCCACAGAACAGGTAAAAATGTTTTTATTAACCTCGGAAAATAGCTTCACAGTGTTGTAATTATTCTTTGAAGTTTCAAACATAATAAGAGTTCCGTCTGTTCCACGAGACTCAAGATTTGCGCCAAACTTAATACGCTCAACAACATTATCAAAGCCGTTAAATTCCTCCATAAAGGCGCGCGAGCCAAAGAGGTTATATTCCTCACCATTTACAAAGCAAAAAACCAAATCATTTGATATTGTATATCCGTTTTCCATTTTTTCAGTATAATATCTTATTGCCTCAAGCATTGTGGCACAGGCAACACCATCGTCAGATGCGCCTTGTCCCATTGGAACGGAATCATAGTGCCCCATAAACATAACTGCCTCGCCTGTTGTTTTTTCGGCATTGGCAGGAATGTGCACAATCAAATTTTTCAAATAAAAGTTTTGATATTTATTTGTATCGTCGCTTGCGACAAAGCTTTGAATCATATAAGCAGGATACGCGGTAGTATTTTCGTTTACAGCTCCACTCTTCTCGACCTCGGATACAAGATACTCGAGTGCTTTTTCGTTAGCTTCCTTATCTACAATAGACCTAGGACCATTTTCGGAAAGCTTTTCTATATGTGAGAGCATATTTTCTTGACTGAAGCTTGTTTTCTTTCGCGTTTCGCCAATATCCACAACTGACAAAACAAACATAACAGCTAGGATTATAGCGAAAACGATATTTACAATTTTTATAGATTTTTTCATTTGATTACCCTTTATTCAACCTCGACAATGCCATCTTTTTTCACTGTAATTTTCATTCCGTCCTTGACATAATTTAAAAATTCATCGCCAAGGCAATCAACAACAGGCATTGTTATGCCATCAACCCAAACCTCGGCAAGGACAGCACCTGCTGCTGCCAAGGAATCAATATGATTCGCAAAAAGCATACAACCAGGGTTCTTTTCAAGTGCACAAGCGCAATAAATAACGAGTCCGCCTGTCGTTGAGCCTATTGTTTGAGGCAAGCAAAGTGCTTTTCCTATCAAGGATTTGCCGTGAAGCTCCTCGTTATTTTGGTCACCGCATTTTACTTTTTTATCTCCAAATTGCAAAGCCATTTGAAGTGATGCCAAGGTGTTAAAGCCTTGAGTTGTAACAACAGCCTCACAGCATACCTCGCCTGGTGTTACTACTCTTCCCTTAAATTGCTTCATTATTTCTTACCTCCTGTAATCATATCAAGAATTTCTTCATCCTTATAATATCTTGCACTTGTATATGTGCGAAGCTTGTTTGATGATGTAATAACAGGCATTTTTTTGCAAAGTGGATTATTCATATACATAAGAGGGCAAATATACGAGGTTATTACGCCCATTTTTTCAAGGCGAGTTGCATAATCCGTCTTTTTAAACTCCTCAAGCACCCTTGGTGCGGCTGTAAATACTGTTGGTATTATGACCTTTTTATTGCCTTTATTTTTAAGCTCTTTTTCAATATTTTCTGTCCAAGATTTTAACTGCTCAAGCGAAAGATGAGGACAACCCACAAAGCATAGCTTTGGCTTTGCGTCCTTGTTTTTCCAAACTACGGGATAGTTCGCTTGAACTCTTTCGAGCTCGTTATCGTCTATTATGTATTCTCTTGCACCACTTACAATTAGGTCTTTTCCAAAATCCTTCGCCTCCGGGGTCAAGCCTTCAATGTGATAAAGCCCCACCGCACCATTTGATGCAGTTGCTGCGCCGAAGTCCTTTAAATATGCACATGTAGAGTCGTTAAGCTCATTTCCTAACCATTTATCAAGTCCTACTATGTATGGCACATCCTCCATGACCTTCATACCGATTGCTGAGCCAAGCAGCTGTGCCTCTGGCTTTTTGGTGGTTTCTACCCTTATTAGCCAAGTTGCGCGTCTGCCCTCGTCTGTTAAAAGTCCAAAATACGGCACATATCCCGCAATCGAGCCCATAATATCAATTATACCCGAATTACGGTTGCATCTAGCACCAAGAACAGAGTTTGCGTAAACAACCGCACTTGATTCAGCCCAAGAAAGCACCTCGCCTCTCTTTGGCTTGTTTCCTACCTCATCCATATAGCAGGTACAAGTAAAGGCATCCTCATTCATAAGACCGAGCTCCTTTAGTTGTTTCTCATAAAAATCCTGCTTTGAATACATAAACTTATTAAAAACGAGATTCTGTAAAAAATTTGCTGGCACATTTTTATCAAGTGGACGAGGGTCAACAGAAAACTCCTGTCCTGAAGCCACTCCTGCATCTAGGAGCTTTTGCATTAAATCATACACAGGGGACATTACTTTAAGTCCAAAAGAGGTTACCAAGTGGTTGTAATTTGATGTAATTGGCACAAGCTTTTCAGCTTCAAAGGCATCTCCATACATAACCAGAGTTTTCATAACCTTGGCAAGAGTTTCTCCTTTATTGCCGTCTAATATATCTTGCTGTTCCTTTGTTAGTATCATTTTTATTCTCCTTTATCAAAGCTTCATACAAGTTTTCCACGCGCCCCAAATAACTGTGCGTAGATTACCTACGCTTGATGCGTCGCCTATCACATGGACATGGCTGCTTTTTTTAGCCACAGGGGCTGGGTTGTATCCAACAGAAAAAATTACAGAATCAGCGCTTACAGTAAACTTCTTATCATTCTTATCCTTGAGTAAAACGCCCTCATCATTTATTTCTGCAAGTGAGGTTTCTAGGTGCACAGGCACTTTATTCGTTTTAAAGAAATCACGCAAATAGCTTGTATTCGCAAGACAAATACCTTTAGCTGTAATTAAGTCATTTTGCATCTCGACAATTGTAGGCTTTTTTCCCTTTAAAAATAAATCGTATGCAATTTCACACCCTGTAAGGCCGCCACCTACAATTACGACATTTTCTCCAACTTTTTTCTTGCCGAGAAGATAGTCAATCGCCTCTATCGATTTTTGCGCACCCTTTACTGGAATTTTTTTAGCTACAGCGCCAGTTGC
This sequence comes from Clostridia bacterium, assembly GCA_017472695.1. Taxonomy (GTDB): domain Bacteria; phylum Bacillota; class Clostridia; order Oscillospirales; family CAG-272; genus RGIG2000. The sequence continues at coordinate 43,970 of JAFUOQ010000001.1, read as the reverse complement.
AACAATGATTTCATCCGCATCAAGAGATTTTATATCCTTAATTTCTGTGTTCATTTTCACAGTAATCGGATGTTTTGCAAGCTCGCGAATGTACCAAGCAATCAAATCTCTATCCTTCTCCTTAAATGATGGAGCGGATGCAGCAATAAATACGCCTCCAAGCTTATTACTTTTTTCAAAAAGTGTAACCCTGTGTCCACGTTTTGCGCACACAAGTGCTGCTTCCATTCCACCGATGCCTCCACCGATAATTGCAATTTTCTTTTGCTTTTTAGCAGGGGCAATATAGAATTTTTTAGATTGCATTGTCTCTGGATTTAAGGCACAACGGGAAAGCCCCATTGTATCCTTCAAGTCCTGTGTGTTTGCGTGTCCCTTTGAGGATGAGAAATTAAAGCATCCACTATGACAGCAAATGCAGGGCTTAATATCCTCTAGTCGGTCTTCAATTAGTTTTGTAATCCATTCAGGGTCAACCAAAAATTGACGGGCAACGCCTACGGCATCAATTTTTCCATCTGCTACTGCTTTAGCGCCTACTTCCATATCCATTCTTCCAGCGCAAACGACAGGAATATCAACAAGCTTTTTGATGTGCGAAGCATCCTCTAAATTGCAATTTTGTGGCATATACATAGGTGGATGCGCCCAATACCAAGAGTCGTATGTTCCATTATCGGCATTTAGCATATCATATCCTGCATCTTGTAGGTATTTTGCCGCCCTTTCTGATTCCGCTATGCCTCTGCCTACCTCGGTATAGCTCTCTCCAGGAAGCGCGCCCTCGCAAAAGCCCTTCATTTTAGACTCAACAGAATAACGTAAGGAAACAGGGTAATCCTTTCCACATTCCTTTTTTATTGCCTTTACAACATCAGTTGCAAAGCGATAACGGTTTTCAAAGCTACCACCATACTCGTCAGTTCTTTTGTTGAAATATTCTATCGAAAACTGATCAAGTAAATATCCCTCGTGAACCGCATGCACCTCTACGCCATCAACACCTGCTTCCTTGCATAGCTTTGCAGTTTTTGCAAAAGCCTCTATTATTTCGTGTATTTGTTTCACAGTCATCTCTGGACAGGTTATGTCGTGTGCCCAACGAGATGGCTGTGGGCTCGGGCTTGCAAGCTCGTGTGAGGTATCAATAATAGGCTTAATTAGAGCACGAGTTAATCTGTTTTTATGTAAGGGGGCTACCAGTTCGGTAATTGCCCAAGAGCGACCCATTCCGGCAGTTAGTTGAATGAACAGCTTTGCTCCTGTTTTATGGATTTCGTCCATAAATTCCTTCAATTCCTTGAACATTTTTTTGTTTTGCCAGAGCCATTTGCCCCAAAAAGTATCACGCAAAGGTGCTATGCCAGGAATTATAAGTCCTACATTGTTTTCTGCTCTTTTTAGAAAATGCTTGGCTGCCTCCTTGTCAAAATGGCAACCACCAAGCTCAAACCAACCGAAAAGTGACGTGCCGCCCGTAGGACACAAAACTATGCGATTTTTAATCTCAACATTTCCTATCTTCCAGGGGGTAAATAGCGCCTCATACTTTTCATCCATAGTGTTCATAATGTTTCCTTTCTGATTTCATTCTAATATGTTGACAAAATCAAATTGTTGACCATTCAACAATTGATTTATTATAGCACGGTTTCGTTGAATTGTCAACAATTTCCTGCAAAATAAAAAACAGACCCAAATTGGTCTGTTTTTCTTATCAGTTAAATACGAATTATAAAATCAATGCCGTCTTTTTATTTGCTGTAAACAGCAATTCCCTTTCTCTTATGCTCACTTTGATTGTGAAGCTTATCAATGATTTTCTTTTTTTCGGTTGGGATTTCATTGCCACAAAGAAATCCATCAAGCTCGGCGTAGGTCACACCCATTTCGCTCTCGTCGGTCTGACCGTCAAAGAGTGCTGCTGAGGGGGCCTTTTTGATAATTCTATCCGGTGCATTCAGATAACGTAGAAATTCATAGATCTCGGTTACGGTTAGATCGGAGATCGGATTGAAGTCGTGTGCCCCATCACCCCATTTGGTAAAGTATCCAACGTATGCTTCACTTCTATTACCCGTTCCTGCTACCAATCTGTCCTCACTTGCCGCAACGGCATATAGCGTCAGCATACGCAGACGAGGTGCTATGTTGGCAAGTGCGCCAGTGTTAGGAGCTGTTACGCCCTCCAATGCTTTCAGCTCTGCTTTCTTTACAGGCGTCAGATCGATGGTTCTCGTTTCGATCTTATATTGCTCCGCCACTGCCATTGCATCTACCGTATCCTCATCATAGTTGCGCTTTGATGTGCAAGGCATAATGATTCCGACTGTATTACTGCAAGCGGCTTTGCAAAGGATACCCACGAGCGCAGAATCCTTCCCTCCGCTGTTTCCGTATACGATTCCCTTTGCACCGCTCTCTGCAAGAATATCACGAATAAAGGCAACGCGATTATCAAATTCTTCTTTATAATTTCTCATACTATTAGTTCCTTTCAAGCAACTCGCAAAGGCGACGTGCCGCTTCTCTTGTATCCTCTGGACTACCAAAGGTTGAAAAGCGAAAATATCCTTCACCGCACGCGCCGAAGCCTTCACCGGGCGTACCAACGACCTGTATCTCATTCAAAAGATAATCAAAGAATTCCCAGCTTCCCATACCATTTGGACACTTCAGCCAAATATACGGTGCGTTCTTACCGCCCGTGTACCAAATACCGAGCTTATCAAGTGCTTCCATCAAGACCTTGGCATTATTCTTATAGATTTGAATGTTCGCCTTGATCTGTGCCTGTCCTTCGGGCGTAAATACCGCAGCTCCGCCTCTTTGAATGATATAAGAAACACCATTGGTTTTTGTGGTACGATTGCGTACCCACATTGCGTTAAAATTCATGCCAGAACGATTCAGTGCTTTAGGAATTACGGTATAGCCAAGGCGAGTTCCCGTAAAGCCTGCGGTTTTGGAAAGCGAGCAAATCTCTATGGCGCACTTTTCCGCTCCGTTAAGCTCAAGGATACTGTGTGGAAGCGTTTCATCCTCGATAAACGCCTCGTATGCAGCATCAAAAAGAATAATCGAACCGTTTTCGTTTGCAAAGTCCACCCAAGCCTGAAGCTGATTTCTGCTGAATACGGCACCAGTTGGATTGTTTGGTGAACAGATATAGAGAATATCCGCCTTAAAATCCTCGCTCGGTGCGGGTAAAAAGCCATTTTCTTTACCCGATGCTAGATGAATAATCTCCCTGCCTGCAATGATGTTGGCATCTACGTAGGCAGGATATGCGGGTTCAATGACGAGTGCCGAGCTACTTCTGTCAAACAGATCGAGAATATCTCCCAGCTCATCACTAGCTCCGCTCGAAACGAACACCTCGTCCGTATCCAGCATCACGCCGCGTTCAGCGTAATGCTTGGCAATGGTCTCACGCAAGAACTGCGATCCACATTCAGGCATATAGCCGTGAAAGGTCTCTTTACACGCTTGATCCTCTACGCCCTTGTGAAGTGCCTTGATGACAGCATCGCAAAGCGGCAAAGAAACGTCACCAATGCCCATACGGTAAATATGCTGATCGGGATGCTCTTGCTGATATTTTTTCACCTTCTGTGCGATTCCCGCAAACAGATAAGATTCCTTTAAGTCTGCATAGTGCATATTGGGTGTTATCATTCTATTGTGTCCCCCTCATATATAAATTCTGCCGGACCTGTCATTGTAACAGTATTGTCGTTTGCAACGATTATTTTCAATGTGCCACCGTCAAGATGAACCGAGATTGGCTCACAAGATTCACAATACCTCTTCTTGACCGCTGCCGTTGCAGAGGCACAAGCCCCCGTTCCGCAAGCCATTGTCACACCGCTTCCCCTCTCCCATACTCTCATGCGAAGCTCGCTATCACCAAGTACCTGAACAAATTCTACGTTTACACCATCAGGAAACGCTTTGTGATGTTCGATTTTAGGACCAAGCGAAGTAAGTGGTGCTTTTTCGATATCATCAACGAAAATAACCGCATGAGGATTGCCGACTGATACGGGTGTCATAGTTACCGTTTTACCATCAACCGTTAAAGTCATATCTTCTAACGGAACAGCCTGTCCCATATCTACGGTCACGCTTTTAACCTTGCCGAAGCTGACACCGAGCTCCAAGGTCTTGATGCCCGAAAGTGTCTCTATCGTCAGCTTTCTTTTGTCGGTATAGCCCTTATCGTAAACGTATTTACCGACACAGCGAATACCATTTCCGCACATTTTAGCTTCGCTTCCGTCTGCATTGAAAATACGCATTTTGAAGTCCGCAACGGCTGAGGGTGATATGTAGATCATACCGTCCGAGCCGGCACCAAAGTGCCGTTCGGAAAGCTTTGTGGATAATTCTTCGATATTGCTCGGAACCTCTCCGTACACGTACAGATAATCGTTTCCAAGTCCGTGCATTTTCGTAAAATGCATAAAATCACATCCTTCTTTATTTTGCGTTAATTGTAGAGATTCCCATTGTGACCTCCTCAAGAACATCAAGGAGCATCCTAACGGTATCAAGAGAGGTAAGCATCGTAATGTTATTTTGCGCTGCACAGCGACGAATGGCAACACCATCTCCAAAATGCTTGCCGGACAAGATTGCACGGGTATTGATAACGTAGCTTACGTATCCCTGCCTGATGGAATCAAGCACCTCCTCACTGCCCTCGCTCGGCTTGTGACGAATCCTCGTACGAATACCATGCTCCTTTAGATACTGTCCTGTAAGCATTGTGGCTTCAATATTAAAGCCCATATTATAAAATCTTTTAACAAGTGGAAGTGTCTCCGCCTTGTCCTCGTCAGCCACGCTGACAACCACTGTACCGTAGTTACGGAGCGTAAGACCTGATGCGATCATCGCCTTATACATTGCGCGATGCAGCTTTTTGTCATAACCAATTGCCTCGCCAGTGGATTTCATTTCGGGAGAAAGATATGCGTCCATTCCGCGTAGCTTGGAGAAAGAAAATGCAGGTGCTTTCACATAATAACGGCTCTTTTCCTTCGGGTAAATATCGAAAATTCCCTGCTCCTGAAGCGAAACACCGAGATTCACAAGTGTTGCGATATCCGCAAGACTATATCCGGTTGCTTTAGAAAGGAACGGAACCGTTCGTGAGGAACGCGGATTGACCTCAATGATATATACGTCATCGTGCTCGTCCACGATAAACTGAATATTAAATAGCCCTATAATACCGATACCGATTCCAAGCTTTTCAGTATATTTGAGAATCGTTTTCTTGACCTTATCGGAGATTGAGAAGGAAGGATACACGCTGATCGAGTCACCCGAGTGAATACCCGTTCTCTCAACCAATTCCATAATTCCCGGAACAAATACACGCTTGCCGTCGCAGATGGCATCCACCTCGACCTCCTTACCGCGAATATATTTGTCTACAAGCACTGGCTTATCTTCATCAATCTCAACAGCGGTTTTGAGATAGCCTATGAGTGCTTCTTCCTTCGCTACAATCTGCATGGCTCTGCCGCCAAGGACAAAGCTGGGGCGAACAAGCACAGGATAACCGATCTCCTCTGCCGCCTTGACTCCTGCCTCGATACTGGTAACAGCTCTGCCCTTTGGTTGAGGAATATGCAGCTCTGAAAGAAGCTTTTCAAAGGCATCTCGGTTTTCCGCTTTTTCAATAGCATTGCAATCAGTACCAATGATCTTCACGCCACGCTCTGCAAGAGGCTCTGCCAAATTGATTGCGGTCTGACCGCCTAGAGTCGCTATGACACCCTCCGGATTTTCAAGCTCGATCACGTTCATAACGTCCTCTACGCACAGAGGCTCAAAATAAAGCTTATCGGAACAGGTGTAGTCGGTGGAAACGGTTTCGGGGTTGTTGTTAATGATGATCGCCTCGTAACCCGCCGCCTTGATGGTCTGTACTGCATGAACGGTGGAATAATCAAATTCAACACCCTGTCCGATACGAACGGGACCCGAGCCGAGCACGATCACCTTCTTTTTATCCGATACAACAGACTCGTTCTCTTCCTCATAAGTGGAATAGAAATACGGAATGTAGCTATCAAACTCGGAAGCGCAGGTATCAATCATTTTATAGACGGGCACAATGCCTGCCTTGCGGCGAAGCGTATAAACCTCAAGCTCGCTTGTTTCCCAAAGCCTAGCAATCTCCTTGTCGGAAAATCCCATTTTTTTTGCTTTTTTAAGCACGAGAGTATCATTTTTACCATTTGCGATACGCTGCTCTTCATCAACGATATTCTTGAGCTTACGAATAAAGAGCATATCAATAGCGGTTGCCGCCGCAATTCTGCCCGCATCACATCCACGTCTCAAAAGCTCTGCAATCGCATAGATACGGTCATCGGTTCCGATCTTGATATAATCAAGCAGCTCCGATTCGTCCGTATTGTCAAACTTACGGTGATGAAGGTGGCAAAGTCCTATCTCAAGAGATCGAATCGCTTTTAACAAGCTTTCCTCTATTGTTCTTCCAATGCTCATGACCTCGCCAGTCGCCTTCATCTGTGTAGAGAGCGAGTTGTTTGCATCGGCAAATTTGTCAAACGGGAAACGCGGCATCTTGGTAACCACATAATCGAGCGTGGGTTCAAAGGAAGCGGGCGTATTGGCAATTCTGATTTCATCCAGTGTCATACCCACACCGATCTTTGCCGATACACGAGCGATCGGATAGCCGCTTGCCTTGGATGCAAGTGCAGAGGAACGTGACACACGGGGATTTACTTCAATGAGATAATATTGGAAGGAATATGGGTCGAGTGCAAACTGTACGTTACATCCTCCTTCAATTTTCAGTGCGCGAATGATTTTGAGCGCGCTGTCACGGAGCATATGATATTCTTTATTCGTCAGCGTTTGCGAGGGGCAGACCACGATAGAGTCACCTGTATGAATCCCTACGGGATCGATATTCTCCATATTGCAGATCGTAATGGCGGTATCGTTATGATCGCGCATGACCTCATATTCTATTTCCTTATAGCCCTTAATGCTCTTCTCTATGAGCACCTGATGCACAGGAGAGAGTGACAGAGCATTTTTCATCAGCGAAAGAAATTCTTCCTCATTGTCGGCAAAGCCACCACCTGTTCCACCAAGAGTAAAGGCAGGACGGAGAACAACGGGATAACCGATCCTTTCGGCAACGTTCAAGCCTTCCTCAATGGAGTTTGCAATATCCGAGGGAAGGACGGGCTCGCCGAGACTCTCGCAAAGCTCCTTGAAAAGCTCTCTGTCCTCGGCTCGTTCAATGGATTCGCTACTTGTTCCGAGAAGCTCCACACGACATTCCTTTAGGATTCCCTTCTTTTCAAGCTGCATGGCAAGGTTCAGTCCTGTTTGACCACCGATTCCGGGAAGAATGGCATCGGGACGTTCAAAACGAATGATCTTTGCGATATATTCCAATGTCAGCGGTTCCATATAGACCTTATCGGCAATGGATGTATCCGTCATAATCGTTGCAGGATTGGAGTTACAAAGAACGACCTCGTAGCCCTCCTCCTTGAGAGCAAGGCAAGCTTGCGTTCCTGCGTAGTCGAACTCTGCCGCCTGACCGATAACGATAGGGCCAGAGCCAATCACAAGGACTTTTTTAATATCGGTTCTCTTAGGCATTGCACTTTTCCTCCTGCATAATTTTAATAAATTTATCGAACAGATATGCGCTGTCCTGTGGTCCGGGTGCGCTTTCGGGGTGATACTGCACGCTGAACACGTGATCCTCGCGGCACTCTACGCCTTCAATGGTGTTATCAAGAATATTGATATGCGTAGGAACCAACCTTGTTCCTGCAAGGCTTTCCGTATCAACTGCGTAGGAATGATTCTGCGAGGTGATCTCGATCTTGTTCGTTTGTAGGTTTCTAACGGGATGATTACCACCTCTGTGTCCAAATTTCAGCTTATAGGTCTTTGCGCCATAGGCAAGAGAGATGATCTGATGTCCAAGGCAGATCCCGAAAATAGGATACTTGCCGCAAAGTGTCCGAATAGTTTCAATCACAGGCTGTACGTCGGTTGGATCACCGGGACCATTGGAAATAAAGATTCCATCCGGAGTCAAATGCTCGATCTCCTCCGCCGTCGTATCCCACGGTACGATGGTCACCGTACATCCGCGCTTATTCAGCGAACGAACGATATTTTGCTTCATACCGCAGTCGATGGCAACGACGTGAAATTTTTCCTTTGGCACACGGGAGTACCATATGCTCTTACAGCTGACCTTGGAAACCGCATCTGTGGGAATATCCGTTTTTTTGAGTATCTCAAGCCCTTCTTCGAGCGTGACATTCGCATTTGTGATAAGTGCTTTTCTTGATCCAAAATCACGAATAGAGCGTGTCAGCTTTCTCGTGTCAATTCCCCATACACCCGGAATACCGTACTTCTTCATGATTTCATCTAAAGTACAAGTGCTTCTGAAATTAGACGGTTCATTATTATATTCTCGAACGATAAGCGCGCCGATTGTCGGTGTGTTCGTTTCGTAATCGTCATCGCAAATACCGTAGTTACCGATGATGGGATAGGTCATAACCACGGCCTGATAGGTATAGGATGGATCGGACACGATCTCCTGATAGCCAACCATTGAGGTATTGAATACGATCTCGCATACCTTATCCGAGGTATCTCCAAAGCCGTATCCGTAATACTCCGCTCCATCCTCCAATATTATTTTTCTGTTACACTTTTCCATCATTGCTTCCCTCTTTCCGACAGCTTTTGTTCAAATCGGTCGCGTCTTACGTCTGTTGGCACGCTCGTTGGGTAATCACCACAGAAGCAAGCTCTGCAATAATTCTTTCCACCGGCAAGCACATCCAGTGCAGACACCGGCAGATAACCGAGGCTGTCCGCGCCAATCATTTGCGCCATTTCCTCTACCGAATGGTGGCAGGCGATCAAGTGCTCCTCTGAATCAATATCCGTGCCGTAATAGCAAGGATGTAGAAAAGGCGGTGAGGATATTCTGATATGCACCTGCACAGCCCCAGCATCTCGCAGTAGCTTGACCACACGCCCCATGGTATTTCCTCTGACGATGGAATCATCTACAAGAACGACACGCTTACCGCGAACTGTTTCTTCAACCGCAGACAATTTAATCCTCACTCCGTCAATTCTCGCACCCTGACCGGGAGATATAAAGGTTCTGCCGATATATTTATTCTTGATGAGTCCTATTCCGTAAGGAATACCTGACTCGCGGCTAAATCCGAGAGCAGCGTCAAGTCCCGAATCGGGAGCACCAATAACGATATCCGCATCCACGGGGTGCTCCTTGGCAAGAATCCTTCCTGCCTTTAAACGAGAGGCGTGAACCGATATACCGTCAATTACGGAGTCAGGTCTGGCAAAATAAATGTATTCAAACACACACAGCTTTTTGTTTTTTTTGTTGCAGTGCTCACGTCTTGATTCAATTCCGTTTTTGCTGAACACGACGATCTCACCAGGCTCAATATCACGGATAAAGTCTGCTCCAACAGCTCGAAGCGCACAAGACTCGGATGAGATCACGTATAAGCCGTCATTCGTTTTGCCGTAGCAGAGTGGACGGAAGCCGTAAGGATCGCGGGCGCAGATCAGCTTTTGCGGTGACATCAGCACCAATGAATACGCACCGTCAAGCGTATTCATTGCCGCCGATACTGCCTCCTCGATGGAAGGTGTACGTAAGCGTTCTTGTGTAATAATATAAGCAATGGTTTCGGTATCACTTGTGGTATGGAAGATAGCCCCCGCCATTTCAAGCTCGGAACGAAGCTCCGCGGCATTGGATAGATTTCCGTTGTGGCAAAGTGCCATTCTTCCCTTTCGGTGATTGACCTCGATGGGCTGACAGTTGTTTCTGTTGTTTCCGCCCGTCGTACCATATCTGACGTGGCCTACCGCCATTGTACCCGATGGAAATTTTGAAAGTCTCTCGGTGGTAAACACCTCTGCAACAAGTCCAAGATCCTTGTGGGAGGCAAAAACACCGTCATCATTGACAACGATTCCGCATCCCTCCTGACCTCTGTGCTGAAGCGCGTAAAGACCGTAGTAGCAATAGCTTGCAACGTCGGTCGCCTCGGGAGCGATCACGCCAAATACGCCGCATTCCTCGTGAATTGTTTGATCTGTACTCATTTTCTTCCTCCATGTGCGTGCTCAAGCACCGCACCTACAAATCCCTTGAAAAGCGGATGGCATTTATTGGGACGGCTCTTGAACTCGGGATGATACTGAACACCAACGTGGAATGGGCGGTCACTCAGCTCCACCGTTTCAATCAGTCTACCGTCGGGAGAGGTTCCGCTGAGAGTCAACCCATTATCGGTAAGAACCTCTCTGTAATCATTATTGAACTCATAGCGGTGTCTGTGTCGCTCGCTGATCAAGCGTGTCTCGTAGCAACGCTCCATCGTTGTCCCTGCCTTGATCTCGCAGGGATATGCACCGAGGCGAAGTGTGCCTCCTTTGTCAATATCGTCACTCTGTCCGGGCATAAAGTCGATGACCTTATGCTTGCACTGCTCGTCAAACTCACCCGAGTTCGCATCGATGATACCTGCGACGTTTCTCGCGTATTCGATGACGGCAATTTGCATTCCAAGACAGATACCGAAGTACGGAAGTCCCGTTTCTCTCGCATACCTTGCGGCAAGGATCATACCTTCAATTCCTCTGCTTCCAAAACCGCCCGGAACGAGAATTCCATCAAGCCCGGCAAGTGCTTTTTCATAGTTTTCGGAAGTAAGTGTTTCGGAGTCGATCCATTCGATCTTGATATGAGTATTGTGGTAATATCCCGCATGGCGAAGAGATTCGGCAACCGATAGATAGGCATCGTGAAGTCCAACGTATTTTCCTACAAGACCGATCTTAACGGTATATGGTCTTGATTTAATGCGTTCCACCATTTGCTTCCACTCCTCAAGATCGGGGGCAGGAGCATCTATACTTAGCTCACGGCATACGACAGAGGAAAAATTCGATTTTTCAAGCATCAAAGGGGCTTCATAAAGGTTCGGGAGGGTGATATTTTCAATGACACAATCGGGCTTTACGTTGCAGAACAGTGAGATCTTCTTAAAAATTGATTCTTCCAGTGGCTCATCGCAACGCAGGACGATAATATTTGGGTTGATTCCCATCCCCTGCAATTCCTTGACCGAGTGTTGAGTGGGCTTGGATTTATGCTCGTCCGAGCCTCGTAGGAACGGGACGAGGGTGACGTGGATAAAGAGACTGTTTTCTCTGCCGACCTCTAATGAGATTTGACGAACGGCTTCCAAGAACGGTTGGGATTCGATATCGCCTATGGTACCGCCGATCTCGGTGATCACCACGTCGGCATCGGTCTTTTTTCCTACGCTATAAACAAACTCTTTAATCTCATTTGTAATGTGCGGAATGACCTGTACGGTTGAGCCGAGATATTCACCTCTGCGCTCCTTATTCAGCACGTTCCAATAGACCTTACCCGTGGTCAGATTAGAATACTTATTCAGATTCTCGTCGATAAACCTCTCATAATGCCCAAGGTCAAGATCGGTCTCTGCCCCATCCTCGGTCACGTAAACCTCGCCGTGCTGATACGGACTCATCGTTCCTGGATCCACGTTGATATACGGATCGAGCTTTTGAGCTGCAACCTTTAGCCCCCTTGCTTTGAGAAGTCTGCCAAGAGATGCGGCGGTTATTCCCTTTCCAAGCCCCGATACAACACCGCCTGTTACGAATATATATTTTGTCATTGATTTCACCTTCTTCTAAATTGCCTATTTGTGGGAGTCTACTCCCACTCCACCGTTGCTGGTGGCTTTGAGGTGATGTCATACACCACTCTCGTTATCATGCCGAGCTCACCCGTGATTCTGTTTGAGGCTCTTTCCAAAACCTCGTATGGAAGTCTTGTCCATTCTGCCGTCATAAAATCATCGGTTGTTACGGCTCTGAGTGCGACTGTGTATCCATAGGTGCGTGCATCGCCCTTGACACCCACACTACGCAGATCTGTCAACACTGCAAAATACTGATTTGTATTCTTTTCAAGCTTTGCTATTGCAATCTCCTCTCGGAAAATGGCATCTGCATCTCTTAATATATCTAACTTTTCTTTTGTGATCTCGCCTATTACACGAACGGCAAGACCAGGACCCGGAAACGGTTGTCTCCACACGAGCTCATACGGAATACCAAGCTCGGTGCCGACCGCTCTGACCTCATCCTTGAAGAGATCTCTCAGAGGCTCCACAATCTCGTCAAAGGCAATCACGTCGGGAAGTCCTCCCACGTTGTGATGGCTCTTAATCACCGCAGAATCCCCCTTACCGCTCTCGATTACGTCAGGATAAATCGTTCCTTGCACGAGAACATTGATCTTACCAAGCTTTCCCGCTTCGTCCTCAAACACACGTATAAATTCCTCACCTATGATCTTTCGCTTTTTTTCAGGTTCGGTAACACCCTCAAGCTTTGAGAGAAACCGTTCTTCGGCGTTTACACGGATCAAATTAAGTCCAAAGTGTCCCTTGAAGGTCGCTTCAACAAAGTTTCCCTCGTCTTTTCGCAAAAGCCCGTGATCCACGAAAACGCAGGTCAGGTCGTCTCCGATTGCTTTGTGCAATAGCACAGCCGCTACCGACGAATCTACGCCTCCCGAAAGAGCAAGCAAAACCTTTTTGCCGGAAAGCTCTTTTTTATATTTTGCAACGGAACGCTCAACAAAATTATCCATTGTCCAATCTCCAGTGCAGCCGCAAATAACGAACAGGAAGTTATAAAGCATCTGCTTTCCAAACTCGCTATGTGTCACTTCGGGATGGAACTGAACACCGTAAAGCTTTCGCGTTTCATCACACATTGCCGCACACGGACACTTATCCGTGTAGCCGAGGATCTCAAAGCCTGCGGGAGCTTCTTTCACGTAATCGGTATGGCTCATCCACACGATGCTTTTCTCGGGAACTCCCTCAAAAAGCTCACTGTTCTTTACATACACGGTGGTTTTGCCATATTCACTGCTATTTTCAGCAGAGGTAATAACGCCACCTGCCATATATGCCATCAATTGCTCTCCGTAGCAGATACCGAGAATTGGAATACCGCTATTCAGTATTGCAGGATTATAATGCGGAGATTTCTCATCATACACACTGTTAGGTCCGCCCGTAAAGATGATACCCTTATATCCGATTTCTTTGATTTCCTGCACTGTGATCCTGTTGTACGGCTTGATCTCGGCATATACGTGATGCTCACGCACACGGCGGGCAATTAACTGATTGTATTGACCGCCGAAGTCTAAAACAAGTATCTTTTCCATACGCACCTCAAAGATTGATCTCGGCGCTTGAGCCGTCAACGCCCTCTAACAAGGGCTTGACTTTAGCAAGGAAAGCATCCACCTGCTCTGGACATCTGCCAATATATTTGCTCGGTTCAAGAAGCGCATTGATCTCAGCCTCACTCATACCAAAGGTAGGCTCGGCAGCAAGTCTTGCAGTAAGGTCGCATTCCTCACCATTTTTCATTTTGGCGGTTGCCTCCATAGAGCACTTGCGTATGATCTCGTGGATCTCTTGACGATTGCCACCGCGCTTGACTGCTTCCATCATCAAATTTTCGGTTGCGATAAATGGCAGATATTCCCTGACCGTTTTTTCTACGATCTTTTCGTTCACGTGCAGCCCATCGGTTACGTTCTGGCAAAGGCGAATCACCGCATCGGCACAAAGGAAGCCCTCGGGCATAGAAATACGGCGATTCGCGGAATCGTCAAGTGTTCTTTCAAGCCACTGTGTCGATGCCGTCATCGGTGCGTTCATCGCATCCGTCATCAAATAACGAGACAGCGAGCAAATGCGTTCACTTCTCATTGGATTACGCTTGTATGCCATTGCAGAGGAGCCGATCTGATTCTTTTCAAATGGCTCTTCCACCTGTCTGTCGTGCTGAAGCAAACGAATATCGTTTGCCATTCTGTACGCACTCTGCGCGATAGAGGAAAGCGCGTTTAGGATTCTTGAATCCACCTTGCGGGGATAAGTCTGCCCTGCTACGTCAAAGCATTCGTCAAAGCCAAAGTCACGGCAGATCATTTGGTTCATTTCGTCAATCCTTGCGGTATCTCCCTCAAAGAGCTCCACAAAGCTTGCCTCGGTTCCCGTCGTTCCCCGACAGCCAAGCAACTTTATGTTTTCGATAGCAAAATCTATTTCATTCAAATCCGATAGAAAATCCTGCATCCAAAGCGTTGCTCTCTTGCCAACCGTTACGAGTTGGGCGGGCTGATAATGCGTATAGCCAAGCGTTGGCATCGCCTTGTATTTTTCAGCAAATCTTGAAAGATTCTCTAAAACCACCAACAGCTCTGCACGTAAATAGCGCAGAGCGTCTCGATAAATTATGAGATCTGCGTTATCGGTAACGTAACAGCTTGTAGCGCCAAGATGTATGATACCTGCGGCAGAAGGGGCAGCTTGCCCATAAGCATAGACATGAGCCATTACGTCGTGTCGAACTTCCTTTTCTCGTGCAGCAACACACTCATAATCTATATCTGTCGTATGTGCTTCAAGCTCGGCTATCTGGCTCTCTGTAACAGGGAGTCCAAGTGCGTGCTCTGCCTTTGCGAGAGACACCCAAAGGCGACGCCACGTGCTATAGCGTGTGTCGCTCGAAAACAGGTTCAACATATATTCGGATGCGTATCGCGAGGATAAAGGGGATTCGTATCTGTTTGTCATATTTATTCTCCTTACTTTCTGATAATGATACTTTTTCTTTCAGGTCCCACCGAAACGTAGGTGATCGGACAATCGATTTGTTTTTCAATAAACGTAACGTATTCTTGTGCCTCATGCGGCAGGTCTTCCCACTTTCGAACACCCGATATATCACATTTCCATCCCTCAAAATATTCGATCTTGGGAGATGCGATTTCCAGTGCCAATGGGAACGGGAAACGATCTGTTTCCTTACCGTCCAGAATGTATTTGGTACATACGGGAATCTTGTCCATATATGAAAGCACGTCAAGCTTGGTGAGTGCAACCTCGGTAGCTGCCTGAACCTCGACGCCGTAGTGGGTTGCAACAATATCAATGGGACCTACACGGCGAGGTCTTCCTGTTTTTGCCCCATACTCAAATCCGGCTTTACGAAGCTCCTCTGCCTCGTCACCGAACATCTCACACACGAACGGTCCCTCGCCTACGCAGGTGGAATAAGCCTTCACGACACCGACTATATCATCAACCTTGGCGGATGGAAGTCCCGAACCGATTGGCGCGTATGTAGCCGTCGTGTTGGATGAAGTCGTATAGGGGCAAATACCGTAGTCAAGGTCACGCAAGGCTCCGAGCTGTGCTTCAAATAGTATCTTTTTGCCCGATTTTTGGGCTTCCTTCAAAAATGAGCCCGTGTCGCAAACGTAAGGCTTGATCTTCTCGCAGAAATCAGAGATCCACGCATCCAACTTTTCCATCGTATAAGGCTCTGCTCCGTAAACCTTTGTCAAGGTAAGGTTTTTCCATTCAAGAAGATCCGCAAGGTGCGCTCTTAATTTTTCGGGATAAAAAAGCTCGCCTGCAAGCACTGTTTTCTTCTGGTATTTATCCGAATAGAACGGTGCAATGCCTTGCTTTGTAGAGCCGTATTTTTTATCCTCAAGCCGTGCCTCCTCCAAGGCATCGAGATCACGGTGCCAAGGGAGCAGAAGCGAAGCTCTATCGCTGATTTTTAGATTGTCGGGAGTCAGCGAAATGCCCTTATCCATCACATCTCGCATCTCGATCCACAAATTTTCCGGGTCAAGCGCCACGCCGTTTCCAAGTATATTGACTACGCCTGCTCTGAAAATACCCGATGGTAGCAGATGCAACGCAAATTTTCCAAATTTGTTGATGACGGTGTGACCTGCGTTGCCGCCACCTTGATATCTGACGACCACATCGTAGTTTTCGGTGAGAAGATCGACCATTCTTCCCTTTCCTTCATCACCCCAGTTAATTCCAACAATTGCACAGTTTGACATAACAATTTACCTTCCTCAAAATAAATTTAGATGTGAGCCGTCAATCGCTTCATTACCTCGGCATAAGCATCTTCCACACCGCCAAGGTCACGACGGAAGCGATCCTTGTCAAGCTTTTCTCCCGTCTTGCTGTCCCAAAGGCGACAGGTATCCGGGCTGATCTCATCCGCAAGAACGATAGTCCCGTCCGAGAGTCTTCCAAATTCAAGTTTGAAATCAACAAGCGTTACGCCACACTCACGCCAAAATGCCTTCAACTGCTCATTTACGGCAAAGGAGAGTTTCTTGATGGTTTCAATTTCCTTGGGAGTGGCAAGATGCAATGCCAAAGCGTGATATTCATCAAGAAGCGGATCACCGAGTTCATCGTTTTTATAAGAGAATTCAATGGTTGGAGAATCGAAAGCAACACCCTCCTCAACACCGTATCTCTTTGAAAAAGAGCCTGCTGCGATGTTCCTTACAATAACCTCAAGGGGCACGATTGTTACCTTTTTTACAAGCGTTTCTCTGTCGCTGAGTTCTTTGACATAGTGTGTGGGAACACCTGCTTTTTCGAGTCTCTGCATCAAAAGATTGCTCATTTTGTTGT
Organism: Clostridia bacterium; assembly: GCA_017472695.1. Classification (GTDB taxonomy): domain Bacteria; phylum Bacillota; class Clostridia; order Oscillospirales; family CAG-272; genus RGIG2000. The sequence continues at coordinate 27,297 of JAFUOQ010000001.1, read as the reverse complement.
TTATGACTCCCTTACCGACGATGGTTCCCTTTTTGAGCCCGTTGAAAGCTGTGGCATCGTCCTTGTAGGATACGATCAAAAGCTCGGGGTTGTCTGTTGCAAAGACCTTTTTGGCTTTTCCCTCATAAAGTTGTTCTCTTTTTTCCATATATTTTTACCTCCATTTTTTGAGTCGAAAATTGAAATTCCCTTAACAAACAAAAAAGCAAAGGTGCTTAATGCGATGAAACATTAAGACGCCTTTGCCTTTGCATTTATTTAGTTTTCGTTGCCAAAACAAAAATACGGACAACTCGCCCCGATAAAACCGACCGTAAATCTACGCCCGATTATGCTCGGAAGACGCCATTGCCCTCACGCAGATTATTATACATCGTTTTTTCTTATTTGTCAATATTAATTTAATTAAAAAGATTCTTCTTTTCAAAAATTACTGTAACCATCGTGCCTATGCCAAAATCACTTTTGATAGAAAGCTCTGCGCCAATGATAGCACAGATATGCTTGACAATAGCAAGACCAAGCCCCGTGCCTCCGATACGCTTGGAGTGCGATTTGTCGACACGGTAAAAGCGCTCGCAAAGGCGCGGCAAGTGTTCCTTTTCAATGCCTATTCCCGTATCCTTGACCTGCAAGCACACGCCTGCATCGGTATCTGTAACAGAAACAGTAACAGTGCCGCCGTCCTTATTGTACTTGACAGCGTTGGATACAAGATTTTCAATCAGCTCATAGATCATATTTTGATCAGCTACAAGCTTTGCCTCACCAACGATCTCTGCTTTGATGCTTTTCTTTTTGATTTCCTCCGAAAGTTCTGCGATGATTTCTCCTGCTATTGCTTCAAGTGAAACCTCCGTCAAGGCTTTCTCGGGGACATCACCATTCTCAATCTTTGAAAGCGTTAGCATATCCGAGATAAGTGAGCCAAGTCTCAGGCTCTCCTTATGAATACGCTCAATCTGCTTTTTAGAGCCTTCGTCGATTCCATCCTTGTTCATAAGAACCTCGGAGAAGCCTTGCAGAACGGTGATAGGCGTTTTGAGTTCATGGGATGCGTTTGAGAAGAAGTCGCTCTTTTGCTTTTCTATCAGCTTTTCCTTAGTAATATCCGTTACAATAAGGATTGCACAGATATCGTCGGAGATCACGCCATCAGTCACCTTGCTGATAACGACCGAAAGCTCCATAGAATCGTAAGTACAGGTGAAAGCATAATTGCTGTCAAGATGTCCCGTTATTTTTTCGTAGACCTCGAGATTTTCGATCAGGAACACAAGATCTCTGCCGATGTCGTGGCTTGAGCCGTTAAACATCGTGAATGCGTTTTTATTTGCAAATACAATCCTCTTGCTCCTATCGAGCGCAATTATGCTTTGTGATACGTTGTCAAGCACGGTATTTAGCTTAACACGCTCGGCATCTGCCATACGAATATGACTATGAATGCTTGCGTTCAGCTCGTTGATTTGATTCAAAACAGCAAAAAGCTCCGGCTCACTCATATCGGTTTTTATGGGCGTATATTTTCCGTCACTCACACTTTTGAGACTCTCACCGATCTCGGTTACCTTGGAAGATACGCTTCTTGACAATATATTTGAGAGTATGAATGAGATGATCAGCGAAACAACAAGAACAACGATGAGAAATGGAATGAGCGCCGTAATATAAGAGGTGACTTGACTGCTCTTGATTGCAAAACGAAGAATGACCTCGTTACCGTCGGAAAGAGATACCTTGGTAGCATAATAGGTCATATTGCACTTGAAGGTTTCGGAATAACGCTCAACGGTATCAGGGTTGCCTGCAATAGCGTTTTTAATTTCCTCTCTGTCGGCGTGGTTATCAAGCTCGGCGGTGGTGTCGCTCTCATAGAGAACGTTGCCGTCAAGATCAAATACGGTAATGCGAAGCTCTGGATTGTCCGCGTATTTCTCAAATGATGAAAAATCGCTATGGTCGTTCAAGAGCGTAGAAGCAAGCTCGGTTTCTTCCTTCAGCCGTTCGCTTACCACGTTCTTGGTGTTCAGGTTTACGGCTATAACGCCGAAAACAAACATCAAAAGAACCGACACAAGCGTTACGGCAAAGAAACGGTAAAATATCTTCTTTTTCATTTCATTTCAAAGCGATAGCCGATACCACGCACGGTTACGATCACATCGCCACCTCCACACTCCTTGATCTTTTCTCTTAGCTGGGCTACGTGCATATCGAGAGTTCTTGTTTCGCCTATGAATCCGTCACCCCATACCTCACGGAAAAGCTCCTCGCGCTCCACAGTAACACCGGCTTTGCTTATCAAAAGCTTTAGAAGCTTGAATTCCTTTAAGGTAAGTCCTAAATCCTTTCCCTCATAGAAAATCTTATAAACATTTTTATCGACAATGAAGCCGTTTTGATTTGTTACGTAAAGATTTGCGCGTCGAAGATTTGTTTTTACACGGGCAATCAGCTCAAGCACCGAGAAGGGCTTTGACATATAATCGTCAGCTCCCTTGTTCAGCCCTTTGACCGCACTTATCTCATCGGATTTTGCACTGACAATAATGACGGGCATCTTTTCGTCAATCTCGCGAATCTTCGAGAGAATGGTGTATCCGTCCATATCAGGCAGCATGATATCAAGAATTACAAGACTTGGGTGCGCCTTCTCGAAGCACTCGAAAAAATCATGTCCGTTCTCAAACATTTTTGTAACGAACACTCCTTCAAAAGCGCCGTCGTACAGCTCTCTTATACCTTCATCATCCTCAACTATGTAAATAAGTGCTTCCATTAAAACTTTTGATGTACCCCCGTTTCGTTATATTTCGTCCATTCGGCAACGTTTACGGCGTGGTCACCGATACGTTCCAAATACTTTGCGACCATCATCAGCTCAATGCCTTGGTCGCCATTATTTCCATCTTTTTTAATAAGCTCGATAAGCTCTGTTTTGACCGTAACAAAAAGCTCATCCATCTGATCATCAAGTGAAATGACCTCGTCAGCAAGTGCCTCATCGTTGTTGATAAATGAGTTTACGCTTTCTCTTACCATTTTCACCGCAAGATTTCCCATGGCGGTAATGTGCGTGAGCTTCTTGATGTAGGCATCCCCGGGCATGGTGTAAACAAGATCGCCAATATCAGCGGCTTGATCTCCAAAACGTTCAATGTCGGTAATCATCTTCAGCGCGGTAGATACCTCACGAAAATCCTTTGCCACAGGCTGTTGCTTGAGTAGGATGCGCATACATTTTTTTTCGATTGCCATTTCATAATCGTCAACTCTCTTATCCATAACCCTGATGCTTTTGCCAAGCTCACGGTCACGGTTAACAAGCGCGGTTATGGCATCAGATATCATCCGCTCGGTCAACCTACACATTTCTACAAGCTGTGTTTTCAGGTCTGCTAGCTCTTCTTCAAATATTTTTTTGATAGACATATCTATTCTCCTAAAATTATATAAAATCGTTACAAAATCAACCGAATCTTCCCGTAATATAACGCTCGGTGCGCTCGTCACGGGGAGATGTGAAGATATCGTCGGTGTTGCCGTATTCTACAAGCTCACCGAGTAGGAAGAATGCGGTCTTATCGGCAATTCTAGTTGCCTGCTGCATATTGTGCGTAACTATAACTATGGTCAAATCCTTTTTGAGTTCCTCCATCAGCTCCTCAATCTTACCTGTAGAAATGGGATCAAGTGCCGAGGTAGGCTCATCCATAAGCAAAACCTTTGGACTTGCCGCAAGAGAACGTGCGATACAGAGTCTTTGCTGCTGACCACCACTCATGCCGAGAGCGTTCTTACGAAGTCTGTCCTTGACCTCGTCCCAAATGCTCGCACGGCGAAGCGACTGCTCTACGATCTCATCAAGCTTACTCTTCTTCGTAATGCCAAAGGTTCTCGGAGCGAATGCAATATTATCGTAAATGCTCATTGGGAACGGATTGGGCTTCTGGAACACCATACCGACGTTCTTTCGAAGAATGTTTACGTCGGTTTCCTTGTCGAAAATGTCAATGCCACCGATGTGATATTCACCTTCAATGCGACATCCTTCCACAAGGTCATTCATTCTGTTAAAAATCTTAAGAAATGTAGACTTTCCACATCCCGAAGGTCCGATCAAAGCCGTAACCTGCTTTTCAGGTATTTCTATATTTATATCTTTCAAAGCGTGAAAATCACCGTAATAAAGGTTGCACCCCTTGGCGGTGATATTCATACTGCCTATAAATTCATTCATTTTGCATCTCCATAAGTAGATTTTTTAATCATATTACCAATCCAACCTGCCAAGAGATTCAGAAGGATAACGAATACGAGCAATACAACTGCCGTTGCCGCCGCTTCATTGGGATAACCATGGCTTGCGAAATAGTAAATGTCAAGTGCGAGGCTCGTTCCCGGTGACATCAAGGTTTCCGGAACTTTATTGACGACCATACCGATTGTAAGAATCAACACGGCACTTTCAGAAACAACTCGACCGATGGCAAGAATGATTGCAGTAACGATACCGCCTGCGGCAGAAGGAAGAACGATTCTAAAAATCGTGCGTACCTTGCTCGTTCCAAGCGCATACGCTCCTTCACGAAGTCCACCTTGTACCGAAAGTAAGCTCTCCTGCGTAGATCTTACGATGGTAGGCAATATCATAATGGCAAGCGTGATACCGCCGCCGATAATGGAATATCCCCAGCCGAAAGCAACAACAAAGATCAGATAGCCGAACAGACCGTAAACGATGCTCGGAATACCTGCTAGTGTTTCGGCAGCAACCTGCACGATCTTGACAAACTTTCCCTTATTGTTCGTATATTCAACAAGAAAAATAGCACTTGCAACACCGATTGGGATTGCAATAATTGCCGCTACACCAATCAATTGAAGAGTTCCCACAAGCGCAGGTAAGAGCGTGGGCATATTAGGGTCGTATTCGCCAAAAACAAGGTGAAACGATAGTTTATCTAACCCATTAATGAGTACATATGCTACAACTGCCAATAATGCCACAAGTGATATTACAAGAGCTGCAATGCAAACATATTTTAACGCATAATATATTTTTCTCATTTTTTAGCACCTCGCTTTTCCTTTTTTTCTGATGAATCCTTTTTGAGAAGCGAAAAGCTGATGTTCAAAATCAGAGTGAATACAAAGAGCACGACACCAGTCGCTATAAGCGCCGTTCTCGTGTTATCATCCAGCTCAAGCGCGCCCATTGCGATATTTGCAGTCATAGTTCTGACGCTTTGAAACATACTTTCTGGCATTTCAGGGCTTCCGCCAATGACCATAATAACAGCCATTGTTTCACCGATTGCACGTCCGATAGCAAGAACGACGCCGGCAAAAATGCCGCTTTTTGCTGAAGGAAGCATGATCTTAAAAGTTGCCTGCTCTTTTGTTGCCCCAAGTGCAAGTGCGCCTTCATAGTAGGTATTTGGAACACTGTTCAGCGAGTCAAGACTCACACTGACAATCGTTGGGAGAATCATGATTGCAAGCACCAAAGATGCCGAAAATATACCGTATCCTACACCTGTAGGCGACACATAATCTCTCACGAAAGGAACAATGACCGTCATACCAAACAATCCGAAAATTACAGACGGAATACCTGCAAGCAAATTGATCATATGCCTGATAGGAGTAACGAGCTTTTTCGGGCAGAACTTATATAAAGCAATCGCCGTGAGTAAGCCAATGCCGACTCCAATCAGAACAGACAGCGCGGTAACGTAAAGTGTTGCAACGATCATAGGAAAAATTCCGTAGCTTGGCTCATCAGCAAGAGGCGACCAATCACTGCCAAATAGAAACTTAGCAAATCCCGTTTTTGCAATGAAGGGCACCCCGCTGACAAATAGGAATACTGTAATTGTCGCAAGCGCGAGAATTGAAAAGATTGCGGAGAAAAGGAATACTCCGCGCATTACCTTTTCTCTCGCATTGATAAATCCGTACAGATTTTTCATATTACTTTGAAACGTCCGCCCAAGTCTTGATTGTGGCGTCGCCTGCATCTACATTGTAGATGTTCTTGAGATCCTCCATAGAGATATTGTCAAGAGGGTTGTTCTTGTTAACGATAACTGCGATACCGTCCTTAGCAACCTCGTAGTAGGTGCAGTTTTCTGCCTTTTCGGACTTGAAGCTCTCGGAAATCATACCGAAGTCGGATACACCATTCTTTGCATCGTTATAGCCTGTTCCGCTTCCGCCACCGCCAACGGTAACCTTAACGCCGCTCTGCATAGCTTCAAATTTTGCAGCAAGCTTCTCCATAAGGGGCATGAGTGATGTTGAACCGGAAATTGCGATCTCGCCGGAAAGTCCGGGAACAACCGTGTACGCTACTGCGCCTTCCTTGGTAGAAACGTAACCGTTATCCGAGATAATCTTCTGTGCATCAGAGCTTTGAAGGAAGGTGAGGAAAGCTGCATTAGCTTCACTTGCAACCCTGCTCTCCTGATATACGACATTGAGAGGACGGGAAATCTTGTATGCATCGTTCTTGATGTTTTCAATGGTAGCTTCTACGCCGTCAACCTTAAGAACCTTTACCTCATCGGTGATATAGCCAAGGCTATCGTAACCGATTGCAAGAGGATTTCCCTTTACTTCCCCGAGAACAGCAGCAGTTCCGGTAGCAACAATTACGCCGGAAACGTCAGTCTTACCCTTGAGTCCGATGATCTCCATAAAAGCGGATTTCGTGCCGCTTCCGTCTTCACGGGTGACTACGCTGATGTTCTTGTTCTCATCGAACTTTGCGCCGCAAGAGGTGAGTGCTCCAAGAGAGCAAATAATGAGTGTGAATGTTAACAGTAATGCAAAAATCTTTTTCATTTTTAAAATCTCCTTTTCGTGTTTTGCATCATCATTATACCGCAACACAAAAATCCCAACCACCATAATGAAGTACGAAGAATGTAATGTTTTTGTAAATTGAAGATGCAAATAACGACACGAAAAAATCCGTGTCGTTATTTGCTTTATTTAATATGTTATATGCCGCTTGACCCGTAGTTGGAGAGCACTCGGGCAGACGGATCCTTTACGTCGCAGCCCTTCCACGTCTTGTTAGGCATCCAGAAGGCGACGACCATTTCGGCTTGCTCGGGGTAATATTTCTCGAATATCTCACGATACAAAAGCGATTCCTTGGTAAATGGTGTTGCGTGCGTGTACTTTTTGCATCTTTCCTCAAATTCTGCATCGGTGTATTTACTCTCGGCATATTCCTTCAAGTAGTCCACCATTGAATGTCCTACAGCATCTGAAAACGCTGCTTTCTCTCGCCACAAAATAGCTTCGGGCAAATAATCGCCTTTCTCAAAGGCGTGGCGCAAGAGATACTTTCCTTTTCCATATTTGTTCAGCTTCAACTCGGGATCGATACTCATTACATACTTGACAAAATCCAAGTCACCAAACGGTACCCTTGCTTCAAGTGAGTTTACCGAAATACAACGATCGGCACGAAGCACGTCGTACATATGAAGCTCACGGATTCTCTTCTCGGCCTCCTTTTGAAATTCTGCGGCGCTCGGTGCGAAATCGGTATATTTGTAACCGAACAGCTCGTCTGAAATCTCTCCCGTCAAAAGCACGCGAATATCGGTCTGCTCGTGGATTGCCTTGCAGATGAGGTACATACCCATACTAGCTCTGATCGTCGTTATATCGAAGGTGCCAAGAATAGCAATAACCGTTTCAAGTGAAGAAATCACGTCATTCGGTGTCATATAGATCTCCTTATGCTCGCTTCCGATGTAATCGGCAACCTGCTTTGCATATTTGAGATCGATAGCATCCTCGCTCATACCAATAGCAAAGGTCTTGATCGGCACGTCACTCTTTTTCTGCGCTATTGCACAAACCAATGAAGAGTCCAAGCCACCGGAAAGAAGAAATCCAACCTTTGCATCGGCAACAAGTCTCTTTTCTACCCCTGCTACCAGCTTATCATGAATCTGATGGCATACGCCCTCAAGATCATCCTGACAGACCTTATCCACCTTAGCAATATCGGTATAGCAGACGAAACGACCATCTTTATAGTAGTGCCCGGGAGGAAACGGCATAATCCTTTGAGCAAGACCGACAAGGTTTTTCGCCTCGCTTGCAAAAAGGATTACGCCATCCCCATCATACCCGTAATAGAGTGGTCTGATACCGATGGGGTCACGTGCTGCTATATATTCGCCCTTATCACCATCATAAATGATAAGAGCATATTCCGCATCAAGCATAGCAAACATCGCTTCACCATACTCCCTATACATTGGAAGCAGAATCTCACAATCGCTGTTGCTTTCAAAGGTATATCCCTTCTTTTTCAGTGCTTCCCTTTGCGTTTCAAATCCATAGATCTCGCCGTTACATACAACATAGCTACCATCCAGCTCAAAGGGCTGCATCCCAGATGGTGTCAAGCCCATAATGGCAAGTCGGTGAAAGCCGAGCAAGCCCTTACCCGTATCAATAATTCTTGTATCATCCGGTCCACGCGAGACCGTTTTATCAAATGCTTTAGAAAACGACGCAAAGGTGGCGCCGCTTCCGCAATAACCCATAATGGAACACATCGTTTCTACCTCATTTTACAGTGTAAATTCAGCATTCTATAGGGCAAGTGCTGTACTCGCGGTGCCACCTATATTTGTTCTTCATTTTTGCCTCTATCAAGGCTGTGTCGATTTACGCACGACCGAACGGCGCACCTACTAAAGCAAATGCTTTTTTCAGATTGCAGCTCGAAAAGTGTTTTTCATACGGCTCGCCACACGGCTTCCACCACCCCGTGCTCTCTATAGACGAGTATCCGTATTACTTTTCTTTTCTCAATCGCTTTTGTTCTTTTTGGGCTTAATCCCAAGTGGTTGTATTCCGAGCATATTCACTCGTATTTTTATCCTCACGGGAAAGGAACGCTTTCTTGTACAGAGGATCGGGCTTTACTTCTTTCAACTGCATCTCGGGAGTCTGCTCCTTAAAATCAATTTGGGGAGCAAAATCATTTTGTTTCTTTTTTTGCATAATAGTAAGCTCATTTCAAGTATTTTTATTCAACATCCTGTAATGCGTCATATCCCTCTTCACCGGTACGAACCTTTACAACGTTCTCAACATCATAAACGAAGATCTTTCCGTCTCCGATATGTCCGGTATAAAGCACCTTCTTTGCCGTTTCGATGACCTGACGTACAGGTACCTTGCTGACAACGATGTCAACCTGTACCTTGGGAAGCAGATTTGCCTCGACTTGAACGCCACGGTAATATTCGGGCTTACCCTTCTGTGCTCCACAGCCGAGCACATGGGAAACGGTCATACCGGTAATACCAATACCAATCATGGCATTCTTGAGAGCCTCAAGTCTCGCTTCCTTACAAATGATCTCGACCTTTGTGAACTTCGGCGTACCATCTTCAAAAGCAGGAACCTTCTTTACGGGGACCGCCTCTGCCATCGGCACCTCTCCGCTAACGGCAACGGCACTCTCATATCCGTAATCAAGGCTTTCAACCGCGGGAACGAAATCTGCGTATGCACTTGGCAAGCCGTGCTCGGTGCTGTCAAGTCCCTTGATCTCCTCCTCGGTGCTCACGCGCAGACCAACCGTTTTCTTGATGATGAGGAAGGTGATAGTCATCGTCACAGCAGTCCATGCAAGAACAGCAAGAATACCTACTGTCTGCTTGCCGAGAAGCACTGCGCTTCCTGTATAAAATAGTCCGTTTAGACCAGCTGGAGCCTTTGGGTTTGCCAAAAGTCCTACTGCAAGCGTACCCCAAACACCGTTAACCAAATGAACGCCAACGGCACCAACGGGATCGTCGATATGCAGCTTCAGGTCAAGGAACTCAACAGCAACTACAACAAGGATACCCGATACGACACCCACAACTGTCGATCCAATTGCATCAAGTGCGTCACAGCCTGCGGTAATACCTACAAGACCTGCGAGAGCCGCATTCAGGCACATCGAAACATCGGGTTTACCATTCTTAATCCAAGTAAAGATCATCGTCGTGCAGGTTGCAACTGCGGGGGCAATGGTCGTGGTGAGAAAGATGGATGCCAGAGAGGTTCCATCCCACGCTGCTGCACCGTTGAAGCCATACCATCCAAACCAAAGGATAAAGCAACCGAGAGCACCAAGTGTAATAGAGTGGCCAGGGATCGCGTTTACCTTTGTAATCTTTCCCGCCTTATCCTTAACGTATTTTCCAAGACGGGGACCGACTATAATTGCTCCAATGAGTGCGGTAAGACCGCCAACCGAGTGAATTGCTGCGGAGCCTGCGAAATCGTGAAAGCCCCACTGTGCAAGCCAACCCTGCGAATTCCAAATCCAGCCTGCCTCTATCGGATAAACGACGAGGGAGATTACACCGGAATAAATGCAATACGAAATAAACTTTGTTCTCTCTGCCATTGCACCCGAAACGATGGTTGCAGCGGTAGCGCAGAACACAAGGTTGAATACAAAGCTGGATGCGTTTTCTTTAATAAATCCACCAAAATCGGTGAAAATATCGAGGTTGGGAATACCGACAAGACCGAAAACGTAATCCTCTGCCATCATAAGACCAAAGCCAAGCAGAACGAATACCACCGTTCCGATGCAGAAGTCCATGAGGTTCTTCATAATTATGTTACCGGCGTTTTTTGCTCTGGTAAAACCGGTCTCCACCATTGCAAAGCCTGCCTGCATAAAGAACACAAGGGCAGCTCCGATCAAAAACCACACGCCGAATACCTCGGTCGTTACGGTTTCCTTTATTAATTCCATGATGCTTGTAGCATCCATATCAATCATCTCCTTAACGTAAATACTCTGTTTATCTCACGCCGAACAAAAGGTCACCATAGGTTGGGAACGGCCAGTATTTTTCGGCGGTCATAGTCTCTGCCTCGTCGCATACCACACGAAGCTCACTCATTGCGGCAAGAACCGTATCACGAATCATTTCGGATTCTTCCCCGATATCCTCTGCCGACTTGATCTTGACAAGTGCATCTTCGAGCGCATCGGTTGCCTCGTCGATCTTATCACACAGAATGGAAAGCTTCTTAACGGCTTCCTTTTCATACTTACAAGCAATATCAGTACCAAGTGCAAGCTTCTTTCCGACACTTTCAGCAAGATCGGCTGCATATGCACTGACAGCGGGAAGAATCTGCTTCTTTGCCATATCGACCATCGTGTTCGCTTCGATAATGACCGTCTTGCAGTAGTTCTCCAAGGTGATCTCATAACGGGATTTCAGCTCTGCCTCGGTGAATACGCCGTGAGACATCAGCATATCCATATTCTTCTGATCGAGAATATGAGGAACTGCATCTGCAGTGGTACGATAGTTACAAAGACCTCTCTTTTCGGTTGCTTCCTTGATCCACGAATCATCGTAACCGTTACCGTTGAAGATGATTCTCTTATGCTCCTTAATAGTCTTTTTGATCATGTCATGCAACGCAGTCTCAAAATCCGTTACGCCTTCAAGACGGTCTGCATAGATCTTCAAGGACTCCGCAACGGCTGTGTTCAGCATAATGTTTGCACAGGCAATGCTATTGGAGGAGCCCAGCATACGAAACTCAAACTTGTTGCCCGTGAATGCAAAGGGCGACGTACGGTTACGGTCTGTGGTATCTCTATTAAATTTAGGAAGAACGTCGCTTCCGAGCTTCATTGTAGTTTTCTTAGTACCCTGATAAGGTGCATCGTTCTCGATTGCCTCAAGAACTGCGTTCAACTCGTCTCCGAGGAAGATGGAAACAACGGCGGGAGGTGCTTCGTTTGCACCGAGACGGTGATCGTTGCCTGCGGTGGCAACCGAAATTCTGAGAAGATCCTGATAATCATCTACTGCCTTGATTACGGCGCAAAGGAATAGCAAGAACTGTGCATTCTCGTAGGGCGTTTCGCCTGGCGAGAGCAAATTTTGTCCTGCATCAGTTGCGATAGACCAGTTGTTGTGCTTACCCGATCCGTTGACACCCGCAAATGGTTTTTCGTGAAGCAAGCAGACAAGACCGTGCTTTGCAGCCACCTTCTGCATGATCTCCATAGTAAGCTGGTTGTGGTCGGTGGCAATATTGGTGGTTGTATAAATAGGTGCCAGCTCATGCTGCGCAGGAGCAACCTCATTATGCTCTGTCTTTGCAAGGATGCCGAGCTTCCAAAGCTCTTCGTTGAGATCCTCCATATATGCGGCTACGCGAGGCTTAATGACGCCAAAATAATGATCATCCATTTCCTGTCCCTTGGGAGGCTTTGCGCCAAAGAGAGTACGTCCTGTATATACGAGGTCCTTTCTCTTGTTATACATTTCTCTATCAACAAGGAAGTATTCCTGCTCAGGACCAACCGAGCTTGTAACGCGCTTTACCGTATCGTTTCCAAAAAGCTTCAGAATACGGAGAGCCTGCACGTTGAGTGCTTCCATAGAACGAAGCAATGGAGTTTTCTTATCAAGCGCCTCTCCTCCGTAGGAGCAGAACGCCGTAGGAATGCACAGAGTCTTACCTTTAATAAATGCGTAAGAGGTGGGATCCCATGCGGTATAGCCTCTTGCTTCAAAGGTTGCACGAAGTCCGCCGGATGGGAACGAGGATGCGTCTGGCTCACCCTTGATAAGCTCCTTGCCCGAAAATTCCATAATCACACCGCCATCAGGAGCAGGTGTGATAAAGCTATCGTGCTTCTCTGCTGTAACTCCCGTAAGGGGCTGGAACCAGTGTGTATAGTGAGTAGCACCGTGCGCCACAGCCCAATCCTTCATTGCGGCGGCAACTGCGTTTGCGACAGTCAAATCCAACTCCTTTCCTTCATCGATGGTCTTTTTCAAAGAAGCATAAGCCTTTCCATCAAGGCTTGCTTTCATTACTCTGTCATCAAAGACCAAGCTTCCAAATTGTTCTTTTACCATTGCCATAATATTGTTCTCCTTTTCAAAAAGATAAAGACGTCTTTCATGCTTTCACATAAAAGACGTCTTTGCCTTTATCATTATCTACTTTATAATTATATTCAAACAATGCCCTTAATGCTCTGCACATTCATCGCATTTACGATTTTTTGAAGCCTGTGATATTGGCACCGACCACGTAGTTATCCACAAAGCCGTATTTCTTTGCATCTAAATGTCAAGCTCGTTCTGATCGAGCACTACTCTGATCGATTTCAGAATCTCCTTTATCGTCTGATGAGATTTAGGCTCGTTGAGGTTTGACTTACAACTTGCTCTATTACCTCATCTACGTATGACATAACAGAAATCTTCATTATTTGAATGAAAACAAATAAAAAGTAAAGGCGACTCTGATAGGGGTTACCCTGTCAAAGACGCCTTTGCCTTTATGTGAACATTATACACCCTCAATTTTGGTTTGTCAAGGGGGTTTTGAAAATTTTTTTGAAAGCCCTGCAAAATCTGAAATTTTTGACAAAAACGCCTTGACAATCTGCAAGTTTCGTGCTATAATGCTTCATATGAGCAAAGGTGTTCATAGGATACAGCACACGCTGTCTATCCGTGAGCGCCTTTGCTTTTTTGTTTTAAGAAAGGCAATGGTTACTATTATGTTGAAAGAAGGTAAAGTACGTATTCCATCGGGATGCGCCATCGCAGCAGTGATTGCCAAGGACGGCGAGAGAATGTCGGGCAGACCGATTATTGAAGCGATGAAGCCCATGCATGACCGTTCCAATGGTTTAGGAGGTGGCTTTGCTGCCTACGGCATTTATCCGGAATACAAGGATCTGTACGCTCTTCATTTTTTCTTTGATGAGCGTGCAACAAGAAAGAACTGCGAAATATTCTTAAAGGAAAGATTTGAAATCGTGAAATCGGAAATTATGCCCACGCGAAAAATCCCCACGATTACCGACGAGCCTATTATTTGGAGATACTTTGTCACGCCTCTGCGTTCCGTACTTGACTCGATGCAGCTTGACGAAAAGGAATTCGTCGTTCGTACTGTAATGAAGATCAATACGGAAATGCCCGGCGCATACGTATTTTCCAGCGGAAAGAATATGGGAACCTTTAAGGCTGTCGGATTTCCCGAGGACGTTGGCGAGTTCTATAGATTAGATGAATATGAAGGATATTCGTGGACCGCTCACGGCAGATACCCTACCAATACACCCGGATGGTGGGGTGGTGCACATCCGTTCACACTTCTTGATTACTCAATCGTACACAACGGCGAGATCTCTTCATACGATGCAAACAGAAGATATATCGAAATGTTTGGATATAAATGCAATCTTCAAACTGACACCGAGGTAATTACCTACATATTTGATTATCTTGTTCGCGTTCAGGGACTTACGCTTGGAGAGGCTGCGAGCGTCGTTGCCGCTCCCTTTTGGAGTACGATTGCTAACAAAACCGATATAGAAGATAAGGAAAAGCATACCTATCTTCGTACCCTTTTCCCAAGTCTGCTTGTCACGGGCCCCTTTTCCATCGTTTTGGGCTTCAACGGAGGGCTTATGGCACTCAACGACCGTCTCAAGCTTCGCTCAATGGTGGTTGGTGAAAAGGATAATAAAGTATATATTGCCAGCGAAGAGGCGGCGATCCGAGTGATGGAGCCGAACGCGGAAAATATTTGGGCGCCAGCAGGCGGTGAGCCTGTGATCATCAACGTAAAGGAGGGCTGTTTCTGATGTCTGTTAACTTTATCTATCCCGAATTTGAAGTTGTCAGAAATGACAGCCGTTGCGTAACCTGCCGTGTATGCGAGCGACAGTGCGCAAATGAGGTACACTCCTATGATGAAGAACGCAAAATTATGCTCAGCGATGAGTCAAAGTGTGTTAACTGTCACCGTTGTGTTTCGCTCTGCCCTACCCGTGCGCTGAAAATCGTAAAGAGTGATTGTCAGCTCCGCGAGAATGCCAACTGGCAGCAGGATACAGTCAATGAAATTTATAAACAGGCAGGTAGCGGTGCGGTTTTACTCTCCTCTATGGGAAACCCCAAGCCTCTTCCTGTATATTGGGATAAAATCCTGATCAATGCTTCTCAGGTTACAAACCCTCCCATTGATCCTCTTCGTGAGCCGATGGAAACTAAGGTATTCCTTGGAAAGAAGCCCGAAAAGGTTACACGCGACAAGGACGGAAAGCTTGTATGCAAGCTTCCTCCTCAGCTTGAGCTTTCAATGCCGATGATGTTCTCGGCAATGAGCTACGGCTCGATCAGCTATAACGCCCACGAAAGTCTGGCACGTGCCGCAAAGGAGCTCGGTATTCTCTATAACACTGGTGAGGGCGGTCTTCACGAGGATTTCTACGTCTACGGCGAAAATACCGTGGTACAGGTTGCCTCGGGACGCTTTGGTGTTCACGAGGAATATCTAAAGGCAGGAGCGGCGATTGAGATCAAAATGGGACAGGGCGCAAAGCCCGGTATTGGTGGACATTTGCCTGGTGCAAAGATCGTCGGAGACGTGTCCCGTACCCGTATGATCCCTGAGGGCTCTGATGCAATCTCCCCTGCTCCACATCACGATATTTATTCCATTGAGGATCTACGTCAGCTCGTATACTCCTTAAAGGAAGCAACCGAATATAAAAAGCCGATCATCGTCAAGGTCGCGGCAGTTCACAACATCGCCGCCATTGCCAGCGGTATTGCCAGAAGCGGTGCAGATATCATCGCAATCGACGGCTTTCGTGGTGGTACAGGTGCGGCTCCCACGAGGATACGTGATAACGTCGGTATTCCGATTGAGCTTGCACTTGCCTCAGTTGATCAACGTTTGCGTGATGAGGGCATCCGCAATAATATTTCTCTTGTTGTCGGCGGTAGCATTCGGTCTGCCTCAGATGTGGTCAAAGCGATTGCGCTTGGTGCAGATGCTTGCTATATTGCCACTGCGGCTCTGCTCGCGCTAGGCTGTCACCTCTGCCGCACCTGTCATACAGGCAAATGCAACTGGGGTATTGCAACACAACGTCCCGAGCTTGTGAAACGTCTCAACCCCGATCTCGGTTATCAGAGGCTCGTTAACTTGATGCACGCTTGGCAGCACGAAATCAAGGAGCTGATGGGCGGTATGGGTATCAACTCTATCGAAGCGTTGCGCGGAAACAGGCTGATGCTCCGTGGGGTCGGACTTACGGATAAAGAGCTCCAAATACTTGGAATTTCCCACGCAGGCGAATAAGAAGGTGATTTTATGAAACGTGTCTATGTAAATGAAAAGTGGTGTCTTGGATGCCATCTTTGCGAATATAACTGTGCTTTTGCAAACTCTGGCAAAAAGGATATGGTGGACGCACTCAAGGGAAAGCCGATTTTTCCGAGAATCCACATTGAAGGTAACGAGAAAATCTCCTATGCCGTTTCCTGTCGCCATTGTGAAGATCCTATGTGCGTCAAAAGCTGTATCGCAGGAGCAATCTCCCGTGAAGACGGTGTGATCCACATTGATCAAAGCAAGTGCGTAGGCTGCTATACCTGCATCTTGGTGTGCCCTTACGGTGCGCTTGCCACTAATGCAGACGGCGTTATGCAGAAATGCGAGCTTTGCTTACAGAATTCCTGCGGTGCTCCCGCGTGTGTTGTGGGTTGTCCGAATAATGCTATCGTCTATGAGGAAAGGGGTGATGAGAATGGCTGAATACATAATCATCGGTAACGGTGTTGCCGCAATCGGTTGCATCGAAGGTATCCGAAGCGTTGACAAAACCTCTTCCATTACAGTTATTTCGGAGGAACAGTACCCCGTTTACGGTCGCCCCCTTATTTCTTACTATCTTGAAGGAAAAACGACGCTTGATAAAATGAATTACAGAAAACCCGACTTTTACGAATCAAATGGTTGTAGAGTTCTCTACGGAAAAAGGGCTGAGAGAATTGACAAGGACGAAAAAAATGTTCTCCTCGATGACGGAACGGCACTTCCCTATACCTCCGTCTGTGTAGCTACCGGTTCTACTCCATTTACCCCATCAATCAAGGGTCTAGAAACGGTACAAAGCAAATTTTCCTTTATGACCTTGGACGATTCCTTATCTCTTGAAAAAGCTTTAAATAAGGACAGCCGCGTGCTGATCGTCGGTGCTGGTCTGATTGGACTGAAATGTGCCGAGGGAATTTCCAAGCGTGTCGGCTCGATCACGGTCTGTGACCTTGCGACAAGAGTGCTTTCCAGTATTCTCGACAATGAATGTGCCGCCTTGATGCAAGCACGTCTTGAAGAAAACGGCATCAGATTTATGCTTGAAGACACCGTCACGGAGTTTAACGGAAATAAAGCCACGATGAAAAGTGGTGCTTCCGTTGAATTTGATATCCTCGTCATGGCAGTCGGAGTCCGTGCTAATACGGCTCTTGTTAAGGAGCTCGGAGGCGAGGTAAACAGAGGTATTCTCGTCAATGAGCAAATGCAGACCTCACTCTCAAACATTTATGCGGCAGGAGACTGCACCGAAGGTATGGATACATCTCTCGGTGAACGCCGCGTGCTCGCTATCCTTCCCAACGCTTATATGCAGGGACATACGGCTGGTGTTAATATGACAGGTGGCAGAGAGTTATTTGACAAGGCAATCCCCATGAACTCGATTGGATTCTTCGGGCTTCACGCAATTACGGCAGGCAGCTATTTCGGTACTGACGAAGGCGGTGAGATGTACGAAGAAAGGGGCGACGGTACGCTCAAGCGTCTCTTTACTAAGGATGGCGTTCTGACAGGATTTATTCTGATTGGACAAGTGGAACGCGCTGGTATTTATACGTCGCTTATTCGTGAAAAGGTTCCGCTGGATTCGATAAACTTTGATATTTTGAAAAAAAATCCAACTTTATTCGCATATTCACAAAATCAGCGTAGAAAAATGCTCGGAGGTGTGGTATAATGAAATATATTGATGCAAAAGGGCTTGATTATGCCACCCTTAATAAAATTCTGCGTCAAGCCGACGGAGAAATAGAAGTTTCTGGGTGCCTCGGTCAGAGATTTATCGCCGCAGGAATGTCGCATAAAAAGATCACGATCAAGGGTACGCCCGGAAATGCGCTTGGTGCTTATCTTAACGGTGCAGAAATTCGTGTTAAGGGCAATGCACAGGATGCAGTCGGTGACACAATGAACGACGGGTACATCGTCGTTGAAGGTAATATTGGAGATGCCGCAGGATATGCAATGCGCGGCGGAAAAATCTACGTAAAAGGCAACGCCGGTTACCGTGCCGGAATCCATATGAAGGCATACAAGGACAAGGTTCCCGTTATGGTCATTGGAGGAAAGGCTGGAAGCTTTCTCGGCGAGTATCAAGCAGGCGGCAAGATAATCGTTCTCGGCTTAGAGGACTCCGATCGTCCAATCGTCAGCAATTTTCCCTGTACGGGAATGCACGGAGGAAAAATGTATCTGCGCTCGGATTGCTCAAATATTCGTTTTCCAAGTCAGGTCAGGGCTACACGTGCTACGAAAGCCGACATAGATGAGATCAAGCCGTATCTCACGGAATACTGTGCCCTTCTAGGGCTTGAAGTGAGTGACGTAATGAACGCTGCGTTTACCGTAATTACGCCCGATACAAAAAATCCATATAAGCAAATGTACGTTGCAAATTAAGGAAAGAAAGAGGTAGTGAAATGAAATACACGAAAGAGGAAGTTATGCAATACGTAAAGGAGGAGGACGTAAAGTTTATCCGTCTTGCGTTTTGCGATATTTACGGCAAACAAAAAAATATTTCAATTATGCCAAGTGAGCTTCCTCGCGCCTTCAAGGACGGCATCGCCTTTGACGCATCTGCCATCCGAGGCTTTGGTGATGAAACTCACTCCGACCTGATGCTACACCCCGATCCGTCAACGTTCACGGTGCTTCCTTGGCGTCCGGAGCACGGGCGTGTGGTTCGTATGTTCTGCACGATCACTTATCCCGACGGAAGAGCTTTTGAATGTGATACGAGAAGCATTTTGATCCGTGCCATCGATGAAGCCAAGAAATGCGGAATCACCTTTGATTTCGGTCCTGAGCTTGAATTTTATCTCTTCAAGCTAGACGAGCTCGGCAATAGAACCGATACGCCGTACGATGAGGCAGGATATATGGATATTGCTCCCGAAGACAGGGGAGAAAATATCCGTCGTGAGATCTGCCTTATGCTTGAGCAAATGGGCATACGCCCAGAAAGCTCTCATCACGAGGAGGGACCGGGGCAAAATGAGATCGACTTTCGCTATTCCGATGCTTTGACTGCCGCCGATAATGCGCAGACCTTTGAAACCGTTGTAAAAACCGTTTCGGGCAGAAATGGTTTGTGGGCGGACTTTGCGCCTAAACCCTTAAAACACAAGGCAGGAAACGGATTCCACATCAATATTTCGGCTAACGATGAAAAAGGTGAGGTATCGCTATCGCACATTATCGCAGGGGTACTGACCTTTATTCCCGAGATGACTGCTTTTTTAAATCCTTGCGAAGATTCCTATGCAAGATTCGGTCAAAGCAAAGCGCCTGCATATATCTCTTGGTCAGCCGAGAACCGCTCTCAGCTTGTTCGCGTTCCTGCCGCTGTTTATGAGCAGAAGCGCGTAGAGCTTCGTTCGCCCGACCCAACTGCAAATCCCTATCTTGCTTTTGCGCTCATCATTTACGCAGGGCTTTTCGGTATTCAGAACAAGCTGATACCTCCGCCTGCCTCCGATATTAACTTCTTTAAGGCAGACGAGAAAACGTTAAGTCAATTTAAAAAGCTTCCATCGTCTCTTGACGAAGCAATTTCCGTAATGAAGGAAAGCACATTCATTCGCAAACATCTGCCCGAGCAGATCATAAAGCTTTACAGCAGAAAACTCATCTAAAATAAAAAATCTTAAATTGTAAGGAGGGAGTAATGTGAGCTTACAGGAACAGATATACAGCGTTCTGGTCGTATCCGCGTCCGATGCATTCAATTCAGCACTTACCCAATTACTCCCCGATTCCAAATTTGCACCCGTTCGCTTTGAAACGAACGTCAGTTCAGCCAAGCGTGCCTTGGCAGAACGCGCTTATGATTTTATCGTAATTAACTCTCCACTTCCCGATGATGCAGGCATTCGCTTTGCTATGGACCTTTCCGGACTAAAGACATCAGTAGCTTTGTTAATGGTTCGCTCGGACATTTACGCCACGACATATAATCGAGTTGCGGAGCACGGTGTTTACGTTCTTCCCAAGCCTACCTCCAAGCCCATCGTATCTCAAGCAATCGACTGGATGATCGCTACGAGAGAACGTCTGAAGAAGTTTGAGAAGAAAACCATGTCAACCGAAGAAAAGATGCAGGAGATACGTATCGTCAATCGCGCAAAATGGGTGCTTATTGACAGCTTGAAGATGACGGAAGTGGACGCGCACAGATACATAGAAAAGCAAGCAATGGATCGCTGTATTTCCAAGCGCGAAATTGCTGAGGAAATTATCAAAACCTATTCATAATCAAGGAAATAACATATGTTTAATTCGCAAAATCTCTCTATCAATTCTAAAAATCATCTTACCATTGGACAGCACGATACCGTGGAGCTTGCAAAGAAATTTGGTACTCCGCTTTACGTACTGGACGAGGATCTGATGCGAGCAAGCTGCCGCGCATATAAAAATGCCATTGACACCTATTACGACGGTCACGGTCTTGTTCTCTTTGCAAGCAAGGCACTCTGCACAATGTATACGGGCAGGCTAGTTGCGGAAGAAGGGCTTGGAGCTGATGTTGTTTCGGGCGGCGAGCTTTATACGCTTTATAAGGCAGGCTTTCCGATGGAAAAGGTGTTCTTTCACGGCAACAACAAGACCCCTGATGAAATTGAGCTTGCTCTGACCTGTGGCGTTGGTCATATTGTCGTAGACAACAAATACGAGCTTGAGCTTCTGAACCGTATTGCAAGTGAGAAAAACGTCACCCAACGTATTCTCTTCCGTATCAAGCCCGGCATCGATGCTCACACACACGATTTTGTTAAGACCGGACAGATTGACTCTAAATTTGGCGTGGCTCTTGAAAATGGTGAGGCTTACGAGATACACAAGCTCGCCCTCTCGATGAGCAACATTCAAATTGACGGTGTTCACTGTCATATAGGTTCACAAATTTTTGACGTAGAACCCTTCTGCGAAGCGGCTAAGGTGATGATCAGCTTTATTTCCGACCTTTATGACAAGCTTGGTATCAAGGTGAAGATCCTCAACCTCGGCGGTGGCTTCGGCATCAAGTACACGTCTAAGGACGATCCGCTTGAGCCCTCTGAATATATTCATAAGGTAACGGATGTAGTCAAAGCGCTTGCTTTGGAAAAAGGAATTGAGCTTCCTTTCCTTGTGTTTGAGCCTGGGCGCTCCATTGTGGCTTCTGCCGGAATAACACTTTATACGGTAGGATGTGTCAAGGAGATCGAGAATGTCCGCACATACGTTTCCATTGACGGCGGTATGTGCGATAATCCACGTTATATTCTCTACGGCTCCAAATACACCACGGTTCTTGCAAACAATGCGTCTGCCGAACCGATCGCTCCCGTTACCATTGCGGGAAAGTGCTGTGAGTCCGGAGACTTAATCCAAGAGCACGTTATGATGCCAAAGATCCACGTTGGCGATACGCTTGCCGTTCTTGCTACGGGTGCGTACAATTACTCTATGTCCAGCAATTACAATCGTATTCCCCGCCCTCCGATCGTGATGGTCAGTGGCGATGAAGCCAAGGTCATTGTGAAAAGAGAGACCTACGACGATCTCATTAAGAACGACGTTCTTGAGGAAGCGCGCGTACTGCAAGGTACCGTTTGACAGAATTACTTATCTGTAAAAAATAATTATATAATTTAGAGCAAAGGCGTTCTAATTTATTGGGATAGCTTTACTCTTTTTGTGAGGTGAAAGATAATGAAAACCATAGGTGTACTTACAAGCGGCGGAGATGCGCCAGGAATGAATGCGGCGGTCCGTTCGATCGTCAGAACTGCGGCTTCAATGGGAATGACCGTTAAAGGCGTCAAGCGCGGCTATAACGGTCTGATTGAAAACAACGTCGTCGATCTTGACATCCGCTCAGTATCCGATATTATACAACGCGGTGGAACCGTATTATATACTGCTCGCTGTCCTCGCTTTACCACTGAGGAAGGAATGCAGGAAGCCATAAAAAACTGCAAATTCAATGGCATCGAAGGTCTTGTTGTCATCGGTGGAGACGGCTCATTTAGAGGAGCCAGAGATCTTTCGCTCAGAGGAATCCCTTGTATCGGTATTCCAGGAACGATCGATAACGATATTCCATCAACCGAATATACGATAGGCTTTGATACAGCAATGAATACGGTGGTGGAAATGGTGGACAAGCTTCGCGATACCGCCTGCTCTCACGAGCGGTGCAGTGTGGTAGAGGTTATGGGGCATGGTGCGGGAGACATTGCGTTGCAATGCGGTCTTGCCGTTGGTGCCACTGCCATTATCGTTCCTGAAATCGGATTTGATTTGCAGAATGTGATCGACAAAATTCTTGAAACCAAGAAAAATGGAAGAAACCATTTTATTATCGTTGTTTCAGAAGGTCTTTGCGATGCAACACAGCTTGCAAAGCAGCTTCAAGAGGCAACGGGTGTTGATACGCGCGCTACAATTCTTGGGCATATTCAGCGTGGCGGTAATCCCACCCTACGCGACAGAGTCGTTGCGTCAAAAATGGGATATGCCGCCGTCGAGCTTCTCAGCAAGGGCATCGGAAATCGCGTGGTTGGATTGAAGGATAACAAAATTGTTGACTACGACATTTTTGAGGCATTAAACATGAGCAAATCCTTTGACCAAGAGACATACAGCTTATCAAATATAATTTCTATTTAAACAATTCATAATCTATGCAGAGTAGACAATCGAGCGTAAAGTGCCATCCAAACGGGGAGTTGTTGGATGGACGAAGGATTTCCGCGGTTCGATTGTCGCATCCCGCTGTCCAATCCAAGGACCCACCTCCTTGCTTTCGGAAATACGGGAATAAGGAGGTATTTTTATGCAAAAATCAAACAAAATCAAAATTATCTGTCTTGCCGGAATGATGGCAGCACTTTATGTTTGCCTTGATTTTCTGGCAGTATCGGTAAGTGCCCCCCTTGGAGGCACCTTGAAAATTTCAATTAGCGGCTTGCCCGTCATTATAGTCGCAATCTTTTGCGGACCTTGGTGGGGCGCGGCGACAGGCTTTATCGGCGCTTTTGTCGGACAGCTCATCACTTACGGTGTCAGCGCAACAACGGTTCTTTGGGTATTGCCTGCTGTTGTTCGCGGTATCACCGTAGGATATTTGTTCCGAGCATTCAAGAAAAGCACAAAGTCCGGCATCTTAGTAATTGAGACCTGCATCAGCTCGCTGATTGTTACCATACTGAATACGGGAGCTATGTTGATAGAGCAAAAGCTATACGGCTATTACTCATCGTATCTCGCAATATTCGTCGCAATTCCGTCGCGCTTGATTGCCGGAATTCTTACAGCAATTGTATTCTCGCTTATGCTCCCAACAATAATCAATACACTCAACAAGCATTTTAAAATTTAATTTGTGTAGACATTTTCAAATAAAAGTAGTATATTCTTATTTGATAAAGAGAGCTCAACCATAGCGGATACACTCGCATCATATCTGAATGATTAACTCCCTAATCAAAAATCATTTAGAAAGAAGGCGTATTTTATGACTCAAACAGCAAATATCTTTTTGAGTTTATCCATCGCACTGCTCGCAGGTCTGCTCTTGTCAAGACTTGCGAAGCTTGTTAAACTCCCCGCAGTTACCGCGTATTTGATCTCCGGCGTTTTGATCGGTCCGTTCGTTCTCGGCGCGCTGGGCGTTCCCGGAATCGGCATTACGTCGGATCAAATCCAGGGCTTTGGACTGATTTCCGATCTCGCACTTGGCTTTATTGCATTTTCTATGGGCAACGAGTTCAGACTCTCGCAGCTCAAAAAAATTGGCAAGCGAGCAACCGTTATCGGTGTCCTCCAAGCACTGATCACCACCGTTGTGGTGGACATTGCTTTGATCACGCTACACTTCGCTATGCCAAACATTCTTTCCATTCCCGCAGCAATCGTTCTCGCGTCTGTTGCGACCGCAACGGCTCCTGCCGCTACGCTAATGGTTGTCAAGCAGTATAAGGCGAAGGGACCGGTTACCGACGTTCTCCTTCCAGTAGTTGCGCTTGACGATGCGGTTGGTCTTGTGGTTTTTGCAATCTCCTTTGGTATTGCAAGATCCTTGAACTCGACAGGTGTAAGCCCACTTGCCATTATTCTTGAGCCGCTTATTGAGATCGTTCTGTCGCTTTTACTCGGCTTTATAATGGGCTTACTCTTTACACTTTGTGAAAAGTATTTCCATTCACGCTCAAAGCGTATGGCGGTTTCGGTTACGTTCGTAATGCTGACCGTGGCAATTTCCAGCTTGGAGTTTGATATTGGCGGTATACATATCGGATTTTCCTCCTTGCTTGCCTGCATGATGCTTGGAACGGTGTTCTGCAACATCTGCAAGGTTTCAGAGGAGCTGATGGAACGATCCGACAGATGGACAACTCCTGTGTTAATTCTGTTCTTCGTTATCAGCGGTGCTGAGCTTGACCTATCAGTGTTTGCAAGCCTATCAGTCGTGATCGTTGGTGTCGTTTATATCATCGCACGCTCTCTCGGCAAATACTATGGCGCAAATATCAGCGCAAGAATGACAAAATCTGATCCCAACATCATCAAGTATCTTGGCATCACCTTGCTTCCGCAGGCAGGCGTTGCTCTCGGTATGGCTATCAAGGCTATCGAGCTTGGTCCGGATGGTGCAATTGTTCGTAATATTACATTGTTTGCCGTCCTAATCTACGAGATCGTCGGCCCGTTCCTTACTAAAATTGCTCTTACCAAAGCCGGTGACATCAAGGAAGAGGGACACAGAAGCGCTAGAGAGAAACACCAAAAAAAGGAAAAACGATCATGAGCAAAACCACCAGTCCACATTATATTTGAAGATTTTACTCTTTTCATCACTATTTATTCTGTGCTTGCTTTTAGCTTGCCATTCTTTTCGTCACTGCGCTTTTTTACCGCTCCCCAGTAGAACTGTGGGGTTATTTTAGATACCCAAATCGCAACAGCCCTCGCTCCATCTATGGAGCGAGGGCTGTTAAATTAATTGAAATTGGCTTACTTTTCTAATTTTGCTGACAATCTATTTTAGCAGCAAAAGTCCGGCTGAATATCTTTTTTGCCCACATAAATATGATAAACATCAATCCTACTATAATTGCAACCGCTCTATTTTCTTTTTGCTCTCGTTGCTCATATTATAGCCTCCGTCAAATTTGAGTTTATCGATAAAATTGTTATATCAATTCTTCTGATATTCGAGAATATCTCCAGCTTCGCAATCAAGCACCTCGCAAATTGCGGCGAGGGTGGAAAATCGGATAGCTGTGACCTTGTTGTTTTTAATCTTTGAGAGATTGACATTAGAGATTCCCACGCGCTCGGCAAGCTCGTTCAGCGAGATCTTTCTCTCCACCATCATTCTGTCAAGTCTAAGTACGATCTTTCCCATATCTCACCTCTCAAACAAGACCATCAACGTCTTTTTCAAGCTCAATACCGTGAATGAAAAATTCCGTAATGCAAAGCACGACTATGCCGATCACAAGTCCGCTGAAGTTGTTTGAAATCTCGGCAGCTTCCGAGCCGAGTGCAAGGCGTGTGATGATACTCATAATCAATCCAACAACGGGAACGGCAATCGAAAAGATTCCGATCTCACGGAACATACGGACGTTGTCCGCTTGAAACGGCGTGCTTCCCTGCGACTTTTTGATGATAAGATTAAGATTTCTAAAAATCATAGCCATAAGTGCGAGAATCAGAGTCGCTCCTATACCAAACAGAAGAAAAGCTTTCATATCTACCTTTCCATCCGTAACGGTGGCGTTGATCTCAAATCCGTATATTGAAAGATTTGCTCCGCAGCATTCCTTCGCATCAAAGCCAACGAAATATTTAACCCACGTGGGAGCCGCCACCGAGCAGACAGTTGCAGCTGCCATGAGAGCAACTCCTACCCAATGGAATATCTCCACAATCTTTGTTACAATCTTTGCAATTTTACTAATCCCCTTCATTGTTTAATACCTCCAAACAAAAATATGTGTCTTTCAGTTTTGCCAGAAACCTTTCGACAAGAATATTATAGCACGAAATTTATGTTTGTCAATACATTTTTAATGTTTGTCGATAATTTTTATGTTTTTGTTATTAAAACACGTTGACATTTAAAATTCATTTTGGTACAATATTAACAGCAAATCCTTTGGAGAAAATTATGGAAAAAGCATTATATCCGATGATATTTAAACGAAAGTCGTTTCATTTATTTAGCAAAATTGATCATATAAGCCAGTCAGAGCTTGAACACATTGAAAAGCACTACAAGCAATTCACTCCGCTTTCTGCTGACATAAAGACCGCCATCCGCATCGTGCCTGCTAATAAGACTTCCTGCAAACGTTGGCAGGAATACTGTATTCTACTGTATAGTGAGCGCAAAGAAAATTATCTGCAAAACATCGGTTATATCGGAGAACAGCTTGATCTTTATCTTGCATCTCTCGGTATCGGTGCGTTGTGGTTTGGCATCGGCAAACCCGATGAGCGTACCTATAATGGTCTTGATTTTGTCATAATGATCGCCATTGCAAAAGTTGCAGATAATAAATTCCGCAAGGATATGTTCAAAAGCAAGCGTAAGCCCCTTGATGAAATATGGTACGGTGAGCATTACCGCCAGATCGGAAACATTGTTCGATTTACACCAAGCGCTTGCAACACGCAACCGTGGAAGGTGGTGGCAGAAGAAAAGAGTTTAACTGTCTATCGTTATAAAAAACCGGGCAAGCGCGGCATTATGCCTGCTGACAAGGTGGCGCACTATAACCGCATTGATATTGGTATCTTTCTTTGTTTTCTTGAACTGTGCTTGATGGAAAAGGGCATATCATTTGAGCGTGAAATTTTTACCGACACCTCTAACGACGACTGTGAGCAAGTGCCAACGGCGAATTACACATTATCATAAAATGACAAAGGCGTCGCTTCAATGATATGCACCCCAAAAGTTAGACACTTTTGGAGGTGCATATTTTTTTATGGCAAAAAAAGGATCAAAGCAGAAAAGGTACTCGACAGAATTTAAGATAGGTGTTATAATGGATATGCGAGAACACCGATTAGGGTATT
>JAFUOQ010000040.1 GCA_017472695.1 Clostridia bacterium | reverse complement strand
CGGCTTCAGTGATATTCTATTCGCCCTGAAACTCGCGTAGCGAATATCACTTGGACGAAGTCCAAATATCACTGCAAAGCAATAGAACTCGCCAGAGGCGAATAGAACTGGCGTGATACTCCGTTAAGAGTATCACGCCAAACGCTTGAGCTTTTTTATTGATTTTTGTTTTAAAATATGATATAATAAACTAAAATATAGTAGGAGGTAATATTATGGGCTTTTGGATTTTTATGCTTATTATGTCATTGCTTGTCCCCTTGGTTATGATTGTTTTCGGTATTATTTTCTTGATAAACGCACCTAAAGGAATTAACTATATCTATGGCTATCGAACAAGAAGATCTATGAAAAGTAAGGAAGCTTGGAAATACTCTCACAGGCTACTCGGTATATTATGGATTATTTTTGGAATTATTTTTCTGCCCATAGCGCTTATCCCTATGCTTTTTGTTATAAATAAGGGTGAGGATATAATTAGCATTGTTGGTGCAATTATCACTCTTGTTTCTTTTATTCCTATGTGTATTCCTATTATTTTTGTTGAAAGAGGACTTAAAATAAATTTCGATATGTTTGGCCATAAAATTGATAAAGAATAATTATTCAAGGGAACGGAATATTATCCGTTCCTTTTCTTATTATTTTATTGATTTTTATACCATAAAATGTTATAATACTAATAATAACATCATTTATGAGGTATTTTATATGAAAAATGTAAATGTTAGAGCTTTTGGCGCGATAGGTGATGGTGCAACACTTGACACAGAAGCCGTTCAAAATGCAATCAATGCTTGTGAGGCTGGTGATACCTTGGTTTTTGACGGCAAGGGTATTTTCCTTTGTGGTACGTTAAGACTAAAGGGTGATTTAAAGGTTTATATTGAAAAGGGGACAGAGCTACTTGGCTCTCGCAATCTAAACCACTATTATGCAAATGAGTTTTACCATAACGAAATGGAAAAGACAATTTCACTTCTTTATGCGCTTGATTCAGACAATATAGAAATGTATGGTGGCGGAAAGATTATTTTGAGTGGCGATGCTTGGGCAAACTTCACCTGTGGCTCACCCGATTTTATGAAAGACGAGCACCAGTGTCTAAAATACGAGGAGCAAACTGTTATTGGACCTGATGTAAAAATTGAAAGACCAACACAGCCTATTTTCTTTAATAACTGTAAAAATATACATATTCACGACCTTAAAATATTTAATTCTCCCTGTTGGACATTTACATTTTCTAACTGCGAGAATATAGTATTTGAAAGGTGCTATGTAGATAACCACAATAGAATTGCAAACAATGACGGTGTTCATTTTTCTGCATCTAAAAATATTATTGTGCGTGACTCAACATTCTTGTGTGGAGATGACTGCTTTGCGGCAACCTGTATAACAAATACAGAGGGTGTTTGTGAGAATATGGAAATTTCAAATTGTCTAATGTCCTCTCGTTCAGCTGCTATTCGCTTTGGTCACCTTTATAGCAAGGTTAGAAATGCTAAAATTAAGGATGTAGAAATTTTGCCATCTAACCGCGCAATTTCAATTTTTACAGGTGACGACGGAATCGTTGAAAACATCGAAATTGAAAATGTAAAATCAAAAACCAGCATCCACGCAGGCTGGTGGTGGGGCAAGGGCGAGGGCTTCGTTATTTGCGCTAAAAACGCCACAGGTCAAATTAAAAATGTATCAATTAAAAATTGTGATTTTGTTGAGGAAAATCCTTCACTTGTTATTGGCGATGGAGAAAATTTGAGCGATATTAAAATTGAAAATTGCAATTTCAAATATGAAAAGGGCGACACTCACCCCTACTATTACGGAAAAATTGATATTCAACCAAATGTTGCAGCTCTTGAAAAAGCACCATTTAATGTAGGTGACTTGATATATGTAGAGGGCGCAAAAAATGTGACTCTTAACGAAAAAGAAATAACTGGTTCAATCAAATAAAGGTAAATAAAATGTCATTAACTAAAGAAAAAATCAGAGCATATACAGAAATTTTAAAGGAAGAATTAATCCCTGCTATGGGCTGTACCGAGCCTATTGCTATTTCCTTTGCTGCGTCAATTGTATCTCATGCCTTGGGTGCTTATCCAACAAAGGTTAGAGTAGGACTTAGCGGAAATATTATAAAAAATGTAAAAAGTGTAATTGTACCATCAACAGGTGGTATGCACGGCATTAGCTCTGCCGTTTGTGCAGGTATAATTTGTGCGCGCCCAGATATGAAATTACAGGTGCTTTCTATAATTACACCCGACCAAGTGGCTGAAATTCGCGATTATCAAAGCAAATGCAGTATGGAAATTTATGAGCTTGAGGACTCTTTGCCATTTGAAATTATTATAGAGGGTGAGCTTGATAAAAGCATTGCATTTGTTCATCTTTCAAAAAGGCATACCAACATTGAAAAGGTTAGAATTAACGGAAAGGACATTACCTCAAATTACTATAAACCTGATGATGTAGTAGAGAAGGAATCGACCGACCGTTCACTTTTAAATGTTGAGGATATTGTTGAATTTGCTGAAACTATTGACCTTACTGAATTGACTCCATTACTTGAAAGCCAAATTAATTATAATATGGCAATCGCTAACGAGGGAAT
Source organism: Clostridia bacterium (assembly GCA_017472695.1). Lineage (GTDB taxonomy): Bacteria > Bacillota > Clostridia > Oscillospirales > CAG-272 > RGIG2000. The sequence goes on along the minus strand of JAFUOQ010000040.1, from coordinate 820 downwards.
TTCGCGCGACTGGGGTGCGTCAATAGGTAGAACACTATATAAAAATTCAAACGGAGAAACGCGTATTTTGGCGCGTGCTATGTCTGCTGCCGGCTCTGATGCGAGAATGAACGGCTGTGAATTACCTGTTTACATAATTTCAGGTAGTGGTAACCAAGGCATTACTGCCACTGTTCCTGTTTGCGTTTATGCCAAGGATCTAGGCTCAACAAAGGAAGAATTATACCGTGCACTTATTATTTCTAATTTAATTACAATCCACCAAAAAACAGGCATTGGCTGTCTTTCAGCTTACTGTGGTGCTATTTCTGCAGGCGCAGGTGCAGGATGTGGAATTTGTTACCTTTATGGTGGTAGATTCTATGAAATTGCTCATACATTAGTTAATGCAGTAGCTATTCTTTCAGGAACTATTTGTGATGGTGCTAAATCCTCGTGTGCTGCTAAAATTGCAATGGCGGTTGAAGCTGGTATTATGGGATACGAAATGGCAAAAAGCGGACATCAATTCTATTCCGGTGAGGGAATTGTTACTAAAGGTGTTGAAAACACAATTACAAATGTCGGCCGTCTTGCCTCTGTCGGTATGAGTGGAACTGATAAGGAAATTATTAAAATTATGCTCGGAAAATGATCTAAAAATTAAAAAGGTGCATCAAGGGTACGTACTCTAAAGGATATTTTTTACGCAATAGATTGCGTTACCTACCGGCAGAAAAAAGGACGAGGAATTATTAAAATTCCTCGTCCTTTTTACACGATTGTGAAATATAAACATTATTTTCATCAATATTTCCTTGATTGTTTTTTGGATCAAATT
>JAFUOQ010000039.1 GCA_017472695.1 Clostridia bacterium | reverse complement strand
AGCACAAGCACAAGCATACGCTCGCATTGAAAAGAGGTTTGCAATATGATTGCAAAAAAGAGGCACGTAGCCTCTTTTTTGTTTATATGCAATGTTTCACGTGAAACAAACAAGCATCTTTTTCTTTTAATCTCCCGACATGAACCGATTTAGATTGCAAAGCAGATAAACGCAAACACAAATATGCAATAAAAAGTGCCAATTGCAATGAATAATTTCAAGTAGAGCAGAGGAGAGGTTAAATTAAGAAGTAATACAATTTACAATGTTTGGAGCTAAAAAAATTCGTAGGTAGCCAAAGCTCCCCAACACGAAAGTTTATTTTATGGTTTCTAATTATCAAGCGCGGTCAAATTGAAAAGCGCGAGGAGAAGCAAAATAGCCAGTAGTCAATTTGAAGTGATTTTTTAGTACAAAAGTAACCTCGCCAAAAATTTGGCATACATACTGAAAACAGAGCAGAGAAGTGCAAAGTTGCGTGCGCAATCGTGACGTCATTGCGAAGGTGTGATACCACGCTTATATATAATCCTAGACAGATTATACAGATGCACAAGGCGTACCGTTTCCGCCTTTTTGCGTAAACGCACATATGCTCTTTTTCGTAAAGCAGACTTGCAATTCGTGACGGAGGTGCTACAAGCAAGTGCACTTCTCTTCTCTGCCATAGCGTTTTTCCGTCATATGAGGAGAGAACTTGAAGGAGAAGGCAGGGGAGTATTTGTTTCACGTGAAACAACAGATTTTTGGCAAATTATTCATTTATAAAGCATTCATCTGAAAGAAAAGCTCACCGGACACTCATTTCACAAAGTGCACCTTCAGCAATGGCGTGTGAGATTAAAATAGTGAAAAAATAGAAATGTTTCACGTGAAACGCAGCACCATCTTTTTTGTTAAACCAATTGATTAGTGAAAAACAACATTTAATTCAAAAGAACCCCAAGTGCTTCATTTTGTTTAAAGCACGCTTTTATCAGGCAAATTAGCCCTGAAGAACAGACGGTAGAAGTGAACAAAATAAAAGAAGCGTTTCGCGTGAAGCACAACACTCGGTCAACTTTTCTCTCGGCTGGACTTGAACACCAAAAAATAGCCGAAGGTCAAAAAGCCGATTTAGTGATGCATAATCTTCCATCAAAGCGGCACGCACAAATGGCAAGGTCAAGTAGAGAAAATTTGCAATGGGAGATGAAAAGAATGTTTCACGTGAAACATGATAATTTTGTGAAAAAATATTGATTTTAGCATTTTTCTATTGATTTTAGCTCGTTTGCGTGTTATACTTTTAATAGAACTTAAATGAAGGGAACTACTTTCGTGCAAATTATTTCGTTTGCTAATCAAAAGGGCGGCGTTGGAAAAACAACCTCTGCTCTGAACTCTGCAGCTATGCTCGGCGTGCTCGACAAGAGAGTTTTACTTTTAGACTTAGACCCACAAGCGAACTCTACTAGCGCATTAGGTATATCAAAAAACGCAGTAAAATACTCTATTTACGAGGTTTTCACCGGCAAGGTTGAGGACATTTCAAAGGCTATAATCAAAACAAGCTTCAAGAATTTGTGGATAATCCCATCAAATATGTCACTAGCAAGCATTGAGGCAGAGTTGACAGACCAAGGTGGACGCGTATCTTATTTAAAAAACATATTGAACGAGTTGCGCGGCAGAGATTTATTTGACTATGTTATTATCGATTGCCCACCATCGCTCGGCATGATAACAATCAACGCATTAGTCGCTAGCAACGGTCTTATAATACCAACACAGTGTGAATATTTTGCACTTGAAGGCTTGACTCAATTAATGATGAGTGTTAAGCAAATCAAGAGCCGGTATAATTCAAATTTGAACATTACAGGCATACTAATTACAATGTTTACGCCGAGATTTAAGCTATCTCAAGAGGTGTTATCCGAGCTTGAAAAGTACTATTTCGACATTATTTTCGAGCAAAAAATATCGCGCAGTGTCGTAATTAGTGAATCCTCCAGCTTTGCAGAGCCACTATATTACTACTCTAAATACTCAAAATCCAGCCTGGAATACATGAAAGTAGCTAAAGAAATCATTTTAAGAATCGAAGGAATAATTTAAAACAAAGGAGATATAAATAATGAAAAAAGGTCTAGGACGCGGACTTGATTCCATTTTTGCAGATAACTACATAGAGGTTGCTACACAAAACGAGGGCATCCAAACATTAAGAATTTCACAAATTGAGCCAAAAGCCGATCAACCAAGAAAGCATTTTGATGAGGAAGCTCTGATAGAGCTTTCAGACTCAATCAAAAACCACGGTCTTTTGCAGCCAATTATCGTTCGTGAAAGTGAAAATGCGAAGGATTACTATCAAATTATAGCCGGCGAGCGCAGATGGCGTGCATCAAAGCTTGCAGGTCTTACCGAAATTCCTGCAATAATTGTTCAAGCAGATGCATTAAAGGCAGCAGAAATAGCTATAATCGAAAATATTCAACGCCAAGACCTCAACGCATATGAGGAAGCAACAGCATATAGCTCTCTTATGGAGCAATATGGTTTGACCCAAGAGGAGGTTGCTGAAAAGGTTGGAAAATCAAGACCTGCTATTGCAAACGCGCTTCGTTTATTAGACCTTCCAGATGAGGTTCTTGAAATGCTAAAGACCGGCGACATTTCTGCCGGTCACGCGCGTGCTCTTCTCGGTCTTAAAAACAAAGACATTGTAGTTGACACAGCAGAACAAATCCTCGTTCGTTCTCTTTCTGTACGTGACACGGAGGCTTGGGTTAAAAAGCTAAACAAAGAGTTTGAAAAGGGTCAGGTTGAGGTGGTAACACCACCATCTGACGGCAAAATAGAGGTCGACTACCTTAAGGATCTCGAGAAAAAGGCTATGCATATCACAGGAAAGCGCGTAAAAATCAAGACAAGCGGTAAGGTATCAACTGTTGAAATTGATTTCTATGGAAATGACGACCTGGAGGACATCCTTGTTAAGCTCTGTGGTAAAGATATTATAGAGAAATAAGGTAAAGTATGATGCAGTTTCTTTTCGCTGATGCCGTTTACATTGTCCCAATTAATGTCGCAATATGGGCTATCTGTATAGGCGTAAATCTCGGCTTTATTGTTAGCTTTTTCTCTAGAAACATAGCAGGCGATATTGTCAGAAGGCTACTCGCCCTGCCAATTGGTGAGGAAAATGCCAAAACACTAGGGGAGCTAGGCTACAAGAAGGTGAGCTTTCTTAACAAGGTGCTACTAAAGGACGGCTCTGCCTTACGTAGAATTGTGTTTGTGCTTGGCGGACAAATCCCAATGAGCGAGAACACAGAGGGTATTTCCGTGCCCGACTTTGCAAGTGCCAGATTCTATATTCCAGAGAGCCAAAGAAAACGCGCTGAAATCACATATGGTGAAAAACAAAAATGGATATTTTTACCAATTTTTGTAATTTTATCCATATCAGTTTCCGCTTTGATGGCTTGGCTAATGCCAATGCTTATGGATGCAATTATATAATAAAAATGCCCATGTAATGGTGCGTACTCTAAAGGACATTTTTTACGCAATAGATTGCGTTACCTACCGGCAGAAAAAAGGACGAGGAATTATTAAAATTCCTCGTCCTTTTTACACGATTGTGAAATATAAACATTATTTTCATCAATATTTCCTTGATTGTTTTTTGGATCAAATT
>JAFUOQ010000033.1 GCA_017472695.1 Clostridia bacterium | reverse complement strand
CAAAAACACTTTTGCGGAATCTGTCGTTAATTAACAACAGACCCCGCAAATGCTTAAATTATATTTCTGCTCAGGATTCTTGGAACTTAGAATTGCAAAATCTTTCTTAAAAGTGTTGCACTTCTATTGACAATTCACTATTTAAAATTACTTACCTAAAACAAGTCTTTCTGTATCCATAGCGATCATAAGCTCTTCGTTTGTAGGAAGAACATAAACCTTAACCTTTGAGTTAGGTGTGGAAATTTCAACGATATTAGGTTGACGGAGAGTCTTTGCATTTAGCTCGTAGTCAATTTCAATACCATAGAATTCCATATCGCGACAAGCTCTTTCACGAAGCTCTGGGTTGTTTTCACCCATACCGGCAGTAAATACAACTGCGTCAAGTCCGTTCATGGCAGCCGCATATGAACCGATATATTGCTTAACTTGATATGCAAGGATTTCAGCAGCGAGCTTCGCATTCTTTGAAACTCTAGCCTTGCCCTCGTCAGTTGTAGGACAGGTCTTGAGGTCAGGATTAAATTCACCACGGATAGCAGCCTCAATATCACGGCTGTCTGATGAATACTCGGAAACGCCGAGGAAACCGCACTTCTTATTCATAAAATCAGAGATTTCATCAACGCTGATGTTGTGTTTCTTCATAATATAAGGCACGATGGCTGGGTCGATAGAGCCACAGCGTGTACCCATCTCAACACCTGCAAGTGGGGTGAAGCCCATGCTTGTGTCAACACACTTACCATTCTTAACAGCAGAAATAGAAGAACCATTACCAATATGACAAGTAACAATCTTTGTATCAGTTCTACCAAGAATCTTGTTCATTTCTTGAGAAACGAATTTGTGTGATGTACCGTGAGCACCATATCTTCTAATGTGGTCATTTTCAATCATAGACATAGGAAGAGCATAGGTGTAAGCTTCAGCTGGCATTGTTTGATGGAACGCAGTATCAAATACTACAACCTGTGGAACATTTGGCATTACCTTTTGGCAACCCTTAATACCCATAATGTGAGCAGGGTTGTGAAGTGGAGCAAACTCGCTACACTTATCAATAGTATCGATTACATAATCATCAACTAAACAGCTATCAAAGAAATATGAGCCACCGTGAACAACTCTATGTCCAATAGCCTCAATTTCATCCATGCTTGAAATACAGCCGTATTCCTTATCTGTGAGCATACTAACAACAATTTCAGTAGCAACGGAGTGGTCAGACATTGGGATTTCCTTTTTAATCTTTTTTGAGCCATCGCCAAGCTTATGGTCGATTAAGCTACCCTCCATACCGATTCTTTCACAAATACCCTTACCAAGCACCTCTTTTGTGTCGGTGTTCATAAGCTGGTATTTGAGTGATGAGCTACCTGCATTAACAACAAGAACTTTCATTTTATTTCCTCCAAAAATTTGTTTCTTGACAAAACATAAATTATCAAGTATATTATATATGAAAAGACCAATAAATTCAAGTATTATATAAAAATAAAATGAATTTTTGGCAGAATTTTAGGTAAGGAGAAGGCTATGTCAAAAATTGTTGGTGTAATTTGTGAATATAATCCCTTCCATATGGGACATAAGTATCAAATTGACAAAATTAGAGAAGAAATGCCAAATGCTAAAATAGTTGCAATTATGTCAGGCAACACAGTACAGCGTGGTGAATTTGCTATAATTGACAAGCATAAAAGGGCGGAAATTGCACTTGAATGTGGTGTTGATTTAGTTCTTGAAATGCCATTCCCTTATTCTGTCGCAGCTGCGGAAATTTTTGCTCACGCCGGAGTTGAAATTGCATCAAAATGTGGTTGTGATTATCTCTATTTTGGAACGGAAAATTGCGACATTCATTATCTTGAAATGGTCGCCTCTGCTACCAACTCTCGCGAGTTTGAAAATGCACTCAAAAAGCATCTTTCAAACAAGCGCCAAAGCTACATTGTGGCAAAAGAGAAGGCACTTGTTGATATGGGCTTTGAAAAATGTCTTTTAGCTAATGATATGCTTGGCGTTGAGTACATTCGTGCTATAAGAAAAAAGAAGGCAAAAATTGTACCTTGTGCCATTTCTCGTATAGGCGCAGGGTACAATGACACAAACGAGTGTGAGATTATGTCTGCTACTGCTATTCGCGAAAAATATTATAAAGAAAATGTATTTGCAAGCGTACCAAATGAAGCTTTGTCATTGTACAAAAAAGCGGTAAAAACAAAAGCTGTTCTTGAAAGAGAAAAGGCGTATGACTTCTTGCACAGAATGGCGCTAATTATTCCTCGTGAAAAATTTGATAACGCATTTGATTCCTCAAAGGAAATAGGAGCTTTAATTAAGGATAGCGCAAGCACATCTAAAAATGGAGAGGATTTTTTCAAAAAAATCACCTCAAAGTCCTTTACCTTTGCGCGTGTTCGTCGCGTACTAATTTATGCAATTTATAACATTATTTCAATTGATAAATCTCCTCAATTTGCATTTTTACTTGCTTCAAATTCAAACGGTAGGGAGATTATAAATAATGTAAATAAGGGCAAATTTAACATTATAACAAAGCACTCTGATTCAAGAAATCTATCACCAGAGGCAAGCACACAGGTGGAGCTTTCCTATGAGGTTGATAAGCTTTATAATACTCTTTTGAAATCCCCTGCACCTATGGAAAATGTCTACAAGGAAATACCCATAATAAAATAAACAGGCTATAGCAAAAAAGCTTTAGCCTGTTTTCTTTGCAAACTATCTTATGTGATGGTTTGCTTCTTTTTCCTCGTCGGTAATTCTTTCTCTGAAAAGAAGGGAGATACACCAAAGGGCGCATAGAGCAACGACAACGAAAACTATTCTTGCACCAATTGAATCAGTACCACCAAAAATCCAACCGACAATATCAAAATTGAAAAGTCCTACGCTACCCCAGTTAATACCGCCGACGATAAGAAGAGAGAGCGCAATTTTATCAATTATCATCATTATCATAGGAAGTTCCTCCATAAATTTTGAACATAAAGTTCAATGATATTTTTTGCAAAATCTATGTATATATTCAATAAATCTGTATCAAAAATTTTCCTGACAAGCAATTTTAAATTCTTTTCCAAATATGATTTATCGAGGTGAATATTATGGGTATTTTTTCAATGATTTTGCACATCGCATTTATGATTTTGGGAGTTGAGCCGGCGCAAAAATTCCCGCCGGCACTTTCAAGAGAAGAGGAGGAAAAATATTTTATCCTTCATAAGCAAGGAGATGAAAAAGCGAGAGAAAAGCTTATAGAACACAATTTAAGATTAGTTGCACATATTGTAAGAAAATATTACGCAACTAATAAAAACACCGAGGATTTAATTTCTGTTGGAACAATTGGTCTTGTAAAGGCGGTGGATACATTTAATGGTGCTAACGGAACACGCTTTGCAACTTATGCCGCCAAATGTATTCAAAATGAAATTTTAATGCTGTTTAGAAGCCAAAAAAAGCTTGGCTGTGAGGTATCATTAAACGATACAATAGACATAGACAAGGATGGAAATCCATTAACCTATCTTGATATAATAAGTGTAGAGGACACAATCGCCGAGGATATAGACAAAAAAATCAAAATTAATAAAGCATTAGCATATATAAGAGACAATCTTGATGAGCGCGAGAAACAAATATTAATAATGCGCTATGGTCTTGGTAATACCGAGGCATATACACAAAGAGAAGTGGCGAAAATGCTTGGAATTTCTCGCTCATATGTTTCAAGAATTGAAAAATCCTCCCTTGAAAAAATTAACAAATATTTGTGTGGTGAAGGTTGATTTTTCTTTATTTATAGTATATAATATATAATTGCAGTATTGTGTGCTTGAATTAAAGCAAATTGCAGGGAGAATAAAATGGTAAGAATTACGGATGTTATTTCAGGCTCTATTGCTTGTGAGCTTGGTATTACAAAAGACGATACACTAGTTAGTATAAACGGCTTCGAGATAAATGATGTGCTAGATTACAGATTCTATCTTGCAGACGAGGAAATTTCGCTTGAAATTAAAAGGAACAATGAAACTCTTGTTTTCGATATAGAGAAGGACGAATACGAGGACATAGGGCTTGATTTTGAAACACCCTTGATGGACAAAAAGCATACATGCCAAAATAAATGCATTTTTTGCTTTATTGACCAGCTTCCCGAGGGACTTCGTGAAACACTTTATTTTAAGGATGACGACTCCCGTTTATCATTCCTTCATGGCAACTATATTACTCTTACCAATTTAAAGCAAGCAGACATCGATAGAATTATCAAAATGCATATTTCTCCTGTCAATATTTCAGTACATACCACTAATCCAGAATTGCGTTGCAAAATGATGCATAATAAACGAGCGGGTGATACGCTCGCGTATATGAAGCAATTAGCTGATAATGGTATTAAAATTAATGCTCAAATCGTTGCTTGTAGAGATGTAAATGACGGTGAGGAGCTTGTGCGCTCGCTTAATGATTTGGCAGAGCTTTATCCTAGCCTTTCAAGCGTTGCGGTGGTTCCTTCTGGTCTTACAAAATTCAGAGAAAATCTATATCCCTTAAAGCCTTATGATAAGGAATCCTCAAATGCTCTTATTGATTTGGTTGAAGGGATAAACGAAAAATACAGTAGATCATTTGGCAAAAACATCTTTTTCGCCTCTGATGAGTTTTATCTTACTGCTGAAAGAGAATTGCCAAGTGACGAGTATTATGAGGACTATCCACAGCTTGATAATGGTGTTGGTATGCTTCGTACCTTTGAATGTGAAGCTGATATTCTTATAAAAATGCTAACAAAAGAGGAGTGTCAAGCTTCTCGTAATGTTAGTATTGCAACAGGTGAAAGCGCATTTGAGCTTATATCCAGTGTTGTTAACAAGGTAAAGAATAAATGCAAGAACCTAAATTGTAAAATTTATAAAGTGAAAAATGACTTTTTTGGTCACACAATCACGGTTTCTGGACTTATTACAGGCAAGGATTTAATAAATCAGTTAAAGGATAAGGATTTAGGTAATGAGCTTCTTATATCAAGAAGTATGCTAAGGAGTGAGGGGGATTTATTCCTTTGTGGCACTTCATTAAATGAATTAGAAAAAGCGCTTGGTGTCAAGGTTACACCAATAGAGCAGGACGGAGCAAACCTTGTTGAGGGCTTGCTTGGAATAGAACAATAGTTCTAAAGGAGGTATAAAATGGCTAAACCAGTTATAGCTATAGTAGGAAGACCTAATGTTGGTAAAAGTACACTATTTAATAAGTTAATTGGCGAAAGACGTTCAATAGTAGAGGATACACCAGGTGTTACTCGTGATAGAATTTACGCAGAGAGTGAATGGTGTGGAAGAAAATTTATTTTAATTGACACAGGTGGAATTGAGCCAAAGACAGATAGTATGATTCTTCAAAAAATGAGAGAGCAGGCAGAAATCGCAATCGAAACTGCTGATGCTATTATTTTTATGTGTGATATTAATACTGGGCTTGTGGCAGATGACCGTGAAATTGCACTTATGCTTAAAAAGAGCGGTAAGCCTGTTGTTGTTTGCGTAAACAAGGCTGATAAAATCGGTGTGGTTGATCCAACCTTTTATGAGTTTTATGAGCTGGGCTTTGATAAGGACCCAATCGCTGTTTCATCTATTCATGGCACAGGTAGTGGTGACCTTTTAGAGTCGATTTTTGAGGAGCTTCCAGTAACAGAAGCGGACGAAGAAGAGGATGACGTAATCAATGTTTGCGTTATAGGCAAGCCAAATGCAGGCAAATCCTCAATAATTAATAAAATCCTTGGTACAGACCGTCTTATTGTTTCCTCAATGGCAGGTACAACAAGGGATGCAATAGACACTCGCTTTGAAAATGAATATGGCAAGTATAATTTCATTGATACGGCTGGTATAAGACGTCAAAGCAAGGTAGATGATAGAATTGAAAAATTCAGCGTTTTAAGGGCTCACATGGCTGTTGAAAGGGCAGATGTCTGCTTGCTTGTTATTGATGCCACCGAGGGCGTTACCGAGCAGGATGAAAAAATTGCCGGTATTGCTCACGAGGCTGGCAAGGCAGTGCTTATTGTAGTAAACAAATGGGATTTACCAGATGCCGAGGACAAAAATACTGTTGAATATTCAAAGAAGGTGTATAACGCACTATCATATATGACATATGCACCAATTATTTACGTTTCAGCACTTACTGGACAGCGCGTGGTTAAGCTGTTTGAACAAATAAATTACGTATTTGAGCAGTCAAAAATGAGAGTATCAACCGGTATGCTTAATGATGTACTCAATGATGCTATCACAAGGGTTCAACCACCTTCGGATAAGGGCAGAAGGCTAAAGGTATACTATATGACTCAAGCAAGTGTAGCACCACCTACATTTGTGCTTTTCTGTAATAGTGCGCCACTTTTCCATTTTTCATATCAAAGATATATAGAAAACTGCTTGCGTGATACCTTTGGCTTCAGAGGTACTCCTATAAAGCTTGTCATAAGACAACGCGGAGAGGGAGACGAAACAAGAATATGAATTTTTGGGATGTATATAATATGGGCTTTTTCAACAAAACCTTTTTTGAAAAGGTAGTTGAAGAGGACCATACATATTATAGATTTTGCGATAACCAAATGACCTATGTTTGGTTAATACTTGCTGGAATATCAATAGTGGCATATTTGATTGGTAGCTTGAATTTCAGTATTTTGATTTCCAAGCTATATGGCAAGGATGTAAGAGATGGTGGTAGTGGAAATGCTGGTGCTACCAACATGACAAGGCAATTTGGTAAAAAAGCAGGTATTTTCACCTTTTTAGGCGACTTTTTAAAGTCAGCCTTGGCATGTATAGGTGGCATTATGTTGCTTGGTACGCTTGGGGGAATTGTTGCAGGCTTATTCTGTATTGTTGGACATGCCTTCCCAGCTTATTTCAAATTCAAGGGTGGAAAGGGCGTTGCCTGCGTTGCTGCTGTTGCACTAGTTACCTCACCAAAGAGCTTTTTAATACTTTTAGCAATTTATGCAGTTTTATTGCTTGGCTTCAAAATGGTTTCTTTTGCATCTATAATGACGGTGCTTATTTATCCATTTATGCTGTCAAGACTTGATTTCCCATCGTTAGGTCCGCAATTTTTAATTGCACTAGTGATTGCAGCACTAATAGTCTTTTTACATAGAAAGAATTTGGTGCGCATTTTCAATCACACCGAGCCTAAAATTTCATTGGGCAAAAAGAATAAAAATAAAGGAAACAGCAATGAAAACAGTGAAGAGTGAGTTGAGAGACGAGCTTTCCAGCCTGATTATATTTGCTTTTACCCAAAAAGCATTAAAAAAGGTAGTCCTCTCAAAGCCTGATGCTACTGACGAAATAAAGAGCGTAATAACTCCTTTGGAAATATCAGGTGCCGTAGCTTTGCAAATGGAAACCTTTTCAAAGGATAATAAGGCGTATCATACAAATATTAGAGACAATTTTCAAAAAGAAATTTCTAATGTGCTTACAAAATATTCGCAGATTAATGTCATTACCACCGTTGGCGAGTGCCAGTTTATGCGCTCAAAGAGTGGTAAGGAAGCATTAATAGGCGATAAAAAGATTATTAATAAGCTTCAGGGTGGTGAGTATGAAAAGGTTACCACAAAGAGCAATAATAATCAAAAAAATTACATTTTATCCGGAAACGAGGACTTTTTGAAAAAGCTCGGTGTTAGTGACCAAAATGGTCGTGTACGTGATAAAATGCAGTCAAAATTCCGTCAAATCAATAAGTTCATCGAGCATATTGAGACAATACGAGATAAATTACCAAACGATGAAATAAACATATATGATTTATGCTGTGGAAAAAGCTATTTAAGCTTTGCGGTTTACCATTATTTTAAAAACGTTCTTAATATGAATGTGAAAATGGTGTGTGTTGACTTAAAGGCTGATGTTATTGAGTATTGTCAAAGCGTTGCACAGCGCATTGGCTTTTTTGAGATGGAGTTTGTTTGTGGTGATATTATAAAGTATCAGATGAAAAACAAGCCACACCTTGTTATTTCGCTTCATGCTTGCGATATAGCAACAGATATAGTTTTAAATAAAGCGAGTGAAAATGGAGCAGATGTTATTTTATCAACCCCATGCTGTCATCACGAGCTTAATCATACTTTGAATTGCCAAACGCTTGAGTTTGTTGCAAAGCACTCAATGCTAAGGCAAAAAATGTGCGATGCCTTGACCGATGCTTTAAGACTTATGAAGCTTGAGGGCGAGGGCTATAGAGTTGATGCCTTGGAGCTAATTGACCCCGAGGATACCCCTAAAAATATACTTTTAAGGGCTATAAAAAAGAAAAGCTTCGACCAAGAAAAGGCGAAGAAAATAAAAAAAGAGTACGAAGAAACTGTAAAATTCCTTTTAGGAAGGTAGAAAATTATGGGACTTGAAATAATTGAAAATATTTCACATAAATATGGTGCAAATCCAAGCTATGTTCTAGCAGGTGGAGGAAACACCTCGTATAAAAACGACGAGAATCTTTATATCAAAGGCTCTGGCACCCAGCTTGCAACAATAACTGCCGATGGCTTTGTAAAAATGTCAAGAGAAAAGCTAGCAAGAATTTGGAAGAATACATATTCCAAGGAGCAAAGCAAAAGAGAAGCCGAGGTTCTTGCTGATATGATGGGGGCAAAATGTGAGGGCGAGGAGAACAAGCGTCCATCCGTTGAAACTCTTTTGCACGACCTATTTACTCAAACCTACGTTTTACACGTTCATCCAACCAAGGTTAATGGTCTCACCTGTTCACTTGGTGGCAAGGACATTATGGAAGAAATGTTTCCCGAGGCTATTTGGATAGAGGAAACAGAGCCAGGCTATACTCTTGCTAAAAAATGCCGTGAAAGAATAAACGAATATGAAGAAAAAACAGGTAAAAAAGCAAACTTGTTATTCCTTCAAAACCATGGTGTATTCTTTGCTGCGAATAGTGAGGAGGAGATGGACTCACTCGTAAGCTATGTAATGGGAAAATTTGACGAAAAAATCACCACATTACCTAGTTTGAACGAACTTACTTATGATGAAAGCAAGGTTTTAAGCATTATAGACGCCATAAAGGCTGTAAGCGACGATGGAGCTTTTGTTAAGTTTACACTTAATGGCGAGATTGCGCGTTTAGCTGAATCTAGCCAAAATTTTGAAATTCTTATGCGCCCAATGTCTCCAGACCACATAGTTTATTGCAAGGCGCTACCTTTGTTTGTTGAAAATGCAGAAGATATTACAACAAATATAACAGATTTTGAAAAAACAAACGGCTACAAAGCAAAAATAATATTCGTTAAGGGCGTTGGTATGTTCGCTGTTGGAATAAATGAGAAAAATGCCAATGTTGTTAGCGATGTTTGGCTTGATGCTGTAAAAATTTCTGTTTATGCAAATAGCTTTGGTGGACTTCGCCCAATGGCACCTGATATGGTTGATTTTATCGCTAACTGGGAGGTTGAAAGCTACAGAAGCAAGGTAGCTTTAAAATAAAATGAGAAAAATCGCAAGCTTTTCAGTAAATCACGACAAAATTGTTGAGGGCATTTATGTTTCTCGCATTGATGGTGATATTACTACATACGATATGAGAATGAGAAAGCCTAATATGGGTGATTACATTGATAATATAACACTTCATTCTCTTGAGCATATGTTTGCTACCTATGTTAGAAACTCTGAAATTGGTGAAAATGTAATATATTTTGGACCAATGGGCTGTCAAACAGGCTTTTACCTTTTAACAAGAGATATCTCAAACGAAAAGGTTTTAGAGGTTGTAAAAAAGGTTCTTTCAAAAATTATAAATCACACAGGCGAAATATTTGGCAATACAAGAGAAGAATGTGGAAATTACCGCAACCTAAATTTAGAGTGTGCACAGCTTGAAAGCAAGCGTTATCTTGATGTGCTTAATTCAAAAGAGGTGACCTTTAAATATGAGTAAGCTTATCGGTATTATAGGTGCTATGGATATTGAGGTTGATGGTCTTGTTTCTTCGATGACCAATGCCTCGGTTAAAGAAATTAGCGGTATTAAATTTTATAGTGGCAAAATAGGTGATAGAGAAGTAGTAGTTGCAAAATGTGGTATTGGTAAGGTTTTTGCCTCAATTTGCACACAAGCAATGATTATGGAATATCATCCAGATGCAATAATTAATTCAGGAGTAGCAGGCACATTGTCAAGTGAGCTTGGCGTTTTAGATGTTGCTATTGCCAAAAATGTTGTTCAGCATGATATGGACACAAGCGCAATAGGAGACCCAAAGGGCTTAATTTCAGGCATTAATGTTATCTACATAGATGCTTCAAGCGAAGTTATAAAAGCTCTTGAAAATGCTTGTAAAAAGCTTGAATGCAAATCAAAGACAGGCACAATAGCTTCGGGAGACAAGTTTATTTCGCAAAAAGCGGACAAGGATTTTATAAAAAACGAGTTTTCTGCCATTGCCTGCGAGATGGAAGGCGCATCTGTTGGTCATGTTTGTTATGTGAACAATATTCCGTTTGGCATAATCCGTACAATTTCTGATGGAGAAGGTGCGGAGATGGATTATCAAGCCTTTGCCAGCCTTGCGGCAAAGCAATCAATTGAAATAGTGAAAAAATTTATTGAATTGTATTAAAGAGGTGAATTATTATGAAACTAGCGATACAGCTTTATTCAATTAGAGAAGAAATGGAAAAGGACTTTTTTGGCACACTAAAAAAGGTTAAGGAGATGGGTTACGACGGATGCGAATTTGCCGGACTTTATGGCAATGACCCTCAAAAAATTAAAGAGGAGTGCGAAAAGCTTAACCTAATTCCTATTTCAGCACATGTTGCATATCAAGATATAATCCCTGACATTGAAAAGGCAGTAAATACATACAAGACAATCGGTTGCAAATACATGGTTATTCCATATTCGCCAGAAGATTTACGCTATGGTAAGGAAAAATATCCTCAAATCGTTGCTGATATGAAGGTAATCGGTCAAGTATGCAAGGAAAACGGAATAACTCTCCTTTATCACAACCACGATTTTGAGTTTGAAAAGACTGAAAATAACGAATATGTTTTAGATGCACTTTATAACGAAATTCCCGCTGATATTTTGCAAACAGAGCTTGACACCTGTTGGGTAAATGTAGGTGGTGAAAATCCAAGTGAATACGTTCGTAAATATACAGGTCGTGCGCCTGTTGTTCACCTAAAGGACTTTTTTGGTAATAAAAACGAAAATATGTATGAGCTTATTGGAATTGAGAGCGAAAAGAAAGAGGTTAAATCTACCTTTGAATATAGACCTCTTGGCTACGGTAAGCAAAATATTCAATCAATCGTAGATGCAGCAAAGGATGCGGGCACTGATTGGGTGGTTGCCGAGATGGATAGTCCATCAATGGGACTTACTTCTATGGAATGTATGAAAAAATCTATTGAATATATGAAGACAATTAACTATTAAAGCAAAAAGAGTATGCAAAAGGCATGCTCTTTTCATTTATAAAATTTCATAATTATTGAAATTGGTATGATCTTTGAAGCTAATAATACCATTTTCATTGAAAAGGTTGGAACACAAAGGAATTTGCCCTTTTTTGATGACTTCATTGCTTTTTTAGCAACCAGCTCTGGAGAAATTGCGTATTTTTTCTTGTATTCCTTCACATTTTCAAGCCCAGAAAAGAACGGTGTGTCAACAGGCCCTGGGCAAACGGCAGTAACTGAAATGCCTTGTGCCTTTAATTCATATGCAATAGCACGAGAAAAGCTGATAACATACGATTTTGTCGCTGAATAAACAGCAAAAGAGGGTTGAGGCATAAAGCCAGCGCTTGAAGCAATTTCAATGATTTTTCCGTTTTTTCTGATATAAGGAAGAGCACGGGTGGTAAGCTCGGTCAAGGCACGAACATTTATGTCAATCATTTTGGATGCTTGCTCACACGAAATATCTTCAAAATTGCCATTGTAGCCCACACCTGCGGAGCAAATCAGATATTTTATATTTGGCTTTTCCTCGTCTAAAGCATTACTTACTATATCCAAGGAATTGTTTTGAGATAAATCAAGTGCGAAAATACGCGATTTTGTGTTTAACTCTTGGCTCACACGATTAAGCTTTGCTTCGCTTGAAGAAATTAGCCAAATTTCGTCAAAGAACAGCTTGTCAATCTCTTTGGCAATGCAATATCCAATTCCGCTTGAGGCACCACTAATAATTGCAATATCCATTTGTAGCTCCTTTTATTTCTATTAATAAGATTTTATCATTAAAAAATAGTATAGTCAAGCAATTTTTGGTTGAAAGTCGAGAACATATATGATAAAATGTAAATAATAAATACTATTTAACAGGAGAATTTCATATGAAATGTGTACATCTTGACTTTCATACAAGCCCTGATATTCAGGGAATTGGTGAAAAATTTAATAAAGAAGAATTTGCAAAAGCCTTAAAGGAAGCACATGTTGACTCTATTACAGTTTTCGCAAAATGCCATCACGGATATACATATTATCCCTCAAAGGTGTCAACAATGCACCCACATCTAAAATTTAATCTTTTAAAGGAACAAATTGATGCTTGTCATAGTGTTGGTATAAAAGCGCCTATATATATCACTATGGGTTGGTCTAAAAAGGATGCAGATGAGCACCCGGAGTGGCACCAAATTGATTTTTGGACGAAAGATAGACATTCACTTGGTACTATAATCACCAAGGATACTGACCCTGATGAGAAGATTAAGGAATGTAGCTGGACAACTCTTTGTCCAATCGGTGGATATCGTGAGCACTTAAAGGCTATTACTCGTGAGGTATGTGAAAACTTTGACATTTCAGATGGCATTTTCTATGATATATGCTTGATTAATGATACGTGCGTTTGCGATTCATGTAAGGCTGGAATGATAGAAATGGGACTAAATCCAGAGGTGTACGAGGACGTACGCAAGTATTATCGCGAAAAGAGAATAGAGTTTTATAAAGAGTTAAACGATATAATTCACAGCTACAACAAGGATGCACATATTTTCTATAATGGTGCTGCTGATATGAACAGACCTGAGTATGGAGTGGTTCAATCTCACTTTGAGCTTGAGGATTTACCAACTGCTTGGGGCGGATATGACTTAATGCCAATTAGGGCAAAGTATTTTGAAAGATTTGGAAAGCTGTACCTCGGTATGACTGGAAAATTCCATCATTCATGGGGTGAGTTTGGCGGATTTAAAAACAAAGAAGCGTTAAGATATGAGTGTGCTGACATGGTTAGTATTGGCGCATCAATTTCAGTAGGCGACCATTTACACCCAAATGGACTTATTGATAAAAGCACATACGCTATAATAGGTCACGCATTTGATTATGTTACTAAAATAGAAAAGTATTCAGAAAACACTAAAGCATACACAGATGTTGCTATTTGGATGGGACATACAGATGCCGACCTTGGAGCATCAAAAATACTTCAAATTATGCATGTTGAATTTGATGCAATCGAGTCTGGAGATGATTTGTCTAAATATAATCTCATTATTTTGCCAGATAAGGTTGAATTAACAGACGAAGACAAAAAAGCACTTCTTGAATACACCCAAAGAGGTGGAAAAATCGTATGTAGCTACGAAAGTGGATTTGAAGAAATAGGAATTGAAAAAATTGAGCCATCTAAATTCGATGTTGACTACATTGAATGTCCAATTGACGAGGTTACAACACCATTCCTTTCATATGGTAGCGCATATAAGACAAAGTGTAATGGCGAGACTTTGGCGACAGTAAGAGAGCCGTATTTTAGCCGTACAGCCGGACATTTCTGCGGTCATAAAAACACACCATTTAAGGACGAGATAGCAGAGTATCCCGCGCTTGTCAAAAATGGCAATGTAATATATTTTGCACATCCAATCTTTTCTGCATATAATAGCACAGGAAACTATATTTTGCAAAAATATATTATGCGTGCAATAGAGAATATATATGACAAAATGCTAAAGGTGGATAATTTCTATTCATGTGGTAGAGTAAGAATAAGAAAGAGTAATGATAAGCCATTCTATGCACTTCATTTGCTTTATGCGCCACCTGTCAATCGTGGAAATGTTTGCTTGCTTGAGGATTTCCCAAAGGTTAATGGAATTGAAATTGAGGTTAAAATCCCAGAAGCTATAAAGAGTATAATTAACCCTGTTACAAACGAAGCTATTTCCTTTAAGCAAGAAAATGGAGTACTCAAATTTACAGTTGATAATCTTGAGCTTCACAAGCTATTAATAATTAATTATTAATAAATTGTAAAAAGCAACAAATAGTATTGACAATTAATGAAAAAAGTATTACAATAATATTAACAAATTTATAAAGGAGAAACAATCATGAAAAAAACTCTTAGAATCGCTGCACTTTTACTTGTGCTCTCAATGACAGTATTTATGTTTGCTGCTTGTAGCAACATTAGTGAAAGCTATGCAGAAAAAATCAACAAAGCCAATGAAGATGGCGAGCCACTTACATATTCTCAAGTAATAGAGGATCTTGGTGAAGAAAATGTAACAGATCTTACTTTGTCAATTCTTGGTAGCACCAATGGTGTTATAATCGCTGTTAAGGATTGTGATTCTTGGGAAGATATCGAAGAAAAGCTTGATAATGGCGAAACAGTTAAAGGTATTTCCGTAACAATTGTTAACAACAAGGCTACATCAGCTGAGTACCGCGAAATCACTGAAGAAGATAAATAATAGTAAAATTAAATAAAAGGCTTCCTTTTTGAAGTGAACCCAAAAGTTTAGACAAAATTAAATATTAAATTTGTTGTGAATGAGCTCGGTATTGCACTGGGCTCATTCCTTTTAGTTTTAAGGAAATTCTTTCGTTGTTGTAGTAATGTATATATTCTTCCAACTTCT
>JAFUOQ010000032.1 GCA_017472695.1 Clostridia bacterium | reverse complement strand
GAAAAGTTGGAAGAATACATACATTACTACAACAATGAAAGAATTTCAATGAAATTAAAAGGAATGAGCCCTGTGCAATACAGAACTCATTCACAATCAATTTAATATTTAATTTTTGTCTAAACTTTTGGGTTCACTTCAAAAATTAGCACTCGCTTTTTCTGTCAAATTCAATGTTTTTTTAAATACTCACGCAACCTTTTTACTTCCTTGCTCATAATAAGCCTATATAAAAATTTGAGATTTGAAAAAGACTACTTTTTTAGAGTAGTCTTTTTCATTTTCATTATTTTTGATACTTATTAAAGCTTTTTCAGTTTCGAGCTATTAAACTTCAAGCTCTTTGATAACATGAAGCAGACCGTCTATCTCTTTCACCTCAAAAAAATGAGCACGCTCAAACATTTTTCGTTCCGGTGAATGAAGGCACATACAGCGCTTTCCGTCACGAGTATCAAAAAACATTGCATGTCCTCCGTCTTTATCAAATAGCATCTCGGTAATATGTTTCCAAGGTCCTTTAATATTTCCATTTTGGGAAACGGCGCTTAAAACGACGTAGTTGTCATTCAAATACGGTGACCACGTAAGAAGTAATGAGCCGTCGGACAGCTTTTGTACGAAAGGCGCATCCGAGCCGTAACGCACGCAATTTTGACCATTGAGAACATTGTGGTCAGGGGTTGCCTTGGAAATAAGCGATTCGTTTGATGCGAAAACAACCCACGGCTCTCCAACAATTTGAGTAAGATCAGCACTCAGTTGTGCTGCACAGATCTCACCAACATACGCACCCTCGTCTGCAACATAATTATCAGGCCAATCGTGTGAGTAAAATATGTAAGGAATACCGTCATTTACAAACAGAGTTCCATCAATGCAGCTCTGCTCGTGTGGGGTTATTGCATCCCCCGTCAGTGGTTCAAAGGGGCCGAGGGGACTGCTTGATTTCAAAATGTATGTTCCAAACATTTCATTTTTAGTTGGAAACGAAGCAAGCATATAATATTTTCCGTTGTATTTATGCACTTCGGGTGCCCAGTTTGCCCCCGTATTCATATTGAATTTTGCCGAATCAAAGCATTGCCTTGGTTCACTCCAACAAACGAGGTCAGACGATTCGTAAACGTCAAAGCCTCCAACACATATGCCATAATTTTTGCCCCGTGTTCCATACATATAGTATCGTCCGTTTTCAAATATAACAAATGGGTCACGAATATGGATGTCGTAATTTTTCATATCACTGATACATACCTTTCTTCTTTAATTGATTAACTGATATTTTATTATATCATAAAATCTTTTCTTATACAATCTCATTTGAGCAATTTATTCCTCTCAAAGCAGTAGTGCCAAATTTTCAGCACATCTGCTGATTTTCAATCAAAAGAGTGCAACTTTAATTTTACTTTTTTGCACTCTTGAAATCTGTGTCTTTGCACCCTTAAAATAAAAATCTCAAATTTCAAAAAGTGCCATTTTTGAGGTCGTTTTGGTATGTGATTTTACATTTTTCTCAAAAATTTCGCCTTTCAAAAAAGTCCCAAAACCCCTTTTGCCGTAAAGGTTTATCACACTTTTTCATAGGGTGTTCAACTGGGGTTGGCTCATTGCGACCATAAAAATGACCTACTCATTTGAGTGGGTCATTTTTATTTTCTGTGGTGACGGTAAAACCTGCCTTTTGCGTTAGCAAAATCAGGTTCGCCTAGCCCACGTGAGTGTGGGGAGCTCGCTCACTGGCACCACGTGAGGTGTTACGAGCAACTTGTTGCGAAGTCATCCTGTCATCTCGACCATAAAAAGCACTATACCATTTGGTATGGTGTTTTTTTGCTTTATGTTCAAGTTGACGACTCGCGCTTCCATTATATCACATTAGGAGTTTTATTTTCTCCTCACCAGCTTTAGCCTTCTTGAACCACGCGACCATCGCGTGGTTTTCGTTATACAATAAAAATGGTGAGTCGAAGCTCACCATTTTTAATTAACTTGCCGCAACAATTCTTACCTCGTGCGTAGTCTTGTTGATATAGATATTAAACGTTCCGTCTACTTGAAAAGCAATCGCTGAACCGTTTGTCGTTACTCCCGTCATGCCTGTTGCAAGAGTTATGTCGGCAATATAGTTGTTGTCCGTGTCACGAATTCTGCAATCATCCCACGCTTCCATTACAAGACCGAGATAACAAAGCTCGTCAGGATTTTCAGTGTTTTCGACAAGTGTAAGAATATTGTCATAGCTTATATAAATATCCTTAGGTAGCGTAGTCGTTGTGTTGGCTTCTCCTACGTAAACAACTCTGACTGTTTTCGTTTGCGTATTAAAGTAAACATCAAACGTTCCTGTCTTATGGAGCATTATCAACGTACTTATCGTTGTTGCGACCGAAGCATCAGTATCCGAAAGCGTATAATAAGTCGTATTAGAATTGTCCGAGCCGAAAGCGGTAACCGTCATATAGCTATTAGCGGCTATAACAATACCTTTATAGCAATATTCTGTGGGGTTTGTGGGATCTACCGTAAGTGTTTTTCCTTGGTTGCCGTATGTAGAATCCACAACACTTAAAATATAGCTATAAGTAACAGAAGGATTATCCTCCGAGCCATCGCCTTGATCGTCGTCTCCACCGACGGAAACAATTGAAAGAACACCTGTTTCTACATTATAGGTGAGATTATAAGTGCCTGCCTTATCAAAGAACAGCATACTCATACCACTGTATTCAAGCACGTGAGCAATAGAACTGTTCGTTTGGCTGTCAAGCGTAATAGGAAGATATGTTGTATAGGTGTTATCCGTAAACATAATG
The DNA here is from genome assembly GCA_017472695.1 of Clostridia bacterium. GTDB lineage: Bacteria > Bacillota > Clostridia > Oscillospirales > CAG-272 > RGIG2000. Next base: position 58,666 of record JAFUOQ010000032.1, on the reverse strand, counting down.
TTTGCGCTTGTATCTGCTACAAAACCCTCGTAGGCTACAACACCATCTGCATCCTTCAGAAGTGGAATAAACTCGCCGTCAAGATACATATAAACATCGGCAGGATTTTCTACTTCTTCTATCATAAAACCGTTACAGCAAGGCATATAAACGATGGAATAATAGCCACTTGCTAAAACCTTAATATAATCGCCATCCTTGGTTATGCATTCGCTATCTGTATATACTTCTACAAGGTGGTCTGCATTTATAACACTGTTTGCTGTAAGGTTTTTGATATTAAACTTCATTCCTTCTTCCAACTGAAGCTTGACAACATACACATATAAGCCCTTTTCATTGATATAGGAAACGATATCCTCGTTGTTTACTACATCCTTGTGAGCTATGTACCATAAGAGCTCGTCATATCCTTCGGTATTTGAAGGAATTTGCATTTGATCGAGTTCTACTGCTTCGGTGTCGGTATTCTCAAAGGTTAACTCATATGAGCTTCCGTCGAGAGGAGCAAATGTCTTGTTGATATAAATCTTCTTGTTGCCACCGTCATCAAATTCAATTCCATAGCGTGCATCATAATCAATCACGAATTCTCCGTTATCACCACGGTGGAAATCCCAAGTATCCCAAGCGAAAACGGGATCAAGGTCGTCGTAATCGTAAACAGTACCGCTTACGTTATCAACAATAACGAATTTATCACCTACAGCAAAATTCACGTAGCCGTAAATATAAGTCATTGTTTCGTCTGGATAAGCAACATAATGCATTGGATACTGCTCTCCGTTAATTTCAATAACAACGCCTTCGTACTTATATCCGTCTATTGTTAGCATAAGTCCGTTAGGTGTTGCATAAAGAGATAAGTTTGCCGCATCTGCCGTGGTAAGTATCTTTCCGTCATCATCAACGTTGCCACCACCAAAATAATTATAACTAATTTCATCATTATCGGTTTGACAAATTGTAATAACGTCGCCTTTGGTAACAGAAAGACCTTCAAGTGTCCAGCTAATGTGACTTTCTTTTTGTTCTTCAAGCACAAGAGCTGTCGGCTCTCCGTTTACGCAAATGGAGAGATTGGTTGAACGTTTAGGAATAACAACGCTTTCAACCTCGTTATATTCCTCGTCGAAATACTTTTCACATTCAGAGCATTGATAGTAAGCAATGTTTCCATCCTCCCAGAAATTTGGAGTGTTCGCATAGTACATTGCTCCATATTTGTGAGATGCTTTTTCTAGTGTTACAGAAGTAATTTCACCGTAATTTTCGTCAAAATTCTTTTCACAACCATCACAATAATAGTGTGGTGCTATACCTTCCTCGGTACAGGTTGAAGCTGTTCCTTCAACCCACACATAGTTATGTACGTGTTCGGCAGGAGCCACTTCCGCTATTATGAAATAGGAAAAGCTGCTTGTTTCAAATGATAGCTTTCCGTCAGCCACAGTAGAAACAAGGCTTTCTATCGAATTATCTGCCTTAATGTGGAACACAAGGTAGCTATCAACCTCTACATTAGGTATAGGCACAGAAACCTTTACCTTTCCATTAGGTTGAACCTTTGAGCCACCTTTGGTTACATAAATGTCAAAAATATATACGTTTCCTTCTTTGTTGTAGTCTTGATTAGCTATTGCCTCAAGAACTTCTGTTGCTTCTTCTGTTGTCGTAGCGATTTCATTGCTTACTAATGTTGAGCCTTCTTCAAAGCCACCACCTTGGGCAACGATTCCGTATTCGTTTTGCAATGACTCAAGCGTGATAGTTTCATCATCACACGACATAAGAGAGAATGCAAAAACGGCAATCAAAAGAAGAAGTAACACTGATAATAGTGACTTTTTCTTCATCTTTTATGCCTCCTTTTATGCTTACCCCTTGCCCGTAGACAAGGGGATTTCTTAACATCAATTATTTCTTTTTGAACACTGCAATAAGGTCTGCCCAAGTTTTCTTCTTGATAACAAACCAAATTAGAGCAAATCCGCCAGTGCCGACTACTGCCACTGAACCAACTACAATACCTGCAATCGCACCGCCTGAGAGTCCTTTTTCAGGCTCGTCTGGCTCGTCTATGTCTTCTGTGTCAGCTGGATCGTTTGAGTCTGTTGGATCATTTGAGTCAATTGGATCATTTGAGTCAATTGGATCATTTGAGTCAATTGGGTCGTTTGAGTCAATTGGGTCGTTTGAGTCTGTTGGGTCTTGTACTGACATTTGATACTCACAGGTATCGCACTTGCCGTCGTTATTGCTATCGGTATGAGCTGCCTTGTTTGCCTTGTCGCCGCAAGCACATTCGTTCCAATGCTCGTTTGCATCGCTTTCCCAGGCAGTACCGTAGTCGTGAGTATGAGAAGGAGGCGCTACGGGAACGTCAGCACCACAAACATCGCACTTTCCATTCGTATCACTGTCTGTATGAGCTGCCTTGTTTGCCTTATCTCCGCAAGCACACTCGTTCCAATGCTCGTTTGCATCGGTTACCCAAGTCGTACCGTGGTCGTGAACGTGAAGGGGTTCTATCTTAACGTATTTATAAGAACTCAAATATTCTTCGTTAAATTCACTAGCGTCGCTACCAGTTGCATCAATGCTAGCAATCATATTATAATCGCCAACATAACCGGAAAGGTCGGGCTTGATAGGATTATAAGTAACGTCACGAGTAATTTCCGCGTAGATGAAAGCATATCCACCTATGGCAGTACCGATTTCTACCGAACCACCATTGATATGGATTCCCTCTTCTTCGGAAGTTCCAATGCCTATCATAGATGCAGTAATTTTCAAATTACCACTATTCATAACAAAATCGTTTGCTTGAACACCAATAGCCATAGCACCTGTGGTTGTAATGTTAAATTTAGCATTCTCGATTGTAAGTTTTCCACTATCCGTTTGAACGGTTATGCCGAACATTCCCGAATTTATTGAAAGCGAGCCGTTGCCTTTAATAATAAGGTCGCCACTACCAAAGAATATCATACCGGCAGACTCGCTACCACTAACCGTGATACTGTTTGTTCCAACTAAAACAATGGTAAGACCTTCAGCAGGAATGTCCGCCACCAAACCGTAGTAACCTATATCACAATCATCCGCTCCCACACCATTGTAAACGTAGTTATTTAACGTTAAGGTATTGGTGGTAGGATCATAGGAAACTGTGCCGTCACCGAGTACGTCGGTGTAGTTTTCGGGGGTGATAAGCACACCAACGGTTTCTGTGCCGTTCTTTTTTGCAATAGTGATGCCGTAATCGGTTGCAGGTGCTTCGTATGAGAATTCATAGAAAATCGATGCGTAGCCAACGCCCGATATCAAGGTTTCAAATATACCCGCTTTGCCGTTAAAAGTCACATCATCAGAGGTAATGGAATCCGCAAACGCATATCCTTCGTTCGGTGCAAGCACAAGGTTTACTCTGTATTTTACACCGTATTCAAGACTTTCAGTATCCGAAACGTCAACCCATTCAGTTCCTGTGTATTTTTGGAAACCTCTGCCTACCATTTTGTATTCACCACCGTAGGTAAGTGAGTCAGGGGTAAATTCCATAACGTCCTTCGTTTCGCCAACCTCGGGCAGATCAGCACCCGAAACCGAGATGGACGTAATAGGAGTTGTGGGAGTCGAGGGAATATCCTCCCAAATGGCGAAGAACTCTACGTTTTCGGTTACGTTATGGGTCGTTGCTTCTATTATAGCTCCGTCAGCGGAGGTAGCCCAGCCCTTGAACTGCTTGCCCGTGGGCGCGGTAAAGGTGCAGGTAGGCAAGGTATATTCGCCAACGTATTCGGTCTTTGCCATATCTCCCGTACCGCCGTTTGCGTTAAAGGTTATCTCGTGACCAACGACCTTTACAGCCATTGTGGTTTCAAGTCCCGAGTATTTAACGGTAATGTTCACGTCGCCAATCAGCTCCGCGCCGAACACGTAATTTATGGGGTCTGCTATTTTAACGCCGCCGTACCAATATTCAACCTCGCCTGCGTTTACGGGCTGAGTTGAGGAATCGTTATAGGTCAGCGTGATGCTGATATTTTCGGGAGCTATTTTGTTGCCTGCAAGGATCGTGCCGCTATAGGTTGCGGTAAGCGAGTCAGGCGCGATTGCCTGCCACAAAGGCATAAGCTCTAAATTTTCGGTTATGGTGAACTTTTTACCCGCTTCATACATATTACCCGGAGGTGTTACGCCCCATTTGTAAAAGGTTTTGCCTGCGGGAGCCGTATACGGACATGCGGGGAGTTCGTACTCAGCGCCATAACGAAGCACCTCCGTGATATAATCGCCCTCGCATTCAAATGGCTCAATCGTTACCGTATAGGCAGGCTCAATGTAGAAATATTTGATATTTGTAGTAGGTCTGTATTCCTCAGGATCAGCTCCGCCATAGTCGTTGGAAATTTCCGCATAGTAGCAACCGTAATCGTCAAGCACGGGTGCGCTTGTGTACACGTTACCTGCGTGGGAACGAAGCTTCACCTTACCGTCATTTATATAAAGATTATGATATTCGCATCGGATTGCGTAGTAACCTACAACATCAAGCAGACCGCCGTTTTTATCAATATAAATATCTCCGTCTAAGGTGTAGAAGCCCATGGTGGCGTTGGTGTAAAGGCTACCCGCGCCTTCGATCTTCAAATCCCCGTTTTCTACCACTACGCCGTACTGCATACCAAAGTCGCCCGCATCCTCATACAGGAAGTTCTCACCACGGAGACGCAAATTCAAGCCGGTTTCGGCGTAGATCATTGCAATGTATTCAGATCCGGTATCGGGGTCGGTTATAGGTGTACCCACGCGTCTGGTATCGGGATCGGTATAGTTAGTCAAGAACAGGCGGTTTTGCTCGGGAATATAGAAGGCGCTGCCGTCACCCGTAATATCGTCGCAGTTCTTGCTTGTGATCTGTATATCTCCAAGCCAAACACCGTAAACTGTGGTGTCACACACTGAGCAATAGTTGTTTGCATCAAGGGTGTGTCTTTGATATTCTGCGTAATCGCACTTCGCGCAGGCAAGCCAATGCGTCGTACCGTCTGCCTGATAGCCTGCGCTCATATCGTGCTCGACGATATCACTCTCGTAAACGTACTGCGCTTCCTTGGGTGCCATTTCGCCGCAATGCGCACAAGCGTAGTAATACTCTGTTTTTGACGTGCAATCACTGCTTGCGGAGTGAAGGTAATAGCTTTCTTGTATCTTCTTTGTATAGCTATGCTCGCAATTGGTAAACGTGATCTCGATAGATACCTCGTTTGACACACGGATCGTAGGCGAGGTGTTAAAGGCGAAGAAATCCACCTTGTAATCGCCCTCTCCATTTGCTTCCATTACAGCGTAAAGATCAAGTCCTGTTAATTTTTTTAGCCTGTTTTCAAAGCCACTAACGGGCTGATATTCCTCACCGTTCTTTTTGGATAACACCATGTAATATCCCGTTGCATCAGGTACGTTATTCCAATACAGCGTGTATTTTCTCTGATCCCTACTAACGTCGCCCCAATGCGCGTTCAGATCGGAATAGGTGTATGAAACCGTTTTCTCGGGGCTCTTGGCAGAAGAGCTTACAAGCATTTCGTCCGTAGAGCTTGCTTCTACCGTGAAATAATAGGTACCGGGATTTGAGAGCTCTCCCGTAAAAGCACAAGAGCTTTTCGAGCTTTGAAGCGATGCCGATGACCAAGGTCTGAAGCTTGTATCGCCCTCTCTCTTGTAATAGAGACAAACGTAGTAATTATCCGCACCCTCGACGGAATCCCAAAGGGCGCTCTCGCCGTACCAACGGAGGTTTTGGGGTGCATCCAAAGCCCCTTCAAAGGTATAGGTCTTTTCCGCGCTCTCATACGTCGTGCCCGACGTCGTTTCAATTGTAACCTTGTACTTACCGCTACCGTTCTGACGGATAGCTGTTTCAAAATCCAACAGCGTGTTTGTGCCTACGTATCCGCAGCCATAGCCACCCTGTACTTGGACGTATTTTTCACTTGCTTCGTTGTACTTCTTTAGTTTGTACCAGCCGCTGCTCGATATCCATTCGTCGTCAAAGCTTGCCGTGAAGTCAGTGTTGTCACTTGCTTCCGTCCACCATACGGCGTTGATTGCCGCAGCAGATGCTGTAAATGGCATAATGGCAAGCAAGCCAAGCACCATTACAAGTGTTAATAAAATGCTTATTGCTATTTTTTTCGTTTTCATAGGATTTTCCTCCTTTTTTACACAGGAACTGCCAAATCGGCATTTTCTGTGCTGAATTTTAATTTAATTTGTTCAAGAATTTCGACGAATGGGAGTTTACCGCAAATTGTCTTTTTGTAAACCTCGTCGGAGTTTACCAAGATTTGTCCGGGTAAGGTTAGCACCTCGTTGTCACCTGTTTCAAAATCAATATTGAAAAACCACAAGCCGTCCCTTCGGTCACTACCTCCATACGGGCAGAAGAAAACAATTTTTCTATCGCTCATCTTTAGTTCAAGCGTGCTTCCTTCTTCATATCCATTCATAACCTTGTCACTATAAAAGGGCATAGTGCTATCGAAATAAACAGTGTATATTTCTCTCGGTGCACTTATGAACAAATAGTCTGTATTTACGTCCTTGTCAATGATTTGCGTATGCCCTTTTGGAATTGGAACCTCGAACTCACCAAATCGGACTCGCTTTCTCACCATTTCATCACCTCCTGTATCAAATAAAAAGTATTACATACTTTTCAATTTAATTCTACCATACATTCTCACACACGCAGGGGTGTTTTTAGGGTGTATTAAGGGTGCTTTTAGGGTGTATCCACAAAATTTGCATAAAAAAAGACGACCACGTGTCCGTAGTCGCCTATCTATCATTATGCCTTTACAAGTGCGAAAATTTCTTCTCGGCTTGAAACCTTTAGTATTTTAAACAGTGAGGTTGTGTGCATTTTCACAGTATTTTCTGAAAGGTGAAGATCAATTGCCATTTCCTTTCGGCTCTTGCCTGCAAGAATTCCTTCAAGAACATCAAGCTGTCTCGCGGTAAGTGTAGCTCCCTCTGGTAGGCTATCTACAATTTGCTTAACCTTTTCAGCTCTCTCTTTTGAATCCATAAAAATAATTGAAACCTTTTCTTCAGGCACAGGTAAGTCGCTTTTATGTATGTAGTCCTGAAGCATCCAATATACGAAGAAGAATACAAATTCGCTCATTAGGTATGATACAGAAAGAAATTCAAAGTTCGATGTTATGAGCTTTTCTACAATCCACATTCCTATGTTGCCAATAACAACTGCAAGCATTAAGCCAACAAGCTTTTGAGATTTCCCCTTGTTTTTCTTTAGTGAAATTCCTATAACAACAAGCATAGCAACGAAATATGAAAGAACATATATTAAATTTGTATGATGTAATAAGCCATATTCCTTAACAAGCTTTGCAGCACCGCCAGCAAAGGTTAACTCTACACTCTTGTAGTACCAATCAAGGTGTCCTGTGGTAAGCACTAATGCAAACATTAGCATCGCAACGCCAACAAGCACAGCCTTTACCCAATTTTTATATATAAAGCCTGATAGCTTTGAGATTATCATAAACATACAAAGTGGCATAAACACTTGACCAAAGTACACAATTTTGTTTGCAGTAAGAGCAAACTCCACTGTTTTTGAAAGTGATAAAAGCAGGTATCCAAGGTTTATCACGCACACAGATGTGTATAGCACAAGAAGCCAAGACTCTTTTTGCTTTTTTCGTACAAATACGTAATATCCAATCGGCAATAAAAGCGACAATACAAAAATAACACTGTACGCAACTACCATAGTTATACCTCCTTCAGTAAATTTGATAATTAATTATAACACAAAAACATAACAAAAACAAGGTGTCAACAGATTTTAATAATATAACATATTATTTATGTACGCAAAGCAATAATAACCTCTCTTTAAGCCAAAAGGTGTTTCAGCTTTTTCTTTGTTTACTGCGTATCAAAATTTGAGTTCTTAAAAGAAATGCTACGGCTAAAAAAGAAAAAATGCAACGCTCTGTGTTTGTTTTTGAACACAGGGTTGCAAATTTGGCAAGTTTATGCTACTATGGTGGTGGAAATAAAAATCATACACGGGGTGAGGTTTTTGGTGCAATTTTGGTTGCTGACCACAGTCAAGACATACACAGACTTGGACTACTTGGAAACATTGCTCACAAGATGACACCAAAGCACCTTTTCCAGACTAAAAAGTACCAAAATCACATAAAAAAAATATTGTACATCGCTTTGGAACTATGATGCCGCAGGTTCGCCTAGCGACCAAGACGAGAAGGCTGATGTGAAAAAGCTTCTGCGAGCTCTCTCCACTGTGTAATGGTACTATTGGCTCTTAATTCAGTAAAGACTTTATTCGAACCGTGATACCATATTCCGTTTGGCGATATCTCTATTTTCATAGTAACACTCCATTGATTAAATAATCATCTATTTCTTTTTTTGTTTTAAACACTATAAATTCCTTGTTTGGATATTTATTCAATGATTCTCGGCTTGCGTTTTTCTTCAAATTCAATCACACCGCGTTCAAAGGTTTCAAAATCACCTTGTTGCTTATCTAAATGATTTGGAAAATCTGTTCTATCTTGTGATTCCCTTTGTCTTACACCTTCAAGGCAAATGTCCGTATCAATATCTAAAAAGTATATTGCATCTGCTTCCTTAAAACGAATTTCAAGCGTGCTTATATGCATTCCGTCTATTATCCATTGTTCACTTGCTACTATATTTCTTTGTATCTCTGCCCATCCCTCTCGGCTCGGGTGTGTCCAATTTTTTTGCCAATATAACAAATCCAAATGTATAAGTGGTAAACCTGTTATTTTAGCCAATTTCGTTGAAAAATAGCTTTTTCCACTTCCGTTATTGCCAAGGACTATTACTTTTTTATAATTAAAGTCCATTTTCTATTTCACCGATTTTTATATTGACCATTTTCTTCATAAATGGCAACTCTTTATCGCTTGGGTTATCAATTCTAAAGGTGCAGCAGCATACTCGTGAAAATTTCTTGCCGAAAATTTCTTTTGGCTTTCCACCACTACAACCACCACATAAACCACACTTATCAACATATTTCCAAGCAGTTTCTTTCAAATTTTCTTCTATTGGGTAGTTTGCAAGATAATCAGAACTAATATCATCCGACCAAACAGTCCAATTCCTGTCAGGTTCTTCAGGATCTTTAATTGCTATAAAGCAAACACATTTTTCTTGATTATACCTAACCCAATAGTAAATTTTGTCCTTCCAACAAGCACCTTCATCTTTGTAAAACTCCAAATTCTTTTCTCTCAAATATCTTACAAATTCTAAAGCGATTTTTTGGTCGTTTCCCAATAAATTTTCTTCTATGTACTGTTCTATTGTCTTAGTCATTTTTCTTCTCCTCAAAACAAACTTAATGATGATATAAAACTACTGTAATGTCATCATACTGATTTCTGTTGTGTTCCTCTATTGCATTTTCTTTCGATTTTGATATTATTGCATTTACGCTTTCCGGTAAGTCTTGTCTGTTAACGAGCTCCAACAGCTCGTCATCACTTAAATAATCGCTTACACCGTCGCAGCAAAGAATAATAGTATCGCCTAAATTCAACTCATACTCTTCCAATGAATATTTAGGAACTACCATAGGAATGAAAGTATCAAACATTGACCACATATGTTCAGGCAATCTATGAACATATTCTTCTAATTGTTTCTCGGTGAAAATTCCCATTTGAATCAAATTATCATATGTTTTCTTTGTCTTTGATACTCGTTTTATTTTACCTTCTTTAATAAGAAACGCAGGAGAATCACCTATTGAAGCAAATGTTGCCACATTATTGCTAATTATACAGATAACCAATGTACCAAATATATATTTATTTTGTTTTTGAGAATGCTGAATTAACTCGTTATTGATTTTCCAAATAATCTTTTCAATATATTCTTTTGGAGATAGGTTTGCCTTTGAAAAAGGAAATGCTTCAATATTTTCAACACAACATTTTGACATTATAACCTTTCCGTCAGCTCCAGCACCTGATGCACCATCTGCTAATACAATAGTTGATTTGTCAGATGATATGTAAAACGCATCCCCGTTAACTCCACTTGTGCCTACAATGCTTTTACCAAAACATTTTGCCATTTTATTCCCTCACACTATAATAATTTGTTAAGCTCTTTGCATAATTTTGTCTTATAAGCGTTCAGCTCTTCGTTAGTTGGCTTATATATGTCATTCCACATTTCTTCCTTTGGAAGCCACCATACTGGACCTTTTTCGGGTGTGTCGCCTGTATTTCGTGGAAATAAATGCCAATGCACATGCGTATCGCCATTACCGAGCAATTCATAATTCATTTTTTCTGCACCGAAAGCCTTTTGGACAGCCTCAGCTACAAGCGACATTTCTTCTAAATATTTCATTTTAAAATTGTGGTCTAAATGATGAAGCTCTGTTACATGCTTTTTGCACAAAAACAATGTATAGCCCTTAAACCGTTGATGATCTCCCAAAACAACATATCCTGTTTCTAACTCTTTCACAAAATAGGGATTTTCATTGTTTTTTATCATTTCAATTCGTTTACAAATTAAACAATCAGCCATTTTATCACCTTCTCGTTAAGATACTATAACAATGACGTTACATATGAGCCAAGTATTTGTCCGTTTTGATTTTTTACCGGTGAAATCGTAAAGTTGTTTTTCTCCCACAGTTTATGTGAAGAAATGTTATTTATATCGCAATACGCACGAATTTGATATAATGATTGTGCCTTGGCTAACTCGATAAGCTTCTTTATTAAGTTACTTGCTATACCTTTGCATTGATTTTTTTGTGCAAAGGTTTCTATAACATTTACAAACATTTCGCTTTTATCTGTTGGTGCAGGTATTTTTTGAACAAACGCCCAAGCAAAAGCTTCTATATTCTCGTTTTCTTCTGCAACAACCAAACATCCACCTTCACCAAGTACTTGCCTTGTATGCGGATATTTGCCAATTATAGTTCTTTTATCCTCTTCTGTTCCAATGCGAATATTCATTATCTTACCTCACACTTTTCTTATACAGCTCAATTATACCATTTATAAGAATTCAATTCAATAGAATTATTGAAATCAACGGAGCGTGGATTTACATTCTGCATTTGTTTTGTGGATTTTGTGTTTTTTGTATGCTATACTTAAGGTACAAAGCACAAAGGAGGTTTTATTATGGCTATGACTTTCGGACAAAGGCTTAAGGCTTTTCGTAAAAATGAAAATTGGACTCAACAGGATTTAGCTGATATGATTGGTGTTAGCACACAAGCAATTTCTAAGTGGGAAACTGATGCGGGCATGCCTGATATTTCACAAATCGTTCCACTTTCACGGGCATTAAATGTTTCAACGGATATTTTGCTTGGTGTTATAGATGATAATGACACCAAAGAATTTGAAAAGATATACAAAAAGTGTATGGAAATAGAAACACTCAGCCCTTGCAAGTGGCCTCCAGAGCCAAAAGAAGCTGAAAAAGGCTTTCGCTTAATGTATGACTATTTCTGCACGCATCCTACAAATCCTAAAGCTGCAAAATATCTGCTTGATATGGCAGAGCTTTACTTTGGAAAGTTTGATATTTTTGATGAAGCCACTACTGTTAAAGAGTGTGAACGCTTTGCTAACTGTATTTTTAGATTTAGCGATGATGCTGACTTGCACGCAGAGGCAAGATTTTTGATGGCTTCCATTTATATGCGTATAGGACAAAAGGAAAAAGCAAATAATGCTCTTTCTAAAATGCCATTTAAATATGGTGATAGAGCTTATTTCTCTGCCGAGGTTGCAAAGCTTGGTGGAGATTACTCAAGTGTTGAAAAATTCTGCAAGGAAAGCTTTACCTATCGTGCAAGATTTTTAATCAAGAGCATTTCTCTTGTAGCGTCATTACCTAACAAAACCATTCAAGAACAAATTGAGCTTGAAGAATATATGCTACGCATTATAAATGCGTTTTTATCGGGCGGGGATTATCTTCCTTTTAACCAAGTTTATCAAAAATTAAGATTGCTTTGCTGGCTTATTAGCAAGCATTTGAAGCTCGAAAATGAAGCTCGTGCCGTTGAATACTTTGATGAACTAATCGAGGCTTCAAGAGCTTATTTAGAGTTTGCAAATAATGGCTCAAAAGGCTCTTGCTTAATGCTCAACGATGACGGTTTAGATAGATATTCAAAAGCCGACCGCTTAAAGTACCAAAAGGAAATGGTAAAAGATTGCCTTGGGATTGTAGTTTACAAATGTAACGAGCTTAAGAGCGAACAGATTCGATTCCACACTAATAAAGTCTTGGATTTGTTGCAAAAATATGGTTTATAAGTTAAAAGCGAGTGCATTTCTGCACTCGTTTTTAATTCAATGTTGCAAATTTATCAGATTTTATAAATGTCGATAAAACTGGTGCTGTATCATATACTCCATGATACCTATAATCTTTGAATTATTAACTGCAATTCATAATAAAATTAATGTATTCCTCATCTGTTTACTCAAAAGACTTAATCTTTCTTATCTTTATAGCTTTCCTTGAGTCTATCTATCGCAAGCTCGACACTGAGTGTGTGGTATGGGAAGTAGGTTACTCTCATAGTCCTCGCCGGGGCTTGCTTATAGATTTCCTTACTTGATTCGCCTGTGTAGAAATGCCACGAGCGATAGAGGTAGCCAGTCCAGTAAAGTGTTTCCTTATCGTATGCTTCGCCACCGATTATTAGCTTATCGGCAAGCTCTTCCTTTATTCTGTCAAGAATATATTCTTTTCCTGCCCATTGTAAATGGTTAAATTCTGAATCAAGGTCTTTGGCTATATCAGATTGCATAAATGCTTTTATGAAGCTTTCGCTATCATAGCCCAAGTCTTTGCTTAACTCGAACAGTTGTCCTTGCATATCAGCTAATGCAAGTTGTAAGCTTTTATCCATTTTAACCTCCTATAATCTCGTCGAAGTATTTTCCTTCTCGTCTGTATTGCTTAAGTACATTTTCTGTAAGTGCTATACCTTCCTCTCGTCTTACGATGCTTCTTTCCTTTAATATTCCAAGTTCAAGAGGAGATAATGTCTTTTCATTTAATATTTTAATTTGCTTACAGGCTCTTTCTGTTATTGCCACATATTGTCTGCCAAGGTCAAGTGCTGATAAGCTATTGAGGAGTGCAACATCCGTAATTTCCTTTTCAAAGAAGCTTTTCATTACACGATACATTCTATCGTTTGCAATATAGCCAAGAATAACATCGTATCCTTTTGCCATATTTGCATACTTTTCGTAAATTTCGCTCCCCTTAACCTCTTCCATATATCCTCTGTAATATGCAATAAGCATTGCCCAGTCAAGGTTAATATCTACATTCAGCACCTTAAGTCCGTCAAGATTGAATTCAACCGCATAAAACACCGGCTTATTCTCATCACAGATAAGAGTTAGTGGCTGGCTTGGATCTGTTCCCATATAGAAGCCTTTACCGAAGTCACACATGCTACGACTTTTTGGTGCTATATCTCCAACTATACCATTTTTAGAGCCATGATAAAGCACAAGATTCTCATTTGATTCATTACTTGCACTTTTTACCACATAATCAAACAAATTGATATTATGCTCCTTGCAAAACTTCAGGAGTGCGCCTTGAGCCATCTTGTTAGGATATGTTTTTCCGTTTTCCCAACGATTGATTGAAAGAACAGTAGTTCCGAGAGCTTTCGCGAACTGTTCCTGATTCATTTTTGCTTCTAATCTAATTTTTTTTATTAACTTATCCATTTTATGCCAACCTATCATTTGATACTAATTATATTTTATATTATGATAATTATTTTGTCAATACTATTTTTCTATTTTGCCTCAGTTTTTATTCTAGCGTAATCTTTGTTTACTGCGTATCAAAATTTGAGTTCTTAAAAGAAATGCTACGGCTGAAAAAGAAAAAATGCAACACTCTGTGGTTGTTTTTGAACACAGGGTTGCAAATTTGGCAAATATTACGAGCAACAAGGTTGCGAAGTATCCTGTCATCTCGACCAAAAAGAACCTAAATTGAACTTTATGTTCGGTTTAGGTTTTTATTTCTAAAATCGAGCCAATAGTTAGACCGATGTTTTTGAGCTTTGATTATCTTTCACCAAAAAGTCGCATTTATATATTTATACATTTATACAAAAAGCACCACAAATTTTGTGGTGCTTTCGCTTTTCATTTTAGGATTATTTAACAACCGCGGAGTGTGGTATTTTGTATTTTCCTGCGTATACAGAAAGTAAGAAATAATAGTTATCAGCCAGATAATTATAGCCACAGGGTACGCCATTTTTGGTACGCCAGTCAACGCTTTGGCAATAGCCCGGCATAAGTCCTGAATGTGTCATTTGCTTTTCATAGGTGTTTAGTATAGTGAACAGAATTTTGTCCGCTTCCTTTTCAAGTCCTACCTTGTACATAGAGGTTAGGAAATGGAAGCCGTTCATACCATTAAGTCCACCATTTTCGTATTGTCCCCAGTCACTCATGCATGGCCAGTTGATTGTATCGATTTGAGCTACTGGCATAACATTTCCAGGGATACCAAATCGAAGGTCACCATAGCCCTCTTTTTTCATTATAGCAAGGAGCTTCTTTAGCATTTTTTTGCCTATTTCCTTAGAAATAAGTCCCTCATTAATACCCATAGACACAGCAAATGTAAAGCCGTAATCGTGCACCTTTCCATTTCTACTTATCCAGCCTGCCATAAGCTCGGTTTCCGGATTATAAAAGGTATCAAAGAATGATTTATCAAATTTTTCAAGCTGATGTCTATATTTTTCTGCTTCCTTGTTTCTATTAAGGCTTTCCAAAAGCTCACAAAGCTCACGAAGAGCGCGATGGCAAAGATAGTTAAAATAAATATCCTTATGACCAAATGCAAAGTTGTCCCACCAGTTGCAATAAAATCCATTATCCGCAGGCTGGAACATATAATCACCTGGGTATGGTACTTCAAATATTCCATCTCCGTCAGTATCAAATGACATAATAAAGTCAGCGGCTTTTATTGCATTAGGAAGTAGTTTTTTTGCAAAAGGCAAATTCCACTTTGCTATTCCCATTAGCGAAATTATAGCACCCGGAGTTGAGTCACTTGCGCACCCATCACTCTTTTTCTTTTCTCTATTGAAGCAACAAACGCTAACCTCTCCGCTTGGAGCTTGAGCTTGCTTAAAGCTTCTTTTTACCTGTCTTTCAAACGCACGGCGAATTATTTTAAATTGCTCGTTATCATCGTTCATTATCTCAAGCAGGTCGGATTTCATATGTATTGCTAAATGAGCTGTGCCGTGGAAATATATATTATCACCCATATCAAAAAGCTCTCTATTCAGAGCAAAGGCGTTTAGCCAATTGCGCTTTAAGCCATTAAATTTCTCGTCGTTTTCATGTTGAAATTTTGGATAGCACTCATCTAATACCTTAAAGGTTAGCTCTGCCTTGTCAAGTGGCTTTTTTGATTTGAAGGTTAAAAACGAGCTACCATAATGTAATGCATGCATTCTATTGTGGTTAACTGCAAAATTTTTACCACCTAGCTCAATGCCAGTGAAATCACTTGACATTTGAAGCTCCTCTACACAAAAAACATCATCTGATGTTGAGGAAATTTCAAGCCTACCAAAATCAGGAAAATGTATAATAAGTGGCAAGGAGTATCTAGTTTTATAGATAGTTAGAGGATTCGTGCTTTTTAGGTGCTTTGGCTCCGCACTTGTCCAAATTGTAGGTGGTGCGGTTTTTATTGATAGTCTTGTCGAAAAAATATCGTTTGCGTTTATTTTTTCAAGCTCAATTTTCATTGTACGGTCATCTATTATATTGTAAATTGTGCTACTGCCCTGTGCGTTTTTAAAAAGCGCTTTGTTTTCATCTATCTCTACACTTATAGGTAACGATTTTTTTAAAGCGCCCGAAATAGCTCCATATGCAGGGATAAGTAAATTGTAGCTTGCGTGCTTATCTCTATCGCGCCCACCGGATTCAATGCCCAAAAAGGCAATCCCGCCTGTTTGCTTATTAAATGTAACGGAAAGAAAGTTACTCTCAAAAGGCGCGTATTTTTCATGCTTATTTTTTATCATAATGTGCTCTCCTTATCTACCAAATTGTGGCAAATTAATAGTCGTACAATTTTATGTAATCGTATAATAAATTACGACGCATTTAGTTTAACACAACGCAACAAATATTTCAATGTGTTTTGTTATTTTTAAGACAAATTTTAGGATTTAAAGCTCTTTTGCAAAATTGCTTATAATTTATTCCTTAAAGAACGATTTGTCAAAAAGGTTGACAGCTCAACAATTATATGGTAAAATATCTCTGTTTTGAATGTGGGTGCCTTGCACCCTATTTTAAAGCGCTAGGGTTGACTCGTCAATGATTTCTTATCATTTTGAAAATTATTTTGTGGAAAATTTTGCTTTTAGCTATTGTTATTTTTCATAAAATTCTTCAAAAATCGCGAAAAGTTGATAATAATTTATTAAATTATATTGTAAATTTTAAAATTTATAGTATAATGTAAGGTGGTTTTGTTTGGCCCTAAATTCATGATGTTTGAGAATGGAGTTTTGAATTTATGAATAAAATGCTTGTCGATTTACAGGAATATATTAAGGAAATTGAGAAGGCCTATGGAGACAGAGATGCTTACAGATATATTGTTGAGGATTCAGTTGTAAGCAAGACATTTAGAGATTTTAGAAAGGACGTTGAGGCGGTTGCTTCTTGGTTTGTCAAAAAAGGCTTACAAGGCAAGCACGTTGCTATTATAGGCTCTACTAGCTATCATTGGGTTACCGCATTTTTAGGTATTGCATGTAGTGCTAACGTTGTTATTCCTATTGATAGGATGCTTTCAGAGGAAGAAATCCTTAACCTTTTGGTTATGGGTGATGTTGATATGGTCTTCCTTTCTGAGGAATTTGAGACTATGATGCACAGCATTGAGGAGGCTGACAATAATGTTAAAGAGGTAATAAGCTTCTCCGGTACTCGTTTCCGTGAGATTCTTCGTACCAAGCCTGCTCCTCTCCCTGCTATTGACCCTAACGCACTAGCTGAAATTTTGTTTACCTCTGGTACAACTGGTATGAGTAAGGGTGTAATGCTCAGCCAAAAGAACATTGTATCCAACATTAATGACATATATAGAATGGACTTTGCACAGAATGTAAAGAAGGCTCCTGTTGTTATGTCCGTTCTTCCTATTCACCACACCTTTGAATTGACTGTTGACAACCTTGGTGTGCTTTATTGTGGTGCAACCGTTTGTATAAACGACAAAATCGAAAATATTGTTTCAAATCTCAATAAATTCAAGCCTTCCGTTATATTGGTAGTTCCTACCATTGCTGAGGTATTCTACAAAAAGGTTATGGAAAGCATTTCCTCCGGTGCTAACAAGCGCAAGATAGGAATTGCAAAGAAAATCAATCGCGTTTGTAAATTTTTCAAAATTAATATAAGGCGCTCACTATACAAAAAGCTTCTTAATAGATTCGGTGGAAACCTCACCAATGTAATCGTTGGTGGTGCTGCTCTTCGCCCAGAGATTGCCGAGGCATTTGACGAGTTCGGTGTGAATATGTATCAGGGCTATGGCTTGACTGAATGTGCGCCACTTATCTCTGCTAACTATCCAAGAGAAAACAGATTTGGCTCTGTTGGTAAGCCTGTTTCTTATATGGATGTAAAAATAGAGGATGGCGAAATCCTTGTTAAGGGCTCTGGTGTTATACTTGGATATTACAAAAATCCAGAGGCAACAGCAGAGGCATTTACAGAGGATGGCTGGCTACATACTGGTGACCTTGGTTATTTTGACGAGGACGGATATCTATATATCACCGGTCGCTCAAAGAACCTAATCATCCTTGATAACGGTAAAAATATATATCCAGAGGAGCTAGAGGCTCGCATTTTGACCATTGACGGCGTTAAGGATGTTATGGTTTATGATGGAAATGGTAAGCTTTGCGTAGCAATTCAACCTACAAACATCAACGACAAAAACTTGGTTCAAGGCATAAGACAAGGGGTAAAGGCGCTCAACGCTTCCCTTCCTTCTTACAAAAGAATGGTTGCTATCGACTTTATTGCAAGAGATTTTCCAAAAACTACCACATTGAAAATCAAGCGTGGTGAGGCCCTAAAAATGATTGAAGAGGTCGTTGTAAATAAATCAGTAGTATATGTTCCACCAACAACAGAGGAACAGAAAAGAATTATTGCGGCATTTGAAAATGTTCTCGGTCGCAAAAATATTGGTATCAAGGACAACTTCTTTGATTTAGGTGGATATAGCTTGCTTGCCTTTGAGGCTGCTGCTCTTATCGGTATTCAAGCGCAGGAAATTTATGAAAACCCAACCGCAGAACAGCTTGAAAAGGCTCTCCTTGTTAACAGAAGCAGCTATGAAGCCGAGGAATACATAAATGTAAACGAGCTTATTAAGCACAACTCTAGTATTTTACACACAAATGAGGTTAAATACGTTCTTCTTACAGGTGCAACTGGCTTCCTTGGCTCTCATATTCTTCGTGAGCTTTTAAAGAGAAATATGCACGTTATTTGCCTTGTTCGTAATGAGAAAAAGCTCAAAAGCGTTCTTCGCTACTACTTCCCTAAAGAATATGAATACTTTAGATTTAAGGTTAAGGTTGGCGATATTACCGAGCCAAAGCTTGGCTTGTCTGACGAGGCTTATGACGAGCTACTTAAAAAGGTTGATATGGTTATCCACACCGCTGCTAACGTAAATCACGCAGGACGATATGAGGATTTTGAGCATACAAATGTTATAGGTACTCAAAATGTTATTGATTTCTGTATGCAATCCGGTGCTTTGCTCCAGCACACATCAACCGCTAGTATTCACGGCTCTGGTACTGTTGAGCAAAAGAATCCAGATGCCACATTTGACGAGTTTAGCCTTGATATAGGTCAAAACCACGTACAAAATGTTTATATTCACTCAAAATATAAAGCCGAGGAGCTTGTCTTGCTTGCAAGAGAGGCAGGTCTTAAGGCGAATATTTTCCGTATTGGTAACTTAACCTGGAGAATGTCTGATGGTATGTTCCAAAAGAACTCACAGGATAATGGCTTTATTGGTCGTTTTAGAGGTCTTTTGAAGATTGGAAAATATAGTAAGGAGCTTGCAGAGTATCCTATTGACTTCACTCCTGTTGACGAGTGTGCAGATGCTTATGTCAGACTTGCTCTTTACAACAGGGTTAACAATATTTACAACCTATATAACCCTCAGCTATTTACTGTTGATATATTCAAGAAAAAATATTTCAAACGTATCAAAAAGGTACCGCACGAGGTATTTGAGGAGTCACTCAAGGCATCCATTGATGATAAGGACGTAGCTGTTTTATCATTCTATAACTCTATTGCTTCAACATCGAAAAATATTCCTATGAGCAATGAGTTTACTGTGAATGAGCTTAAAAATGTAGGCTTTAAATGGTCTAAGATAGGAACTAGATACCTCAGTCGAATGAAAAAGATTTAATGAAAGGGGAAACTATGAGAATTGGTATTGATATAGGCTCAACTACTATTAAATGTGTTGTTCTTGACGATGCGGGAAACCTTATTCATAAAAGCTATGAGCGTCATTTCGCAATGATAAAGGAAAAGACCCGTGAGGTCATAAAGGGACTTATTGACAAATTTAATATAACCGAGCCCGTAGTATGTGCTGTATCGGGCTCTGCCGGTATGGGACTTGCTGAAAGGGCGGGTGTGCCCTTCGTTCAAGAGGTTTATGCTACAAAGGTTGCTATAAGTCATAGACTCCCTGACACTGATGTCGTTATTGAGCTTGGCGGAGAGGATGCTAAAATTCTCTTTTTAAAGGGCAATTTAGAGGTTCGTATGAACGGTACTTGCGCTGGTGGTACCGGTGCTTTTGCCGACCAAATGGCGAGCCTTATGCAAATTGAAACAAGCGAAATGAACGAGCTTGCAAAAAATTATGAAAAGATCTACTCTATTGCTTCTCGCTGTGGAGTATTTGCTAAAACAGATATTCAACCTCTTCTTAACCAAGGTGCAAGAAAAGAGGACATTTCTGCAAGTATTTTCTATGCAATAGTTAACCAAACAATTACAGGCTTGGCGCAAGGACACCCTATTGAGGGTAATGTCGTATATCTTGGTGGTCCACTTACCTTCTTGTCTGAATTGAGACGCGCGTTTGACAAAACTCTTAAATGCGAGGGTGTGTGTCCAGAGGATTCACTTGTTTTTGTTGCGCTTGGTGCGGCTTACTATGCTGAAGAAAAGGTGGATTTAGCCAAGGCATATGAAATAATCGGTGAAAAAACCGATTTTGGCGCTGAATCCTCCCTCTCTCCTTTGTTCAAAAGCAAGGAAGAATACAACGAGTTTATTGAGCGTCACAGTGCCAACAGTGTTCCAAGAAAAGAAGGAATCGAATACGTGGGTGATGCATACCTTGGTATTGATTCGGGCTCTACAACCTTAAAGGTAGTTCTCACCGACAAGGATGGTGCTATTATTTTCTCTAAATATCAATCAAATCAAGGTAAGCCTATTGATGTTGTAAGAGAAACTCTTTTAGAAATGTACGAAAAATATCCTAATATCAAAATTGTATCAAGTGCTGTTACAGGATATGGCGAGGATATGATGCGAAGTGCCTTGGGCATTGATATTGGTGTTGTTGAAACCGTTGCTCACTTTACCGCGGCTAAATACTTTATGCCAGATGTTGAGTTTATTATTGACATTGGCGGACAAGATATGAAGTGCTTTAAAATTCGCAATGGTGCTATTGATAATATATTTTTAAACGAGGCTTGCTCCTCCGGATGTGGCTCATTCCTACAAACCTTTGCAAGCTCACTTGGCTATCCTATTGAAGAATTTGCTAATCTAGGACTTTTTGGAAATAACCCTGTTGATTTGGGCTCTAGATGTACTGTATTTATGAACTCGTCTGTTAAGCAGGCGCAAAAGGAAGGCGTTACTGTTGAAAATATTTCAGCAGGTCTTTCTATAAGCGTTGTTAAAAATGCTCTTTATAAGGTTATAAGAGTTCACTCCGCTGATGAGCTTGGCAAAAAAATCGTTGTTCAAGGTGGAACATTCTTAAACAATGCAGTTCTCCGTGCATTTGAGCAAGAGATTGGTGCGCACGTTATTCGTCCTGACATTGCTGGTATGATGGGTGCTTATGGTGCGGCACTTTATGCTAATCAAATGAAAAAGCATAGCGGATATTCTGCTATTCTCTCTTACGAGGAGCTAAAGAATTTTACATATTCAATAAAGAGTGTTACATGTAACGGATGTAACAACAAATGTCAGTTAACTGTAAATGATTTCGGTGGTGGCCGTAAATTTATCGGTGGAAACCGTTGTGAGAAGCCTGTAACCAATAAGGCGCAGGACGACTCGTTAAATCTTTACGAATATAAGCTTAAAAAGCTTGCTTCCTTGCCAGAGGGCGAGGGAACAAGAGGTGTCATAGGTCTGCCTATGGGACTTAATATGTACGAAATGTATCCTTTCTGGAATACACTATTTAGAGAGCTTGGCTTTACTGTTAAAATGAGTGGATTCTCCAACAGAAAGCTATATTTAAACGGTCAAGGCACTATTCCGTCAGATACTGTATGCTTCCCTGCTAAAATGATGCACGGTCATATTCAAAAGCTAATTGAAATGAATGTTGATGCGATTTTCTATCCTTGTATGACATACAATTTCAATGAAAAGAAGGCTAAAAACAACTACAACTGTGCGGTTATTGCAGGATATCCTGAGGTTATTGAGGCTAATACTCTAAACTTTGGCAAGATTAAATATATCAATGATTATGTTGGTCCTCACAACAGACGTGAATTTGCTAAACGCTTTAAGAAGGTTCTTGAAAAGCACTTTGGTGCATTTAAAAATGGTGCAGTAAAGAAAGCGTGTAAAAAGGCTTATTTGGCATACGATAATTATATGGCAGATATAAACCGAGAGGGCTTAAGAATAGTTAGTGAGGCAAGACGTGAGGACAAGAAAATTATTGTTCTTGCAGGTCGTCCTTACCACGCAGACCCAGAGATTAACCACGGTATACATAAGCTTATTTGTGCACTTGGCTTCGCTGTCGTTTCCGAGGATGCTGTGGCTTGCATGGTGCCCAAATTTAAGGTTAACCTGCTTAGCCAATGGACATACCACCAAAGACTATTCTCTGCAGCCAAATACGTTGCGTCACAGAATGATATGTATCTTGTACACTTGGTATCCTTTGGTTGTGGTCTTGATGCACTTACAACAGACGAGGTAAGAAGTCTACTAGAATACTATGGCAATCTATATACACAAATAAAAATTGACGAGGTTACAAACCTTGGCGCTATTAAGATTCGTTTAAGAAGCCTTATTGCGGCAATTGAGCAACAAAGCAAGGAGGACGGAAATGAGTAAAAATTCACCTTACAGAGATAGAGTTAAATTCACTCTCAAGATGAAAAAGGATTACACTATTCTCTCTCCTAGCATGGCTCCTATTCATTTTAAAATATTAAAGCCTATTCTTTTAAGACAGGGCTTTAAGATTGAAATTATGGAAAATGACGGCCCAGAGGTATTACAGCTTGCGCTTAAATACTTACATAACGATATGTGTTATCCGGCTATGCTAACAACAGGGCAAATGCTTGCTACTATTATGAGTGGCAAATACGACCCTGACAAGGTTGCTATGGTAATAACGCAATCCGGTGGTGGTTGTCGCGATAGCAACTATATCAACCTTATGAGAAAGGCTTTTGAAAAGGCTGGCTATCCTAATGTTCCATTTATTTCGGCGAATATTTGGGGACTTGAGCTTAATTCTGGAATCAATCTCTCTCCAAAATCACTTCTTATGGCTCTTGCCGGTCTTATTTATGGCGATATGATTATGATTGTAAGTAATCAAGTGCGTCCATATGAGGTAAACAAGGGTGAAACGGATGCTATGATTGACAAGTGGACCGATGCTCTTGGCAAAGGCTTCTCCAATGGCAAGGGCTTCTCTACCAAGGCTATTAAGAAAAATCTCAAATCAATTGCAGATGATTTTGCATCCATAAAGGTAGAAAAGACTCCAAAGGTAAAGGTTGCCGTAATTGGTGAGCTATACCTTAAATACTCTGCCCCTGGCAATAACCATTTGGAAAAATTTCTAGCCGAGCAGGATTGTGAGGTTTATGTTCCTAGCATTTTAGGCTTTGGAATTTACAAGACAAATGGTGCACTTGAGGACTTGAGGCTTTATGGTGGAAACAAAGCAAAAAAAGCGATTTTAGAGTTCGCTATGAAGTATATGTTCAAAATGGAGGATATTCTTATATCCGCTATTGAAGCTAACCCTAATTTTGTAGCACCTGAACGTGTAAATGACCTAAAGAAGCGTGCAGAGGGCGTTATTGGAATTGGCAATAGCATGGGCGAGGGCTGGTATTTAGCAGCTGAAATGCTAGAGTTTGCTGACAACGGCTATGAAAACATCGTAATTGTTCAGCCTTTTGGTTGTTTGCCCTGTCACGTTGCTGCAAAAGGAATGATAAACAAGGTTCGAAGAATAGACCCAAGACTTAATATTGTTGATATTGAATACGACCCAGGTGCAACCAAGGTAAACCAAGAAAACAGAATAAAATTGATGCTTGTGGTTGCCAAGGAAAAGCTTTTATAAAAATAAAAAATTTCGACCAAGATCAATTTTGATAGGAGGCGATTTTATGCGTAAGCATGCAAAAAAAATATTTAAAACAGCTGTCATCATTATATTAACGATAGTTATATTACTCAGCTTATTTGGTGGTGCATCCTTTGGTGCAATTATGTACTTACTTTTAGCGCCCCATGGCCTAGGCTATCTTGGAATTATCGGTGGTATCGTTTTTTCAGTATTGTTTGCTGGTGTGTTCTCTATTATTCCACTTGTGTTATTAAAGATTCTTTTAAGTCAATTGGTAAGAATACATGAAGCTAAAATGCAACAGCTTGTAAATGAAAACGACAATATGGTATTTGCTGATGTTGGAAGCTTTAAGGATACCAACGGCATAGTTTATATCACAAAAACCTCCGTTGGTTTTATGCTAAACGGCTCACCTATTGAAAAATCACTAGCTAGCATCCCATTCTCTCAAATTACAAGCACTCAACTAATTTCTAATAAGTTTATTGTTCGCACAAACATAGACTATGCATTTAAATTAAGAGATATTGATGCTTTCCTTTTAGCACTACGCAGAGTGTACAACAAATAATAAAGAAAAAATCGCCACGAGCTTCGTGGCGATTTTTTTATTCCTTTGAAAAGCTAATTTTGCCAACTCCGCAAAGTGGGCATACAAAATCCTCAGGTAAGTCCTCCCATTTTGTGCCAGGGGCGATGCCGTTATCTGGATCGCCTACCGCTTCATCGTATTCGTATCCACATACATCACATACGTATTTCATTTTTGTTTCCTCCTAAATTTTATAATTTTATAATAATCATTTTTAACCAAGTAAAAAATCAAAAGCCATCATTAGTATAAAGCCAACAAGCAACGAATAGGTTGCGTATCTTTCATTTCCATGAGAATGAGTTTCGGGTATCATTTCATCACTTATTACATAAAGCATAGTACCTCCCGCAAATGCAAGTGCAAATGGCAATATTGCCTGGGAAATACTAACTGCGAAATAACCGATGAGAGTTCCTATAACCTCTATTATACCTGTTGAAAGTGCAATTAAAAATGTGCGCCTTTTTGTAACACCAGCAGAAAGCATTGGTGCTATTATTATCATACCCTCCGGAATGTTTTGCAATGCAATACCACCTGCAATTGTTAGTGCGTGTGCGGTATTTTCAGAGCCAAAGCTAACGCCTGCGGCAATTCCCTCGGGCAGGTTATGTATAGCAATGGCAATTACAAAAAGCAAAACCTTACTGAGATTTGCGTTTTTGTGCGGATGCTTTTCAATATCCACCCCTGTTATTTTATGAAGGTGAGGAACTAATTTATCAATTAAATTAAGGCAAACAGCTCCTGCCAAAACACCAATAATTGTAACTATCAAGGAGCCATTTTTATCAGTGAGCGATGGGACAATAAGACCAATTACCGCGGCGCATAGCATAACACCTGCGGCAAAGGAAAGGACGATATCATTAAACCTATGCGACGGCTTTCTTATAAGAAATCCAATAAGTGCGCCAAAAACAGTAGCACCACCTACACCCAGTGCGGTTAAAAGTACAACATCCATAGGCTAATCTCCTTTATTTAAGTATTTTTGCAAGCTCCTCTATTTCCTTCTTGCTTTCTTCTGTCATAGCGGAGCGAATTGTAACACCATTTTCAAGAATTTCAAGCCCTTTTGCTTCGTCTAAAATTGCTTTTATTCTCTTTCTTGCATTTGGTGCCCAAGTTCCGTTTTCGATAATTGCAATTTTTCTATTCTTATAGCCTCTTTCGAGGAGCTCGTAAAGAAATTCACGCATAAATGGAAAAATATCATTATTGTAGGTTGTGGTTGCTAGCACCATTGTACCATATCTAAATGCGTCCTCCACAGCCTCATGCATATCTACTCTTGCAAGGTCATTCAGCACCACCTTGGGACAGCCATTTTTTAATAGCTCATCCTTTAAAAGCTCAACTGCTTTTTTAGTATTGCCATAAATTGAGGTATAGGCAATCACTATTCCCTCACTCTCAACCTCGTAGCTTGTCCAAGTTTTGTATAAGTCAAGGTAATAGTCTAAATTTTCATTGAGCACAGGACCATGAAGTGGGCAAATCGTATTTATTTCAAATGTGCTTACCTTCTTTAAAAGATTGCTAGCTTGCATACCATATTTCCCAACTATACCGAAATAATATCTGCGAGCCTCACAAGCCCAGCCGTCCTCGTCCTCTATATCGAGCGCGCCGAATTTGCCAAATGCGTCAGCACTAAATAGCACCTTATCATAGCTATCATAGGTAACTATAACCTCCGGCCAGTGAACCATTGGTGCGGTTAAGAATGTGAGGTTATGCTTACCAAGAGAAAGAGTGTCATTATCCTTTACTATTATTCTATTATCAGAATAATCACTACCGAAAAATTGCTTCATCATTACAAATGCTTTATCACTTGCAACTACTATCGCATTTGGATATTCGTTTTTAAATGTCGTGATGTTTGAGGAGTGGTCAGGCTCCATATGCTGAACTATCAAATAATCAGGGCTTTTACCATCTAACGCGCCCTTTAAGTTGTCAAGCCACTCTTTGCCGAAGCGAGCATCAACTGTATCGAAAACTGCGATTTTTTCATCTAAAATCACATACGAATTATACGCCATGCCATTTGGCACATCATATTGTCCTTCAAATAAATCTATTTCGTGGTCGTTGACTCCAATATATTTTATATCGTTTGTAACCTTCATATATTTCTCCTTGATTTTATGCTTCAATTTTATCATATTTAAAGGATAATTTCAATATTAATTATTGCCATTTATATTGTAAAATGCATAATTTTATGGTAAAATATTTTCAAGTTCAATTTTAGCGAGGAATTAATATGTTTAAAAACGTAACACCGGAATCTATTGGTATAAGCTCAAAATATGTGAAGGATTTTATTTTACGCCTTGAGAAAAGAAAGCTACATATGCACAGCGTAATTTTGTGCCGAGGCACTAATATTTTTGGTGAATTTTACTGGTCACCCTTTAACAGGGACTTTTTACATAGAATGTATTCCGAAACTAAAAGCTATGTTTCAGTGGCGATCGGCTTATTGCTTGATGAGGGAAAGCTGTCACTCGATGATAAAATCATTGACTATTTCCCTGAAAAAATAGACACTTCCCCATGCGAATCCATAAAAAATCAGACCATTCGCAATATGCTAATGATGTCAACCGTTGGTTATGGTGAAAACTGGTTTGGAAATAGCGACAAGGATAGATGCCATTTATATTTTAATAAAAGACCTAATAATGTGAGATATCCTGGTACTATTTGGGAGTATGATAGTCAAGGCTCACAGATTCTATGTGCTCTTGTTGAAAAGCTAGCAAAAAAGCCATTGTTCGATTACTTAAACGAAAAGATATTCTCTCATCTTGGTACTTTTAAAAATGCGACAATTTTGAAAATTCCAACTGGGGAGAGCTGGGGTGACTCTGCTCTTCTTTGCACCTCTCGTGATATGCTCTCATTTGCTCGCTTTGTTATGAATCTTGGCGAATGGAACGGCAAAAGACTATTGAGCGAAAGATATTTAAGAGAAGCAACCTCGAATTTAATTGATAACCAAGAAACCGCTTTTGAGGATGTTATTGGACACGGCTACGGTTATCAAATTTGGAGAACCGAGAAAAATGGATTTGCTTTTGTTGGAATGGGCGACCAGCTTACAATTTGCTTGCCTGACTATGATTTGATTTTTGTTTGCACAGCTGACAACCAAGGCTGTGGATATTCTCGCGAAATTTTAATGTCAAGCTTTTTTGATATTATCGTTGAAAACCTTGAAAATGCGCCCCTGTCCGAAAATAATGAAGCTTTTACTGATATGCAAAACGCGACACAGGGTCTATCCCTTTTTGCAATAAAGGGACAAGAGACCTCGTCTTGGCAGGACAAAATCAATGGCATAAAATATGTATTTTCTGAAAACGAATTAGGCTTAAAGGACTTGTGCTTTAATTTTAATGGTATTGGTGGTGAGCTACACTATACAAATGAAAATGGCGAGATGGTTTTGCCTTTTCTTTTAAATAAAAACTACTTTGGCAAGTTTCCTGAGCTTGGCTACTCACAAGATATTGGCAACACACGTACGCTTGACGGCTCAAAATATGATATGGCAACCTCTGGTGCTTGGCTTTGTAACAACCAAATTATGATTTTCTCACAAATCATTGACCGCTATTTTGGAAACGTTTCTATGCGCTTCGGCTTTAATGATGATAGAATTACAGTTACCTTTTATAAAACCGCCGAGGACTTTTTATGGAATTATAATGGTCAGGCTTACGGCAAAATGTCAAAGCATTGACATCATATAGATATTGTGCTATAATTTTTTATATTTAACTTAATTTAACTTATCGAGGCTTTATTATGGGATATAATGAAAAAATGTTTGCTCTTGGTAGCAAGCGCTCAATAATCAGAGAAATTTTTGAATACAGCAAATCTCGCGCAAAGGAAATCGGTGCTGAAAACGTTTATGATTTCAGCCTTGGCAACCCAAGCGTGCCAGCACCCAGTGAGGTAAACGAGGCTATTGCTAATTTACTTAAAACTGAAAGCTCTGTGCTTTTACACGGTTACACATCAGCTCAAGGCGATTTGGGTGTAAGGACTGCTATCTCTAATAATATTAATGAAAGATTTGGTGCCGAAATTAACCCAAATCTAATTTATATGACCTGTGGTGCTGCGGCTTCTCTTTCCATCTGTCTAAAGGCTGTATTTGAAGGCAATGATGAGGAGTGCATTGTTTTTGCTCCCTTCTTTACAGAATATAGAGTGTTTATTGAAAACGCAGGCGGCAAAATTGTTGTTAGCGCACCTAAGAAAAAGACCTTCCAGGTTGACATTGAGGATTTTGAGAGCAAGATAAACGAAAAAACAAAAGCCGTTATTGTTAACTCTCCTAACAACCCAAGTGGAGTTGTTTATTCAGAGGAAACAATTAAAGCACTTTGCGAGGTTCTAAAGAAAAAGAGCGAGGAATATGGCAAGGTAATTTATTTGATTGCTGACGAGCCATATAGAGAGCTTGTTTATTCAGGTGTTGACGTTCCTTATCTTATGAACTATTACGACAATACTTTAGTTTGCTACTCATATTCAAAGTCCCTCTCCTTGCCTGGAGAGAGAATTGGATATATTGCAGTTAACCCCAAAATGCAGGATGCTCAAAACGTTTATTTGTGCGTTTGTGGTGCGGGTCGCTCACTTGGCTATGTTTGTGCACCTAGCCTATTCCAGCAGGTTATTAAAAATTGCCTAAACGCGAAGGTAAACATTGAGGCTTACAAGGAAAACCGCGACTTGCTTTACGATAATCTAACCGAATATGGTTATGAGTGCGTAAAGCCAGATGGCGCATTCTACCTCTTTGTAAAGGCTTTAGAGCCTGATGCTTACAAATTCTACGAAAAGGCTAAAAAACACGAGATTTTGGTCGTTCCTTGCGACGATTTCGGTGTTTCTGGCTATGTAAGAATTGCTTATTGCACATCAAAAGGGACGGTTCTTGGTGCTTTGCCTGCGTTTAAGACGTTGGCTGAGGAATATAGAAAATAATTAAAAGGTGTCTTTTGGACACCTTTTTAAATTACGGGAGGAGCAAGCCCCTCCCCTACATTATTAATTATTTGTTTTCTGTTTGCTTATATGGTACTCGTGCCGATGGGACAAGTCTTGATGCTTTATCGGTATGTACGCTTTGGTCATCAAAGAAGATATTTGCGCCAAAGGATTTTAAAATTTCGCTTTTTTCTATTCCACCGAGGAAAAAAGCCTCGTCAATTCTTACATCCCATGCGCGCAGTGTTCTTATAACTCTTTCGTGCGCTGGTGTATTGCGCGCGGTTACAAGGGCTGTTCTTATCGGCATTTCATTTGTGTCCTTGAACTGATTTTGAATTAAAGAAATTGTCTTTAAAAGCTTTGCAAATGGGCCTTCCGGTAATGGTTTTTTTGCGTTTTCCTCCTCGTGCTTGGCAAAAGCCTCAAGTCCTTTTTCCTTATAGATTTTTTCGGACTCGTCAGAGAAAATAACAGCATCGCCATCGAATGCAATTCTAATTTGAGGGGTTGGTTCACTTGGATTTATTGGCAAATTAGCGTGTGAGCAGATAATTCCTGCGGCTATATTTGCGTTAATTGCCTCTTGCACGTCCTCCTCGTTTGCAGATAGGAACAAATCTGTTTTAAAGGTATTAAGATATGGCGCTATTGAGTTGCCACCAATAAGTGCGGCGCGAGAAATATCAAGCCCGTAGTGCTTTATAGAATTGAAAATTCTTAAGCTTGTGTCGGCACTGTTTTTTGACATAATTATTATTTCGGTCATATGCTTATCCTTACAATTAAGGTTGTGCAGTGCCTTAACAAGTGGGAATGCTGTACCAGGCTTTAAAATATCGTTTTCGTGCTCGATTTGGTAGTCAGAATAAGCCTTTAAGCCCTGCTCCTCATATATCTTATTTTCCTCCTCTAAATCGAAAAGTGCGCGAGAGGAAATACCAACAACCAATTTATCATCTAACGAAAGTGCCATAATTTTTGCTCCTTGATTTCTTGATTTCTGAATTAATTATACTATATTTCGCGTATATTGTCAATATTATAGTGTCGCAAAAAAGCGACATTGCTAATTACCAAACACAAAAAGCGCCCATTTAGGCGCTTTTTATTACAAATTATAGTCTTGTAAATATTTTTTAGTGTTATCTACCATTTCGTCAAAGAGCTTTCTTGCATCGCTAACATTACAAGTAACGAGCGGGTCGGATGCAAATGCATTGAATATCTTTTCAATATCGCGCTTTGCAATAGCATCAGAAACAGCCTCTTGTTCGGTACAAATCTTTGATACTAATGGATAAATTTCATTTGGAATATTGCCTGCCATGACTGGACGGAGAGAGTCAGATGTAAATACTGCATTTGTCTCAACTACTGCACCTAAAGGTAGGTTAGGAATTTGTCCTACGTTAGGAATATTTACGTTTGTAACAAGGTCGGAAAGACCGAGAAGTGCGCGCATTTGATTAATGCCCTCTTCACCTGTTTTCCAAATTGCAACCTCTGCTTCTCCACTTACAAGCTTACGGCTTCTTTCAAGTCTGTTCTTTAAATCCTGCTTACGCCATGAAACTGGAGTAAGACCAAATTTCATTTCATAAACTCTATCTGGATTTTCAAGATACCATTTACCTGGGCAGAATTCTGCTAGGTGTCTGTCGCCTGCGGCAGCAATCCATCCAAACTTTCTAAAGAGCTCCATCTTAACCTTATCTTGGCTTGTGAAAAAGTTGTTCATCCAGTTATTATCGGTTTGAGTTGGTAAGCCGTCCTTATATTTCTCGCAGAATTCTTTATAATATGGGAACAAATCAATGCCTTGGTAGCTTGCGCTTGTAAGCCAAGTAAAGTGGTTAACCGCTACTGGGTTTACCTTAATTTCGTCACGTGTAGCTTTCTTTCCAAGGTATTCCTCAACAACACGGCAAAGTAGCCATTGAGTACCAAAAACCTCGTGGCAGCAGCCAAATGCTTTAATCTCTGGGAACACTCTATAAAGTGTTTTTATACACAAGGTCATTGGGTTTGTATAGTTGATAACCCAAGCCTTTGGACAGTATTCCTTTATGTAATTTGCAATTTCCTCAAACATAGGAATAGTACGCATTGCTCTTACAATTCCGCCAGGGCCACTTGTATCACCTACAGATTGATAAATACCATACTTTTCGGGAGCGTGAACATCGCTCTCCATTTCGTCAAATGTACCAGGCAAGATTGAAATAACAACAAAGTCAGCACCAGTTAATGCCTCCTTTGGTGTTTTTACTGCGTGGTAATTCCACTCGGATTTAGTACCCTCGCAAGAGTTATATTTATTACCTATAATTTCATTAGCCTTTGCAGCCTCGAAATCTATATCATATAGGTAAACATCACCGCTCATATCCTCGTTTGCAGCTAGGTCACTCATTAGCCCCCAAGCCCAACCGCGAGAGCCGCCACCTACATATGCAATTTTAAGCTCTCTAGCCTTGTTTCCTTCAAAAATCATAATATGCTCCTTTAAATATTTGATTTATACGTTAATTATAGCACAATTTTATGTTTTTGGTATAAAAATTTAAAAGTTGTTTCAATTATTTATCAAAATATACTACCTTTTTTTAATAATTTATATTAAAATATAAATATATTAAATTCTTATGAGGTTTATTATGAAAAGAACAGAAAAGTTTATTCAATTTGGCGAGGGCGGATTTTTGCGTGGCTTTGCTGATTGGATGATTCAAAAAATGAATGATTCAACTGACTTTGAGGGTAGCGTTGTTGTGGTTCAACCAATAAAAGATGGACTTTGCGATATGCTTTCAAGTCAAGATTGCAAATATACTCACTTAATTCGTGGTGAAGAGGGGTATGAATCAAGTGTTATTGACGTTATTTCCCGTTGTGTAAAGCCATATGATGATTTTGATTCATACATTGCACTTGCTAGTCAGCCTGAATTAAGATATATTATTTCAAATACAACCGAGTCGGGTATTGCATATGTCGAGGGCGATAAGGATACTGATGCACCTCCATCCTCGTTCCCTGCAAAGGTCACACTTCTTTTAAAAAAGAGATTTGACCTTGGGCTTGACGGTTTTATTTTTCTCCCATGTGAGCTTATTGACCGCAATGGTGATAACTTGCGAGCTTGTATTTTAAAATACGCTGACCTTTGGGGCTATGGCGACAATTTTAAGTCTTGGGTTGAAAAGGAAAATGTGTTTACCAACACATTGGTTGACAGAATTAACACAGGCTATCCTAAGGGCGAGGAGATTGAGCTTACATTTGATGACAAGATGGTAAACACATCTGAATTTTTCCATCTTTGGGTAATTGAAACTGACTATGACCTAGAAAAGGAGCTACCATTCAAAAAGGCTGGACTTAACGTTATAGTTACTCCTGATGCGCTTGAAAAATACAGAACTCGTAAGGTGCGTATTTTAAATGGTGCGCACACCTCACTCGTTCCTTTTGCATTGCTTTCAGGCTTTGATACTGTTAAATCCTGTGTTGATAACGCTGATATGAATGCTTATATAAGAAGATGTGTTTTTGACGAGATTATCCCAACACTTGATTTACCAAAGGACGAGCTTGTAGAGTATGCAGAAAACGTTTTAGTGCGCTTTTCTAACCCTTATATCAAACACTATTTAAGCTCTATCGCGCTTAATTCTGTAAGCAAGTTCAAGGTTAGGGTATTACCTTCTATTCTTGAATACAAAAAGCGCTTCGGAGTTTACCCAAAAACTCTTGTTTTTGCCCTTAAAAAGCTACTTGAGTTTTACAAAACCGATATGACAAATGACGACCCAAAAATTTGCGCTTTCTTAAAGCAAGCAACAACTGCTGAGGCACTCGCCAACGACAAGCTATGGGGCACAGATTTATCCGATTTATTAGGAGAAATAGAATGATAATTAACAAGCTTGACAATGTTGAGGTTAACCTCAACAATGGGCACAAGTATGCTCTTTGTGATATAAAAGAGGGCGAAAATGTTATAAAATACGGCAATCCAATAGGACACGCAACTGCCGATATAAAAAAGGGTGAGCACGTGCACACCCACAATATGAAAACTAACCTTTCCGGTGAGCTTACATATGAGTATTCGGGTGGTGCTAGCTATTCTTATAGCCAGAGTGATAAGACGTTTTTAGGCTATGTGCGCGAAAACGGTGATTTTGGTATAAGAAACGAGATATGGATTGTGCCAACTGTCGGTTGCGTAAATAAAATTGCCGAAAAGATAGCTAGTTTGACTGGCACTTTTGCATACACTCACCCCTTTGGCTGCTCACAGTTAGGTGACGACCAAAAAACAACACAATTAATTCTTAAAGGACTTGTTAACCATCCAAACGCAGGAGGTGTACTTGTTCTTGGTCTTGGCTGTGAAAACAACAATATTGCCGAGTTTAAAAAGGTGCTTGGCGATTGGAATGATAATCGAGTTAAGTTTCTTAACTGTCAAGACTATGAAAACGAGTTAGACGAGGGTGTTAAGCTCATTAATGAGTTAAAGGTCTATGCCTCAAAATTCGAAAAAATGCCCGTACCTGTATCTAAATTACGTGTAGGTCTTAAGTGTGGTGGTAGTGATGGCTATAGTGGAATTTCAGCGAACCCCTTGCTTGGTCGTTTTAGCGATACGCTTACCTCATTTGGTGGCTCTGTCGTACTTACAGAGGTGCCTGAAATGTTTGGTGCAGAGCATCTTTTGATGGAGAGAGCTGAAAACAAAGGGGTATTTGATAATACTGTTTCGCTAATTAACAATTTTAAAAATTATTATGTTTCACACAATCAAGTGGTTTATGAAAACCCTTCCCCTGGCAACAAGGCTGGTGGAATTACAACGCTTGAGGAAAAGTCCCTTGGTTGCGTTCAAAAGGGTGGCGCTTGTGTTGTACGCGATGTGCTTGACTATGGCGATACTATAAAAAAATCAGGGCTTTCTCTTTTAAACGGACCCGGCAACGACATTGTGGCTATTACTAATTTAACCGCTTGTGGAGTGCATATGATACTCTTTACCACTGGTCGTGGCACGCCTCTTGGTGCGCCTGTGCCGACGATTAAGGTTGCGACAAACAATAATTTAGCTACAAAAAAATCAGCTTGGATTGATTTTGATGCCTCGCCTACACTTTGCGGCAAGGATTTAGACAATGAATTCTTTGACTATGTACTAAATGTAGCAAGCGGAAAAGAAACCAAGAATGAAGAAAACGGATATCGTGAAATTTCAATTTTCAAGGACGGAGTTACACTATGAAAACTATAATTAATGATGAATTTTTACTAAATACAAAAACTGCAAAGGAGCTATACGAGATTGCAAAGGATATGCCAATTATCGACTATCACTGTCATCTTGACCCAAAGCTCATTGCAATTGACTATAAGTTTGACAATTTAGGCGAGCTTTTCCTCGGTGGCGACCACTATAAATGGCGTATGATGCGCTCCTTTGGAATTGACGAAAAATATGTAACAGGCAATGCTTCATTTAAAGAAAAGTTCAAGGCATTTGCTATGGCACTACAATACGCTATTGGCAATCCTCTTTACCACTGGACTCATCTAGAGCTAAAGAGATATTTCGGAATTGACGAGGCCTTGTGCGAGGAAAATGCAGACGAGATTTACGAAAAATGCACAGCTCTATTAAAAACTGATGAATATTCTGCTCGCAATCTAATTAAAAACTCAAATGTTGAGGTTGTTTGCACAACTGACGACCCTATTGACACTCTTGAATATCACGACCAAATCAAAGCGAGTGGTTATAGTGTAAAGGTTCTCCCTGCATTCCGTCCTGACAAGGCGGTAAATATCCACAAGGAAACATTTTTGCCTTACATTGAAAAAGCAGGGGTTAAGAGCTATGCAGAATTAAAGGCTTGGCTTTCAAACCGTCTTGACTTCTTCCACTCAAAGGGCTGTCGCTTATCTGACCATGGTCTTGATTTTGTACCTTACACAATTGGTAATGCTTCAGTTATATTTGATAAGGCTCTCAAGGGAGAGACTTTAACTAAAGAAGAAATTGATGCATATATGACTGACTTGCTTGTTTTCTTCGGCAAGGAATATGCAAAGCGTGGCTGGTGTATGCAAATCCACGTTGGTGCTATACGAAACAACAACACAAGAATGTATAAAAAGCTTGGTCCAGACACAGGCTATGACAGCATTGCTGAAACAAATCTCGGTGAAAATCTTGCAAAGCTACTTGATACATTAGAAATGGACGATTCTTTGCCAAAAACTATTCTCTACTCTTTAAATCCAAAGGATAATTATGTTTTAGCTACTCTTATGGGTTGTTTTCAAGGAACTGAAGCAAGAGGAAAAATCCAACTTGGCTCAGGCTGGTGGTTCAACGACCAAAAGGACGGCATGGAGGAGCAATTAAAGGCGCTTGGCAATCTTGGTGTTCTTGGCTCCTTTGTTGGTATGCTAACCGACTCACGTAGCTTTGTTTCCTACACTCGTCACGATTATTTCCGCAGAATCCTTTGCAACCTAATCGGTGATTGGGTAGAAAAGGGACTATATCCAAACGATAAAGCTATGCTTGAAAAGATTATTCGTGGTATTTCTTACGAGAATGCGAAGAAATATTTTAATTTTTAAATAATCCTGTTGTAAAGCTGGCGGACAGTCGAGACGCCTGTCCCTACAAATTTACTCATTGAAAAAAGCACTTGCGATTGCAAGTGCTTTTTGTTTTGTTTTAGTTATTCGCCTAATTCAATAGAAATAATTTCTCCGCTATTTTTAGATATAGTATATAGGAATCCTCCGCCCTTAACCACATAATCATATTCATCGGTGTTGCCTACATACTTTTTATGAATAAGTATATACCAGTAATTAGCGTTTTCACCGTCTATGGATTGTGCTACGTAAGCAAATCCCTCCTCGGTGGTTGGGTTATAGTTTGCATAGAAATGCGCAAACGCAATGGTGATAGCATCGCCCTCATCTATCTTTGTCAAATTCGCGAGTCCATCAATGTAAACTGTAGCGTTTACTGTTTTTACTGTCACGTTTTCGGGGAGCTCACCTATTTCACTCTTTGGCACGACTATGACGCATGAATTTTCATATCCTATCATATCGTGGAGCTGTCCCTTTGCTTGATATGCATTATTTGTGAAATAAACCGTATCGCCAACAAGCCTTGCATCACTTATTTCGAGCTCACGCCAGTGCCAATTTGTTACAACGAAAACATAGTTGTTTTCAAATATGCTCTCTGTTATTTTTTGCAGTCCCGCGCTATTTTCGATACAAGTGCCAAGTGCGTTTACATATTCCTCGTAGGTTGTAAATACATCATTTTTGTGATAACTGCTTCCCGCATCTGCGTAAACTTCATATGGATTCTTTGGAGAATAGGTTCCGTTTTGTGAGCTTATATAGCTGACGTGAATTTTTTTAACGCACTCAAGCACACTTAATTTATCTAAAAGCTCGTCTTGACAGGTAAAATAAGTATCAAAATCGGGGAACGTAATTAAAATCATATTATTGGGAAGGTCTTGAGCATCGATGTCAATATCTCCTCTATCCGTGCTATTCCACGGGTTGAACTGATTTAAAACACTTCTTATCCCGTTGTATGCCTCGGCATTTTCTTCCGTACACTCTATCAAAACTGTGTAGCTATATAAATTTGGTGCGTACGCGATAAATTCGTTTCCATTTTGATCATTGCATATATATCCAAAATCAAATTTTGTTGGGTCTTCTTTATAATCTTCCTTTTCAAGCTCGTCGTCTAAAAGATGATAGTCAAGATCGAAGGAAACCTTTTCGTTTCGTGGTTCAAAAGGCGATAAGCCTGATTTTAGGTCGCGTGGATCAAAAATATATATAGATGCAATCGGAAGCTTTTGGGTGTCGGATTGTTCCTTTGCTCTTTTTTGGTCGGTAACGAGGTAAATGTATCTTCCCATACACTCCTCTAAAGTCTTATATTCACCGCCTCTATTGATGATAACATATTCATCCTTTATATCATACTCCGCCCTTATCCTGTCAATAGTGCTTGCAGTTAAAACATCTTTAGTAACGCTTGCGTATTTAAAGGAATATGAAATTACCTCTCCATATAGCTCGGTTATGCCCGGATAGATTTCAAGAGTGTACATATCACCTGTGTACTCAATAGTGATAGTATCGCCTGCTACTATATCGTCCGGTATTGTAACGTTTTCAAAGCCATGTGTTAACTTACTATAATCAACAAGCAAGGTTGCAAGGTTTTCTTCATGAAATCCGTAATCGTAGTTAAATTGCCAAGTAATTGTTTGTGTATTTTCCGACGGTGTGCTAGGCATTTCAGTTTCGGTGCTTGTGTCTGTTGATGTATCGGTTGCAGTATCAGTCGAGGTGTCAGTTGTTGTATTCGTGTTTGTTTTCGTATCGGTTTCTATGTCTGTTGAAGCGTCGGTCGCTGTATCGGTGTTTGTTTCCGTATCGGTTTCACTATCCTTCGACGTTTCTTTACTTGTATCACTTGCTTCTTCAGTATCAGTGTTATCATTAATTTCATCATCCGACCCGAGCTCTGTGTCAGTTGCAGTATCTGTATCACTATCTAAATCGGTGTCGGCAGGTGTACAGGCGATGAGCAAGCAACCAAGCATTAATAAAATTAGTGTGAGTGAAAGAATTTTTTTCATATTTTTTCCTCCTTTTGAAGCAAAATTAAATAGCTTCTACCATCAAAATTATGACAGAAAAATCAGCCATTTGGTTGCAAATTGATTGAAATTGTTTTTTATGCTTCTATTATATAAGAGTGTTTTTATAACAAAATCCCCTCAAAATTCTGTCAAATTTAGTAAAAAAGGAGAAAAATTTTCAAATTAACGATTAATTATTAGCTTATTAAGATAAAAACTCGCACACTGTGTCGTAAATTCTATCCATAGAGTCAATTTCCATAGTTTCCTGCGGTGTATGCAAATCGTGTACATTTGGACCAACTGAAATTGCAGAAAGTCCCTCTACTCGCGATGTGATAATTCCACATTCAAGTCCTGCGTGGATAAGAGTAGGCTCTGTTTTTTTGCCAGTTGCTTTATTGTATGCATCTTGCCATTTTAAAACAAGGGGTGAGTCGGTTCCGTCCTGCCATGATGGGTATTTTTCGTGGTGATAGTAGTCAGCTCCTACATCGTTGGCGAGCTTTTCAAGCTCACTCATTGAATACTCAAGTCCGTCCTCGGTATAGGAGCGAGAGGAAAATCCGAATTTAATTTCACTTTCCTTTGTTCTTATTCTTGCCAAATTTCTTGAAATTGATGGCAACATTGGTGCAATTTCTCTATATTTCAAAACCGCGTTAGGAATTGAAAGCACTTTCAAGATTTTTTCGGTATCATTTTGAGAAAATGTCGAGCAAGTGTCTGTTTTTTCAATATTAATAGTTAAATTTGCGTCTTCCTTGGCTACTATTCTATGAAGTGCTTTTCCTCTAATTTTTTCAAATTCTTTTTCTAACTTTTCACATTCTTCGGGAACTATAATAGCAACACATTCACGAGGAATTGCATTATCCTTATCTCCTCCCGAGATATAGGCAAGATTAAAGTCGGTTACATCTTTTATGCTTGAAAGAATTTTACCCATTAGTATATGAGCATTGAGTCGCTTTTTATCAATGTCCTCGCCAGAGTGACCACCGCAAAGACCACCTATGGTGATTTTATATGCGGTTTTATTATTTGGCATCTTCTCCACTGGCAAAGTCATTTCGGTTCTTACCCCGCCACAGCATCCGATAATTACTGTATTTTCTTCAGCAGAATCGAGGTTTATCATTTGCTTTGATTGAACCTTGGCATAATCAAACCTACCAGCACCAACAAGCCCAATTTCCTCACTAGAGGTAAAAAGGCACTCTATTTTTGGATGAGAGAGCAAATTATCGTCCAAAACGGCTAACATAATAGCTACGCCAAAGCCGTCGTCTGCACCCAAGGTTGTTCCGTTCGCCTTTAAAATATTGCCCTCTTGTATTAATTCTATCTCGTCCTTTTCAAAATTGTGAACAGTGGCTACATTCTTTTCACAAACCATATCGGTATGTGCTTGGAGCATAACCGATGGCTCATTTTTCCTACCCTGTGTCGCGTTTTTGGTCACAAAAACATTATTTGCTTCATCAATATAACATTCTAATTCACGTTCCTTTGCAAAATTGACTATATAATTTGCAATCTCACCCTCGTTGCCTGAAGCGCGTGGAATTTTTGAAATTTGTTCAAAATAATAAAAAAGCTTTTCGTTTTTTATGCCCTTGATTGTATTTAGCATTTGATACCTCTTTCTCTACATCTTTCTATGACTTATTTTATCACTTTATGTCAAAAATGTAAATAGGTTATTAAAAGTATTTAATGGGCTTGACATGAAGTTAATATTATTATATAATATTATTCGTATAGTTTGAGCTTTTTTGAAAGGAGGTACTATGAAAAAGATTGAGCCTGTTATATGGAAGGAGACCGGCTTTGTTGCTCTTGTTTCACTCATTTTAAGTGTACTTATGCAATCTGTTTTTCTAATAATTAGCCATTGGGTTAAGGGTGCTTGGGATTATACTGTTATTTTAGGCAATTTGCTTGGCTATATTTTTGCAGTCGGCAACTTCTTTTTAATGTGCATTACCGTTCAAAAGGCACTCGGCAAGGAGGAAAAGGATGCAGCGAATTTTATGAGATTATCGCAGCTTGGTCGTATTCTTATGCTTTTCGTTGTTGCTTTAGCAGCTTATTTCATTCCTGTGTTCAACATAATCGCAGTCGTTATTCCTTTCTTGTTTCCAAGAATTGCAATTATGTTTAGACCTCTTGCTTCAATGATAAAGAAAAGGAGGGACAAAGATGAATGACGAAATAAAAAAGCCCTCTCTTAAATTCAAAATAGTTGACATCATTTATATCATTATGATGGTTTTGCCACTTGTGTGCGGTATGGTGCTTGACATTTTAACTACACCAGCATCAAGTGGAGTAAACATAGCAGGTGCTCGTATTTATTATGAGATTGACCTTGGTGGCTCGAGATTTTTCAATATAATTATTTCGGAGGCTCAGGTTAACTCGGTGCTTGTTATGATAACTATCTTCTTTGTGTTCCTGTATCTAACACATGGACTTAAAGAAAGAATAGAGCTTAAAAGACAGCATTTAGCCGAGATAATTGTTCAAAAGGTTGACGGCTTGGTTGGCGAAAACATGGGAAGTGACTTCTCTGCCTTCGGTCCGTTCATTATTGCTATTATGGCATTGTCAGCTTTTTCAAGCTTGACATCGCTTCTTGGTCTATACCCACCTACATCTGATATGAATGTTGTTGCAGGGTGGGCGATACTGGTATTTATGATTATCACCTACTATAAGCTAAAATGTGGTCCTTTGTACTACCTAAATGGCTTTACAAAGCCTGTATTCATTTTAGCACCAATCAACTTTATTAGTGAATTTGCTACCCCTGTTTCTATGGCGTTCCGTCATTACGGAAATGTTATGTCAGGTGGTGTTATTTCAGTCTTACTTTCAACATTTTTGGCTTGGCTGTCTGGTCTTGTGCTTGGTTGGGCGGGAGATTACATCTCGGCTATTCCAATATTCCAAGTAGGACTACCCGCTATATTCTCTATCTACTTTGATATATTTAGCGGTTGCTTGCAGGCGTTTATATTCGCTATGCTTACTATGCTTAATATTTCAGGCGCATTTGATGCCGAGGAATATGAAAGAAGAAAAAAGAAAAAATTAGAGAAAAAGAAACTCAAAAACATAAATGGAGGAAATTAATTATGGAACTCGCTATTGGTATTATTTTAGGCTGCTGTGCTCTTGGCGCAGGTATTGCAATGATTGCAGGTATAGGCCCTGGTATTGGTGAAGGACAGGCGGTTGCAAAGGCTTGTGAGGCTATTGGCCGTCAGCCAGAAAGCAAGGGTGCAGTAACAACTACTATGATTATGGGTTGTGCTATTGCAGAAACAACAGGTCTATACGCTCTTGTTATTGCTATTTTGCTTATTTTCGTAGCACCACAGCAATTTGTAAACGTACTTACAAGTGCAATGGGCAAATAATTTATAGGAAATAAAAAAGATGTTTACGGAAACTACCTTAGGTGTCATTTCCTTAAACCTTTGGTCTATTCTCTTTTCACTTTTAAACCTTGTTATTTTGTTTTTGCTTGCAAAAAAATTCCTTTACAAGCCTGTAAAAAAGATGTTAGCTGACCGTCAAGCGACGATTGATGCCGACTATCAAAGGGCAAAGGATGCTGAGGAGGCTGCAGAAAAAAACAAGGAAGAATATGAAAAGAAGCTCGATAGTGCAAAGAGCGAGGCGGATGACATTATAAAAAATGCGGTGGCTACTGCCAAGGCACGCGAGAAGGAAATTGTCGCTAGTGCTAAAGAGGAATCCGAGCAAATAGTAAAGCAAGCTAGGGAAAATGCCGAGCTTGAGATTAAAAAGGCACAAGAGGTTATCAAGGACGAAATCGTTGATGTTTCAACCAAGCTAACCGAGAAGCTACTTGAAAGAGAAATTGATATGGAATCTAACAAGGATCTTGTTGACTCCTTTATTGATGGAATAGGAGAAGAATAATGGCAGATTTGAGTAAGGAATACGCCTCTGCCTTATTTTCTCTTGCCTATGAAAAGGAAATTCTTGACAGAGTTAAGAAGGAGCTTGTTGAAATTGAGTCTGCTCTTGACGAAAACGAGGGCTATCTTGAAATTCTCGCTTCTCCCGCTATTGCTTTGTCGATAAGGCACAATTTGATTGACGAGGCTTTTGGGAAAAGCTGTGAATATGTTGTTTCGTTTTTGAAGCTTATGTGTGAAAACGGACATATTGCGTCTTTGAATGACTGTATTAAAGAGTTTGGTCTTCTCTGTCGTGAGCTTGAAAATCGTGTAATTGCTACTATTTATTATGCATTTGAGCTTTCGCCTTCTCAAAAGGAAAAGCTAAAGAGTAAGCTTAAAGCTATAACAAAAAAAGAGATTGAGCCTGTATACATTGAGGACAAGGGCTTGATTGGCGGAATTAAAATAGAGCTTGATGGCAAGGTGCTTGACGGCTCGCTTATAAACTGCTTAAATAACATTAAGGGAGTGATTGGTTAAATGAGTACACCCCAAGAGATTAGTAATGTAATCAAATTGCAAATAGAAAATTACAAGGAAAGAGCTAAAATGCTAGAAACTGGCAAGGTTATTCTTGTTGGTGATGGCATAGCAAGAGTTTACGGGCTTGAAAGCTGTATGGCGAATGAGCTACTTGAGTTTGATGATGGTAGCTTTGGCATGGCTCAAAACCTTGAAAAGGAAACTGTATCTGTTGCAGTTTTGTCAAACAAAAACAATATTAAGGAAGGCTCTATTGTAAAAAGAACGGGCAAGGTTTTATCCGTTCCTGTGGGAGAAAAATTCCTTGGCAGAGTTGTTAATGCTCTTGGCGAAGCAATTGATGGTAAGGGCCCTATTGAAAATAACGGATACCGTCCTATCGAGTCTGAAGCACCTGGCATAATTGAGAGAAAGAGTGTTTGTGTTCCTCTGCAAACAGGCATTAAGGCTATTGACAGTATGATTCCTATTGGCCGTGGTCAGCGTGAGCTTATCATTGGCGACCGTCAAACAGGTAAAACTGAAATTGCAATTGATACAATTATAAATCAAAAAAATACAGGGGTTATCTGTCTTTATGTTGCTATTGGTCAAAAGAGCACATCTGTGGCTCAACTTGCATCCGAGCTACAAGCAAATGGTGCTATGGACTACACTATTATAGTTTCAGCAACAGCAGCAGAGAGTGCCCCACTTCAATATATCGCGCCATACAGTGGTTGTGCTATGGCAGAATACTTTAGAGAACAAGGCAAGGATGTATTAATTATATATGATGATTTGAGCAAGCACGCAGTTGCGTACAGAGCTCTCTCCTTGCTTATCCGTCGTCCACCAGGCCGTGAGGCTTATCCTGGTGATGTATTCTATCTACACTCAAGACTTCTTGAGCGTGCAGCTTGTGTTGACGAGGCTTATGGTGGTGGTTCTATTACTGCATTGCCGATTATCGAAACACAAGCAGGTGACGTTTCTGCTTATATACCAACAAACGTTATTTCCATTACTGACGGACAAATATTCCTTGAAACCGAGCTTTTCCATGCGGGAATTATGCCAGCTATTAACCCAGGTATTTCAGTTAGCCGTGTTGGTGGATCAGCACAGCTTAAGGGTATGAAAAAGGTAGCAGGAGAACTAAAGCTTCTCTACTCACAATACAGAGAGCTCCAATCCTTTGCGCAATTCGGCAGTGACCTTGACTCGGACACCAAAAAGCGTTTAGCTCTTGGCGAACGTATTGTTGAGGTATTAAAGCAAGGAAGAAATGCACCAATAAGAGTTGGCTGTCAGGTTGCTATTGTTTATGCAGTAATTAATGGTTATCTTGATTCTGTTGCCGTTAAAGACGTGCCAGAATACGAAAAGAATCTATATGCGAAATTAGAAAACTCGCACACTGGGTGGCTAAAACGCATTGAAGATGGATATTTTGATGAGTCTGATATTGAAGACCTAAAGTCCATTTTGCAAGAAATGAGGGTGTAAGCTATGCCTAACACTAAAGCACTACGCGTGCGTATTAAAAGTGTTAAATCAACCGAGCAGTTAACAAAAGCAATGGGGCTTGTTGCGTCATCCAAAATCAGGCGTGCAAATGAGGCTATGTATAGAGCAAGAGAATACATTTCTTCTCTTGAAAAATCCGTTGCTCTTTTGACCTGTCAAAAGGAATCTCAAAAAAGTCCTTTTATGCAAAAGCGCGACACATCTCGCACAAAAATCATAATTATTGCAGGTGACAGAGGCTTGGCAGGTGGATACAATGCGAACATTTTTAGACTAGCTAAAGAATATCCAAATGCAGAGTTTTTGCCTATTGGTAAGCGCGCTTGTGAAAGATATGCGTATCCGATCAATTCGTCAGAAAGATATACCTTTGACAATGCTATGGAGCTTTCAAAAAAGCTTTGTGATGAATTTCAACGTGGCGAGTTTGACAAGCTAGGCATTATTTACACAAAATATCATTCCGTTATGACTCAAGAAGCTAATATCAAATGGCTTTTACCACTTGAAAAATCAGAGGTTGAGGGCGTAAATGGCATAATTTACGAGCCTGATCATTTAACTGTATTAAATATGAGTGTGCGCGAGTATATAGCGGGAAATATCACTTCCCTTGCTCGTGAAAGCTTTGCATGCGAGGTATCAGCTCGCCGTATGGCAATGGATTCCGCTGGCAAGAATGCAAAGCAAATGATTGTTGATTTAAGTCTACAGTACAATCGCGCAAGACAAGGCGCTATCACCCAAGAAATTACCGAAA
Organism: Clostridia bacterium; assembly: GCA_017472695.1. GTDB lineage: Bacteria > Bacillota > Clostridia > Oscillospirales > CAG-272 > RGIG2000. Next base: position 13,744 of record JAFUOQ010000032.1, on the reverse strand, counting down.
TTGTTGCGGGTGCAGGCGATAATTAATTTTATTTTACAAAAATCAGATAACAGGCTTGCCTGTTAGTGAGGTGAATAAATTGGATAAAAAGAATATAGGTAAGGTTATACAGGTTATGGGGCCTGTTGTCGATGTTCTCTTTAACGAGGGCGAGCTTCCTACAATTTATAACGCACTTACCATTCCTAAAGGAGATAAGGTTTTAACCGTTGAGGTTGCACAGCACATTGGTGATAACACAGCAAGATGCATTGCTATGTCCTCAACTGACGGTTTACAGCGTGGAGTGGATGTAACCGACACTGGCGCACCTATCTCTGTTCCTGTTGGAAAACAGACACTGGGTCGCATATTTAACGTTTTAGGTGATGCAGTTGACAATCAGCCTAACCCTGAAACAGAGGAGCGCTGGGACATACATCGCGCAGCACCTAAATATGAGGATTTGGCTACTAGTGCTGAAATTTTTGAAACTGGAATTAAGGTAATTGACCTAATTTGCCCTTATTCAAAGGGTGGTAAAATCGGTCTATTTGGTGGTGCAGGAGTAGGAAAAACAGTTCTTATTATGGAGCTAATAAACAACATAGCCAAGGAGCACGGCGGCATTTCCGTTTTCTCCGGTGTTGGTGAGCGTACTCGTGAGGGAAACGACCTTTATAACGAAATGAAGCAATCGGGAGTTATAAACAATACTGCTCTCGTTTACGGACAGATGAACGAGCCACCTGGAGCAAGAATGCGAGTTGCGCTCTCTGGTCTTACCATGGCTGAATACTTCCGTGACAAGGAAGGACAAGATGTTCTTTTGTTTATTGATAACATTTTCCGTTTCACACAAGCTGGCTCTGAGGTTTCAGCGCTTCTTGGTCGTATGCCATCTGCCGTTGGCTACCAACCCACCTTGGCTACTGAAATGGGTGCTTTGCAAGAAAGAATTACATCTACAAAGCAAGGCTCAATTACATCAATTCAAGCAGTTTATGTGCCTGCTGACGACTTGACTGACCCAGCACCATCAACTACATTTGCGCACCTTGATGCCACAACGGTTTTGGCAAGAAGCATAGCTTCGCAGGGTATCTATCCTGCTGTTGACCCACTTGAATCAACTAGCCGTATTCTCTCCCCTTCTATTGTTGGCGAGGAGCATTATTACGTTGCAAAAGAGGTACAAAGAATACTACAAAGATACAACGAGCTTATGGATATCATTGCGATTATGGGTATGGATGAATTGTCAGACGATGACAAGCTACTTGTTTCCCGTGCGAGAAAAATCCAACGCTTCCTATCTCAACCGTTTGACGTTTCTGAAAAGTTTACTGGTATTCAGGGTAAGTATGTTCCGATTTCTGAAACCATTCGTGGATTTAAGGAAATTATTGAGGGCTTACACGATGATTTACCAGAGAGTGCTTTCCTATTTGTTGGCACTATTGACGAAGCCGTTGAAAAAGCAAAGAGGGCGTAAAAATGAAAACATTTCATTTAACTGTATCTTCCCCTGATGGAAATATTTTTGATGGTGAAATATACAAGCTTGATGTTAGGGGTGTTATGGGTGAGCTAGCGATAATGGCAGGACATATCCCATTTGTAACATCTATCAAAAGCGCGCCTTGTAAGGTTTGGCTTGACGAGGACACTCCAAAGGAGGCAATCCTAGATGGTGGGCTTTTAACAGTTGATAAAAACGGAGCTACATTGCTTGCAGGAACTTTTAAATTTAAGGAATAAGAAATGGCTAAAAAAGAACGATTTGAAAAAGTATATACTCAAGGCTCACTAAATGTTACTGAAATTTGGGTCGATACTGAAACCGGTGTAAATTATATATACCACATAAGTGGATATTCTGGTGGATTGACTCCGTTGCTTGATAAAGACGGCAACGTGGTTATAACTCCAATCGAAAATAAGTAAAAATGGGAGGATAAATTCCTCCCTTATTTTTGGCATTTTATATTATATTTTGCACATATGTTCATATATATGACAAAATGTGACATTTTTAAAATATTATCATATTATATAGCGAGGGCTTTATGCCCTCAAATTTCTGAAAGGAATATAATATGGCACAATTTACTAATCAAGCTACCTTGTCCTATGGAAACACTGTAACCAACTCAAACATTGCAGTTGGTGAAATCTTAGAGGTTATCTCTGCAACCAAAACTGCTATCAATGCGACCTATGGACAAAACGACACTATAACCTATATTATAAGTATTATAAATTCTGGCTCGTCGAGCTTTAATAATTTAACCTTAACTGACAATCTTGGAAGTTATCCCTTTGGCACAGGTACACTTACACCTCTTAACTATACTGAAGGCACATTGAGATATTATGTTAATGGTGTTTTACAAACCAGTCCAACAGTAAATGTAAATCCAGATTCTATAACCATTAACGGCATCAATATTCCTGCCGGTGGAAATGCAATTTTAGTTTACGAGGTTTCAACAAATGCCTTTGCACCTCTTAATGTTGGCGGCGAAATCACAAACACAGCAACCATAAGCGGAATGTGTATCACTCCAGTTTTAGTAGAAGAAACTGTTAATGCCGAATTGGGTCCTAATCTATCAATTACAAAATCGATTAGTCCTGTTCCAGTTGCCGAGGGTGAAACTGTAACCTACACCTTCTTAATTCAAAATACAGGCAATACGCCTCTTGTTGCGACTGATGATGCAGTTATAACAGACCTTTTTGATCCTATTTTAACAAATCTTGGTGTAACCTTTAACGGTGCAACATGGACAGAAGGTACAGAGTATAATTACAACCAACAAACAGGATTTTTTGAAACAGTTGAGGGGCAAGTAACTGTTCCTGCGGCAACCTATACTCAAGACCCAGTAACAGGTGTATGGAGTATCACTCCAGGCACAAGCACCTTAATTGTAACAGGCACAATTTAACTAAATTATTTCGATATAAAGAAGGAACGGATTTTCCGTTCCTTCTTTATATTAAAATATAACTGTTTTTCCTGCTGGGATTTTGTAGTTTTTCTCATTATGTATAATGTAAACATCTATGCCTGTTGGGTTGTAAACCTTACTAAGATCAACTGAGTATTCAAGGGCTCTATATGCTTCGATATAATCATATATTTCGATATTGGTTGCATACCAAACATCATTGCGATTAGATACAAGTTCAAAGAATTTTTCTAGGCGCGACCAGTCCTCATCTGTTCTAAATTCATATGTGTGTCCCCAAACGTAGAATAGCCAACCGTGAGTTGTGAAACGGCTTTCTTTCTTTGGCTCACTATTAACAAACTTTTCAGCTAACTCAAAAAGTCTTGCATCTGCATGGTGGCAGGTTGTGGGCATTTTTAGCCATTCAGTTGGAAGAATGAAGTTATGGTGTGCCTCGGTTGTTCTTGAATACTTAATTCCACAAGCACGGCAAGCATCAAAAACGTGCTTTTCATATGTGCCAAATGGGTAAGCCATTCCACGAACTGGGTAATTTAGATGCTTTTCTAGATTGCGTCTATCATCTAAAATCTCTGTTGTAACGACACTTATAGGCATTTTTTCAAGGAATGGATGATGAACAGTGTGAACTGCCACCTCATGTCCTTCGTAAAGTGAGTTGATTTCTTCAAGAGAAACCTTGTCATTTACATCTTTCTTTTCAGGCATTATGCCACTATTTAAATTAAATGTACCCTTCAAGCCATATTTATTTAGAAGCTCAATAAAATGTCTATCTTCCTTTGGCCGTCATCATAGCTAAAGGTCAACGCTTTAACCTTAAATCCTGGATACAACATAAAATCATTATTCATAAACATAAAATATCTCCCTAAAATATAAAAAGTGACGACATGTGTCTAATTTTGGCTTCTTTCGCCTAAAATATTTCTATATTTTTGATAGAAGCTTTCAAAGTATTCGCCATCTAATGCTTCTCTGATTTTTTCCATCAAATCGTTGTAGAAATAAAGATTGTGAAGCACTGCTAAACGCATACCAAGTGCTTCCTTTGCCTTGATTAAGTGTCTTATATATGCGCGTGAATAGTCGCGACAGGCAGGACAGCCACAATTTTCGTCAATTGGGCGAGAGTCATCACGGTACTTTTCGTTCATTATATTCATTTTGCCGTGCCAAGTAAAGAGATTGCCGTGTCGTGCATTTCTTGATGGCATTACACAGTCAAAAAAATCAATTCCACGATGAACCGCCTCTAAAATATTACAAGGAGTTCCAACGCCCATTAAATATCTTGGCTTATTTTCTGGCATATGTGGCTCAACTATATCAATAATACGATACATCTCCTCAGTTGACTCACCTACAGCAAGTCCACCTATTGCATAGCCATCAAGGTCAAGCTCGGCAATTTGCTTCATATGCTCGACACGCAAGTCCTCATACGTGCTACCTTGGTTGATGCCAAATAGCATTTGATTTTTATTTATAGTTTCAGGCAAGGAGTTGAGTCTTGCCATTTCGTTTTTACATCTAACAAGCCATCTAACTGTACGGTCACAGGATTTTTTGGTGTAGTCATATGGTGCTGGATTTTCAATACATTCGTCAAAAGCCATAGCGATAGTGGACGCCAAATTTGACTGAATTTGCATTGATTCCTCAGGACCCATAAATATACGCTTGCCATCTATGTGCGAGGCGAATTTCACACCCTCCTCGGTAATTTTACGGAGCTGTGAAAGTGAGAACACCTGGAATCCTCCACTATCAGTCAAAACAGGCTTATCCCAATTAAAGAACTTGTGTATACCGCCAAGGTCGTGGATAAGCTTATCACCTGGACGAAGATGTAAATGATAGGTATTTGAGAGCTCAACCTGACATTTAAGTTCTTTTAAATCAGTAGTTGATACGCCACCTTTAATTGCGGCACAGGTGCCGACATTCATAAAAACAGGCGTTTCGATAGTACCGTGAACTGTTTTGAGTCTTGCGCGTCTGGCTCTACCCTCTTTTTTTAGTACCTCAAACATTAGTTATTTCCTTTCAAATTGCTTTTCAAGAAAGTGCTTTGTGATTTCAAAGGCAATAGGTCTGCCATGTGGACAATATTTTATATTATCAAGAGTCAAAACTCTGTCACAAATCCACTTAATATGTTCTTTTTCGTACACTCTCCCCGCTTTTATTGCTGCTTTGCAGGAGCATTGGTAAAGTGCCTTTTCAAATTTTTGATATCTAGAATTTTCTGCATCTGCCTCACCACTTGCTAGCTTATCAAGCAAGGTAACAAATGAGTCCTCAACTGCGCTTGGCTCAATTTCTGCTGGAATTTCAGAAATTGATGCAATATTGCCATTTAAGGTGTAGCCAAACCCCGTCTTTTTTATATCCTCTCCCCACTCATAAATTGCTGAAAGCTCATTTTGCGTAAGGCTTATTTCAACAGGAAAAAGAAGAATTTGAGATGACGGCTCGGTTTCATTTAGCTTGGATTTTAAATCCTCAAAAATTATACGCTCATGAGCCGCGTGCTTGTCAATTATGTAAGCGATATCGCCAAGCTCGACAATAACATAGGAGTTATATAGCTCACCGATAATTTTATAGTCGGGAACTATCCTTTGTTGTATTGTAGGTGTGCTATTTTTTTGTTCATTTTTGTCAGTTTCAGCCACAGGTGCGGCTGTTTTTTGTGTTTCAGGTGTGCCGAAGGATATTTTTACTTGCTCACTTGCTTTTGGAGAAGCTGAAGCCTTTAGCTCGTTAACCTCTTGCTTTTTCTCCTCTTTTTTAGGAAATTTTAGTGAGAAGGCATCCTCATCGGTATATGAGTTATCCGATGTTACTTTAATTTCAACCTTGGCTGGCTCTTTTTTATTAAGAGAGGTATAGTCAAGAGTGTTATTTTGGCGTACAACCGCAACATTTGCATTTGTGTCAAACACCATTCTATTCGCATTGTACTCGTTGTTTTCCTTGTCTTGTGCTTGGAATATAGTGTTTATTAAGCTTTGTGCCTCACGTGAAATATTCTTTTCCTCGTTATATAGACTAGGTCTATCTATTGAGGTAGAAAGTGCAGTGCGCACAGCATAATAAACTGCATTAAAAATCAAGTTCTCATTTGAGAATTTAACCTCTAATTTTGCAGGATGAACATTAACGTCAACTAGTGATGGGTCAATAATAATATCAAGCACACAGAATGGGAATTTTCCCTCCGGGATATATGATTTATAAGCTTGCTCAATAGCAGCAGATGCAGTTTTGCTCTTTACAAAGCGAGAATTAATATAAAAGTTTTCAAGGTTACGGTTAGCTCGGTTAAGCTCTGGAGTTGAGATAAATCCAACCACCTTGATTCCGCCATCTTCTCTTTCAACCTTTATAGTTTTTTTAGACACGTCCCTGCCCAAAATTGCATAAATAACGTTAGAAAGACTTCCATCACCTGCGGTCAAATATTTTAATTCTCCATCAATAATATATCTAAATGATATGTCAGGGCGAGATAGTGCCACCTTTTCGACAATAGATGAAATTGCTAGTGCCTCGGTTTTATCCTGCTTTAAAAATTTCTTTCTTGCGGGAACATTGTAAAATAAGTCCTCAACGATAACAGTTGTGCCATTTGCAGAGCCTGTTTTCATATGATTTATAACTGTGCCCGCGTGTGCCTCTAAAAGTGAGCCAAGCTCATCGTCCTTTTGCTTTGACATTATGCGGATTTTAGACACTGAGGAAATAGCGGCTAAAGCTTCTCCTCTAAAGCCTAGAGTCATAATAGAATCAAGGTCATCTGCATCCTTTATTTTGCTTGTTGCGTGTCTTAAAATTGACACTGGTAGGTCATCATAAGCAATTCCGCATCCATTATCGGTAATTCTTATAAAGGCACTGCCGCCTTTTTTAATTTCTACAATTATGCTTGAAGCACCTGAATCTATTGCATTTTCAAGCAGCTCCTTAACAACCGAGGACGGGCGGTCAACAACCTCGCCAGCAGCTATTAGGTTTGCAACATCAAAGCCAAGCACATTAATTTTTCCCACTGCCTTGTCCTCCTTTGCAAAATCATTGCGTGTTAATTTAGGAATTAAGAAAATTAATCCCTCCGTCGCAAGTCGCGACACCTCTACATAAATGAACACCCTTCGGGTGCCTTTACAAGGGGGCTAATTATTAAATAATTTCTTTAGTTCAAAGATAAAGTTCATAGCCTCAATTGGTGTTATGGTATTTAGGTCGAGCTTTTTAATTTTATCAGCTGACTCGTAAATAGCCATATCCTCAAAGCTCATCATTTGGTCAGCCTCAGGCACTTTCTTTGTCACCTTTGGTTCAACCACACCATTCTCAATCATTTCAGCAAGAACATTTTTTGCGCGCTTCACAACCTCGTTAGGAACACCGGCTAATTTAGCAACCTCAATACCATAGCTATCGTCCGTTGGGCCTTTAACTATTTTGCGCAGGAAGGTGATTTCCTCACCGCGCTTTTTAGCGGCAATATTGTAGTTAACAATGCCATCTATTTCGTCCTCGAGGCTTGTAAGCTCGTGATAGTGAGTTGCAAACATACTGCGCGCGCCTATCTTTTTGCCCGCGGTATATTCTGCAATTGCTCTAGCTATGCTCATACCATCAAAGGTTGATGTGCCTCTGCCGATTTCGTCATAGATTATAAAGCTCTTTTTTGTTGCGTTTTCAAGAATGTAAGCAACCTCGGTCATTTCAAGCATAAAGGTTGATTGACCTGACGCCAAATCATCAGACGCGCCGACACGAGTGAATAGCTTGTCAACTATGCCTATTCTTGCGCTTTTTGCAGGAACAAACGAGCCAATTTGAGCCATAAGCACTATTATTGCGCTTTGACGCATATATGTCGATTTACCTGCCATATTAGGACCTGTAATAAGTGCCATTTTATCTGTTGTTGTATTTAGATAGGTATCGTTTGGAACGAAATAGCTATCTTTTACAAACTTTTCAACAACGGGATGACGACCGTCCTTAATATCAATAACATCGCTATGGTCAACATCAGGACAAACGTATGAATTTTTAACTGCAACCTCGGCAAGAGAAAGGTAAACATCAAGGCGCGCGAGCATATTAGCACTTCTTTGAATGCGCTTGAGCTCATCCCCAACCTTATCCTTAATCTCGCAGAACAGGTCATACTCAAGATTGCAAAGCTTATCCTTTGCACCAAGAACTGCCGACTCCATATCCTTTAGTTCTTCTGTTATATATCTTTCACAGTTAGAAAGAGTTTGCTTTCTGATATATCTTTCAGGAACTTGTGAAATAAGTGACTTTGTAACCTCTATATAGTAGCCAAATACTCTATTGTAGCCTACCTTTAATGTCTTTATTCCAGTCTTTTCTCTTTCGCCCTCTTCAATTTTTTCAATCCAGCCCTTGCCATCTGCCATAATATTGCGCAAACGGTCAACCTCGGCGCTATAGCCGTCCTTTATAAAGCCACCCTCTCTAATCGAAAATGGTGGTAAATCAACCAAGGCATTGTTAATCAAAGAGGTGATATCCTCTAAATTATCAAGACCCTCTCTTATATTAACAAGCTCACGAGTGTTTACTGTATAAAGTAAGTTTTTAACCTCTGGAATAACAGAAAGAGTTGAGGCAATTGCCTTTAAGTCCTTGCCGTTTGCGGTTGAATAAACAACCTTTGTCATAAGTCTTTCAAGGTCTAATACGTTTGATAAGAGGTTTGATAATTCTCCTCTTAAAACGATATTTTCGTAAAGGCTATTAACCGCACCTTGTCTTTCAAGAATCTTTTTAACATCAAGTAGCGGATGCTCAATATAATTACGGAGCATTCTTGCGCCCATTGAGGTTTTTGTTTTATCAAGAACCCAATAAAGACTTCCTCGTTTCTCCTTATTCCTCATAGACTCACAAAGCTCAAGGTTACGACGGGTATTGAGATCCATTTCAAGATACTGCCCCTCGCTATAAACATTTAGTGTGTTTATATAAGAAATATCGGTCTTTTGAGTTTTAATTATGTAATCAAGAATTGCTCCTGTTGCAAGAACAACGCTTGTTTCATTCATGCTTTTATCATAAAATTCCTTGCCGAATTGAGTCATTACTCTTTCAGAGCATTTTTGATAATTATAGTAATCAACCATATCAAATTCAACAAGAGCGCCAAGCTTTTCCTTTGCAAAGCTTGAAAGGAAATCACCGTTTTCTTTGTCGATATTTGTAATGATTTCCTTTGGCGCGTATGTGCCAAGCTCGTTTAAAATTTTGCCAGCCTCTGCATCTATACTAGTTGCCAAAATTTCACCTGTGGAAATGTCGGCAAAGGAAAGTCCTACCCTGCCTCTTTCAAAATAAAGAGAGCAAAGATAGTTATTTTTTGTTTCGTTGAGGAGCGATGCCTCAACAACCGTGCCAGGGGTAATCTCTCTTACCACCTCACGTCTTACAATACCCTTTGTTTCCGAGGGATCCTCCATTTGTTCACATATAGCTACCTTGTAGCCCTTTGAAATTAGCTTCCCAATATATGGCTCAACGCTATGATATGGAACGCCACACATTGGCGCTCTTTCAGGCTCGCCACAATCTCTGCCTGTCAATGTAAGCTCAAGCTCACGCGAGGCAGTTATAGCATCGCCAAAAAACATCTCGTAGAAATCACCGAGACGGTAAAACAGTATAAAATCCTTGTATTGTTCCTTTATCTCAAGATATTGAAGCATCATTGACGTCATACCGTCTTACCTCCTAAAATTCAGTGAATTTGCTCTTTTGAGCTACAAATTAATGATGATGATGACCACAGTCAGAGCCACAGCTTGAGCAGTCATGTGCGCATGGGCGTTGACCTGTGATTTGGAATTCAATTTCAGCATTAACCTCTGTCATCAAGGCTTGAACTGCCTCTTGAGCCTCGTTGATTGCTACAAATGTTGGGTTAGCTGTTACTGTCTCAACAATTTCATTGAGTCTGTTTTCAATAGCTTCGATAATTTTTTGATCAGGTGTTTCCTTTTTGTATTCCTCTGCCATAGCGATTTGTTGAGTGTTGTACTCAAGCATAAGCTTTTGGATGTCCTCATCCTTTTCGTAAGCTACCTTTGCTTCTTCCATTTTTGTGATGCGTGCGTCAGCCTTGATTGCTTGTCCAAGCTGAACAGCTAAATCCATAATTTCCATTTTGTTTTCTCCTGTGTTTTATATTATTTCACCGTACAGAGCAAATGTGTCTGCACGTGTGATTTTTACGTTTTTAAATGTACCTGTATAATCGTTTTCGCACTCAAAGTGAACTATCTTGTTTCCTTGTGTGCGAGAGGTGTATACGCCCTCGTTATTCTTACTCTTACCATCGACTAAAACCTTTTGAACTGTACCAATATATGACTCGTTTATTTCCCTGGAAATATCGTTTTGGACATCGCACAAGATATCATATCTTCTGTGCTTTTCGCTCTCTGGAATTTGGTTATCCATAGATGCGGCTGGCGTGCCCTTGCGAGGTGAGTAGATAAAGCTGAAAATAGAATCGTACTTCACCCTTTTAATTACCTCAAGAGTCTTTTGAAAATCCTCTTCGCTTTCGTTTGGAAAGCCGACAATTATATCAGTTGTCAAAGTAATTTTTTCGTTATCCTTACGCAATTTTTCAATTATTGAAAGATATTTTTCAAGGTCATAATGACGATTCATTTTCTTCAGAATTTCATCCGAGCCACTTTGAAGTGGAAGATGGAAATGACCGCTTGTCCTTGGAGAGCTTTTGATTGCCTCTATCATTTCATCTGAAGCGTCCTTTGGATGCGAGGTCATAAGATGAATCCAAAATTCGCCCTCGATTTTTGAAATCTCGTTCAATAAAGCTGCGATATTTGTTTTTTCTTCTAAATCCTTGCCGTAAGAGTTTACATTTTGACCAAGCAAGGTAATATCCTTATAGCCCTTATTGACTAAATCTTTAATTTCTGAAAGGATATCTTCCATTTTACGGCTTCTTTCTCTACCTCTTACATAAGGCACAATACAATATGTACAGAAATTGTTACAGCCGTACATAATGCTAACCCATGCACGATATGAGCTTGCACGCAAAGGGTCAACGCCCTCGGCGATTGCAGGGGTGTCACTATCTATATCAAAATATCTTTTCTTTTTGTTTAATGCATTATAAACAAACTCTGGCAAGCGATGAAGTGCGCCTGTTCCAAAGGTAAAATCAACATAATGATATGAATGCTTTAATTTTTCTCTTTGGTGCTCTTGAGCGCTCATGCAACCACACACACCGATAATAATATCCGGATTTTTGGCTTTATAGTGCTTAAATCTACCAACAATGGAAAGCGCTCTTTTTTCCGCATGATCTCTTATAGCGCAGGTATTTACCATCAAAATATCGGCTTCTTCTTCATTTTCTGTAATTATGTAGCCCATTTTTTGAAGGGTGCCCATTATCTTTTCGCTATCAGCCTCATTTTGCTGACAGCCAAGTGTATAGACAAACGCCTTTAGCCCTCTACCTTCTACAAGGAGCTTTACGTTTTGTATGTATTTATTTTGCTTATTTAGTTCTTTTACATCAACAAAATTGCCCATATTTTCTCCTAGTAATATTATATCTATATAATTCTATCATATTTTATATAAATATTCAAGTTAAATTATATATTTTAAGAAGAGATCTTGAATAAAATTTTTATGCAAGGTATTGATTTTTTCAACCTCCTATGCTATAATAACCTGTGGTATAGACTTCTATACTAATATATTTTAAGGAGTTTATTATGTCAAACGAGACAATCACAGCAAAGATTGAAGGTCTTAACAAATGGCTTAAGTTCTTTATTTTCCTTCTCGTAGGTGGTATTATGAGCCCTCTTTACCGTGTATTCCGTTTCACTGAGACAAAGAACACAGTTACACTTGTTGTTGCTATTGTTTCTTTCGTTCTTGGCCTTGCTGGAATTCTTGGTATCGTTGATGCTATCACAGAGCTCACATCTGACAAGGTTACAGTTCTTGCTGACTAATCTACATAAAAAACGGTCAACCTCACGTTGACCTTTTTTATTTGCTGAATATTTTCAAGGCGTTATATTCCCTTTAAAAAGTTGAAAAAATTTGTAAAAAGGTATTGACAAACCTAAAATGTTTTAGTATAATATGTTGGCAAGGTTGAAAAACCACTATATGCGAGAGTGGCGGAATTGGTAGACGCGCACGTTTGAGGGGCGTGTGGTTATGCCATACGGGTTCGATTCCCGTTTCTCGCACCATAAACAAAAAGCAGACTTTGGTCTGCTTTTTTTGTTTATGACGAGAAACAACGAAGAACACGTCTTCAAATCTTTGATTTGAATTGTGTTCGCATTTTCAGCTAAAGCCGATGGGAGCTTGCTCACAAGAGGCTAGATGAAAATAGTTCCGTCGGGAACCTTCCCGTTTCTACGGTTCTTATTTAAGCAGACTTTGGTCTGCTTTTTTGTTTATGACGAGGAACAACGAAGAGCATGTCTTCAAATCTTTGATTTGAATTGTGTTCGCATTTTCAGCTAAAGCCGATGGGAGCTTGCTCACAAGAGGCTAGATGAAAATAGTTCCGTCGGAAACCTTCCCGTTTCTACGGTTCTTATTTAAGCAGACTTTGGTCTGCTTTTTGTTTATAAAGAAAAACGACTTGAAAAAATTGTAATTCTTTTGTTATAATATGTAATGCAACCAAGAGTTTACATAAAGAACTTTGAAGTTGGTGGCGATTTTAGTATTAATATATTATAATACAGGTATTAAAGTAAAGGAGATACTTCAAATGACACTTGGCGAAAAGCTTACAAAATTGCGAAAAGAAAAAAATTATACACAAGAACAACTTGCGGACATTTTAAATGTTTCAAGACAGTCTATTAGCAAATGGGAATCTGATATTGCATATCCAGAAACAGATAAATTAATCAAGCTTGGTGAGTTATACGAGTGTTCTATGGATTATTTATTAAAGGACAAAAACCAAACACAAGAAACACCTACTCTTCAAAATTCATTTAATCTCAAATCTTTTCATTTTGAAAGAAAAAGCAAGAAAACAATTAAAGGATTACCCTTGTATCATATTAATATAGGGCTTGGTCGAACAGCAAAAGGTGTTTTTGCCATAGGATTATGTGCTAAAGGAATTGTTTCTCTCGGTGTATTTTCACTCGGCATTTTTTCATTTGGCATGTTTTCACTTGGCTTTCTCGCTTTTGGTTTAGTTGCATTAGGATTGCTTTCGTTTGGTACGTTTTCATTCGGTGTCATCTCCGCTGGTGCTATCTCGATAGGAGCTATTTCTTTCGGTGCTGTTTCTGTTGGGCTTTTAAGCATTGGTGCTGTTGCAATTGGAGAATTTTCTGTGGGAGCCTTATCAATCGGCAATTATTTTGCCATAGGGGATGAAGCAAGGGCTGCTATTGCAATCGGAAAGAGCGAAGCTGTGGGAACACTTTATGAAGCTACCAATATAACCACTAAAAATCGACAAGAGATTATAAATTTATTAGACCAAAATGTACCTACTATTTTTGTATGGATCAAGGAAATAGTAAAATTATTTATATAAATAAAAGGCGACGAAATTTGAAGTGAACCCAAAAGTTTAGACAAAATTAAATATTAAATTTGTTGTGAATGAGCTCGGTATTGCACTGGGCTCATTCCTTTTAGTTTTAAGGAAATTCTTTCGTTGTTGTAGTAATGTATATATTCTTCCAACTTCT
>JAFUOQ010000031.1 GCA_017472695.1 Clostridia bacterium | reverse complement strand
TGTGTAGGGGTTCCCCGAAGCAAATGAAATGAGCTTTGGGGGTTCACGTATATGGGTTTGGGCTTAGCCCATACTGCATTCGTCCGGACAAATGCGATGCTCGTACTTAACGGTGTTTTCAAATTCTCCGCTAAGAACATCCCCCGTTTGAGCGGGTGCTTTTGTTATGCGTTTTCGTTTTCTTGCTTTCTTGAAGCTCTTTTCTTGTTTTCGCAGGTGATAACAATTTTACGGTTGTCATCATAACCAACGGAATGAGTTGAAACGCCCTCGATTGCTTGAATCTCAGAGTGAATAATCATTCTCTCATATGGATTCATTGGCTCAAGGAGAACATTTCTTTGGTATTTAAGAGCCTTGCTTGCCATTCTTCTTGCAAGTGCGCGTAAGGTTTGCTCTCTCTTTTCTCTGTAATTTTCAATATCGATAATTACCTTTACGTACTCCTTGTGATCGCCACCGCTCTTGCGAGCTAGGCAAAGGTTGGAGAGGTATTGAAGTGCATCGAGCATCTCTCCTCTGTGACCGATAAGACTTGGTGCACCCTCGCCCTCAATTGTTATAAGGCGGGAAACAAAGCCCTTTTCATTAACTGTCATATCTGCTTTAACCTCGCAGTTAAAGCCAATGTCCTTAATGAAGCTCTTTAGGAAATCAACAGCTAAGGTCTTTTCCTCAACTGTTACGTTAATGCTTTCCTCTTTTTCTTGCATAGTTGCAATTTTTTCCTCTGCCTTTGGTGTTTTTTCAGCTTGTGGCTTTTGCACCTTTTGTTGTGGCTTTGGTTGAGCTTTTTCTTGCTTTTCTTGCTTTGGTTGCTTTGGTTGCTCCTTTGGAGCTTTGTTTTGGGGCTTTTCTTCTGCTTTTGGCTTACCCTGTGTCTGATTTTTAGGCTTTATTTCCGGCTTGCCGTCGTCAACAATAACCTTGATTTCGGCAAGAACTCTACCGAGTCCCAAGAAGCCCTTTTTACCAGGATTTATAACCTCGATAGAAATTTCACCCAATGAAGAATATATATCATTTGCTTTCGCATATGCTTCTTCTACTGTTTTAGCTTGTAGTGTAAATTCGCTTCTCATTATTGTTTCCTTATTTATTATTATTCGTCGTCATCTATATGATGTAGTGAGCGTATGCCCTTTTCCTCTAGCTGCTGTTGTGTTGCCATTTGGAACAAGCTACGTTTTTTAGGAGTAGCTGTATGCTTTGTCTCCTTCATTTCCTTCTCAATGCGCTTCAAGTCCTCGTCTGTATACTTCGGATATTTGAAAATTCTTGAAAGAATGAATTGCTGTAGCATAGAAAGAAGTGTTCTGAATATCCAGTAAATACCGATAGCAGCAGGGAATGTGAAGGTGAAGAAGAAGGTCATGAGTGGCATTGCAAGCATCATAATCTTCATTGAGCCCATCATACCGCCACCCTGTTGGTTTGCGTTTGGATCTTGATAAGAAAGCTTCTTTGAAACAAATTGTGAAAGGTATGTGAGTGCAAGGTTGACAACTGGAATTAGTAGCAAGCCCCAAAGAGCAGCAAATGATGCAAATGCCGCAAATGGTGCTTCTGCAAACGCCTCCGGAATATTTGCAAAATTCAAGCCATCAAGGAAGGATTGTCCACCCTCGTTGCCAAATAGCGCAAATATAGCGTCACCGGCTTCTGCCTCTGATACAATAAACTCTCCCTCTTTTGAGCCAGGAATTGCTGAAACAACAGCATCAATAGTTTCGCGGTCCATTTTGGGAAGGTTGTGTGAAAGCCAAACCTGACTTGCGGAATTTGGAACATCATAAACCGCATCGCCGTTTGCATCCTTGAAGTTCTTAAAGCAAGTAACCAAGGTTTCGCAAACGCCTTTTGGAAGGCCTGTGATATAACGAAGTGGATTAACAACTGCGTTGTATATTGGGAAGATAATTATGAGCTGTAAAAGCATAGGTAAACAGCCCTTTAGTGGGCTGTAGCCTTCTCTTTGATAAAGCTCCATTATCTCGTTTTGCATTTTTTGTTGAGTTGCACGGTCGTTTCTGCCTGCATACTTTTTACGAATGATGTATTCCATTGGGCGCATCTTCGCTTGCTTTACCATATTCTTTTGCTGAATTATACCAAATGGGCATAGCAAAAGCTGCATAGCGAGGGCGAACAATAGGATAGCAAAAACATAGTTGTTAGTCAAAAAATGACAAAATTTCAGCACTAAGCCAAAGGGATATGCTAAATCCATAATTTTGTTTTTCTCCTCTGTTATTTTTGTCTTTTAAAGGTAAATTTTTCGGGCACAGGGTCGTAGCCTCCGCGACAAAACGGATTACAACGAAGCAATCTATATGCGCCTAGGAGCGAGCCTCTTATTGCACCGAATCTCCCAATTGCCTCCATTGCATACTCCGAGCAGGTCGGCGTAAATCGACAGCATGGTGGCAAAATTGGTGAAATTATTTTTTTATAGCCTTTTAAGAAAAAGATTAAAATTTTTTTCATAAGTTAATCATATTAAGAGCCTTAAATGCTCTTTCTATATCTTGTGATATATTACCACTTTTTGCAAGAACCGCTCTTGGTCTTGCGACTAGGACTATAAGGTGTCCTTTTTTTACGTCATAGTTGTTTTCTGTTTGTCTTAATCCCTCGCGCAAGATTCTTTTAACACGATTTCTTATGTGTGCCTTACCAATCTTTTTGGACACGGTAAGTCCAACACGATTAACAAATTCCTTTTGTGGATTTGACATCATTAGTTTTTTCGCCTTTAAGTCGCGCAATACGTAAACTATTACGTTTTTACCCACAAATTTCTGTCCCTTTGCGTAAGTCTTCGAGTATAAGTGATTTTCACCGATTGCAATATGCTTCATAACCGCTTCCTCCGTTTTGGCAAATTTTTGCCTTGCAGGCTAGCCCCTGCACTTTTTTCCATCACGATTATTGCGACAATTAAGCCCTGTCGCTTGAGCCCTATTTGACAATAAATTATCAAAATTATCAGGATAATGAAAAATCGGGACTGGCACCATAGATGCAGTCCCGAATCTAAAGCATGCGCAATTAATTAATAAGTAAGTCTTGCTCTGCCCTTAGCGCGTCTTCTTTTCAAAACTTTTCTGCCATCAGCTGTTCTCATTCTCTTTCTGAAGCCGTGCTCTTTTTTTCTTTGGCGTTTCTTTGGTTGGTAAGTTCTTAACATGTTAGCACCTCCTTATTTCAAATTGGAAGAATTATTTTCATACGCAATCTGAAAATTGTTATCTCGATTGATTTTAAGACAAGTTATATTATACACATGAGTTAAAGATTTGTCAAGTATTTTTTTCGGCAAATGTAGTTTTTTGTTTTATCAAACGAAATTTTCGGCATTTTTTATGATTATTTTTTAGCTCCACTTCTTGCATTTTTGCCGATGGAGTGTCTGTTTTTAGCCGTTTTTATGTTTTTTGACACTTTCTTTTGCTTTTGCGAATTTATTTGTTTTTTTATTGCATTTTTGCCATTATTTTTTGAATTTTTAGTGGTTTTTACGCCTTTTTTCTCGCCCTTGGCACTGTTTTTTTCTCCCTTTGGCTGTGTCCTTGCCATAGGTGTATTTGAGCGCATATCGGGCTTTACAAGGCAGTGCGAGTCGAAGCCGATTAGGTCCTCTCTGCCAGCAAGAGCCAACGCCTCGCGAACCAAATTTCTGTTTTCCGGGCGCTTGTATTGCAAAAGTGCGCGTTGCATAAGCTTTTCTCTGTAATCATCAGGCGCATAAACCGGCTTGCCATCAAGTGGGTTTATTCCTGTATAATACATTACAGTAGATGCCGTTCCCGGTGTTGGATAGAAATCCTGCACCTGCTCTGGGTTCAAGCCCAAATCCTTTAGATATAGAGAAAGCTCAACCGCATCACACATTGTGCTACCTGGGTGGGATGACATAAGATATGGAACTAGATATTGCTCAAGCCCATATTCCTTGCATAATGCGAAGTATTTTTCTCTAAATTTGTCATATACCTTGACATCGGGCTTGCCCATATATTTAAGGACATTAGACGAGCAATGCTCGGGGGCTACCTTTAGCTGTCCGCTTACATGGTCGCGCACCAGCTTTCTAAAGAATGCATCGCTCTTATCATAAATCATATAGTCAAAGCGAATACCAGAGCGAATGAATACCTTTTTCACTTTTGGTAGTGCTTCAATCTGCTTTAAAAGCTCAATATATTCTGTATGGTCAACCTCTAAATTTGGACACGGGGTCGGGGCTAAACACTTTCTTGTGCTACAAACTCCATCCTTTAGCTGTTTTTTACAGGCAGGATATCTAAAGTTTGCAGTAGGCCCACCAACATCGTGTATGTAACCCTTAAAATCCTTCATTTCGGTTATCAATTTCGCCTCACGAACAACGCTTTCTATACTGCGTGAGCGCACACTTCTACCTTGGTGAAATGCAAGAGCACAGAAGTTGCAGCCTCCAAAGCATCCGCGATTATGGGTTATAGAAAATTTAACCTCTGAAATAGCAGGAACGCCACCATCCTTTTCATAAACCGGATGATAGGTTCTGGCGTAAGGTAAAGCATAAACCTTGTCAAGCTCCTCTCTTTCAAGAGGGTAAGCCGGTGGGTTTTGTACTAGCTTTTTGTTATCGTAGTATTCAACTATTGCCTTGCCGTTTATTGCATCTTGGTTTTTATACTGTATACCAAAGGCACGCGCGTATTCTTTTTTATCCTCTTTGATTTTATTAAAATCAAATTCTGCGCCTATTGGAAAATGAACCTCGTCCTCGGGCTTGCATAGATATACACAACCGCGCTCTGCTCTTATTTTCTTTATTGGAACACCACGGTCAAGCAATGTAGCCAGACGCAATATAATGCTCTCGCCCATTCCATAGGTTAAAATGTCAGCGCGCGAGTCAACCAAAATTGAGCGCCTAATCTTATTATCCCAATAATCATAGTGAGCAAAGCGACGAAGCGATGCTTCAAGTCCACCAATTATAATTGGCACATCTCCATACGCTTCTCTAATTCTATTGCAATATACTATAACAGCACGGTCAGGGCGCTTGCCCATTTTTCCACCAGCTGAATAGTAGTCATATGAGCGCTTCTTCTTTGATGCAGTGTAATGTGCAACCATTGAATCAATATTACCCGCGCTAACCAAAAAGCCAAGCCTTGGCTTGCCAAACCTTTTAAACTCTTCACAAGATTTATAATCAGGCTGTGCTAAAACCGCAACTCTAAAGCCTGCATTTTCCAAAACTCTAGTGATTATAGCCGTGCCAAAGGAGGGGTGATCAACGTATGCATCACCACTTACATATACAAAATCAACCTCGTCCCAGCCGAGTGAAAGGCATTCGTTTTTTGTTATAGGCAAAAACCTGTTTTCCATATGCTCCCCTTCAAAAATTTCATAAAATGCGACACTGGGTCCCATTTTTTGTTATTTTCTTAAATTTAGCCTTCCAAATTTTGGAAGGCTAATCCTCAATTATTCCTCGTCCTCTTCTTCCATAGCGGAGGCACAAACCTCGATTACAGCAATGGCTGTATCCTCGTCCTCAACATAAACAAGCTTATCATTTTCCTCGTCGATTAGGAAAACCATAACCTCGCCCTCCTCGACACCCTCTATTTTAGAGAGTGGGCAAAGGATAGCATAGTAGTTTGCATCATAATCTATTGTCGCAACCTGCTCAAACTCTATCTCCTTGCCGTCATTATCATTTAAATAGATTTTGTCGGTGTTGTCATCGTCAAAAAATCTATCAATATATCTTTCCTTACTCATTTTATTCCTCACTCATATTAGTTTCCAAGGATGAAAACTTTGTAAATTGACCAAGCCAGCTCATTTGAACTGTGCCGAGTCCACCGTGACGGTTTTTGGCAACGATAACGTCAACCATATTAGCCTTGTCTGGGTCATTGCCGTAATAGTCACGCGACAAGAATATTACCATATCGGCATCCTGCTCGATAGAACCAGAGTCACGAAGGTCGGAAAGCATTGGCTTTCTCTCCTTTTCCTTTTCAGTTCCACGAGAGAGCTGTGAACAGGTAATAACAGGAACATTTAGCTCCTTTGCAAGAATTTTAAGTCCTCTTGAGATTTCGGCAATTTCATTAACGCGCGAGCCGTCCTTGCGTCCCTTTTCCGACTCCATAAGCTGTAGGTAGTCAACAACAACGAGGCCGAGGTTCTTAACTCTACGGAGCTTTGCCTTCATTGCAGTTATTGAAATATTAGTTGTATCGTCTATGTAGATATCGGTTTCCGAAAGGATAGATGATGCGTTAGCTATATTATCCCAATCGCGTGGTTCAAGCTTGCCTGTGCGGAGCTTGTGCGAGTCAACCAGTGCCTCAGATGCGATAATTCTTGAAACGAGCTGCTCGCTTGACATCTCAAGCGAGAAAATGCAAACTGCCTTCTTTGATTTTTTAGCAATATTTGTACCAAGGTTCAAGCAAAATGAGGTCTTACCAACACCAGGACGAGCACCGACGATAATAAGGTCACCCTTGCCAAATCCAACAACAACCTTATCAAGGTCGGAGTAATCCGTCTTTAGGCCTAATGTTTCCTCTGCGCCTTCCTTTTGTAGCTCGCTCAAGCGATTGTAGGTTTGAACAATAACATCCTTGATATGAACAAAATCTCTTTTTTCGTTGTTTTGAGCTATTTCAAAAATCCTCTGCTCTGCCGCGTCAACAATGTTTTCAACCTTATCGCCCTCTGAATATGCAGATTTTTGAATAAAATCAGCCGCCTCAATCAGACGTCTTAAAACACTCTTGTCAAATACAATTTTTGCATAATCCTTTGCATTTGCGCTTGTAGGAACAACGTCAACAACGAGCTTAATGTATGAGCGCGCCGCCGACTCCTCCTCGTAAACCCCGTTTGAAACTAGGGCGTTAACAAGAGTAACAACGTCCATTGGCTTATTATGGTATTTAAAGTCCAGCATTATGCTGTAAATTTCCCTATGTGCCTCAAGATAAAAGTCATCCACCTTTAAGATTTGGGCGATATCGTCAAAGCATTCGGGGTCGATAAGAATAGAGGCGAGAACGCATTGCTCTGCATCAACAGAATACGGAAGCTTTCTTTGTAAAACGTCCATTTATTTCTCCTTAACCGAAACAGTAACCTTACCGCTAATTTCTTGATAAAGCTTTACGTCTATTTTGTAAGAACCAAATGCTTTAATTGGTGAATCGAGCACTATTTTTCTCTTGTCAACATCAACACCTGCTTGGGTCTTTAATGCCTCGGCTATATCCTTTGAGGTAACTGCACCGTAAAATCTGCCGTCTTGTCCACCCTCGGCAACGATTGTAACGGTTGTGTTATTAAGCTTTTCGGCTGTTTCCTTTGCCGCTGCTCTTTCAAGCTCAATCTTGTGAGCCTCGGAGCTTTTTTTGTTCTTTATATCATTTATTGCCTTGGCATCGGCAGGGATAGCGAGCTTCTTTGGGAACAAGAAGTTTCTTGCATAGCCCTCGGAAACCTCGACAATATCGTTTTTCTTACCTTGTGCCTTTACATCCTGTAATAATACTACCTTCATAATTAACCCTCCGGATTGATGTGAGCATCAATAGCAGCCTTCAAGGTAAAGAGAGTATCTGCAACGCTAGAGCCTTTAACCTGTGCGCCTGCTGCGTCGTATCTACCACCGCCATTGAGCTTTTCTAATATAAGCTGTACGTTAATAGTTCCGTTTGAACGCGCGGAAATATGAACAACATTATCAATTTGAACAAGAACGAAGGATGCAGAGACATCCTCAAGTCCTAATAAATTATCTGCAACCTTTGCCGCAAGAATTTTATCTGTAATGTCCTTACCATGTGGATTGAGCGCAATTGCCATACAGTTACGATAAATCTCAATCTTTTCGCCAAAGGAGGCTTCCTTTTTGTACTCAACAATATTTGATTTGAAAAGGTCCTGTACTGTTTCGTAGGATGCGCCGTTATCCTTTAGATATATAGCCGCCGCGTGGGTTTTTGTACCCGCGCCCTTTTGGAAGTTTTTAGTATCTAACAAAATACCTGCATAAAGTGCATTTGCCTCTTGTAAAAGAAGTGTTTGCATAGGAAGTGATTGCTCCAAAATTTCAGTAACAATTTCACTCGCCGAGGATGCCGAGGTTTCAATATATGAAATTATAGGCTCCTTTTGGAATTCCGCAGTTTGACGGTGGTGGTCAATTATAATAATGTTATCCACCATTTTTGCCAAATCCTTGGATTCAAACATATTGACATTGTTTACGTCAACCACTACCAAAAGTGTATCAGCGTGCACAAGATCCAACCCCTTGGATGAATCAACAAAAACATTTCTGTATTCGTCAATATCGTCAAAGAGCTTTATAACCTTTTTCGCATTTATATCCTTGAAATCAGTAACAATATTCACCTTTGCGCCACAGAATTTTGCTAGGCGCGCAATACCAATGGACGCGCCGATTGCATCATAGTCCGGAAACGCATGACCCATAACAATAACATTTGATGCTTTTGCCATACGGCTTGCAAGCTCACTAGCAACAACACGCGCACGCACCTTGGTTCTCTTTTGAACTGCGTTTGTTCTGCCGCCGAAGAATTGAACCTCCTCCTCAAGCTTAACAACCGCTTGGTCGCCACCACGTTGGAGCGCCATATCGAGAGCAACGTGAGCAAGCTTTTCCTTTTCTGTCAAGGTAGCGCCTGCCTTTTTGGCAACACCAATAGATAGTGTAACAGGGATACTACCACTGCCCAAACGGATATCTCTCA
This sequence comes from Clostridia bacterium, assembly GCA_017472695.1. Lineage (GTDB taxonomy): Bacteria > Bacillota > Clostridia > Oscillospirales > CAG-272 > RGIG2000. Next base: position 19,736 of record JAFUOQ010000031.1, on the reverse strand, counting down.
CCTTTGTAAGAATAGAAAACTCGTCAGCGATGAACTTTTCAAGATCCTCCATGTTGAAAATGAAAATATATTTATCCTTTTCATATTCCTTTAGGATACCATTTACGCTTTCCGCCCATGAGCGAATAATTTTTTCAACCTTTGCCGCAGTTTCACGATATTTTTCCTGCTCGAACTGTAAAAGTGCCTCGAGGTTGTCAACAACAACATATGCAACAATCTTTTCCTTGTCGCGCTCTAGCTGTTCAAGACGTGCTTGCTTTGTTTTGTTGCGTAGATACAATAGATAGTAAATTTCCTTTGATGCAACTATTTGAGTTTCCTCAACCAAGTAAACCTCTCCATCAAGCTCAACCCTGATTTCCTTTTGACGCTTCAAGGTTGTTTCGTCCAAAAACTCATATGGAAAAATAGAATTTATGCTAGCACCAAGGATCCTTTTAGCAGACAAAGAGGTTGAGGCAAAACGGTTAGCCCAAATGATTTTGTGGTCAGAGTCACATACAAACGCAGGCTCTTGTGCATAATTAATTTTATCGTACATGGTTGCGTTTAAAAGTGGCTTTTTCTTTGCAAATTCCTCAATTTTTGATTTTCCCAAGGAAACCAACAAAACCGCAAAAATTATATAGAATGCGGTATAAAGGCATACGCACGCCACAGTTATAGGAATAAAGGCATCAGGCATTTTCCAGACAAGAACATATCCCGTACCCATAACGGCAAGAGAAATTATTGGCAAAATTATACCAAACAATACCTTTAATAGGGTTGCTTTTTTATTTTTCATAAGAATCCCTCCTTAAAAGAGTTTCCTCAAAATATCAAATATAATATATTATAACAGAATTTTGTTATTTTGTAAAGTATTTTATATTTATTATTATTTTATTGTTGCATATGAAACTTATTTGTGGTATACTTTAATAAAATATTTCACGCCCGCTTTGTCGGGCTATCGTGCTTTGGAAAGCTTTTTATCCAAAGGAAAGGAGCAATATGTCAAGCATTTTTGACCTTTTTAAAAAAATTGAAAGAAAAGAGCCCTCTGTGCCAATCACTCACATTATCGTTGGGCTTGGCAACCCTGGGGAAAAATACACCTTTACAAGACATAACGCAGGCTTTTTGGCAGTTGATTATCTTTGCCAAAAAATCGGATTTAAGTGCGACAGGGTAAGGTTTAAATCCCTTTGTGGCGAGGCTACAATAAATGGTGTACGCGCGCTAGTTTTAAAGCCACAAACCTTTATGAACGCATCGGGTGAGGCTATTAAGGAGGCATCAGATTTTTATAAAATCTCGCCAGAAAACATAATAGTAATTTCCGATGATGCATCATTTAATGTTGGCAAGCTCCGTATAAGAAAAAATGGTAGTGCTGGTGGACACAATGGGCTAAAAAGTGTCATAGAGTGTCTGAATTCCGATAAATTTCCTCGCATAAAGCTAGGAGTTGGACAAAAGCCACATCCGGAATATGATATAGCCGACTGGGTGCTGGCAAGGCTCCCAAAGGAGGAAGAGCCTCACTTTTTCTCCGTGCTTGAATGTGTCCCGGATATTCTCAATTTGATGCTAACAGGTGAAACAGAAAAGGCAATGTGCGATTTTAATGGTATTTCAAAGTAGGTAATATGTATAACGAATTTTTAGTGAGTTCAATTAAGGAAGCGCCTCAATATAGCGCGCTTTTCTCAAGGTTGAAGGAATTAAAGGGTGAAAAGACCCCCTTACCACTCCTTGTTGATGGTGTTTCAGATGGCGCTATGTATTCGCTTTTATATTCCTTGCTTACGGATTTAAGAAGTGAATACAAAAAGACAATCCTGGTTCTTGTGGGCGAGGAAAGACGGGCAAACAAGCTAAACGAATTTTTTAAAAAATGCGGTGTTAAAAGCGAGTTTTACCCAATAAGAGATTTTAATTTTTATAATTTAACAGCCTCTCACGACCTTGAGCATGAGAGGCTAAAGGTGCTTTCTGGGGTTCTTTTCGGCTCGTGTGACGTTGTCTTTACAACCCCCGATGCACTTCTACAATACACCATGCCAAAATCAAGGCTTGAAAGTGGTTGCATTAACGTTAATTTAGACACATCCCTCGATGTTTCCCTTTTTTCAAGGAAGCTTTTCGAAATGGGCTACACCTCTTGTGAGCTTGTCGAAGGCGCAGGACAATACTCAATTCGCGGAGATATTATTGATATTTTTCCAACGAAATGTGAGTACACAATAGGCAAAAAGGTATATACAGAGCAAAAGCCGATAAGAATAGAGCTTTTTGGCGACGAAATTGAGCGCATTGCCACCTTTGACCCTCTAACTCAAAGAGCAAGCGACAAGGTTTCATCCTTTAAAATTACGCCTTCAAGAGAAATAGTAGCGACAAGTGAGCAGCTTGACAAAATCAGCGCAGAAATTGAGGAGCTTATTTCCTATGCTGCAAGTGAGGAGGCAGAAAACCAACTAAAAAGGGAGCTAGCGACTATAAAATCCGGTGGCTCATCTCACCCATTCTTTGATAAATATATCTCTCTTATTTATCCGGAAAAGGAATGTCTTCTTAGTTATTTTGATGATGGTTCCACCATCATAATTTGTGACACTAATAGCGTTTCAAGCAAGGCAAGTGAATCAAAAAAAGAGGAAAATGAAATTGTCACAGCTTTAATTGGTGATAATTTAGTTCCTACAAAATATACAGAATTTAGCGCACCTGTGTCGCTAATTGACCAATTTACAAAGAGAATACAGACCGTAAATGTTGACACATATATTATGAGCTCGTTTTCCTCCCTTGGTGGAATTTATCACTTCAACACCAAGGGCACGTCCTTTGCAAATCATTCCCTTAATATGATTTTTGACGAGCTAAAATATTTCTCTGATAACAATTATAAATCTGTTCTTGTTTGTCAGTCGCCACAAGAGGCAAAAAGGGCTGTTAAAATTCTAAACGAAACAGAAATCCCTGCAACCTATTTAAAGAGTGACACGGATGAGGGCGCGATTGAACGTGGAGTTATTTCCGTCACCACCGGTGCGTTTCCTTCAGGCTTTGAAATTCCCGAGGTTAAGCTCGCAATTATCGTATTATCCTCAAAGGAAGCAAGAGAAAAGAAAAAATCATTTAAGAATAAGCCCTTTGCTAAAAACGCAGGAGAAAAAATTCTTTCTCACGCCGACCTTAATGTTGGCGACCTTGTTGTTCACATAAGCTACGGTATTGGTCGTTATTTAGGAATTCAAAACCTATGTGTAATGGGCACTTACAAGGACTATATCGCTATTCAATATGCAGGAACAGATAAGCTATTTTTACCTGTCGACCAGCTCGATATGGTAGCAAAATACATTGGTGCCGGCTCGCTTGACGGCGATGTTAAGCTATCAAAAATGAATGGTGCAGAGTGGAAAAAGTCTACTCAACGCGCAAAAAAGGCGGCTCAAGATATGGCGAAGGAGCTGATTGATTTATACGCAAGACGTCAAAGGATTGACGGCTTCGCCTTTGCCGAGGACTCACTTATGGAGGAGGAATTTGCCTCATCCTTTGAATACGAGGAAACAGATGCACAAAAGGTTGCAATCAACGATATTTTAGGCGATATGCAAAAGCCTTATCCTATGGATAGAGTTCTTTGCGGTGACGTTGGATATGGAAAAACCGAGGTTGCCTTCCGTGCAGCCATGAAGGCAGTTGCAAACAACAAGCAGGTTGCTATTTTAGTACCTACTACAATTTTGGCAATGCAGCACTATCAAACCGCGCTCTCTCGCTTTGCAGGAACGGGTGTAAATGTCGGTATGATTTCAAGATTTAGAACCACAAAGGAGCAAAACGCTACCCTGCGATCACTCCGTCGAGGCGACCTTGATATTATAATCGGCACTCACAAGCTACTTTCTAAAAGCATTGAATTTAAGGACTTGGGTCTTTTAATTATAGACGAGGAGCAACGCTTTGGCGTCGGTCAAAAGGAAAAAATCAAGCAGGCTTGGCCTGATGTTGATGTTCTCACTCTCTCGGCTACACCTATTCCAAGAACCTTGAGCATGGCAATCGGTGGCATACGTGACCTTTCTGTGCTTGATGAAGCGCCCGAAGGTCGTGTCGGCGTTGTTTCCTATGTTTTGGAGCACGACAAAAAGATAATTTTTGATGCTATAAAGCGCGAGCTACATCGTGGTGGACAGGTTTTTTATCTCAACAATGATATAAAAAAGATTTATCACACCGCCGTGGAGCTTCAAAAGGAATTCCCGAATGCGACTGTGGCAGTTGGTCATGGTCAAATGGAGCGCGAGGAGCTTGAAGAAATTTGGCACAGCCTGGTCAAGGGTGACATTGATATTTTAATTTGTACAACAATTATAGAAACAGGAATTGACATTCCTAATGCGAATACATTAATCATTGAAAACGCCGACAAAATGGGACTTGCCCAGCTACACCAAATCAGAGGCAGAGTTGGCAGAAGCCACCGTCGAGCATATGCGTTTTTCACCTATCGACGTGGAAAAGAAATATCCGAGATAGCTTCAAAAAGGCTCAATGCGATTCGCGATTTTGCAGAATTTGGTGCAGGCTTTAAAATTGCCATGCGCGACCTAGAAATCAGAGGAGCAGGCAATCTTTTGGGTAGCGCCCAGCACGGACATCTTGACGCAGTCGGCTACGATTTATACATCAAGCTACTGAACGAAGCAGTTCTTGAGGAAAAGGGAATAGCCCCGAAGGAAGCTTACGAAACAAAAATTAGCACCTGCCGTGATGCGTTCATTCCTGAAAAATATATCCCGTCCTCGACTCAACGTATTGAGCTATACAAAAAGATAGCGCATATTGAAAACGAGGAGGACAGGGCTGATATTCTAAACGAATTAAAGGACCGCTTTGGAAAGGTTCCAACAGAGGCAGACACCCTTGTTTATATTTCTCTCATAAAGGCATATGCGCAAAAATGTAAGATTAAAAAGGTAGAGGAATTAAGAGGTGAAATCAGGCTTTACCCAGAGCTTATGAATTTACCGCTTTTTGTTGAAATTTCTAATTTTGACAGAGCCCACATCAGTGTTATAGGTGTTGGAAAGGTTCCTTATTTTTGCGTAAAATGCGACACAGGGTCGCAAATTTATGAAAAAACAATTCAGCTTTTAAAATTTTATATAGAAAAAAGCGAAAACCCATAAAATTCTTAACATTTATATGCTATAATTATAAAAACACTAAATTTCAAAGGAGAATGAACTTGAAAAAAGTAGTTTCAAAAGCTCTTTGCCTTTTGCTTTTAATTTTACTTATCTTACCTGTTTTTTCGGCATGTGGTAGTGATGATATGTACAAGCTTGGCGATTACTCTATAACCGAAAAGGAATATAATTATCTTGCGGGGATGTTTAAAAAGCAGATTATGGTTTCTATAGACCCCGAGCTTACCGACGATGATTTATCTCTTGAGCTTCAAAGTGGTGTTACACTTGGTGATTATATTGAATACTCATATCGCACAGGCTTCGAGCAGAGTGTTCTTACACTTCTCTATGCGCAGCTTCTATTTGACGAATACGGTTTGGAGTTAACCGACGAGGAGCTAGTCTCTATTGACTCCACTGCCGCCGCTGTTGTTTCCTATTATGGCGACTATTCGATAAAAACCTTTAACGCTCGTGCAAAAAAGTATGGCTTTGATGACAAAGCTCTGCGTTCCATCTATTTAAAGCAATACAAGGAAAACAAGGTTCGTCAATATATTTTGGGTGGCAATAACGAAAAAATAACAGACGAGCAAATAGAATCATATTATCAAGACAATTATTTACGTTATAAAACGATTATAATTAACACCTTGTATAGAATTCATACCGATTCAAACGGAAATGAAACTCTAATTTATCTAACCGACGAGGAAAGGGAAAGCCAAGAGCTTTTAGTAGTTGAATTAAAGGAGCTTCTAATAAACGAAAACAAAAATTACAGCTACGTTTTATTAAAGGACGACTTAAACCTTTCGTATGACGAGCTTTGGGAGAAGTATTCAGACGACAAGTTCTATCCAAACGGTTGCTATGAAACCTCAAATCCTACTGATGAGCAATTGCTAAATTCAAATGTATTAGCCGCCGCATATCAGAGCAAGGTAGGCGAGGTAAAGGCTGTTACTGCAAAAAGATATTTTTCAGGAAGCGGTTCAATTTCAGGGGAAAATGGTGAAACAGAAATAAAGCCCGGTGATTACTTCGAATATGGTACTGTGTTTGTAAAAAGACTCGCCCTTGACCCAAAGCCATATGAAAGAACTGAAAATAATGACTTCTTCCCAAGTGGAGAGCTCGAAGCTGCCACTGCAAACTATATTTATTACACAACTTTAATGGAGCACGAAAAAGCGAGCGCACTAACCATAAAGGTTTCTAATAAGCTCGAGGAGTTCTCCTTTGATAGCGTGCTCGCAAACGAGCTTGATTATTATTTCCTGCACGGAGAGAAATAATTTAACCAAAACATCTAAATATCGACACTGGGTCGAGAAAAATCGAAAAAGACTGTTGAAAACCAACAGTCTTTTTTAGTTATTTTTTAGTTATTTTTTAGTTTGCCAATCATAAGGTGTCACCTGATATACATAGTAGTTTAACCAGTTTGAATAAATCAAGTTGGCAACTGAATACCAGTTTGGAACAACCTTTGTTTTTTCCTCGTCCTTGAAGTAATTTTCCGGAGGATCGATTGGAAGCCCTTTGTTTAGATCTCTATAATACTCGTTTTTAAGAGTATCCTTGTCGTATTCCATATGACCCATTAAGAAAATTCTTTTGCCGTTCTTCGAGCGAATAACTGATGCACCTATTTTGTCAGAGCCTGCCAAGATCAGTAGGTCATCTACTTTTTTAATATCCTCAATATCAACAGTTGTATGGCGAGAGTGAGGCATATAAAATTCCTCATCTGTGCCCTTTAATAGTGGGTCAAAATTAACAAATTTTTTGTGCTTGAACACTCCAAACAGCTTTTTTTCAAGGACGGTTTTATTAAGACCATAGTAATAGTGAAGAGCTGCCTGCGCGCCCCAACAAATAAATATGGTGCTTTGAACATTTGTGTTGGCGAAATCAAGTATCTCGGTAAGCTCCTTCCAATACTTAACCTCTGAAAACTCCATCATTTCAACCGGTGCGCCTGTGATTATCATTCCGTCAAAGCGTGAATCCTTAACCTCGGAGAAGGTTTTGTAAAATCTTTGAAGGTGACCAAGTGAAGTATGCGTTCCAACATAGCTCTCTGTTCCTATAAGTGTAACCTTAATTTGAAGTGGAGAGTTTGACAAAAGTCTTATTAGCTGCGTTTCGGTTTCAATCTTTGTTGGCATCAAATTAAGAATAGCAATCTCTATAGGTCTTATGTCCTGTGTGGTTGCTCTTTCGTCGTTCATTACGAAAATATTCTCGCCAAGTAAGGTTGAATACGCTGGAATGTCCTTTGGTATTATAATAGGCATTTCGTTCTCCTTAATTGTTATCTTTGAGTGAAAATTATACACCCTGTGTCGATAATCACGATTAAATTCTATCTAGTGCCTGCTTTATGTCGTCAATGATATCCTCTGCATTTTCAATACCTACAGATAGACGAATTAGATTATCCTTAATGCCAATAGCCTCAAGGTCCTCGCTTGAAAGCTGACGGTGGGTTGTAGAGGCTGGGTGAAGAACGCAGCTTCTAGAATCTGCTACGTGAGTAACAATTGCAATCATTTCAAGTGCTTCCATAAATTCAGAAGCCTTTTCACTGCCACCCTTAACTCCAAAGCTCATCATACCGCCTTGACCGTTTGGCAAATATTTCTTTGATAGCTCGTGATATTTGTTATCCTTAAGTGATGGATGTAAAATCCATTCTACCTTTGGATGGTTGGCTAAAAACTCTGCGACCTTTTTTGCATTTTCACAATGTCTTTCCATACGAAGCGCAAGTGTTTCCATACCTAGATTTGTTAGGAACGCATTTTCCGGGCTCATAATAGCTCCAAGGTCGCGCATCATTTGTGCTCTGCATTTAACTCCAAATGCAGTTTTACCAAGAGAAGCATAAACAAGACCGTGATAGCTGTCATCCGGCTTTAAAAACTCCTCATATCTATTGGTTGAATTAAAATCAAAGTTACCACCATCAATAATACATCCGCCAAGTGCAACTGCGTGACCATCAAGGTATTTTGATGATGAGTAAATTACAATATTTGCGCCAAAATCAAGTGGACGGCACAAAACAGGAGTAACCAAGGTGTTGTCAACCATAAACAAAACCTTGTGTTTTTTTGCGATTTTCGATAGCTTATCAAAATCAAGAACAACAATAGTTGGATTAGCTACAGTTTCAGCGAAAATAATCTTTGTTTTCTCGTCTACCAGCTTATCAATCTCCTCCTCGGAGTCATCTGGGTCAAAGAATCTACATTCAATACCATACTTTGGCAAGGTGACAGAGAAAAGATTGTAGCTTCCACCATAAATCGAGCGAGAAGCAACAATATTGTCGCCTGCACCGGCAACATTTAAAACAGCGAGCAAGGTTGCGCTCATGCCAGAAGCTGCGGCAATTCCCAAAACGCCGCCTTCAAGCTCTGCAAGCTTTTTCTCAAACGCATCAACTGTTGGATTAGCCAAGCGAGTATAGAAATAGCCCTCTGCCTTCAAGTCGAAAAGGTCAGCCATTTCGCTAGCCTTTTCATAGTAATATGTTGTACTTTGCACTATCGGCACTACTCTTGGCTCGCCACTCTTTGGCTTGTAGCCGCCTTGTACACAAATTGTATCTAGCTTTTTCATTGTATCTCCTTTAGCACATATGCGTATTAAACAACGCCTGTGAAAGCTTAATTTCAGACACAGGGTTGGACTTTTTTAAAAAATCAGTTTCTCAAGCTATGGATAGGAGCAGGAATTCTGCCACCTCTTTTTATAAATTCCTCGCTTGAATAGTCGCTCAACTTCATTATAGGTGCGTGGCCTAGAAGTCCACCAAACTCAACGCTCTCGCCTACTCCCTTACCATATACAGGGATAAGTCTTACCGCGGTAGTTTTATTATTAATCACGCCGATTGCAATTTCATCAGCAATAATTCCGGAAAGCGTTGACGCACTTGTGTCACCTGGCACTGCAATCATATCAAGACCAACAGAGCAAACCGCGGTCATTGCTTCTAGCTTTTCGATGCTGAGTGCTCCCATTTCTGCCGCCTCAATCATTCCTGCATCCTCGGAAACCGGAATAAATGCTCCACTTAAGCCACCAACATGGGATGACGCCATTACTCCGCCCTTCTTAACTGCATCGTTAAGCATAGCAAGTGCAGCGGTCGTGCCATGAGTACCACATCTTTCAAGTCCCATATTCTCCAAAATTCTAGCAACGGAGTCACCAACTGCCGGTGTTGGAGCAAGGGATAGGTCGATTATACCATATGGTGTATTTAGCATTTTAGATGCCTCATAAGCAATTAGCTGACCAACTCTTGTAATTTTAAATGCAGTCTTTTTGATAACATCAGCAAGCTGTGAAAAATCGCAGAAGCCTTCTCTCTTTATAGCCGATGCAACAACGCCAGGGCCAGAAACGCCAACATTAATTACAGTGTCTGACTCGCCCATACCATGAATTGCGCCAGCCATAAATGGGTTATCCTCCGGAATGTTAGAAAAAACAACTAGCTTTGCACAGCCGATCGAATCATTATCTCTTGTAAGATATGCAGTTTCCTTCATAATCTCGCCCATACGAGCAACCGCGTCCATATTGATACCTGCCTTGGTGCTCGCAACATTAATGCTAGAGCATACCTTTGAGGTAGCAGCAAGCGCCTCGGGAATTGAGTCAATTAGGTTTGCTGCGCCCTTTGTCATTCCCTTTTGGACAAGCGCACTATAACCGCCAATAAAGTTGATACCAACCTCATTTGCTGCTCTTTCAAGCACCTGCGCTAAACGAACATATCCGTCCTTATCACAGCAAGCACCAACTAAAGAGATAGGGGTTACTGAAACTCTTTTGTTTATAATCGGAATGCCATATTTAGCCTCAAGTTTATTAGCAGTTGACACCAAATTCTCTGCATTCTTGGTGATTTTATCATATATTTTTGCTTCCAGTCTTTTTTGGTCATCGCTGATGCAGTCAAAAAGCGAAATACCCATAGTGATTGTACGGATATCAAGATTCTCCTGCTTAATCATATTGACCGTTTCAAGTATATCATTTATATTAACCATTTTTTACCTCTTACCTGCATTTCCTAAATTAGATACGGTGCATTGAATTGAAGATATCCTCGTGCATTACGCGAATGTCAAGTCCCTTCTTTTCCCCTAATTTAGAAAGCTCGCTTTGGAAGCTTGAAAATTCAGTTTCCATTTTTTCGATTTCAACGAGCATAATCATAGCAAAATAGTCCTTAAGAACGCTTTGTGTGATATCAACAATGTTAGCCTTGTGCTTTGCGCACTCCATACTAACATCTGCAATAATTCCCACAGAGTCCTTGCCAATTACAGTTACAACAGCTTTCATTTTTTGTTTCTCCTTGCTAGTTATGTGCCACAATGGGCATTATATTATTATAAAGTATAACACCTTTAGCCGAGTTAGTCAAGTAAAAAATAATAAAGGCGCGCATTTTATTTGCGCGCTTTATTTTTAATTTTATAAAAAAGCATCTTGATATTAGTTTCTTTCCAAATGGCGTATCCCAAAAGGGCAAGAGCTAAACCGGAGGATAAAACAGTGAGTGTTTTGCCAACTATTCTCAAGGGCGTGCCGACATAATCGGTTTTTACTGTATATTTGCCAGCTTCAAGCTCAAAGGAAATAAGCCCATCAACATCATGTGGAGTTATGGTTGCTTTCTCACCATTTGCGCTTTCTATGTAAACCTTATAGCCTGGGTAGTAGAAAAGTGGCATTTGAATTTCAGATTTTTCGCTCAGCTCTATATCCATTTCACTTCTAGGAGCGGTTAAAGAATTAACCACTATCTCCCCATCGCCAGTTAATATAGCTGGAGAGAGCTTTTTATTTCTGTTATAGTTTGACCTAAAAATAATGCTTCTAACATCGTCATATAGTGAGTTTTCGCAAGGAGTATAGTCTTTCTCAAGATAAATTTGTGGACAATACTCCTTTTGGTGACCCATTGCAGAGCTTTTGTCAAGATAAGTGTCGCTAATTTCGTCAAACCATTTTTCATCCGATGCATTTCTTTTTTCAAGGATAGGCATATTCAAAACGAGCAAAAGCCCTATGAAAATTGCCACAAGAGAAAGCAATGTCCTTCTTTTTGTAAAGTGCTGTGCCAAAAGCCCCACCAAAACGGATAAAAACATTTGGACAAGTGACCAAAGCCGCCAAGGAAACTGTATTGTTCTCAAAAAATCAGGAGCAATTTTCCAAACCCATTCGCTTGACATAACAAAGAAGGTCATAACGAGAACTGAAATAGTAAACCAGAATATTGGGCGCTTGTAAATCACTCTTTTTTCACATTCTTTGCCCTCATGCGTGGAAATTAGTGTGTATAGAACAACAAAAACAAATGCGCCAAGGTATATTTCAAGTCTTTGCGAGGTCAAGCTAATAATTACCACTAAAGGTATTACTGATATAAGATGGTGGAAGTACTTTAATTTTGATATCTTACCTAAAATCGAGTCAACCGCTACAAAAACAACGCAACCGATCAGAAACATAACAATTCCGTTATATAGATTAGAGGTTGTATATCCGAGTCCAGACAAAAAGCTTACATTTAAAAAGCCTGAATATAACCAGCTTCTGCCGACGTGCTTTAAAACGCTTGCAAGGTCGGTGCGCATACTAACATCGTTGCTAACCGCATAATAATCCGAGCCTAAAAGCTCAAGCTGCGAAAACAGAGCTATTGCACAAATGCCTATAACAAGCAATGCAGAAATTCCACACAAAATAAGATATTTTTTGCTTGTAAATAGCTTAATAAGTCTTTTAGTATATAGCAAGAAAAACAAAAATCCTACAATGAATGCAAAAAGCGCAGTTAAATTGTGTGATAAAAAGATAAATGATGCGCCAATTATAAGCTTTATGAAGGGGAGTGTCTTGATTTGCTCTTTTTCCATGTGTGTAATTTCATAAACTCCACATAAAAATAACGGCATAAATGTAAAGGCAAACGCCTCTGCAAACGCAACTCTACAGAACATATTAAAGAGCCTATATGGGTAAATAATCAGGCATGAGCTGGCAAGCAACGAGGCAACCTTATTATTCGAGGTAAATTTCATTGCAAAATCATACATAAATACACCAGAAAGAAAAACCGAAAGCACTAGTACAATTTTATATGAGGTCATAAGAGATATACCGAACAAATTTAAGCAAGCCCCAAGCACAGCAACGGTAAAATGTGACAACGGTGAATAGAACAAGCCTGCGCCATATCCAAAGCCGTTAGCAATTTCCGAGCTGATTCCAGACAAGCCATTGCCGTTCAATATCGAATTATACTTATCTAAAATATTTGGAATATGATAAAAGAAGTCATCACCCTTATTTAAGCCATTCCAAAGCACAAGGACTGTTCCGATTAACGAAAAAACAAATATAAGTGCATATGGAACTGTTTTTTTAGATATAAATTTTAAGCTCGATAGCTTCATTTCTTGACCTCCTCTCTTGTTATAATAAAATTATATACTTATTAAATACTTTTGTCAACACACAGCTTGACAAGAAGTTCCAAATTTGTAAAAAGTGTACCGGTCAGTACCGGTTTTTTTATGCAATAATAGTGGTGCAAGGGCGAAAGGAGGACCACTTGAAGAAACCATTAACATTAAATGAGCTTTTAAAAAAGCGTCGCGAGCTTTGGGAAAGAGATGGTGACAAGGAAAAGGATGACCAGCTAGTGTCCCTCATTGCCGACATTATATTAGATAATGAAGGCTTAAGGCACGAGATTGCGAAAAATCCCATTTTACTTATTGAGTTGACCTTTTCAATAGTTAACAAGAAGCGAGAGAACGTTCCCTTTTTCTTTAACGATGTTCAAAGGGATTTTGTTTCAAAGCTATTGACAAATGATCACAAAAAGCCATTCTTTATTTTGAAGGGAAGACAGCAAGGCTTTACTACACTCATAACCGCAATTATGCTCTCATTTGCAATAGTCAAGCGAAACTTTTCGGGCTTTACTTTAGCCGACAGGGATGATAACACCAAAGCAATTTTCGTTGACAAGGCAAAGGTGATGTATAATGCGCTGCCGGAAAGACTAAAGCCGACGGAAAAATTCAATTCAACAAACGAATTATTCTTTGACAGACTAAATTCATCTTGGAGAGTTGCCTCTGCTAGCGCAAATATTGGTAGAAGCAGAACTCTTTCATTTATTCATTATTCAGAAATAGCCTTTTTCAAATGCTCTATTGCAGACCTTCAAAAATCAATTGCCCAAGCCGCAACAGATGATGCTTTATGTATCTACGAAACAACGGCAAATGGCTTTAATGATGCAAAGGCTCTTTGGGATAGTGGTAGCTGTGTAAATTTATTTTACGAATGGTGGAGAACAAAGGAATACGTTTCATATGAGTATGAATATTTAAAAAGTGCCGACACGTGGCTGAAAAACAGACTTTCTTCACTAAAAAGCAGGGGGCTTTCAAGGGAGCAATTAGCCTGGTATGCAAAGAAATATTCCTCCTATATTGACAAAAGCTCTATAAGGCAGGAATACCCCTGTACTCCAGAGGAAGCGTTTGTTACGAGCGGTGATTGCTTATTTGATAAGGAGAAGATATCAAATTACTTAAGCACCTTTAATATTCCGTCAAGACGGGGATTCTTTTCATACAAACTAATTCCTGCTCCATTCTATGGCACGAATGGTAGCATAGTTGCCTTTCAAAACACCATAAACGATATAGAATTTATTGAGAGTGACAATGGATACATCTCTATAGTTGAGGAGCCCGTATATGAGGTCGCAAACGGATGCAAAAGACTTCACCCATATGTTATCGGTGCAGACACCGCCGGCACTGGCGAGGACTACTTTTGTGCCAAGGTAATAGACAACTCAACCAAAAAATGTGTTGCGACCTTACATATTAAGCATATAGACGAGGACCTGTTCGCTCATCAGCTGTATTGTCTTGGCAAATACTATAACGACGCACTTATAGGGGTAGAAGCCAACTATTCAACCCACCCTATAAGAGTTTTAAAATCGCTAGGCTATAAAAACCTTTATAAGCAAAGAAGCTACACGCTACAAAGTGAAAAGACCTCAAGCACTGCCGGATTTTTGACCACCTCAATAACAAGACCACTGATAATTTCCAACCTTGTTTCTGTTATGAGAGAAAACATTTATCTTGAAACCGATCGTGAAACATTATATGAAATGAGCACCTTTGTCAAACGAAGCGACGGAAGAAGCGCAGCAATTGATGGCGCACACGACGACTTGGTTATGGCTAGTGCAATTGCTAGGTTTATAGGCAACGATTACAAGCAATTGCCAATGCTAGTCGATACCGAGGCAGAATTTTTATCAAGCAACTTCTCCACTCTGCCCTTGCAAGAAGAAAACTACATGGAGTGGTAAAATGCTAAAAACAAAGAAAAAACTAATCGAACTCGAGAACAGAGTTATTTTGCTCGAAAGAGCTCTTTTGAGCACCAAAACAAGCAAAACAGCCGACCCTGTGGATGAAATGTCGTATAAGGAGATACTAGACGAATGGCTAAATGGCAAGAAAAACTGTCAGTAAACGAGACTCTTATGTGGGCGCATTACCAAAACGCCCTCGATTATCAAATAAGATTGGGTTTGCGTGATAAAATACCAGCTTGCATTGATTTTTTTGAGGGAAGACAATGGCCCTCACCCACAGAGAATACCAAAAATTTACCGCGCCCTGTGGTAAATATTGTAAAAATGGTTTGTAGAAACAAAAAGGGCGCAATCCTTTCAACACCAGTAAAAATTAGCTATAAAAGCTTTACTCCATATGCAGATATGGAACGCTTCAATGCTTTTGCCGACACGGTTTTCAAGGAAATGGAGCAATCCGAGCTCGACCGTCGCGCAATTGATGACGCAGTCAAAAAAGGCTCTTATTTTTATCATTATTATTGGGATTGGGAGGCAACCAACGGAAGCTCAATAGATACAGGAGCTTTGCGATGCGAGATAATTGACCCACTAAACATATTTTTCTCAAACCCAAGCGAGCTTGACGAACAAAAGCAGGATTGGATTATAATCGCTGCAAGAAAGCAAATTTCTAAAATCAAAGCGCTTGCCGACAAGGGAAAAAGCTTGACAACATTAGTACCCGACGAGGACGAGGTCGCCTATGGCAATTTAGAGCAGGATGGCGGTAACATGGCTACGCTTTTAACTAGATACTTCAAGCGTGATGGTGAGGTTTGGTGCGAAAGAGCTACCAAAAGATGTGTAATCAACGAACCCTTTAAAATCATTCCAGATAATGATTTTTCACCCTTAAGCGACAACGGGTCCGACGTTTTGCAGCCGTTTTTCAATAATTCTGCCGGTGAAAAAATAAAAAGCTCTCTTTACCCTATTGTTTGTGGGTATTATGAAAAAAAGGAGGGCTCAATTTATGGAATTGGCGAGGTCGAGGGCTTAATTCCTAACCAAAAGGCAATCAATTTTAACATCGCAATGAGTCTTTTAAATGCACAGCAATGTGCGTGGGGTAAATATATTGCATTGCCATCAGCCTTGAACGGACAAAAGATTTCAAATGTTCCTGGGCAAGTCTTAATTGACTATTCTGGAACAGGCGAGGGTATCAAAAGGCTAGAGCAGGACGAATTATCAAGCGTTCCTATGGATTTAACCGTTACTCTTGCAGAACTAACGCGCTCAACAAGTGGAATTTCTGATGTTATGACTGGCGAAAGCTATGGAAGTAGCCTATCCGGTGCTGCCATCGCTTATCTTCAAGCGCAAGCACAATTGCCGATTGACGATTTACGCAACGGCTTTTGGCATGTCAAGCGCAAGCAAGGAAGAGTTGTCGCTCAATTTTTAAAGAACTACTACTTTAAAAGAGAATTTATAAAGTCAGTAAGCGACAAAAACGGCAAGCAGAGTGAGGTTTTCGAGGAATTTTCCTCTCTTCCCTACCAAAATGCAAGCATTGATGTAACGGTCGAAGCAATTGGTGGAACAAAGGCAAGCATCGCTTCTGATATTTCTCTACTTGATAATTGTCTGAAAAACGGTTCAATCTCTCTTGAAACCTATATAAGGGCTTATCCGGAATCAGCAATTACTAATAAGGAAGAAATTTTAAAGCAAATTAGTCTAGAAAAGGAATCCGAGCTAGCAAAATTAAGAAAAGAGCTAGACGAGTATAAGCTCAAAGCTTCAGCATCCGGAAAGGAGTTAATATAGTACTATGAGCCCCACAGAAAATACCAAAATTTTAGAAACGCCTGAGGTTTTTCAGCAAGAAGATGTTAAAAACAATGACCAGAGTGGCAATTTTTCAGAAAAAACAGCCGACTTGATCGAAACGAACGAAAAAACCGACGTTTTTACTTTGCAAGCGCAAGAAAATGTGCAAAAATCGGCTATTTTTCAAGCAGAAAATTCAAAATCATTAAGCGAATTTAACACCATCACCGACAGAGTGTCCGAAATTTATGCTAACATTAGTGACAAAAATTTGAGCAAAAATGCCAAAATTTTATCAGACGAAGAAGATAACGCCCTGTTTTCAAGTCTTTTCCCCGGTGTGAAGCGCGAAAGTGTCGAAAAAGACCCGAATTTCATGCTTTTTGCCAATGGAAAGGACAAAAATAAGCCTTTCTGCTCACTTTATGGCGAATACATCGCTTTAGTTGGCAAAATTCGCGAGGAAATCACTATGCGTGGCGTTGTAGCAATGAAAAACAAGCTTTCATCCCCCGGTTCCCTTTCTTCAGAGAAAAGCCCTGAAAACGATTATTTTACGCGTGATCAGGTTTTAAAGATGAACAAGGAGCAGATTTCCCGCAACTACAATAAAATTCGCGAAAGTCAGCAAAAATGGTAATCTCATCGCCTTCTTTGTGAATTTCTTTCATTTCGAGGCACGAGGGACGTTGTTTTAACATTTTTGTGTCTTGGGCGTGTTTTTCTATACCTTCTTGCTAAAGTCGTCAATTATTCGCCTTCTAGCGCGCTATATGCGCGTGTGAGTGAATTTCGTGGCTACTTCGCCGCTCTTTCCCGAAACAACTAATCATTTTGAAATTGTTATTGTTTAACGACAAATAGTGCTTTATCTAAAAAGATGGCTCTTTAAGCCGAGGTTTCAGTAGATAGCAAGATTCGGCATCTTACATCTCGCAATAATTGTAAGGAGAATTAACATGGCATATTCAAATTTTATTCCATCAGTTTGGTCAGAGTCAATCAATCGTGAGCTTGAGAGAGCTTGCGTGTTTGTAGAGGACTGCAACAGACAATACGAGGGAGAGGTATCAAAGAAGGGCGACAGCGTTCACATTCTCGGTGTTGGCAAGCCAACCATAAAATCACTTGAAAGAGAAAACGCAAGCGGTCTAATTGACGATGCAGAGGAAATTGACGACACATCTGTTATTATGAACATTAACCAAATCAGATACTTTAATTACAAGGTTGGTGATATTGACAAGGCGCAAGCTATCGGCGGTCTTATGGACGCGCTTTCCGAGGAAACCAGTGAAGCACTTGCAAACGAGATTGACAAGTTTATTGCAAGCATGGCGCTTGAGACCGAGGTTGCAAAGCTAAACGAAAGTGCAACAGTCGTAACAAAAGAAAACATTCTTTCGCTTCTCGACGACGCAATTCAAGCACTTCAAGAAAACGATGTCAACATGGCAAACGGCGTGACTGTAACCGTTTCACCAAGATTCTACAAGCTCTTTAAGCAAGCATATATTAGCAACAGCACAACCAACGCCGAGGCACTCAAGAACGGCAAGGTGGCAATGTATGGCAACGTAACCGTAAAGCTATCAAACAACGTTGCAAAGAGCGACGACGGTGCAACAGATAATATTATGATTAGAACCAAAAGAGCTATCGCTTTTGTTAACCCATTAACGCATACAGAGGCATATAGACCAGAGAAGTCTTTTGCCGATGCAGTAAAAGGCTATGCGCTATTTGACGGCAAGGTTGTAAGACCAAACGAAATCATCAACATCAACGTTAAATACGCATAATCATATAATTTAACACACAAAACCGAGCAGAAATTTGTTTCTGCTCGGTTTTTTTGAGGGGAGTGGTTATTTTCTGCGAAAATATGTATTTTTATACATATTTAGTTTATTTTAAAGAATAATTATACGGATTTTTGTGCTTTGAAAATTATTTTATTTGAGGGAGTGTCTAAATTAGGCTTGACGTGGTTGAAATGGAAATTTATAATTATTCATTATTCGATTAAATTTTAGCAGAATAATTCTGTTTTATTCCTCTCAAACAAACGCAGTTCGTCATTCAAAGCTATGTTTCTCCTCTCTCAAATATATAAAGAAGTATAGATAAAATTCCTCCTTGTGCATTTATTTTAGCCTTATATGACTTATTTTGAGCCATTTTAAGACGTTTTATCGCAAATTAGGTAAAGTTGTAGTGCCGTGTCGATAAAATAAGCAAAAATGCGCGCATATCGACTAATTTTTTGGTCGGGAAATGGTATTCTGTAATTGGAAATGTAGTTTCCAAGCGAAAGGAGTTAAAAATGAAGGATTTAAAAGACAAGCGAAGAGAAAAAGAGGTTTTGTCAATCGAGGTAGACAAAATAGCGAGAAACCCCGGTCAACCGCGAAAAGTATTTGCTGACGATGCGATTTTAAAGCTAGCCGATAGCATAAGGCAATTCGGCATAATTCAGCCGCTAATCATTAGAGAGACCGCGGAGGGCTATGAGTTAATTTCAGGCGAAAGAAGATTGCGTGCAGCAAAGGAGCTAGGCATGGAGCGTGTGCCATGTATAATAAACGAGGCGTCAAACGAAGCAAGCGCAGAAATGGCAATAATAGAGAACCTAATAAGAGAGGATCTAAACATTTTTGAGGAGGCAGAGGCAATAGAAACACTACTAGATACCTACTCATTAACTCAAGAAGAAATAGCATCTAGGCTTTCATCCAGTCAGTCAAGCATTGCAAACAAGCTGCGTCTTTTGCGCCTAGACAAGGACGAGCGTGAAAAAATACTCAAAAACAAACTAACAGAAAGACACGCACGAGCATTGCTACGAATCTTCGACAAGGATGCGCGAGCAAAGGCACTAGAGACGATAATCTCGCAGGGATTGAATGTAGCCAGAAGTGAGGAATACATAGAAAATCTTCTTGCAAAAAGCAAGCCGTCTGGCGCGCAAAAGCAAACATACAAAACAGTAACGAGCTTCTATAGTGCAATAGAAAGAGCAATAGGCGTAGCAGAGAACAGCGGTATAAAAATCAAGAGCAGAAAAATCGAGGGCGACGAGTTTACTGAACTAACTATAATGATACGCAAGGAAGGAACTTCAGAGGCAGAACAGCCCTGTGACAATGCAGGTTAAATCCGCATAAATTTCCATATTTTTCCATTTTTTTACAAAAAGCTCGCAGTTTTCAACGCGGTTATCAACATAATGGGGACAAAGCAACGTTTAGTAAAAGCACAAG
>JAFUOQ010000030.1 GCA_017472695.1 Clostridia bacterium | reverse complement strand
CTGCACCGTAGGTGCGATGCCTGAATCAAACTAAATATTCCGAATTAGCTCAGTTGGCAGAGCACCTGACTGTTAATCAGGTTGTCGCTGGTTCGAGCCCAGCATTCGGAGCCATACAAGAATGACACGAACCACTTCCGGCGCGTGTCTTTCTTTTTACGTGACTACTTCGGTTCTATCTTAATATTCAACTAAAAACCAATACAAAGAAAAGGCATACTTGACTAAAAGTCAGGTATGCCTTTTTTGTTTATGTATAGTTTTTCGCAAAAATAATAGAAGTATTGTATTTTTAAGACTTTAATTAATAATATGCGAAAAATATTGCGCATTTTACGCCAAAAGATTCACTTGAAAATGCATTATTATTCGTTTATAATTATAGTACAAAGATGTAGAGGAGAAATTTATTATGATTAGTATTGAGCAAGAAAAATTTATTAAACAGTATGTTTCAAATGAATATTTTGATGTTGACAAATTGTTAGCATACTTGAAGATTCATGATGTTGTCGGGATGGAAGTTTTTGATTTAGTCAAAAAAAGAAATATTGCTATAAAATTGAGAATGGTGGAAGAAAATTATGGATTTACTACTATTTCAACCGAAACATTTATTAGAAGAGTGCCTTTTTATTTTTACGTTGACAACTATTTTAAGGGAGAACATGGTTCTTTACTTTCTATAATTCATGATATATATAGTCGTAATTATTTGGCTTGTGATTATGAACCGATATATGTTGCTTTAGAAAAATTATTTTATGAGTATAATATACGAATACCTCAAATTTTCACATATATATCGGAGCAAGCAAGTGGTGATAACGGTAGTTCTAATGTTTTGTTTCAGTGGGTGAAATATTTAGATTATTGTCAAGAAATAAACATAAAGCATTATTTTCCAAAGTCAATTATTTATGCCTATAATACTGTTCTTGAAAAGAAAGGACTGCAACCAATTATATATCAGCCAGGCTTGGTTGGATATAATGAGGATTTTTTAAGAATTGACAACGAAATTTTGATTGGTGGAGAATTTCCTTGTGATGAAAATGGCATACCTGAATTAAAGTGGATTGGTATTTGGATAGAAAATGCTAAATATTTAAGGGTGAAAGAATGCATTTCTTATGGTGGGAATATAACTACAGAAAAAGAACTATATATTGGATTAACTCCATACACAAAAATATATCTACCTAACATATACAACGATGAAACTGACGAAGAAGATATTTGGTATCCAATTTATTTTGGGTCAAATATAATGGAGTTTGATAGGAGTGCACTGAAATATTTTAGAAAAAACAGAAGGCTAAAGCAACAAGAGGTAGCTGATGCTGTTGGAGTTCAATTGAGAACATATCAAAAATGGGAAAAGGGTGAGACGGTGCCTGATGGAGAGAATCTTATAAGATTAATGAATTACTTGAATATACCATCGGTGCAAGATTTCATAAAAAACGAACCAATATATGATAATGGTTTTTTAAAGTTTAGAGCCAGAAGTGAATATGGGGTAGAACATTTCAATGTAGAAAAAAGAAAATAGTGTAAAAATGTACTGACATTTATTAAATAGAGCTTGATGTAAAAAATCAGGCTCTATTTTTTATCTTCTATATCACTGTATAAGCTATCTGTCATATTTCCCTTCCGCCCGAGTCTATTTTAGCACAGGTGTCGCAGATGTAAACAGCGTAAAAATATTGCATTAAGCCTTTGAAATGAAGGAAATTAGTGCAATATTTTTTCTTTTTTCTGTTGACATCTGTTTTTTGATTTTTAAGGTATAGGCATATAAACTCCACCTGTGCTTTTTTGACTCTGCCGAAAGGTAAAAAATAAATATGAAAGGTAGGTAAAGTCCTATGAAAAAACAAAGTTCAAAGAAAATTGAAAAATCAATGGAATTCATGAAATATTATCTTTCTGAATTTCAACTCCACGATGGAGAGGTATTCATTACCTTCAATATCGTAGCCATTGATACAAGTAAAAATGAAATTACCGTTGCTATTAGTAATAGAGGTAGAATAAGCGTTACAACTTATGACCTCTTAACTGATAGTAACGGTTTTTTGTATTTTGAATATGGCATTGACTACGAAAAAATCAATATTAACGATTTTGAATAAGAGGTAGCCTTATGAATTTAATCAAAACAAGCTACGGTTGGCTTGACATAACAACCGGTATTGAATATGTAACAGAAAACGAATATTACGAAAATATGGAGGAAAACAAAAATGATTAGTATTGTAGTAGGCTCATGGGGCTCATACACAGAATGTAACGAAAGGGCTTTAGGCTCAAAATGGCTTGACTTGTCGGCATATAACGATTGGGAAGAAATTGAAGAAGAGCTTGCAAATCAAGGATTTATCTTTAATGGCGTTGATGAAGAGCTATTTATCCAAGACATTGAAGGCATACCAAGTAATTGTGCAAATTGGGACTATATGCACCCACAAAGACTTTTTGAAACACTCTACAATTCAGGCATCCTAAACGATACATACAAATATGACGTGTTTGAAGCTTATCTTGAGGTTAGAAGCTTTAGTAATTGGGAAGACCTTGTAAACAATTATGGTGAACGTTGGGATGACGATATTATCCTTTATCCCAAAATGGACTTTGAGGATTTGGCATACCATATGATACATGAGGTTTGCTGCTATGAAATACCCAGCTATATTGAAAACTATATCGACTATGAAGCATATGGCAGAGATTTAAGATTTGACGGCTTTGAGGAATACTCTGACGGAATAATCGAGATAAGGAGATAGCGATATGACATATAAGCTACTTAGAAAAACTAAAAATGATGCTGAATATAGGTTAATGAACTATTGCTACTCGAAGGATTATGCAATAAAGCTAATTAGCCTGTACCAAAAGCGAAAAATCATTAAGCTTGGAGAAAAACGAAGCTTAATGAAAACTGCTCTATGGAAAATAGTACCCATAACAAGATATGAAGCTGTAATGGCTCAAAAGGATGTACCTTTTTGACAATGCTCAGAGAGGCTTTTTTAATTTATACGGAAAATAAAGGAGAATTGAAATGATAATGTTAGAAACCAAAACTGCTCAAAAGGTAAATGATATTATTACAAGTTCAAAAAAATATTTTTGGAACAATATTGAAAAATGCGAGGCAATACTTTTAAACGCATTAAACGATTATCCCAACAATGATTTGATTTTACGAGAGCTTCTTTCTCTATACGAGTGCCATATACGCACATATGGAAAAACTGAATACACAGATAAAGCAATTTCCATGGCACACAAAATAATTGCAGAAGCAACTGATATTTTCTGTGTTTGTAGTGCTAAAGCAGACTTAGCTTCGCTGTATTTAATGCAAAACAGATATATTGATGCAAAGCAAATCATTGACACCTTACCATATATGTATCCGTATTTGCTAAACGATAAAATGCGTGTTTCCTCTTACTCCTTAAAGGGAGAGGACAGATTAAAGGAAGCAAAGGATTGGAAAATTATCGAATATCAAGAGCTTTTCTTGGCTTGCATAATGGAAGGTGAAGGCTATTTTGAAACAGGCAATTACAAAAATGCCCTAAAATCATTTACTGAAGGCAAGGATGTAATCGAAAGATTTATGCTAACCGATAAAATATCTCCTGAAGCATACTTATTTAATGGTGTTCAAACTAATCATATGTGCTGTTATTTGCAAATTGCAGGTTGTTATTTAAAACTATATGACTTTGAAAAATGCAAGCAAGCTGTTGAAAGGGCATATGAAATCGTGTCCTTGGCAAATGGGGAGGACTTTATAAAGCAACCCGAATTGTTTTTAAAGCAGTATAATAAGACGTATAAAGAATATGGACTCGAAACATATAAACCACTATAAGCAAGCGGCGAGTGCTGATTTTTTTAGCACTCGCTTTTGCTTTGGTTATGTGGGGGAGTTAGATTTTCTTGTGTTTTAGTAAGAATTGTGGTAAAATTAAATAAATCATAACATTTTTCAAAAAATACCCAACCTTTTTTCATTCCACTGCGTCTTAAAGGTGAGTACTCAAAAAATGGTCGAAGGGAGATGACTGCGAGTGTATAAAAATCAAACGGACGAAACTTTGGTGCTTCTTACTCTGTCAGGGGAGCAAAAGGCTTATGAAGCGTTGGTGATCCGCTATCAAAATTCTGTAATAGCTTCTGCAAATAGCGTCGTGCGGAATCAATTTATGGCAGAGGATTCTGCACAGGACGCATTTGTTACTGCTTGGATGAAGCTGAACACTCTTTCTGAGCCGAGTAAATTCGGTTCTTGGGTGTGCAGAATTGCAAAAAATTGTGCATTAAGTACCGTAAGACGCTACCGCGGTATTGTGCCTCTTGACCAGCTCGAAAACTATGAAATTATGAATACCGAAAGCATAACTCCCGAGGAAGAATATGTTGTCAAGGAAGAAAAAGGCGAGGTAAGAAACAGTCTTGAAAAACTTCCTCAAAAGGTTAAAAGAATAATACAGCTATATTATTTTGAGGGACTTTCCGTATTTGAAATTGCAAAGCAAATGGGTATTAGCGAGGGCACGGTAAAATGGCAGTTGAATGACGGAAGAAAAAGAATGAGAAAGGAATTGTGTGCTATGAATGAAAAATGGAATGATACATTAGTAGAAAAGGTAATGAAGAAGGTTGAAGAGCTTAAGCTCTGGAGGCTGAAAAATAGCAAGGACGGATTTGAGGTTGTATACAAGGATGTTTTAAAGGAAGTTGAAAATTTGCCTGAAAGCAACGGAAAATATCATGCGCTTGCAGACGTTTTGCATAGTGGTTGGTGGTGGATCCCCGGCACAAAGAGCGACGAGCTTTTTGAAAGAATAAAGGAAGCAGCATTAAAGGGTAAAAATGAAGAGGTAATGGAATTTATCTTAGCAAGAGAAAAATCTCAAATATACGGCAACGTAAGAGAAAAGCTGATTCTTGAAAAGAATATACCTTTGCTTGAAAAGTACGGATTTAAGAAATCCTTGGCAACCGAATACTTTTTGCTTGGCTATTATTACTACGAAAGCGGAATGAATGAAAAGGGCGAGGAGGCTATTACAAAAGCGAGGGCACTCCTATCTCCTGCGGATGAAAAATATTACCTTTCTTTTTGCGTGAAAGATATGTTTGACAAAAAAGAAAATGAGTTAAAGGGCAAGGATGGTAAGAACTACGGTATCGGTACTACCGTTGAAAAGTACAGATATATAGACGGTGTGCTTCGTTTCTGGAACAATGATGCCATAGGAGAGGGATATATACATTCCTTTGATGAAAAAGCTAATGACATTTACAGAAACGCATCGTTTTGCGACGGATACTTTTTTGGAAATTTAGAGCTTGGAGAAGTATATGTGGGTTCTGATAAAACAACTCTTACCTTTACAAGTGAGGGCGAAACGGTACAAACCCCCGCAGGCGTTTTTGATAATTGTAAGGTGTACAAAACAAAGCATTTTACAAAGAGTGGCGAAAGAACCTACACGAATTATTATAAAGAAGGCGTTGGAATAATAAAATGCATTTCTCAAGTGGGCGGATTGACGGAAGAAAGGATTTTGAAATCATACAGAATAAAAGGCGGAGACGGTCTTATTCCTTTGGCAAAGGGAAATACTTGGGAATATACAACAAATTACAATCCCGAATATCTCGACATAAAAATTGAGTATAGCGTAGAGTATTCGGATGCAGATACTGTAATTTTAAAGCTTAATACAGAAACTTTAAGAAGTGGATACGACAAAAATTCCTTTGTCGATATGATACAGGCTGTAAGAAACGAATATTATTACGAGCAAAACGGAAAAGAACGATTAAATGACGTTTCAGAATATATTATCCGTGCCAAAGAGCTTGCAAAAACTGAAATAGAAAAGGTACACGCAAGAATGTCAGGTTCGTGTGCTGACAGAATTTATAACGGAAAATACGGAGACATCTTTACGGGACACTGGAATTTCTTTGAAAGGGAAACTGTCACAAAAGAAAAGGGAAGCTTTAAATTGTCCGGAGATTACAGATGGAGCTTCGAGTGGAAGAATACAGACTCCTCAAATGCGGGAACAGCTATTCTATTTAACGATATTTACGGCATTTTAGATACGGCAACGGGCTGTGTTTGGAATGATGAATGGCAAAAGGGCGCTTCACCGACTGTGGAGTATATGCTATGGGATTCTTATCCTGTAAAGACAAGTATTAAATGCGAGGACGGTGGAACGGTTGAAACGAAATCGGGAGTATTTGAAAGCTGTCTTAAAATATCTCTTGATATATCGGGGCTTGGCGGAGGAATGTCCTATCGCGAGGGACACAAGGAGTATTATTTTGCCGAAGGAATCGGTATAGTAAGAATGGTTAACGAATATTGTAACGGAGCATTGAATGCGGTATACGATTTGGTTTCGTACAAAGGAACAGGCGAGGGCTATATGCCTTTTGCAAACGGCCTTGAAAGAAGATACGAGGCAATGAACCTAACTGACGGTTATGTAGCGGGAGCAGAATACGTTTACGTTGAAAACGAAAACGGGGAAATAGTTGTATTTTCTGATAGAACCGGTATAAGAAACAAACAATCTCCAATTACATCTTACTCTGAAATTTTGAATGAGTTTAAAGAAAACAATGAGTGTAACAGCATAGAAGAAGCTCACGAGATGTATGCACTTAATACCTTTAATTTGATGGTACATACAATATGTCGCCCTGCTCATCACCGAAATAATGCCCCGCGTTCTATCGGAGTGTGTAAATTCAATATGGAAATGATGGAGAATTTTGGATGCGGCACTGTGCCTGATGCTTGGATTTGCGCTTATGCTTGGACATCACTTGTTAGAAGTGCGGCGCACTTTGGTAACGGTGAAACCGAAGAGGGCTTTAAATATCTTGATATTGCCTTTGATTTCTATGAAAAATGGAAGAATATAAAAACAGGCGAGGAGCTTGACACGGGAAATATATCCATTTTCGGTGGAATTAAGCTGATAAAGGGCAAAGAGTGCGTTGTTTTGCCGAACAAAGAAAAAGCACCTATTGAGTATGGGTACAGAATGGACGGAAAATGCAATGCTCCGTATTATGCATTGTCTGCCGACTACGGTTGGGAATGGTTTAATTATATAAGAGGAAATGAGTCATATTACTCCTATATTGATAAATCAAAGGAGCTAATGAAATAATATTTCGCTAAGGAGCCACAGGACAAAATCCTGTGGCTTCTTGCTTTAAGCAATACGGACGGCATGGTATAATAAAGGCAAAACATGAAATATAAATCTAAATGTTTTTTATTTTTGTAACTCCTTAAAAATAACTATCTGACAGTTAGGCGTGTGCTTGTATATATACAAGTGGCGTTGCTGCCATTCCCCAAAGCTCGCTACGCTCGCTTTAGGGACCCCACTGGCGCCTCGCCAATACAAGCACACGCCTAACAAAACCGAACTGAACAAACCGGAAGAAAAAACTAAAAACTCAAAGGCAAAGGAAAAGCCCGAATTGAGTTAAACAAAATACGAAGGCGAGCGAAGTGGGGTTTCGCGCTGAGCCGCGTGGCGAACCACCCACTTTCTCGCTAACGCCATATTCGTAAGTTTTTGTAGTTTAAGCTCTGCTTTAGCAGGGCTTTTCTTTTTGCCTTTTCGAGAAATTCTTTAAATGTCAAATTAGTCTTTACATTTAGTTGTTAAAATTTTCTTAAAGGTACAGTGAGCCTGTACTTTTTATCGATAAAATTTTTTTAAAAGCGGAAGTAAACCTTCCAGAAGAAAAGTTAAAATATTTTTAAAAAGTACCGATAAACCCGGTCATTTGATTGATAAAATGTTTTTAGAACTTGAAAAAGCTTTCATGTTTAAGTGATAAAATTTTTAAAGGTGAAGTAAACCTTCACATTTAACCTTTAAAATTAGAATTGAAAATATTTTTAATTCGGTAATTAGGTTACCGGAAGAGATTTTAGAATAAAAATACAGGTATTGTACTACCCCGTAAATGTTG
>JAFUOQ010000029.1 GCA_017472695.1 Clostridia bacterium | reverse complement strand
CTGCACCGTAGGTGCGATGCCTGAATCAAACTAAATATTCCGAATTAGCTCAGTTGGCAGAGCACCTGACTGTTAATCAGGTTGTCGCTGGTTCGAGCCCAGCATTCGGAGCCATACAAGAATGACACGAACCACTTCCGGTGCGTGTCTTTCTTTTTACGTGACTACTTCGGTTCTATCTTAATCTTCAACTGAATCATAATACAAAGAGGCATACTTGACCAAAAGTCAGGTATGCCTTCTTTGTTGTCAATATACTTATGTTTCATATTTACCTCTCGCCCGAGTCTATTTTAGCACAGGTGTCGCAGATGTAAACAGCGTAAAAATATTGCATTAAGCCTTTGAAACATAAGGATTTAGTGCAATATTTTTTCTTTTATCTGTTGACATCTGTTACAGGATTTTTAAGTCTTTAAACCGAAAACTCCACCTGTGCTTTTTTGACTCTGCCGAAAGGTAAAAATTAAATATGAAAGGTAGGTAAAGTCCTATGAAAAAGCAAATTCAAAAGAAAGTTGAAAAATCAATGGAATTCAAGAAATATTATCTTTCTGAATTTCAACTCCACGATGGAGAGGTATTCATTACCTTCAATATCGTAGCCATTGATACCAGCAAAAATGAAATTACCGTTGCTATTAGCAATAGAGGTAGAATAAGCGTTGCAACTTATGACCTCTTAACTGATAGTAACGGTTTTTTGTATTTTGAATATGGCATTGACTACGAAAAAATCAATATTAACGATTTTGAGGGGGTAAAGTAAAATGACTGATTTTGAAAGATATATCCAAAAATGTGATTTATCATTAAAGGATGATGTAGTAATCACTTATGACAATGTGCAAGCATTAGGAAAATTCATTGCATTACTTGCTATCAAAAGAGTTATGCACTATCACGGAGAAAGAGGATATCAACTGTATAACGGTTTAATCAGAGATATACTTTACAAGAAAGGAGCTAACGAAACATATAGTGACGGTTACGATATAGCTTGTGAAGCAACTTGCTTTTTATGTGAATTTATTGGTAAATCACTTGGAGATATTTGTTCTATTGAAAATTTAGGACAAAATATAGATGTAAGATACGCTTGCTTTAAAGTGGTATTCAGATACATAAACAAAAATATGCTGCATGAAGAATATACTATTGATTTTGGTCATCCAAACATAATTGAAATGAGTGTACCCTTTGAAACGGAAAGTATAAAAGAAAAGGAAGTTGATGTTAACAAAATTATGCGTAAGCTCAATATGACGCAGAAGCAGTCACAAGCCATAAATTTGATTATGGGAGGAATGAACCCATACCAAGTATCCAAGCACCTAAAAGTCAGCAATGTAGTCATATATGAGCGTGTAAAGCAGATGAGAAAGAAATATATCAAGGTGTTTGGCGCGCCTTATGAAAGTTATGTATATTGAAAGGAGTACAATATGAAAAGCATTATTCAAGAACTCTGGCAAGATAGGATAAATCCATCAGTAGATGTAAATGCTATAGCACCCGAAATTAAGGAGCTTTGCGCAAAAATAGAAATCGTTGAAGAAAGCCTTACAGCCAACTATACAAAGGAGCAAAAGCGACAATTTGAGGAATACACAGACCTATATTGTGAATGCTCAAGTATATTACAAGAAACAGCCTTTACATATGGAATGCGTCTTGGAATACAAATCTTGCTTGATGCTCTGACTAATAACTAATAATTCAAAGCCGTTTGAAAAATAACGACTTTTAGTTTTGTTTTGTATTATCTTATACAATAAAATGTTGGCATTTATCTTTTGATAATAAATTTTAAGAATTCATTGAATAACTGTTTTGGCTATGATATAATAAAATCGAATAGTACAAAAGAAAGCTTGAATAGTTAATCAAAAAGGATAGAGCAAAATACTCTATCCTTTCTTTGTTGACAAACAAAAATGACTAAGTCATTATCACGCGCCCGTGTGTCTGACTTAGCCATAGATGTGTTATTCTTTCAATTTAGATGCTACCGTTTCGAAAAATCTCTGGACGAAGTCCGGCATTGATAAAATCATCATTGCGAATCTGTTTCCCACCAAATCCCGCAGCTCTCATATGCTTGAATTTCGGGTCTATCTCTGCTGAGAGAGAACCGATCTCTTTGCCCATATCGGCAAGTATTTTGCCGCTTGGCGAAACGATCATAGAGCAACCACCGTGAAGATCGTCGTCCATAGAATATGAGGATTTCGCAACAAAGGAATTGCAACGAAACGCTATTAACTGTGTTTGCGCCCGTAGAATGTTAACATCCTCTCCACGTTGATATCCAGGAAGTAGTATAACATCAGGCTTTTGACTGGCTAAATACTCAATCTGCTCATTAAAATAAACGTCGTAGCAGGTCATAAAACCAAAGCGAATGTCGTCCAAATCGCAAACGCAAGCCCCATCCCCGTATTTTATGCCAAGAGCTACCTCGGATGGTGGCAAATGAATTTTATCATAAACAAAAGCAACTTCTCCTTTTTTGTCAAAAAGATAAGTGCTGTTTACATAATCACCCGAGCGTTCTTCCAAAACGTTGATTGCCACATAAGCAGACCTTTCTTTGGCAACACGCGAGGCTTCTTTTTTCATTATTTTCGCTCTGGGCAAGGCTTTGATTTCTCTTTCTGCATCGGAAAGCCCGCCCGCATTGGAATATTCCGGCAGCAGGATCAATGCCCCTGGCGAAACGTTTTTCATTTCATTGATCAAATATTCTGCAATGCTTTCATCGGGATGATCTCCCATAAAATAAGGTGGTTGTACAACTGTAATCTTCATGGAAATTCTCCTTTTAACCTATTATACCAATTGTACCATAAAACCTATTACTTTTCAACCTCAAAAGAGGAAACAAAAGAGGAAACAACTGAGGAATAATTAATAAAAAAGCAGAATATGTGAACCAAAGGGGGTTCACTTCAATGTGTCTGCTTTTTTTGTTTTGCCTTGATCGCGAAGAGAAGTCTGCATAGTAAAAGCCGCCTTGAAAAAGACGGCTTTTAGCTTTGCTTTTGGGTTTCAATATATAAACCGCAGATATTTCCAGTTAAATAATCTTTGTGGAATATATTTTTTAGCTTTTATTTTTAGGTGTTTTAATTTTTTTAATTACAGTTATCATATAGATTATTAAAACTATAACTATTAATAAGCCGATAAGAGCCAATATTTGTTGGGCGTAGATTGTTGTTCCAAAAACTATATTTGAATTCTCTTGAATTTTTGAAACAAGAATGCTCATTGCAAGAGTTGTTAAAAAACCGGCAGTTCCCGAAAGAGTTTGCATAAGGGCCAAAGCACTCGTCCTTTGAGATATATCTACATAATCATAAATTAGATTTATAAGTGAGCTATTTATTCCAGCCATACCTACCATATAAAAAATATAGTAGAGTGTATAAAGAACTTGCCCATTTGAGGGAGAAATGAACATTGCAATTAAAAATGCAGCAATTTCGCAGCCGAAGCAAATCAAAAGCATATTTGAAAATGAAAATTTGTCAGCGAATTTACCCATAGGGCGAGAAGAAAGCACTCTTACCAAGCTTCCTATGATTATAATTAATGATGCGAAGGTGGTCGTAAATCCAAGCTCCTTTGTCTGATATGTTCCCATGAACGGAAGTAAGGAGCATGAAGCGACGTTCCACAAAACAGGAACTAAAATTATCTTGAGCAGAGTTTTATTTTTAAACAGCGATTTAATTTCAAGCAAAATCGGCTTTGCCTCATCTGTTTTTTCGAGTTTTTCCTTAGAAAAAATGAGAGTAAAGCTATGAAGCACCATTAAGGTAATAAGCGTAATTCCACCGAGAATAAAGGCAGTCCTTGTATCTCCTTTGCTTTCGAAATGTTCAATCATCCAGCTCATGAAGTAAGAAAATAGCATTCCGCCAATTAACGATGTGATTTCCTTGCTTGCAGTAAAGCGACCTCTTTTGTGGTCATCAACCAAACTCATAAACCAGTTAGTCTTAGGAGAGTTGATAATGTTGTGAATAATGTGTGCCATTAGCAATATTAAAACAAAGATTATTGTTTTGGCAAGGCGAGAAAAATGAAAAATCGGTACAAAATACAGGCAGGCAAAAAACATTTGACTTATTATATGCAATATTGTTACCCAAGGTTTTACAGGCTTTTTGTGCGAAAGAAAGATTGATATAAGCTGAAAGCCACAGCCAAGAGATACAAACGAGGTAAGAATTCCCGTAATAGAATCTGATATGCCGATTGAAGCAGTCAGCTTTGCAAGATATACCGTGCCTACTGCTATTGAAATAAAATATTCAATTGTCGCTTCTATTATGTATAGAATCCTGCTACACTTGTATTTGTCCATTTGAAAATTTGCATCCATAATGAGTTTTATTTTTCCAGTATCAGCTTAATAACATTTCCATTGCCGTTTAAATATGAAAACGGAGGTGTTTCGATAAAGTCAACCTTTTTGTCTCCTACACGATAGGATTCTGCATTCCAGGGCTCTTTCGTGCTTAGCTCACTTCCGTTGCAAAGCAAAATAGCTTTCTTTACCTTGTGTGGACAATCAAGAAGCACAATGCTTTCATTACAGCAATCCTGAATATAAAGGTACAGATTGCTTCCGTTTGCAGTAAGCCTTCCCCATTCAGGTCTTTGAAGAGGCGACATAGTACAGCCGTAAACAGCCTCGCCATTTAAGCTCATCCACTCTCCTACCTCTTGTAAAATTTCTATGCTTTCCTTTGGAATATTTCCCTTTGCATCAGGTCCTACATTAAGAAGTAGGTTTCCACCCTTGCTTACACATTCCATAAGCATATTGATAACATTCCTTGCACTCTTGTAGTTTTTATCTTTGGCATCAAAGCCCCAATGTCCGTTTAATGTAATACAGGTTTCCCAAGGAATTGGATTTCCCTTTACATCTCTCATTCCGCCAACAGGAATCATTTGCTCGGGTGAGCCAAAGTCTCCTGCATAAATCACAGGGT
Organism: Clostridia bacterium; assembly: GCA_017472695.1. Taxonomy (GTDB): domain Bacteria; phylum Bacillota; class Clostridia; order Oscillospirales; family CAG-272; genus RGIG2000. The sequence continues at coordinate 6,665 of JAFUOQ010000029.1, read as the reverse complement.
TTTCAGCAGTTACATCTCCACCCATACGATTATCAATTATAATATCGGGGTTGATTTTTCTTGCCATTTTTACAAGCTCGGTAGCCTTCCACTTTTCAGCACTCATTTCTCCGTATGAAAAATCAAACCACATAATATCGATTTTGCCATAATTGGTAAGAAGCTCTCGTACTTGTCCGTGCATATATTCAACATAGTTTTCAAAGTGCTCTCCCTGGTTCTTATATGCTTCGTTTCCGCGCATTGGATGGTGTAAATCGTTATATGCAGGGTAATCGGGGTGATGCCAATCGAGTAGGGAATAGTAAAGTCCTACCATTATTCCCTCTGCACGAAATGCCTCGACATATTCCTTAACCAAATCACGCCCTGCCTTTGTATTTGTTGCCTTATAATCGGTATATTGGCTATCAAATAGGCAGAAGCCGTCGTGATGCTTTGTTGTGAGCACTGCGTATTTCATTCCAGCTTCCTTTGCAATCCTTGCCCACTTTTTTGGGTCGTAATTCGTGGGGTTAAATTCATCAAAATATTGCTGATACTCCTCGTTGCTTATTCTTTCATATGAACGAACCCACTCTCCTCTTGCAGGAATTGCGTAAAGTCCCCAGTGAATAAACATACCAAAGCGAGCATTGCAATACGCCTTTGTTCTTTGCTCTCTTTCACTTTGAATGCTCATTTTGTTTCTCCTTATTCGAAAAATATTGTTGCAACGCTCCAAGGATGAATGTCTGCTATTTTAACCATAGCTTCGCCCTTTTCGTTTGTTTTTACATTTAATTTTGTTTTCTTATCATATTGTGACATAATTATAGCTTTGCTTGATGCAGGATTGCGAATTATAATTTCAATTTCACCTGTGTTGGCAACGGTTACATTTGTTACAGAAACACACACTACCTCGCCCTTTTCATTTACTCTCGGTAAAAGAATCGCTTGATATGGAGTTTTCATTTCAACGCATTGTCGCTTGTTGCCTATGTATTCAATAATTGACAAAATCCTGTCACGAATAAATGTTGGCACTGTTCTTGTCCATGTATCAAAACCATAGAACGCCCATTTTGCACCATACTCTGTTGTTACAATCGCAGAGCTGATGGAATCCTCTGTGACAAATCCATCGGGAGACTTGTGAATATAATTTCCAAGAGGAATTGCTGTGTTGGATGTTGGAATAATCTCAAAGCCATAGGTGCGTCTAAATTGTCCAAGGTTAATCCTTCCCTTAGAGGAGCCGTTTATTAAGTTGTCATTTATCTGCTCGGATTTTGAACTTGAATCGATTCTTTTTGAATCAGCACCGACATTGTAGCCTCTTTGTGTTAATATGTGTGCTACCTCCCCATCTGCAAAAACAGGATGTTTAAGAAGATTTATTATTTCCTCATCACTCATAGCACGTGCATTTTCAGCGCTAAGAATATATATGGAGTCGTTACTCTCATCAAAGGTAATCGGAATATTAAAAAACCTATAATTAAGCGCGCCATCAAAGTATTCCTGTGTATAATCAAAGTCGTCTTTATTATCTATAAGATACGCATTTTTTGATATGGCAAAGGTAATTCCGCCTTGTCTTGATTTCTTATTGTAATCGGAAAGCTTCTTCCAATATTTGCGATGGCTGCAAAATGTTTTGAGGAGCTGTTCGTGGTATGACATTGGCTCGTTTTCATTCATCATCGCAGAATAGCTCATATCTGTTGCTCCGCAGGCAAAATAATATGAGGTTTCAAGAGCTGTGCCTCCGTGACTTTTTCCATAAACCACGTGTGGCAAATTTTCAATCTCGGGGCGAATTTCCTTTACATAGTCGGGAAGCATGTGAGTTTGATACATAAGATCCTCTCCCTTGATTATAAAGTCAAGTGGGGAATAATCATCATACATTCCGCCTCCTGGGCGTGATGCAGGCGAAATGCCTGTTGCATTATACATAGCATCATATATGTAGGAATAGCCATAGCCATTATAGCCTCCTTTTTTTATATAGGATTGAAGACCTATTCTTGTTTGCGGAGAGCTTTCGTGTACGACCTTGCATATTTCATAAACAAAATCCGATAAACTTTCTCTTAAACATGCTATATGCTGTACCCTTACTGTCTTATCATCATTTATTTTTCTGACAAGCTCTTGTCTATCAAAGTCATAACCGTGCTTTTTATTGAATTTGTCAATACAATCAGGGCAGAAACAACAAAAAACGGCAGGGTCGTGATGTGAAATTCGTAAATCATCATCAATCCACAAGGTATGAGGCTTTATTTCATTAAGATATATTCTTAATTCTTCTTTAATGTAGTTTCTAAAAAATTCTCCGTTCCAGCAAAAGCAATATTTTGCAGTTACTCCGTTTTCTCCAACGATATTTTTAACGGGCGAGCCCTCAAATACAAGTCCGCTGCAATCTGACCTTGATATGTACTGTCCGTGTCCTATACTGTTTGAAAGTTGAAGGGAAACACGGATTCCCGCATCTTTAATAAGCTTGGAATTTTCCTTTAAAAGTAATGCTAGCTCTCTGTGCTTTTCTAATGAAGGGTACCCATAATATGTGGCAAACCATACCTCATCACACGAGCCCTTTTGTCTTTTTACCGCTTTGATAAATTCCTTTATGTAATTTGGGTTCTTTTGTGGTTCTGTTCCGAATCTTTGTGTAAGCATATAAATCCTCTTTCTATTAAGACAGTAGAATTTTACTTTTCTACCTGACAATTTACTGTATCGTAGTAGAATCTACGCAAGATTTCAAGTTGCTTTTTGAAAATATCTTTATATATACTTTAGCACAAAGAATTTCAAGTTGCAACTGTACATTGAAATTACGGAAATGTTCCGTTTCGGAAATGCTTGTTTTTTGTAATACAGTATGTTAAAATTGCATTGTGATAATTTCTAATTTTATAGGGGAAAAATGTCAACTCTTAAAAAAATCGCCAAAATTGCAAACTGTTCTGTTTCAACAGTTTCAAGAGCAATTAATAATTGCCATGACGTTTCCGAGCAAACAAGGGCACATGTTTTAAAAATCGCAAAAGAACAAGGTTACTTCCAAGCGAAAAAGTTTACCAAGACTGAAAACAGGAAGAAAAATCACTTTAATATTGCTATTATTTGTCCTGAAATTGAAAGCTCCTATTATTCTGGAACGCTGGTTTACATAACAAAGGAAATTTCAAGGCTTAATGCCAGTTCCGTAATTTATGATTATTCCTTTGACAAGCCTGAACTTAAAAAGTTACTTGATATGTGTCAGGATGAGATGAATATTGATGCAATAATTTGTCTTAGCAAAAACAGTGATAAGACTTTGGAAAGCAGTATTCCTCTTATTTTTGCTGATGAAGACGAAAGATATACATCCGTTTTGTTTGATGTGTCAAATGGGATTCGTTCGGTTTTTGAGGATGCGGAAAGGAGCAATTTCAAAAGCGTTTGCTTCATCGGAGAGGCTCTGACAAAAAAACGGGAGCAAAACTTTATGCGGGTAGCAAATGACTTTCCGTCTCTATCTTGTTACAATTATAGCTCTATGTTTAGGTTTGAGCAAGCAGGACGAGACGGTGGGAAATTTCTTTTACAAGGGGAGCTACCGAATGTAGTTGTTTGTGCTTATGACGAAATCGCCTTGGGGCTAATTGAAGAGCTTTCAAAAAGCGGGGTAAAAGTTCCAGATGATCTGCGTGTTATAGGAATTAATAATATTCCAACCTCAAAATATTGCTTCGGTGGACTTAGTACAATCGCCTTTGATGTCGAAAAAATCAGCGAGGTAGTAAAAGATTTAATAATCGATTTGAAAAATAATAATTATGTGGTGCGTCGATATATGATAACCTCTGATTATATAAAACGAAACACTTAGAAAGGACTAAACATATGAAGAAAAAACTATTCTTTTTATCCATTTTTGCTGTTTTAATAACAGTGTTGTTTGCTGTTGGAGTAAGCGCTACTCAATATGACCCTGGCTTTGGAGAGCTCGAAAAAATTGACTTTTTTGAAAATTATGCAGAGAATAATAACGGAACGAGTTACATTTCTACTGTTTTTAAATCACCAACTGATGCAAGTGATGAGGCAAGAATTATTCTCTCCTGTGACTGTGGAGAAAAACATACATATCCTACATACTATATAATTAAGTATAATCAATATTTCTGTTTTTCAAAGGATTTCGAAAATATAAATAAATATAACAAGTGTAATATGACATACACATTTGATAATGTCGTTGCACTCGAGGTTCCAGAGGGAATACAGATTTTCTATTTTGAAAATAATATTGGCATGTTCCAAGATTGCGCAAATCTTGAATACGTAAGAATTCCTGCGGGCTTTAAAGATTTGAGCAAGCAAGCTTTTAAAAACTGTACTGCCCTTAAATACGTAAGTTTTGATGAAAATGTTGCAATCACACACCTTCCAGACTCCGTATTTAATGGTTGTTCGTCTTTGCTTGGAATTTGCATACCTGACACCGTAAAAACTATTGGAAATGCTGCCTTTATAAGTTGTTATAAATTGGGTCCTGTGCATTTGTCAAATAGCCTCGAAACCGTGGCCAATGATACTCGCTGGCCTGTATTCCATCCAGAAAATGGTAATTCTACAGCAACTACACCATTCCTCGTTCATATGTACTTCGTAAATGATACCTTTGATAATCCTGTGGGGGTTGAAAAGCCAAAGGTTTATTATATGCCTGAAAACTTAACTCAAATTTGGGGACACGCTTTTCGTGGATTTCACAATGTAAATGATGTTATTGTGTTTGGGGAAAAATTTACAAAGTTTGAGCAAAATATAGGATTTACCTCAATGGAAACAACTGCAGAAAATATAAAAACCTTTATATTTACTGCAGATATGGAAAGCTTTTATACATATAAAGGAAACAATTATCTTTCCTTCTACTTCGTAAATCCTAACGACATTGATGCTGATGATATTGCTGTAAGCTCTCCTGCTGGCGGAAGTGGTGGAAACGCAATGCTTTATATTTGCGCAGGTGGAATTAGCAAAGCTGTTTCCTCAGATGAATGGGTAACAGATAGATTTTCACATTTTGCTGATGTTGAAACCTCCGAAATTGTAAAAGAAGCAGATTGCGTAAATAATGCTATAATTTCAGCAAAATGCTATTGTGGCGCTCTTATGGGTGAAGCTCAATCCGAAAATACTGCACTTGGTCACAATCACACAATAGAGTTCGGAATCATATACGAAAGTTACATGGAAGATGGTTATTATTGTTTACAATGTGAAAGATGCGACGATGTGATACAGGGCGAAAAGGTGGATGCATTGTTCACCTGCCTTGGCTACTCAGCACCAGAGGATGGTAGAGGAGGAATTGCAATAGTTTTTACCGTAAACAATGTAGCTATTGAAGCATATGAAGAAGCAACAGGAAAAACCTTAAAATACGGTGTATTTGCAGTATTACAAAGCAGACTTGGTGATAAAGATGTATTTGCACAGGATGGCACAGTAGCAGATGGTGTTATCAACGCTGACATCACAAGCTATGAGTTTGCATTATTTGAACTAAAGATAGTAGGATTTACAGACGAGTATAAGGATATCAAGCTTGCTATGGGTGCATATGTGGCTGAAACAGATGGCGAAACAACAGAATATTCCTATCTCCAGTCCGGCACACCTAACGAAAATGAAAAATATTGCTTTGTTTCATATAACGATATTGTAGGTGCTCCTTCAAATGATGAAGAGGTAACACAATGAAATATGTAACACCAAAATATGAAGTAGCTGTTATAGAAACAGAAGATATTTTAACTGCTTCATCGGGTCAAACTGCTAACTATGAGATTGAGCAAAAAGATGATGGAAGCGGAAATATCTTAATAGATATGGGCAAGTTATTTTTCAGTTGAACAACAGAAAAGCTGTATAGAGTAAAATCTATATGGCTTTTTCTTTTGCCAAAAAGCTTTAAAAAGACCCTTTGACAGTTAGGCGTGTGCTTGTATATATACAAGTGGCGTTGCTGCCATTCCCCAAAGCTCGCTACGCTCGCTTTAGGGACCCCACTGGCGCCTCGCCAATACAAGCACACGCCTAACAAAACCGAACTGAAAAAACCAAAAGAACTCAAAGGCAAAGGAAAAGCCCGAATTGAGTTAAACAAAATACGAAGGCGAGCGAAGTGGGGTTTCGCGCTGAGCCGCGTGGCGAACCACCCACTTTCTCGCTCATCGCCATATTCGTAAATATTTGTAGTTTAAGCTCTGCATTAGCAGGGCTTTTCTTTTTGCCTTTTTGAGAAAATTTTTGAACTATGCAAAAGTTGCGTAGTTTTAGCATTAAAATTCATTTCATACCAAGTAAAACTTAGCATTTAGTTGTTAAAACTTTCTTAAAGGTACAGTGAGACTGTACTTTTTATCGATAAAATTTTTTTAAAAGCGGAAGTAAACCTTCCGGTTGAAAGGTTAAAATGATTTTGAAAAACTTTTTGAAATGACCGATAGCCCCGGTCATTTGAATGATAAAATTTTTAAAGGTGAAGTAAACCTTCACATTTAACCTTTAAAATTAGAATTGAAAATATTTTTAATTCGGTAATTAGGTTACCGGAAGAGATTTTAGAATAAAAATACAGGTATTGTACTACCCCGTAAATGTTG
>JAFUOQ010000028.1 GCA_017472695.1 Clostridia bacterium | reverse complement strand
TTCTTCTATGGTAAAATGAGTATAGCTCATATTGAATTCTCCTTTTGTTTAATGTTTGTGTGGTAACTTCATTATAACACAGGATTCAATATGAGTGTTCTTTTTTCTTAAAAGTGTTGCACTTGATAGTATAATTCACCTTTTTATATAAAAAAGCACTTCAATTGAAGTGCTTTTATTTAGTTAAATTCTTTTAGCTCGTCTGTCAAAAGCGATTGACGAAGAATTTTGTAGTATTCCTCTGTGCCCTCGGTATTCATAATGCCGAGGTTTCTTCTTATAGCCTCGACTAAAAGCTCTGGGTTTAAATTTTTTTCATTATCGGCGGACAAAACTGCCTCGATTGATATAGAATTTTCGCCATTCTGTGTTGAAATTTCTTTGATGTAATCACAGATATTGATTTCTTTTACACCGCTTTTTGTCTTTTTCTCGATTAGACACTCGCCACTAAAGAGCTCCAAAATATCATTTGAAGCTTTTTCTGAAATTTTAGGGGAATATAAGTCTATTTTGTATTTTGCAAAAGCGATATTTTTAAATTTTTGCTCGGGTTGATAAACTGCCAAAACCTTCATATTAGGCGGGAAATTGCGTGATAATCTATCCATAATTTCCTCGTTTGGCATATAAGAGTTTATCTTAATATCCATAAGCTCACATTCACTCTCAACTCCTGTCGGTAAAGGCAGTGCGAAAACCATCTTTGGTTGTGGGTTAAAGCCCTCGCTATACCAAATATCAAGTCCAGAACGCAAGATTATCCTTTGCATTGTACGAGCAAGGTCAAGATGTGAGATATACATTAAATCTCCTGTCTTTGAAAATTTAATTCTAACAGGAATTATTTGTTTTTCTTCGGACACCATGTATGCTCCCTTCCAAGCTTATTTGCTCCACAGCCAGAGCACTTTTCCTTACAGTTAGGTGTGGTTTGGCTTTGGTAAGCTTTTTTGCTTTCGCTTATTAAGAAGCTTTTAGAAACTCCAATATCAATAACATCCCAAGGTAAAATCTCATCATATGACATTTTACGATTAGCATAGAAATCAGGGTCGATTCCGCACTCCTCAAATACTTCCATCCACTTGTGATAATCGAAATATTCATCCCATGCGTCAAATCTCATACCCTTTTGCTGTGCCAAATAAATAGCACGTGAAAGGCGTCTATCACCCTTGGAAAATACTGCCTCAAGGCGAGAAACCTTTGCCTCATGCCAGTTATATCGTATCTTTTTGTCAGTGATTTTTTCCGCTAAAAACATTTGCTTTGAGCGTAGAGATTCCAAGGAATCCTGTGGCTCCCATTGAAATGGTGTATGAGGCTTCGGCACAAAGCACGAAACAGAAACTGTAACCGAAACAGGCTTTCTTGAACGATTTGGCGTATTATAATATTCATCTACTACTGTTTTTGCGAGAGTACCAATGCCCTCAATATCCTCATAGGTTTCTGTTGGCAAGCCGTTCATAAAATAGAGCTTCACTTGGCTCTTACCCCCCTCAAAAGCAAGACGAACAGCATTTAAAAGGTCCTTTTCGTATAAATTCTTATTTATAGCATCGCGGAGTCGTTGTGTGCCCGCCTCTGGAGCAAATGTGAGACCACTCGAGCGAACGCCTGAAATTTTACGCATAAGCTCTCGGGTGAAGCTGTCTGCACGCAATGATGGCAATGATAGGTTAATCTTTTTATCATTTGTCCACGAAAGAAGCATGTCAGTAGCATCATGTAAGCATGAGTAGTCGCTAATTGAAAGTGAGGTCAATGATATTTCATTATAGCCTGTGTTTTTATAAATTGCCTTTGCCTGTGAATTTAGAACCTCTGCGCTCTTTTCACGCACGGGGCGATAAACCATACCAGCTTGACAGAAGCGACAGCCTCTTATACAACCACGGAAGGTTTCGAGCATTATTCTATCATGCACAGTTTCAATATATGGCATAACAGGCCTTAAGGGAAAATATGAGGTGTTTAAATCAGCCACTACCCTCTTAACAACCTTTTTAGGAACATCGTCAAATTTAGGCTCAAATGACTTTATAGTGCCATCTTCATTGTATTCCACCTCGTATAGTGATGGAACGTAGAAGCCCTCAAGATGAGATGCCTCTCTTAAAAATTCAGCTTTTGTGTATGTACCATTATCCTTCATTTTAGTATAGAGCTCGACTAGCTCACAAAGAGCCTCCTCTCCCTCTCCTATACTAAAAATATCAAAGAAGTCAGCAATAGGCTCTGCGTTATAAGCGCAAGGCCCACCACCTAGAATTATTGGGCAGTCTTCTCCCCTGTCCCTTGAAAATACAGGTATACCCGCTAAATCAATCATATTAATTGCAGTAGTATAGCAAAGCTCATACTGCATTGAAATCGCCATTATATCAAAATCCTTTATTTCATCCTTGCTTTCCAGAGTGAAAAGAGGAATTTGATTTTTACGCATTTTTTCTTCCATATCTGGCCAAGGGGCAAATGCCCTCTCGCACCAAGCATACGGAAGCTCGTTTATTGCGCCATAAAGGATTTTCATACCGAGGTTTGACATACCTATCTCATATGTGTCCGGAAAACAAAAGGCAACTCTTGTCTTTATCTTTTCCTTATCCTTTATAATCTGTCCAAATTCACCACCTGTATATCTTGCAGGCTTGGAAACGGACTTAAGAATTGTGCTAATATCCTTTTGCATTATTTTTTCTTTGGCAATATCATACATGTTACTATATACATAATAAATGCAAATACCATATGTAATAGAACAATCGAGCCTGATGGGAGAACATTGAGTGGTCCGAAGCTGAACGGACTAAAAATACAAACACCCAAATATGCAAGTCCCAAGACTGATGATATTATTTTTATCGCCTTGATAACCTTTCTTGTTTTTAAAATCCTTCTACACATAGGTATAGCCCTTAAAAGTGCACAGGATGAGCCCTTTGAAACGATTTGTCCATCTCTTCTTTGTGTGGTTGAAGGAATGTCTGATATTGATGTTAGCTTAATAACCTTAACCTGCTTTTTAGTAAAGCCTGTTATCCTGTTAATCAAATCATTGCTTATGTTCGGATCAAAGGTTCTAATTCCTACTATCATATTTTTGGAGTTTACATACTTTGTAGTCTGCAAGAACTCCTTGTTGATTCTATAATCAATATACATTTTGGAGCATAGTTCACCATCGCATGCCATATACATAATGCTCAAGCCCTTGTTGTCCTCATGTTCTCCACCGACCTCGATATTTTGAATGGTCATACCATTTTTATCAGCGAAAATAATTGCGTGTCCATCAACAGTAACTCTTAAATAGTTTCTGCCCGCGCAAACGAATTTGACCTTAGAGCTTTTTGACATTGATCCATCAAGCATATTATTGAATACCTGTGCCAAAGATCCACCAACGACGGAAAATCCACTTGCAGCATAGTATGCAACCTGCTCGAAGGTGAAGCTATTGTATAAATTAATTGGAGAAACCTTAACATTTTTGTATGGGAACGCCGCAGTATCATTTACTACCACTGCATCAATACCCGCGAAGTTAACAATTGCTTCCTCTCCAATTATAGAAACCTTATCGCTTGTATAAAGACGAGTATTAGCAATCAAGAATGGAACGCTATAAGAAAATAAAATTCCAACTGGCAATACACAAAATAGCCCTACAAAGAAGTAAGTAAATGCCATATAAACATTTAAATCAGTTTTGTCAATGAACATAGATACTATTGCCAAAGCTAGTGGAATTGCAAATGCAAAGATATAATAAAACTTCAAATACTTTCTAATATCAACGGTTGTGTTGGTATTGTAAAAGAAATTCTTAACAAATGGTGTTTTTGCAGTGCGTGCAATTTCTCCAATATAATCACCACCGCTAGTTGTTGTAGTAGTAAATGTATCAAATTCACTTTCTGCGTTATTTTCTTGTACCTTTTCAAGTACAAATTTTGGATGGTCGAAGGAAACAACCGCAAAGCCATATCTTTCCCTTTTTATATTTAAATGGAAATAAATTATTGAGCCAATCAACACAGCGGCAACCGGAAAATTGAAAAGCATAATATGTGTGCCATAGCTTATAGCAACAAATAAAAGAGTAATTAATGTTTGCAAAACGCCAGCAATCAAGGCAATAGGAGCCACGGAATCTGGTGTATAGTCTTTTTTAAAAATCGAACGTGTTCCTTGAACAATTTGGTCTCTTGCACAAATTGCACATGTAAATAAAGCAACAAAGCTTATAATTATATGTATATACGGATGAGCGCTCATATTAAAATAGTCAAAGCCCTCTATCTCAATAAATCTAAAAACATTCTCCTGTAAGAAAAGAATGATTGCAAAAATAACAGAAATTACTATTTTTCTTATATTTTTTCTTTTTAGAATCTTGTAGTTTTCTCTAATCTGTTGTCTTTCGCTAACATCTGTATATTCGTCATTGCTTACAAACTCCGTTGTTTTTTGAGTCTTATCAAGGTCAGATATAGTTCTATGATTGCCAGTTTCCGACAAGCCAAACGCCTTCATAAAGCTCTTATCTGCAGTTGCAGAGCTTGTATATGATTCGTCAACATCAAATTTGTCCTTATCGTCCTCTTCGCCGTGCCAGGTTGCTGCAAAGCCCTTTTTACGCTTGGACTTTTTAACAACATTGCCATCAACAGCCATTGAAAAGACATCCTTATCGGGAGTAACAAGATCCTCGGTATCATCAACTATAATATTATCAGTCTTTATATCAGAAGCATCTTTTTCTGTGTCATTTAAATCATTTTCAAATCTTTCGTCCATTATTACTCCCTTCTAGCCTCGTTGCATTCTTGCCACGTGGCAAAGAATGACCGATGCTGCAGTTGATACGTTTAACGAGTTTACCTTTCCATACATTGGAATGGAAACTATATAATCGCTATTTTCTTTTACTATTCTTGATACTCCATTTCCTTCCGAGCCGAGTACGACTGCACAAGCACAGTTGAAGTCTGTTTCATAATATGGAGTGCCTCCAGCCTCGGAGGTGAAAATCCAAAGTCCTTTTTTCTTCAATCGCTCTATTGTTGTTGCAATATTTGAAACCTTGGCAATTAGCATATGCTCAATTGCGCCCGCGGAGGATTTATAAACGGTAGGAGTTATACCAACCGCACGTCTTTTAGGAATTACTATTCCGTGAGCGCCTGCACATTCAGCACATCTTATAAGAGCACCGAGATTATGTGGATCCTCGATTGAATCAGCAATAACAATAAGTGGCTTTTCTCCCCTTTGGTTTGCCAATTCAAGCATATCATCAATAGTTGAATACTCCTTCATTGAAGCTATTGCAACAATGCCTTGATGATTTGTCCCCTCGGCAATTGAATCTAGCCTTTGAGCCTCTGCCTCTACTATTGGAATGCCTCTTTCAATAGCCTCGGCAACTAAAACTGTAATAGAGCCCTCGTGGCTACCACCCTTTTTAACATATATTTTTTCTATATTTCTTTCGCTTTTTAAAAGCTCACGAACGGCGTTGCGTCCAACGACAACACCATTGTCCTCTTTTTCCTCAAAGGGCACCTCTGCGCTTCTTGAGTAATCACCACTTATAGAATGACGATTTCCCTTATATTCACTTTTATTGTTGTTTTTGAAATTTGTTTTCTTAAAATTGTTTTTTTGATTAAAAGCCATTTTAAAACTCCCATTTGGCATAGTTATATATATTTTAACATATATATTTAAATTTGTACAGTTAAATTTTAAAATTTTGCGCAAAATTATAGGTGCGCTTTTTTACTCAGAAAGAAATTTTAGCCTTATTTGAATTTCAAAAAATAAAAAAGAGCCTTAAATAAGACTCTTTTTTATCTAAAATCAATTATTCTTGACTTTGTTTCTTTGCATAGCACTCGCTACAATAAACAGGCTTTTCGTTGTTAGGTTGGAAAGGAACCTTTGCTTCTTTTCCACACTCTGCACATACGGTTGTAAAGAGCTCTCTTGGTGCTTTAGCAGCATTTTTCTTCGCGTCTCTACATGTTTTGCATCTCTTTGGCTCGTTTTCAAGTCCCTTTTCAGCATAAAACTCTTGCTCACCTGCTGTAAAGATAAACTCAGCACCGCAGTCCTTGCAAACTAATGTCTTGTCCTCAAACATTTTTTCTCTCCTCTAAATTTTTTTATACATAGCTCGCGCTAGGTAAACTATTTAACTGTGTCACGAAGCTTTGACCTAATTCTATAAATAGCATTATTTACAGATTTTTCGCTCTTACCGACACTCTTTGATATTTCTCTAACCTTACATCCTTTGACATAAAGCTGAAATATTCTTTTTTCATAAGAAGAAAGAGTATTTTCCGCAAGGGTTAAAAGTTTTCGATCTCGCCAAACGACAGTATCCTGTAAGGATGCACCCTCACAAGAAATTTCAAGGTCACTCTTGTTTCTCTTTTTTGACTTGATGCGTCTAACACAAGAAACAAGCCTATTTCTAACACATGCTTTTGCATATGCACCAAACGTAACCTTACCATCAACGTTATACGTTTTAACGGCATCGTAGAGCGCCATTTGTGCTTCTTGCACAAAATCATCAAGTGATGCGCCCTCACACATATTAAAATACCTTCGTGAAATACTATTGATTAGTGGAGCATAAATTAAAGACAACTCTGAAAAAGCGGACTCATCACCATTTTTAGCATTGATAACAAGTATATTGCTCTTGTCCATAATCCCTCGCGCTTCCAATTATCCTAGTAAATATAACGTGATAATTTAATTATAATCTTATTTTTTTCGTTTGTCAAGTGTTTTTTGTGAGTTTTGACTAAATTCGACATTTTTTTTAGATTTTTTTGTGCAGTTTTACAAAATTTTTCTCGGAATTCTAACTTTATTTTTCGAAAATGTAATTTTTCTCTCCAGAAACCAACGCCATTGTTCCTTGGTAAACGACCTCCGGGCGACGACGGAAATTATAAAGCATCGTATCAGCCTCTTTTTCGGTATCGACATCGATGTTTATCTCAAGAACACGTCTTCCCTTTTCAACAATTTCACAATGAACACTGAATTTACCATTTGGAAGCTTTGTTTTTTCGCAATTGACATTTGCCCCTCTTTTCTCAAAAGAAAGGTATCTAATCGCACTACGATAGCTTGCTTCTTTTATTGAGCTGGAAATTTGATCGGACAAGGCACTTGCAATTTTCTTTCCAGATTCGGAAACAATATATGTAATCTCCTCTTTTTCGTCCAGATATCCTGAATCAATTACATGCTTGCCCTCTACAAGCTCTGTAAAGCAATCTCCACATTCGAAATATCCTGCGATATTTTCCTGTGACAAAATTGAGCATATATCATTACAATTGACAGGATAACCTATCCTATCCATCAAGTGAAGAATAAAAACCTTGATTTCACTTTTATCTGTCATTTTCTTCTCTCCTTTAGTTTTTAAGGAATGTAAAATAATGATATCACAATTTTAAAAATTTATCAATAATTTTTTAGGAGCTATATGAAAAATATTCAAAGAAGCGACCTTGCGTGCGAATCGTATTTACTTGACGACGAGCAAAATTTAAAAAACGGAATAAAAACTACACTCCATTCAATTTCCAATTATCAAGCTATTGAAACTGAAATTTTAAACTCTTACGGTGAATCAATAACAGGTAAAAAGCAAGGAAAATACCTCACCCTGTGTTTAGGTAAGATATGGCAACATAGCGAGATTGAGTTGGAAAAAGCAGTAGATTTAATAGCCTTTTCACTAAAAAAATTATTTTCAGATGCCAATCTTAAGAAAAGAAGCTTTCTAGTGGTTGGGCTAGGTAACAAAAGAATTATTTCAGATGCGTTAGGTCCTTTAACCATAGAAAAAATGACGCCAACCGCACATTTATTTGAGCTTGACAGGTCTCTTTTCAACAAATTTGGGTACTCGCTTTCCTTATTTGAGCCAAAAGTAAGTGCTATAAGTGGGCAAGACAGCAGCGAGTTGGTTTTGGAAATTAGCAGGCTCACAAAATGCGCGTGTGTTATTCTTATTGATTCCCTTTTATCAAATAGTCGATTACGTCTTTGTAAAACCGTACAAGTTTCAAATACGGGCATAGTCCCAGGTGCTTTAAGGTATATCAAAAAGGAAATAACAAGTGAGCTATTGGCTCTTCCTGTAATTGCCATTGGTGTTCCATTTGCCATAGCTTTTGAAAGTGAAAATGAGCTTGATAAAGATGAAATTTTTTTCTCGCCTTACGATGTGGATATTATGGTAGAAAAATATTCTCAAATAATTTCAAAGGGGATAGAAAAAGCAATTTCCGAGTTTAGTAATATTTAGTGGTTGTCCTTCATAGAATGTACTAATGCAAATAGCATATTTTAAGGAGGAAAAAATGGAAGAAAAGGACATGATTTTTCTTGATTACGATAATTCACAAAGCTTTGTTCTAGTCGAGAAAAACAAAAAAAGGCAGAAGGAAAGACAAAGGAAGGCTTTAAAACGAGTAGTTGCACTAGCTCTGTTATTGGTATTAATATTTGGTGCTATAAAGCTTTTTCCATATATGAAAGA
Organism: Clostridia bacterium; assembly: GCA_017472695.1. GTDB lineage: Bacteria > Bacillota > Clostridia > Oscillospirales > CAG-272 > RGIG2000. The sequence continues at coordinate 28,116 of JAFUOQ010000028.1, read as the reverse complement.
GCTTGTTGTAGATTTCTTTGAAGCAAAAAATAGCACTACCACTCCAAGCACAGACAACAATGGGCAAAATGGAAATGAGGGAAATAATCAAAACGGCACCGACAATGGTATAATAGACACAAATACAGACACTCTCCCTGAAAAAAATGAGGGAAGCACAGATACTGAAACAGATACAAAATCTAACGAAGATAACGTTGACACAAGCACTGACGATGAAAATTCAAATGATGAATCAACAAAAGAAGGATATTATAAAATCAATGAGGTTGGCGCATCAAAATACGTTGCTATAAATGAAAGTGGTTGCGAATTTGATTTTTCTATCAAGTTTTCAAAAACGACATTAGATGAAATTTATAGAAAATACGGCAATGACTCCCCTGTTGTTCTAATTACTCATTCCTTGGTCACAGAAGCCTATTCAAACGGAAAATCTTATAGCACAGACGACAACTTTTATGCAGAAAACGAAAATGTTGGTGACATTGGAGAGGTTATTTGCGAAAGATTAAATGCACTAGGCATAGGAGCTATTCAATTAAACGAGCTTTATGCATCAGGTGCAATTCACTCCTCACAAGCGGAATACAAAAAATCTCTTGAAGAAACACTAAAAAAATACCCGAGCATTTCTTATGTATTTAATATTTCCCGTGGCACATCTATTAACGACGACCTTACAATGAATAAATCCTATATAACTAAAAATGGTGAAAAATATGCACAAATTTCATTAACCAGTGGAACAAACTGGGACACTGCCTCAAGTGAACAAATCGAAAATGTACGCTTTGCATTTGATTTTTCTAAATTCATAAATAAAAACACTCAAAATTTTGTAAAAGAAAATGTAATTTCGCGCTATCCATTAGCGCAAAACATATCACCATTAGTAGCTAATGTAGACATTGGTGATTATTCAAACTCATTTGAGGAAGCAAGAAGGAGTGCCGAGCTATTTGCGCAATTGATTTATGAATACATATCTGATTAGCTTTAAAAAAGCTCTGGCAGTACAATATGCGCGTTTTTGTCACAAATTAAATCACAATATTCAACTATGTATTGAAATGCTGACGACCTTACCGGCTTTGAAAACTCTACTATAAAAGCAAATTTGAGCCCTTTTTTAGACACGTCCTCAAGGATAAGGTAATACTTCTTGTTTTCCTTGTCATAGTAAACAGAGGTGAGCTTGGATATCGACCTTTCGCTTATTTCCTTCAATATGTGAACTAAGCTTTCCAAATTTTCAAACATATATATTTGGTTCTGCGCCTTTGCTTTGGGTGGTAAATTCTCTTCTCTTTTATCCTTGTACATTTTTTCCTCCCCTAAAAGACAGCTTACAAATATTTCACATCCACCGTCTCTTGAGGAGAATATTTCCGCTACGATGTTTTCTTTTGCATATTTGAATCCAACTTCTTTTTTCGCTTGCAATAAAAGTCTTGAAAAAATCTTTTTCATTTCATTTGTATCAAGCTCTCTACCTTCGTAAAGATCGTATTCTCTAACCTCGTCGCGTGTCAAACAAAATTTTATTGACTTATCGCTTATCTTAACTATTTCCATTTCCTTGCCTCCCTTCTTGTGATTTATGCCTTTATAAGCATTATATAAAATTTTAAATTTTTTGTGCAAGGATAATGTTTTTACATTTCTTCATTTAATTGGTAAATACTTAAATTTTTTAGATTTTTCTTACTTTTTTGGAACAAATTTAGGAGGTATTATGAAAAGGATTTTTTTCTTTTCTATCGTTTTTATCTTTCTTTTTACAGGAGTAGCGCTAGCAAGTGAAAAGATTTCACCAGCTATTGATGTTATTGCCAATGAAAGCAATATGATAAAAAGTGGAGTTTTAAACGACGGAGAGCTATGCTTTGACACCAGCGATTTTGATAACACCCTAGGCACTAATGTAAAATCAATCAAGGTAACTGCTTTGCCAGAAGTTAGCTCTGGCAGGCTTATGCTAGATAATTTATATGTTGTTGAAAATCAAGTAATTTATAGAGATGATTTTTCTTTATTAAAATTTGTAAGCACCAATAGTGCCGAGTCACCTGTGTTCAAATTCAAGCCAAACGGATTTGATTATGAAATAGAATGCTCTCTTATTTCTTTAGAAAGTGTAAATCTTTCTCCTGTTGCTTCAAACGGTGCAGGAATTTCAGCATGGACAATGAAAAACGTTTCATGCTTTGGAACACTGCTTGGATATGACCCAGAGGGAGACGAATTAAAATTTGAGGCAGCTTCTCTCCCTAAAAAAGGGCTTTTAACAATATCAAATAATAAAACAGGTGACTTTTTATACACTCCATATGAAAATGCCAAGGGCACGGATGCCTTTTCTTATCGTGTGCGTGACTCATATGGTAATTATTCCGAAACATGCACAGTAAATATAAAAATAGAAAAAAATGCACCATCAATGGTATTTTCAGATGTTGAGGAAAAATACATATGTGCCACATCTATTGCTTGCGAAAATGAGCTTATGACCTGGAGCAAAAGTGATGATGGAGTTTTATGCTTCGAGCCAAACGCAGAAGTAACCCGAGAAGAATTTGTTGTTATGATAATGAGGGCAATGGGAGCAGAAAGTGCCCCCACAATTGAAAAAACCCGCTTTGCTGATGACAACGAAATTTCACCACAATACAAGGGATATATAGAAAGCGCGTTTTCACTTGGTATAGTAAAAGGAAAAACAGAAAATGACGGCATACATTTCAACCCCAAGGATCCTATTACCTTGGCGGATGCTGCGGTGATAATAAACAATATAATTGGCAGAAAAACAACCACTTCTCTGACTGTTTTTGCCGATGACGACGAAATTCCCAACTGGGCAAGACACGATATCGAAGCTCTTTGCGAGGCGGGCATTTTAAAGAAAAATGATGGTGAAATTTCTCCAAATGCTCCTCTTACCAAGGCACAGGTAGCGCAAATTTTAATGTCACTTATAAAATATAGAGGTAAATAAAGAAAAGCACCACAATGTGGTGCTTTTCTTTATTTGTTTTGGGCTTGGAATTTAAGCTCAAACTTGGGTTCGCCCTTTGGCAAAATGTAATCTAGAATATATACATTATGCGGACGATTTCCAATGTGTGCTATTACCTCTTTCGTTGTAATTTCAGGTAGTATATTATCCTTTTGCAATAGAGCAACATCATCAATTATTACAATGCTTCCCTCCACTCTTGGTTCAATTAGAGAAACAAATCGTTCGGTCACCTGTGACTCTTTTGTGAAAGTAAATTCGTCATTTAAGATTACAGAATAATCATTAAAAACAAATGACCTTTTTGCGCTTGGCATATAATCAAGAGCATATGCACAGCCCATATCCATATATGCTTTCGAGCTGTCACTATCATAATGAACTATAACATCCTCCTGTCTATACTGACATTGTGGTGTTTCATTAATGATTGGCAGGTTGTGTGCATAAGCACTTGGATGGAAATATGTATATCTTTTGTCGCCGTGATATCCCTCAAGATATGGTCCTGAACCTATATCGGCAATGATTTGCTTATCTTTTCTTGCAAGAATAAATGTACCAACATCTATATGGTTATGACTTTCTCCATTGTTTCCGCCCTTGCAAGCAAATCCAAATGACTTGGTGCGCTTTACTAAATACGCTGAATCTGTCATTGTATATGTAACGTCGGTATTCATTTTATCAGTATAGTTATCCTCGCTATAGTACAAAACCGCACGTAAAAGAAAATTAAAATGCGTGTTGTTTTTTGAAACTATTGCTCGCTCTTTAGGTAATCTTTCAACCTCGTCACCATAAATATATCGTAGCATACTTGGCAAACCAATTGCATAGTATTCTTCAACGCTACAATCACCAAAGCTAACTATAACATCCTTGGTTAGGAACATTTTTTGAAGGTATTTTGAAATCTCCTTAACCTTTGGGCGTTTAAACCAGTCAATTTTTCCATTTGTGAACTCTTTTTCAAGCAAGGCAAAGGTAGTAAAAAAGCCAAATCCGAATGCCCAATAGCCGGCGCCTTCAACACACATACCATCGTCCTTGTAGCTATCCAAGTAGCATTCCATTGATTTGTGGAGTCTTTCTTGATTTTCATAGTAAAGCTCGGGGGCCTCGTACATTAAAACGCTACCGACGGCTCCTGTACAAACCGCTGTCCAGTTATTGTCATGGCTTTCCCAAAAGAATTTACGTGTTAGATATGGCTCAATAGTTCTGCGTCTTATTTCATAGGTGATTCTATCAGTTAAAAGCTTTGGAAAGCGATCTTTAAATAGATTTTTAATTTCAGTAAGAGCAAGAGCTGCAGAACACGCGAATATATCTAAAAGGCCATAGTCAAAATCCTTTGGTGTTCTTTGATAATAATATTCCGTATAGTGTCCAAGTGGTGCCCATGTATATTCGTTCAAATATGCCCAAACAATCTTTATTAAATTGTTGTAGTACTCCTCGTTTTCGGGATAAATAAGCGCCATTAAGGCTGAAGATTGCAAATGGTCAAATTGCCTTCTCCAAAGTCCTTTATCATCATTACCTAAAATATCCTCTGCGCTGTGCGATCTTGGTTCTTCCTTAAAAGCATCATCATATAGAGCTTTAATCTCTTCTCTGTGCCATTTAAACTCGTCGCTTGTGCGAACATTTTCCCAAAATGCTTTATCCTTTGCAAAATCTAACATTTATTTTTCCTCACCCTGTGTCTGTTTTTAGCTTTATTTTATTTGCATTTCCTTGATTTTCTTTTCGTTTGGAGTAACTATTGCGCTCCAATTAATATGATAAATAACATATCCAGGCTTGGCTCCAGCCGGCTTTTTTACATGCTTTGCTAATGTGTAGTCAACCTCGATATTATCTCCATCGCCCTTTGAATAATATGCAGCAATCTCTGCAGCCTCAGTAAAGTCCTTTTCGCCTGGCTCTTCTCCATTGCATTTCATTAAAACGTGAGAGCCTGCAAGGTTCTTGATGTGAAACCACCAGTCTGTTTTTTCCGCAAGCTTGGTTGTGATATAGTCGTTTTGGGTGTTGTTTTTTCCACAATAAACTATATAACCACCACTTGTAATAAACTTAAGAGGCTTAGGTGCTTGTGCCTTTTGAATGCTATAATTCTTCATTCTGGAAGCGTATCCACTTTGGTATAGCTCGTTTCTAATTTGTGCAAGGTCGTTCTCTCCCTCTGCCTTGGTCAAGGCGTCAAAAACGGTAGAAATATACTCAAGCTCAACTTTTGAAAGCTCAATTTGCTTTGCCAGCTCAATTTTTCCTTTCTTGAGCTTTGAATACTTCTTATAGTACCTTTGTGCATTACTTTGAGGAGAGAGCTTTTTATCAATAGGAATTCTAATTGTAGGCATATTTTCGTCATAATAATTTATCACCTCTACAAAATCTCTTCCCGCTTTTATAGCAAATAGGTTTGCTGTAATGAGGTCTGCCATTTGACGATATTCCTCTGCTTTTTTACATTCTGCAATCTCTTCCTCTTGTAAAGCTATTTTCTTCACTATTCTGTTTTCTGCGTTTGTAAGAAGCCTGAAAATATCACCTGATTTTTGACGTATGCGCTCATCACTACCCTTTTTTGAGTAATAAGCATCGACGAGCTTTGAAAATGAAGAATATTTTTCATTTACAAATCCGGAGCCAAAATAATTTAGTGGAATATACGAAAATTCTTGTGGTGCTCCCTGTGGATTTAGCACCATATATGGAGTTGCCTTACACTCATTAATTTCTGTCATTATTTTAAAAAACACGCGACAAAGTGTACGTTTTTCGACATTTTCAAGACGGGAATCAACATCATTTGTTATGGAATAAACCATCTCCCTTGCTGTTGAAAGAGCTATACCTTGGAAATTAGAGGTGATAAATTTATCAGCCCTCATTTCAGGTGAAGCGCTATCATATACATCAAAAAACGCATCCGCGTCAATTTCTAATGGGTTTAATTTATCCTGCTTCGGTGGTAATTCATAAATCATACCAACCAAAAGCTGTCTTTGTAAGCTCACCGAAAAATCTACCGTTTTCAAAAGAGCTAAAATCCTTTTGCTTTGGTCGGTCAAGATAATATTGGAATATTTACCCATTATTTCACAAATCAAATACTTTTTAGATTTAAAGCCCATTTCATCATAAGCCTCAAATTCAAGCACGGCAACTCTTTCGAATTCAAGAGTGTATGCACCTGTTAGCTTTCCCGCATTTAGGTGCTTTCTTAAAAGCATACATAAATTTGGTGCTTTAGTTGGGTTCTCACTTGTTGCTTCTGTCAAGGAGATTCTTGGATAATTTGATCCTGCGTTTATCAAAATTTTTGTTTTTTGAGATGCTGAATGAAGAAAAATCACAATTTCATCATTAGATGGCTGATATATTTTTTCAATTCTTGATTCCTTTAGCTCGTTAATTTCCGACATTATGCATCTTAAAAAGCCTGCATCAAAAGCCATTTTATCCCCTCCTTTATCAAGCATTTATATGCTTATTTTACTATACTTTTTGCACTAAGTCAAATAATTTTTTATAATATTAAAAATAAATGTGGAAATTATAAATATTTTGTGCTATAATCTAGGTTAGCGATTTATTTTTATTTACTTGAAAGGATTTCCAATGGCTATTAAACACACAGAAAAATGCGAAAACTTTACACTTCCTTTGGTCCCTCTTATGGGCGCAGTTTTTGCTTTTCCTAACATTTCAGTTACTGTAGATATTTCAAACCCAGTTTTATTGGGTGCGGTTGAGAGTGCACAAAAAACAAGCTCACCTGTTTATTTAGTTACACAAAAAAACCCCTTTTCTGACAAGGTTGAGGTAAGCTCCTTATTTGAGGTTGGAACTGTAGCAAGAGTTAAACAACTGACAAAGCGTGGTGAGCATGCATACCTTGCTACCTTTGAGGGCATTTGCCGTGCAGAGCATATCAATATTTTTATGGCTAGCGGGTATTATAGTGCCGATGTTGTCGTAAAAACACTTGAATACGAGGGAGAAAATGAAATAAGAGTTGAAGCACTTTTGCGTGCACTACAGGAGAAGGCAAAGGAAGCCATTTCCCTTTTTGCCTCCCCTTCGAAGGATCTTATGATGCAATTCAAGGTTCTTGACGATATTGATTTTCTTTCCGACCTTTGTGGTTCTCTCATTTTATCAGAAATCGAGCATAAATATGCTATTTTACACGAATATGATAAGTTCAGAAGAACCGAGCTCGCCATTACCCTTATGGATAAGGAAATCAAGATTTTAAAGCTTGAAGGTCAAATAAAGAAAAAAACGAGTGCGAAAATTGATGAAAACCAAAAGGAATATTATTTACGTGAGCAATTAAAGGTTATTCAAAGCGAGCTTGGAAACGATTCTCAAAGCGAGAGCGAGGAGCTTTATGACGAGATAATGTCAAAGCATTTTCCAAAGCATGTGGAGGATAAGCTATTAAAGGAGCTTGTTAAATTCAACAAGTCACCATTTGGCTCACCCGAATCAGCAGTTTTGCGCACTTATTTGGAAACCTGTCTTGAAATCCCATTTGGCAAGTATTCAAATGATGAAACTAGTGTAAAAAATGCAAGAAGGATACTTGAGCGCGACCACTACGGCCTTGAAAAGGTCAAGGAGCGCATTTTGGAGTTCATTGCGGTTAAAGAGCTAAACCCCAATATAAAAAATCAAATTATCTGTCTTGTTGGCCCTCCTGGTGTTGGTAAGACCTCTCTCTGCGCATCTATTGCCAAGGCTTTAAAGCGCAAATATGTGCGAGTTTCTTTAGGTGGTATACGTGATGAGGCAGAAATCAGAGGTCATAGAAAAACATATGTTGGTGCTATGCCAGGTAGAATTATTAACGCACTTTGCGAAGCAAAAACATCCAATCCATTAATGGTTCTTGACGAGATTGACAAGATGACCTCTGATATGAGAGGTGATCCTGCATCAGCTATGCTAGAGGTTCTTGATAGCGAGCAAAACAATTCCTTCCGTGACCATTTTGTTGAAATGGATGTTGATTTATCACGTTGTATGTTTATCGCCACTGCAAATACTCTCGACTCCATTCCTACTCCGCTCATTGACAGAATGGAGATTATAGAGCTTTCCTCATACACAAAGACAGAAAAATTTCATATTGCAAAAAACCACTTGATTCCAAAACAATTAAAGCGCCATGGTATGACCAAGCGTATGCTCAAAATCAGTGACGATGCAATTTACAAAATTATTGATTCATACACAGCAGAAGCGGGTGTGCGTAATCTTGAAAGAGAAATCGCTTCCTTATGCAGAAAGGCTTCAAAGTCCATAATTGAGGACGGATGTAAGTCTGTTTCTGTAAATGAGAGCAATCTTTCTGCATATCTCGGAATTTACAAATTTGAGAGCGAAAAAATCGACGATGAAAACCAAGTTGGTGTTGTAAATGGAATGGCTTACACCTCTGTGGGTGGAGATTTATTAAAAATTGAGGCATCCATAATGAAGGGTACCGGCAAATTGCAGCTCACTGGTAAGCTTGGCGAGGTTATGAAGGAATCTTGCGAGATTGCAGTTAGCTTCATTCGCGAAAATGCGAAAAAGCTAGGAATTGATCCTGATTTTTACAAGGATAGCGATATTCACATTCACGTGCCAGAGGGGGCTGTCCCCAAGGATGGTCCAAGCGCAGGAATCACTATAACCACTGCTCTTGTGAGCGTTTTGACTGGTCGTGCTGTAAGACGCGATGTTGCAATGACCGGCGAAATCACCTTGCGCGGAAAGGTATTGCCTATTGGTGGACTTAAAGAAAAAACTCTCTCTGCATATATGGCTGGCGTTACAACAATAATAATCCCTAAAAAGAATGAAAAGGATATTTGCGACCTTGACAAGGAGGTTTTAGCAAATGTTAAGTTCATTCCTTGCTCAAATATTTTTGAGGTGCTCGAAATTGCGCTTTCCGATGAGGAGATTATTGCTATAATAAGACACGTTGAGGAGCTTACAAAAAATGAAAGTAAATGTAAATAATGTTTCTCTCAAAATCAGCGCTGGTGTGCCATCGCAATTTGTGCGCTCGCCATTGCCTCAAATTGCATTTTCTGGTAGAAGTAATGTTGGCAAAAGTTCACTAATCAATACTCTTTTAAATAGAAAATCTATGGCGAGAGTATCCTCCTCACCAGGAAAAACAATTACTATTAACTTTTATGATGTTGACAAAAAGCTATTTTTAGTTGACCTCCCTGGCTATGGCTACGCGAAACGCACTCTTGAGGATAAGAAAAAGTGGTCACTTTTGGTTGACGGATATTTTACAAGCAATCCAAACATAGACCTTTTAAGGCTTGTTGTTCAGCTTGTAGATTCCAGAATCGGCTTAACCGAGGACGACAAAAATATGGTCAGCTTTTTGAACGAAACAGGTATTCCCTATATTATCGTGGCTACAAAAACTGACAAGCTAAACAAAACCGAAAGAGAAAAGGCTGTTCGCACACTAGTTAGCGAGCCTTCTCTTGCACCCAGTACTCAAATAATTCTCTTTTCATCCGAAAGCAAGGAAGGAAAGGGAGATGTTTGGGATGCAATATTAAAATACGCTGAATAAATATTATCACGATAATATTTGGAAAGGAGATTTATGCTAGAAGGATTATTGCCATCAATAGGCACATTACTTAACGAGCTTTTAGAGCTTTTGCTCAGGTTACCTGTCGTTATAATAGCGCTCGTTGTACACGAATGTGCGCACGGATTTATTGCATATAAATTAGGCGACCCTACTGCCAAGCGAATGGGCAGGCTGACACTAAATCCATTAAAGCATATTGATCCTCTCGGCGCTATTTGTATGCTTTTGTTCCGCTTTGGTTGGGCAAAGCCTGTGCCTATCAACCCGATGTATTTTAAGAATCCAAAGGTTGGTATGGCGCTCTCTTCCTTGGCTGGGCCAGTATCAAATGTAATCCTCTCCTTTATCGGCACGTTTTTATATGTTTTATCGATAAGGCTTGGTAATTTAATTTTAATTAGCACAGGAATTACGGCGCTATATACACCTCTAATGTATGTTTGCCAATTCTTTGCTATATTTGCAATACTTAATATGTCGCTCGCAATATTCAATTTAATTCCCTTGCCACCACTTGACGGCTCAAGAATTTTATCAATATTTTTGCCACAAAAGGCATATTTTGCTATGATGAGATACGAAAGACACATTGGCATAGGATTTATGATTGTATTGCTTGTTGACTCATATTTCCTTGGCGGATATATAACTTGGGCTCTTTCCTTTGTTGTTAATTTCTTTATTTACGACCTGTTTATTCCGCTTTTTGACTTGATTTTATTCTTTATTTAAGGGGACAAAATGGAACAAATTATTTATAAGATGGAGCTATTCGAGGGTCCCCTTGACTTGCTTCTCAATCTGATTTCAAAAAATAAAATGAGCATTGAGGATATTAAAATATCAGTAATATGCGACCAGTATATGGACTATATCAAAACAATGCAATCACTTGATATAGAGCTTTCCTCTGAATTTATCGTTATGGCATCTCAACTTATGCTTATTAAGAGCAGAACCCTCTTACCTCGCCAACAAGAAGATGACGAGGAGGACCCTGCTGAAGAGCTTGCACGTGCACTTTTAGAGTATAAGCGTGCAAAGGAAGCATCCGAACAATTAAGCAATATGTATTCTACCTATAGCGGTAGATTTGAAAAGGATACTGACGAAATCCCACCTGACCGTTCTTATGTTGCCGAGCACAAGGTCGAGCTTCTCTCCTCGGCTTTATTAAGAATAATGAGCACAATTGAGGTCAGCGACGAAGTGGCATCTGAAAAAATCAAGCCACTTATTAGCACCAAAACCGTTTCCGTTGGTGAAAAGGTTTTTGCAGTTCTCCGTCTTTTGGTTGTTCACGGTGGGCATGTCAATGTTATTGACTGCTTTGAGGGCGTTAGGACCAAGCACGAGGCAGTTGCTACCTTTATGGCCATTTTGGAAATGCTACGTGCAGGCAGAATCACTCTTGATGAGGAAATAATGAACGAGGGTGATGGCGTAATAAATCTTGAAAATAATGTATATATTAACCTATTTACAGGCAAAATAAGACAAGCAAGGGAGGAAAACAATGGATAAGGACCAATTAAAGCTTGAAAGCAAGGACATTGAGAGCGCTATTGAAGCAATTCTTTTTGCTGCCGGTCACCCTGTTAGCTATGCTACTCTCGGTGAAACACTAGACTTATTTGAATCACAAGTAAAAAAGAAGGTTGCTGCCTTTGCTGAAAAATATAATGCAGATAAATCAAGGGGCATTATGCTTTTGGTGTTTAACGACTCCTGTCAGCTTTGCACAAAAGAGCAATATATTCCATTCATCAAGGAGGCATTAGGCATAAGAAAGGGTGGAAACCTCTCCGCTTCATCGTTGGAGGTTTTGGCTATTGTTGCTTACAATGAGCCTGTTACTCGTGCCTTTATTGACACAGTTAGAAAGGTTGATAGTGCCTATGTTGTTTCTTCTCTTTGTGAAAAAAATCTAATCGAAGCGTGTGGTAGACTTGATGTTCCAGGTAGACCAAATCTATATAGGACAACCCCTACATTTTTAAGATGCTTTGGCATTGAATCGCTAGAGCAATTGCCTTATGTTGATTTACCCCGTTCACCAGCCGAGGGTGAGATTATTCCTCTTGATATTGAAATCCCAGAGGCGGATTCTCCAAACAAGGAAATAATTGACGAGCTAATCGAGGAAAATAAGGCTATTGACGAAATGGCTAAAGCTGAAGGGGCACAGCTACCAATAGAATAGTTATTAATTAATGTGGTATAACACGATACATATTTAGAATTATTAACATCCTGATTTTAAACACAGGGTGGCACTAAATATCTAATTTTATATCGGAGGAGTTATGCCACATTGGTTTTATCCTTTAGTTTTTTTGCTTGTGCTTTTTATAGTTTTTTTATTTTTTGCACGAGTGAATTTAATAATTTATTACGACAAAAAGCTGAAAATTTACTATAAAATTCTTTTTATTAAAATCCCAATTTATCCTTTTACAAAGCCTGCAAAATCAAATAAGAAAAAGAGCAAGAAAAAGAAAGGGACAAGCCCAAATCAATTGGACGAGTTTCAACAAATCCAAAACATTATTGCGGAAATTGACAGGTATAAAGAGCTTACAAAATCCATATTTTCCTTTTATTTTCGCGCTCTCCACTTTAAAGTTATAAATTTGGACATTTTAATTGCTACAAAAAATGCCGCTTGCACGGCGCTCACCTTCTCTTTTGTTTGTCAAGCGCTTACTTATATTAGTGAATATATAAAATCCTTTTCCAAATTTGAAATAAAAAAGGACTCACAAATATATGTGCGAGCAGATTTTTTAAAGCAAAAATCACATTTCAGGGCTCACTTTTTGATATATACTCATTTAGCTCCGCTTATGGCGGTAGGCACATATGCATTCTTTAAAATGATATTCTCTTTTATATTTTCTTTTATAAAACGGAGGATTGGTAATGAGTGGTTCAAAGCAAAGCGAGCTAATTAAAGCATCGCTCGAAAACGTTAAAAGTATGTTTGATTCAAATACGATAACAGGAACACCTATTGAATTAAAAAATGGTGTTTTAATCATCCCTGTGTCTAAAATTTACATTGGAGTTGCTAGTGGAGGCGTTGACTATTTTGGTAAGTTCAACATCTCAAGTACTAACTTTGGAGGTGGTGGTGGCACTGGTCTTACCGTTTCCCCAATTGGCTTTTTGGTTGCAAAGCCCGATGGCCGAGTTGAGCTACTTGATTTTTGTCAAGGTCAAAAGGACATTTTTTCACAATTTTTTGAATTTATCGAACACTCCCCCGAGCTTTTTGATAAAATCAAGCAGGTTTTTGGTTCAGGTAATGATCAAAACGATACTCAAAATAATTAATTAAATAAATAAACATTTTTTGAAAATATTGTTTCTTTATATATAGTTTTTTTGCACATAATAATTTTAAAGAATAAGGAGAAATTATGTGTAAAAAAATTTGTTTTTTATTCTCTTTTATTGTCCTTTTTGCTTCATTTTCACCTTTAGTATATTCAATGGATGTATCTGCTAAAGGAATTGTTTTAATAGAAGCCAATTCAGGTGAAATAATATTCGAAAAAAATGCGTTTGCGCCTATGCCAATGGCAAGTACAACTAAAATTATGACTGCACTTGTCGTAATTGAAAATTGCGACCTTAAAAAGGAAGCTTTAATCCCTAAGGAGGCTGTCGGAATTGAAGGCTCAAGCATTTATTTAAACGAGGGCGAAAAGCTTACAATTGAAGAGCTTTTGTATGCACTTTTACTTGAAAGTGCGAACGATGCTGCGGTTGCTCTTGCCTATATTACGGCAGGGGGAGTGGACGAATTTGCCATCTTAATGAATCAAAAGGCGGACGAGCTAGGGCTTAAAAGCACTCATTTTGATAACCCACATGGACTTGATAGCGAGAACCATTATACTAGTGCTTACGATCTTGCTAAAATAACCGCTTATGCTATGAAAAATCCAGTTTTTAGTCAAATCACCTCGACATACAAAAAAAATATTTCCTTAAACAATGGAGCTGGCACAAGGGTTCTTATAAACCACAACAAGCTTCTCCGCTCCTATGATGGAACAATCGGTGTAAAGACTGGATTTACAAGAAAAAGCGGCAGATGCTTTGTTTCTTGTGCTGAACGCGATGGCGTTAGACTAATTTGTGTTTCTTTAAACGCGCCGAATGACTGGAATGACCACAAATCACTTCTAGATTATGGCTTTACAAAATATGAATCTGTTCTTTTGGCTAACGAGCTTGACTATCTTATTGAATTAAATGTGCAAAACGGTGAAGCTAGTTCATTTTATGCAACCAATCTTGACTCATTAAAAATCACTCTTCCAAAGGGTGAAAAAGATATAAGTGCAAAAATTATATATAACAGACCTCTCTATGCTCCAATAAACGAAGGTGAGCTAGTTGGAAAAATAGTTTTTTATAATTACGAAAATGAAATTGCGTCATTAAATTTATACGCAACAAGCACAGTAAACAAAATCAACTATAAAAAATCACTATTTGAGGGACTTTTTAAATAATGGAAAAAATCAGACTACAAAAATTCTTTACCGATAATAAAATTATGTCGCGCAGAGCTAGCGAAAAGGTTATACTAGCCGGGAATGTAAAAATAAACGGTAGAACCGCGCAGCTAGGCGACAAGGTTGACCCACAAAATGACACTGTTGTTTATAACGGCAAGGTAATTAAGCCTATTTTTGAGGAAAAGCGCTATATTATGCTTAATAAGCCTCTTGGTTATGTTACAACAACAAATGACGAAAAGGGACGCGAAACTGTTCTCTCTCTTGTTGCCGACCTTGGTGAGCGTGTTTATCCAGTTGGCAGACTTGATATGTATTCAGAAGGACTTTTAATTTTAACAAACGACGGCGAATTAACCAATCGTCTTACCCATCCAAAGCATAATATGAGCAAGGTGTACAGTGTGGTTATTAAGGGAGAGCTTTCTCCCGACACCTTACATAAATTAAATTCTCCAATGGAAATAGACGGCTACAAGCTAAAGCCTGTTAAGGTGAGAGTTGTATCTATAAAAAATGGAAATACAAATGCTCTATTCACCTTAAACGAGGGTAGAAACAGACAAATTAGAAAAATGTGCGAGCAATGTGGCTTGATAATTATGCGCTTGACACGTATTTCTATTGGAAAATTAAAGCTTGGTGAGCTTGAAAGAGGAAAATACAGAGAGCTAACACCAAATGAAATTGCCTATCTAAAAGGCGATAGTGAAACAATTTAAGGAGAAAAATATGCTAACAGTAGTACCAATACAATCAAAAGAAGAACAAAAGGAGCTGTGTCAGATTTGTGGAGCTGACTTTGATGTTGAAGCCTTTGCATATCGCGCAGATGATGGCGATTTGATCGGAATTTGTCAGTTTTACTTTGAAAACGGAACGGGATACATAAAAAATTTAGCTTATGCTCCTAACATGCAAGACTCCGAGGCTATGATTATTATGCTTCGTGCCACCATGAGCTTTATGCACAGGTGCGGGATTAAAACGTCAGTGATATGTGAAAACGCTGCCCCAAATAGTCTATTAACAATGAGTGGTTATATAAAAAATGAAAATGGTGTTTATACAGTTGATTTAGACAGGTTTTATGGACATTGCCACTAAAGATAGAAAAAAGCACGGTAAAATGAAGTGAACCGTGCTTTTTTGACGCATTTCATCTAAACTTATGTACATATGATAATATGTTTAATAATACTTTTTTAAAAAAATGCAACCTTGTTATTTTCAAAATTGACAATTTTTTTATAATGTGGTATAATTATTATATCTTTTTTATTTTGGAGGTTTATATGACACCTAACAGAGTGCAGGTCGCACTTGAAAAGTATGGAAAAAGAATCCCTGCTGATTCAGTTTCATCCTTTAAGAAGCATCTTAAGGATGCTGATAATGACTGCATGGATGAATTTATGTTTTTAAAGACAAAAAGCCCAATTACAGCGCTTCTCCTTTCGATATTTTTAGGAGGTATTGGTGTCGACAGGTTTTATTTGGGAGATAAATCCATTGGAGTTGCAAAAATAGTTTTACCATTTGTTGCTTCTCTCATTTCATTTATACCTGTTATTGGCTGGCTAATTGGAGGCCTTGCTTCTTTAGGAATTGGTATTTGGAAATTTGTTGATATATTTTTAGTATTCAGAGATGCCAAAAGATACAATTATCACACATTATCTGGGTACTTAACTACTCACCAAAAGAACAGATGGACTCCAAATTACTCTTACGATCAAAGAGATGAAGAAAAAAGAACCAACGAGGAGTATACTCCATTAGTTTCTAATTATGAGCCTGTTTACGTAAATAAGACTAACGAAAACACCTCAAATCGAACAGAAAGCACCGAAACAAGTGACGACAAAGCATCAAATAATGATATTGCTGAGCCTATAGCAATAAAAAATACAGACATAGATGTTATCTTTACTTGTCCTGTATGCTCACAAAAAATGAGAATAACAACCGTTGCTTCAAAATATTGTTGTCCAAAGTGCTCAACAATTTTCCCATACAAAAACGTTGTTAAGAACAACTAAACCTAAATAATTCATTCCTACAAGGAGATAAATATGTCAGATTTTGAAAAAGACGTACCGATTGAGGAGCTTCGCCATAAATATTTAAGAAAATATCCTCTTGAAACCTCAAGTGATGTATCCCAAGCAACGCCAGGCTTTGACAGCTATTATACCAGACAGAAAAGAACACCTGCAAGACTTGCTTGTGATATTGTTATATTCGTCACATTTATATTTTTCATTTTACTTGTGACATCTTCATTTGCTACTCATTACAACACTTATGGATCCTCATCCTATGGTATTTTAGCATTTATATTCCACACAATTTCAGAGGTTGAAAGCATTTCTGATGCATTAAGCTACGCTCAATCGTATCCAGAGATATATATTCCAGAGCTTATTAGCAATCTTGTATTATGCATAACTGCAATAGAAATTGCTATAACTACTCTTGTTTGCTTCATTGTTGCTATCGTTCATTTTTCAACCAGAAATTCTCTTAAGCTAATTAATATTGTAACTCGTTATTTTGGTTCAATTGTTGGCTCTTATATGGTGATTTGCATCTTTGGTGGAGCCAGTTACAGCCTAAAAGATAGCTTATATTTAGGATATAAGATTAGCGGAGCTACAACCTTCGGTTTGGTTCTTCTTACTCTTGTGCTTATAGGCAGTAGCGTTGCTTTGTTTATATCCAAGAGAAGGCTTGAATCAGTTAACAAAAAATTGTGGATTGCAAATATAACATTTGCTTCATTAGGAGCTCTTATCCTTGCTATTTTAGGAAGCTCAAAGCTTGGTAATGTTGTTTATATCGGATTTGATTTCTTATATAACACAGGCAACTACTACTTTGACGACAATGAAATAACAAAGCTTGTAATGGTTTTAATTTGTGTTGCTTTCTCTGTATGCTTCTCTACATTAAGTAGTGCTCTTAAAAATTCATTCAGACATATGCTTTCCCTCGACGAGAAGGAAGCGTTGCCAAAGGTAATGGAATTCAGTCCTTTGAAAGACTCAATTGTTATGACCGTTTCTATCTTTCTTACCACAGTTATAACTGCGACTATCTTTAATTCTGATCTATTTACAATAATGCCATATGATATTTTGGTTCAAGGCGTTTTTGTTCTATTTTTCTCTGTAGCTCTTATCGTTGTTTCGGCAATATTCAGAAACAAAAGATCTGTTTCTTATTGTGACGAACCAGCGGAAGAGGCATATAATAACACTGTTAAACTAACAACTGCGCAAAAACCAGTTACAAATGAAACTGCTCCAAAAACTGTAGCAAAGCCTGTTGCAAAGCCGATTCCAAAACCAGTTCCGAATCCGACTCCAAAGCCTGTTTCAGAGAAAGGTGCAATGGCTACACAACCGACTCCAAAGCCTATACCAAAGCCAGTTGCAAAGCCTGTAATTAAGCCTGCTACAAAAGAGAATGCAGAGTCACCTACTCAAAAGCCAACTCAAAAGGTTGTAATCAAGATCCCTAAAAGTACAAATAAATAAAAACAAAAGAGATTTTGCAAATTGCAAAATCTCTTTTTATATTCAGTTTGGAATTAATACATTCCGCCCATTCCGCCGCCCATAGGTGCTTGTGGTGCAGGATTTTCTTCCTTTTTATCAGCCACAAGTGCCTCTGTTGTAAGAACGGTAGAAGCAACACTTGCTGCATTTTGAAGTGCTGAACGAGTAACCTTTGTTGGGTCAACGATTCCTGCCTCCATCATATCAACATATACCTCATTATAAGCATCAAAGCCATAGCCGATTTTTCCACTATTTTTAACCTTATCAACTACTACAGAGCCATCAAAGCCTGCGTTTTCAGCAATTTGACGGAGTGGCTCCTCGAGAGCCTTAAGAACAATCTTAACGCCTGTTTTTTCGTCGCCCTCGACATTGTTAATAAGCTCTTCAACCTTTGAAATAACGTTGATATAAGCTGTTCCACCACCTGCAACGATGCCCTCTTCAACTGCGGCACGGGTTGCGTTTAATGCGTCCTCGATACGAAGCTTCTTTTCCTTCATTTCAGTTTCTGTGGCTGCACCAACCTTGATTACTGCAACTCCACCAGATAGCTTCGCAAGTCTTTCTTGAAGCTTTTCACGATCAAAATCAGATGTTGTTGTCTCTATTGCTGTCTTGATTTGAGCAATTCTTGACTTGATTTCTGCGGTATCACCGTAGCCACCAACGATAATTGTGTTTTCCTTATTAACCTTAACCTGTCTTGCGCGTCCTAAGTGTTCAAGTGATGCATCCTTTAGTTCAAGACCAAGCTCCTCTGTAATAACTTGACCACCTGTCAAAATTGCGATATCACGGAGCATTTCCTTACGTCTATCGCCAAAGCCTGGAGCTTTAACTCCAACAACTGTAAATGTACCTCTTAACTTGTTAAGTACGAGTGTTGTAAGAGCTTCACCCTCAATATCTTCAGCAACAATAAGAAGCTTTCTGCCACCTTGAACAACCTGCTCAAGTAGTGGTAAAATATCTTGGATGTTTGAAATTTTCTTATCTGTGATAAGGATAACTGCATCGTCAAGCTCTGCTTCCATCTTATCCATATCAGTTGCCATGTATGCGGAGAGATAGCCTCTATCAAATTGCATACCCTCAACAACCTCACAATAGGTTTCTGTTGATTTGGATTCCTCAACTGTAATAACACCATCAGATGTAACCTTTTCCATAGCATCGGAGATTAATTGACCTATTGTTTCGTCTCCTGCTGAAACAGTACCTACACGAGTGATGTCCTCCTTGCCGTTAACCTTTTTGGAGTTTGCAGTAAGACCATTAACTGCAACATCAACAGCCTTCATAATACCCTTACGAACAACGATTGGATTAGCACCTGCAGCCACATTTTTCATACCCTCGCGAATAAATGCCTGTGTTAAGAGTGTTGCAGTTGTTGTACCATCACCTGCCGCATCATTTGTCTTTGATGCAACCTCCTTAACAAGCTGTGCACCCATATTTTCAGCTGCATCCTCAAGCTCAATTTCCTTTGCTATTGTAACACCGTCATTTGTGATAAGAGGTGAGCCGTATTTTTTATCCAAAACTACGTTTCTACCCTTAGGTCCAAGTGTGATTTTAACTGTGTTTGCAAGCTTATCAACGCCACGAAGCATTGCGTTTCTTGCATCTATTCCGTAAAGAATTTCCTTTGCCATAATAATTCTCCTTATTCAACAATTGCTAAAATATCTTTTTCTGAAACTATAATATAGTCCTCGCCGTCAAGCTTAACGTTTGTTCCTGTATATTTGCTGATAATAACCTTATCACCAACCTTAACTGTCATCGGTATAAGCTTGCCGTCCTCTGTCTTTTCGCCCTCACCAACTGCGATAACCTCTGCAATTTCGGGCTTTTCCTTTGCTGCGTTTGTAAGAATAATTCCGCCCTTTGTGGTTTGTTCTGCCTCAAGATTTTTAAGAACTACTCTATTTGAAAGTGGTTTTATAGTCATTTTACTTAACCTCCGCTAATTTGAATAATTTTAGCACTCTTTAACTCCAAGTGCTAATTACAAAATATATTCTACCCTCTATTATATTAAAAATCAAGGGTTATAGACCATTGTTCACAAAATGTTAACAAATTCCAAAATTGTCAGTAATTATAACGGTTTTTAAAGAATATATTTACCTTATAAGAGGTGAATTTATGGAGAAAATCAACGGTATTTTATGTGGTATGCTTTTGCCCACGTTTCTTATTTTAGCAGGTATATTTTTTGCTTTTCGTTTGAAGCTTTTTTATATACTACATCCTATTAGAGTGTTTAAAGAGATTCTCGGCTCTCACGGTGGCTTTTCCTCGCTTTGTGTTGCCTTGGCAGGCACGCTTGGTATTGGTAACATTGTTGGAGTTGCTAGCGCTATTTTAATGGGTGGATATGGCAGTATTTTTTGGATGTGGATAAGTGCTTTTTTAGCGATGGGGCTAAAATACGTAGAGGTATATCTTGGAATAAAAAGCAGAAGAAAGGCTAACGGCAAATATTACGGCGGTGCTCCATTTTATATATATGACGGCATTAAATCAAAGCATAGTGAATGTGTAGCTTTTATTTTTGGAGCAATTTTTGCCATTTTGTGTGTCCTTAACTCCTTTTCAACGGGAAATTTAGTACAAACTAATGCTGTATCTACTCTTTTGCCTGTTACACCTCTTGTTTTTGGTATTCTCTTTTCTCTCCTTGGCTTTTTAGTGGTTATCAAGGGAATAACAGGGATAAGCAGATTTAACTCGATATTGATTCCGATATTGAGCATTTTCTATATAGCGCTTTGTTTGTTCATTATATTAAAAAACATTAATTTAATCCCTAATGCATTTTATAAAATTTTCGTTTCTGCTTTTTCTCCTCGATCGTTTCTTTCCGGCACTATGGGCTTTACAATAGCTCAGGCTATACGATACGGAACAAGCCGAGGGCTACTCTCAAATGAGGCAGGCTGTGGCACATCTCCCTGCGCACACGCATCTTCAAATACAGAGAGCGCACACAATCAGGCTTGTTTAGGGATTTTTGAGGTGTTTTTTGACACGATAGTGCTTTGCACCTTAACTGCACTTGTAATAATCGTTTCCGCACCAAAGCATGCCCTCTCTCCTCTTGAGTTGGTTTTATCGGCATTTGAAACAAATTTAGGCTCTTTTGGAAAATGGGGAGTTATTATTTCTTGTGTGCTTTTCGCCTTTGCCACAATATGCACACAATACTTTTATGGTGTTGAATCATTAAAGTTTATTTCAAAATCAAAAAAAGCGAGAAATATTTTTACAGCACTCTTCTTTTTAGTCACAGTAATAGGTGCTATAATTCCAATGAGTCTTATGTGGCAAATTTCCGACCTTATTCTTGGTGTTATGACTATTTTTAATCTTGTCTTTTTACTATATTTAAACAAAAAGGTCGCAGTTTAATGCGACAGTATAAAGTTAAGAAAGGGGCTGTTGCATTAGCAACGCCCCTTTCTTATGGGATAGTGAAATGAGTGCAGAAGGTGTGAACTCGTACACGTCGGCGTACTTTGTACGGTAGAGTGCGAGGTCGCGCCTAAAAAACAGACATAAAGAAGAGGAGATGTTGCGAACGAATCGCAACATCTCAACATTGTCTTACCAATCTATTCTCTCTTAATTTTATTATACAGTATCAACATAGATTTGCCAATAATCATATGCGATTTTATATATTTCACAGAGCTAGAGCATCAAGCTCTATTTCCACTCCGAAATAAAGGCTCCGTCGTTAGGCAATGTTTTTAGCGGAGAATTTGCACTTTTAATGCCATTATAAGGTTTGTTTAAATGCTGTCAATGTGTTTTGTAGTAGCATTGAAATGGTCATAGGGCCAACTCCGCCAGGAACCGGGGTTATGTATCCTGCAACCTTCTCCGCACTTTCAAAATCAACATCACCCGTTAATTTTCCATCTGCGCGACGGTTCATACCAACGTCAATAACAACCGCGCCCTCTTTAATCATGTCTCCTGTTATAAAATCAGCCTTGCCGATAGCAACAACAAGTATGTCTGCGCGCTTTGTTACCTCTTTTAGATTCTTGGTTCTTGAATGGCAAATTGTAACTGTACCATTCGCTTGTAAAAGTAGCATTGCTTGTGGCTTGCCGACAATATTGCTTCTACCAATTACAACACATTCTTTACCAGAAATCTCAACACCTGTTGATTCGATGAGCTTCATAACACCCGCAGGTGTGCAAGGAAGGAAGCTATGATTACCTATCATAATTTTACCTGTATTTACAGGATGGAAGGCATCAACATCCTTGCTTGGGTCAATTGCCAAAATTACCTTTTCCTCATCTAAATGCTTTGGCAATGGTAATTGACAAAGAATACCATTTATTTTGTCGTCCTTGTTTAGTTTATCAATTAGCTCTAGAAGCTCCTCCATTTGAGTGTCTTCAGGCAATCTATAAAGCTCGGAATAAAAGCCTACCTCTGCACAGCCCTTTTCTTTATTTGCCACATAAACCTTTGAGGCAGGATCCTCACCAACTATAATTACAGCAAGTCCTGCGCGTCTGCCATATTTATTAAATAGCTCCTCTGTTTCCCTCTTGATATCTGCTCTCACGCTAGCGGAAACGAGCTTACCATTAATTATCTGTGCCATTTTTTACCTCTTTGCTTTTCTTGAAACGATTTTTAAAGCTTTCCCAAATGTCTATATTTTTCTTTATAAGCACAACTCTGCGAGCAACAAGGAATGTCATTAGCAGTATTCCTGCCAAAAGTGTAATAACAGCGACAAAAATAGAAACACGAATTACACCTGGGATTAGCCATAGGCTATCTGTTCTCAAGCCCTCTATTAACATTCTGCCAAAGCCGTACCACATCATATAAAATGCAAAGAAAAATCCGTCGATATGCTTCTTCTTTGAAACCTTAATTATCTTCGTTGCTACAATAAGTGTGCCTATCATTAATGCAACACCAATAAGATTCCAAAGTGATTCATATAGGAAGGTTGGGTGTACTCCTACCTCTTTATTTACAATTTGCTCTGATGTAAAGTTTTCAAAAAGCCTTGATGGAAACTCTGGTGAGCACATTCTCCAAGGAAGAGTTGTTGCCTCTCCGTATGCCTCTGCATTGAAGAAGTTACCCCATCTACCAAGCGTCTGCGCAAAAAGAACAGATGGAACAGCAATATCTAATATTTTAAAGGTATTCATTTTTTTGATTTTAGAAACGATCAAAATTGTAATACCACCAGCGATAACTCCACCATAAATTGCAAGTCCGCCCTCCCAAACTGATACAATGCTATACAGGAAGCCGACAAAGGTATTAACCTCCTCGCCGTTAATATGTGTGACATTAAAATAGTTTTGTGGACGATCGATCATATCAAATATTACATAGTAAAGACGAGCGCCTACAATTGACATTGGCAAAATCCAAATTGCATAGTCAATTACTGTGTCAATCTTGATTTTGTTCTCATAAAAGCGCCAAAATGCATAACCGACTGCTAATGTCATACCTATTGCAATTATAATTGCATAATAGTAAATAGGTGTGTTAAATATCTTAAATGCAACCTCGTTTACCTCAAAATCATCAATCCCTAAGCCTGGAAATGATAAAGTATGTGTAGTGTTCATTTTATTATCTCCTTAAAAAGCCTATGCTTTTTTGTTAGGCTCAACTATACTAATAGCATAATACTCCTCTTTGAATGTGTCGTTTAGAAGCTCTGTAACATATTCAAAGGTAATAGAATTGATTATATCAGATGTATCAAGAATATCAGCACCATCAAAATAGTTGAAAATAAAGTTGTTTCCTATATCCTCAACAGAATCAAAGGATTTTATATTAGAGGCATAAACTGTTCTCTT
Organism: Clostridia bacterium; assembly: GCA_017472695.1. GTDB lineage: Bacteria > Bacillota > Clostridia > Oscillospirales > CAG-272 > RGIG2000. The sequence continues at coordinate 4,483 of JAFUOQ010000028.1, read as the reverse complement.
TGAAAGCTCAAAATCCTCTTTATTTAGTCCATCTCTCTTTGTTTTTTCAATATAGTCAAGGAATAGCTTATAAACCTTATCAGGATCACTTGACTCCGAGGAAATAACATTAAACGAATAGCTTTTGCCTATTTCACAACCACTGGAAAGGTCCTGTGCTATTAAATTTTTTGAGTATAGGTCGTTATAAAATTCAGATGATTGTGAAAAAAGCATCTCGTCTAGAATTTCAGTTGCGTATGCTTTCTTTGTTCTCTCCTTTGGATCAGCTGGGATATTTGAATCCTTAATTCCAATTGAGAAAAGTGGCTTTGCAACATCAAGCTGACATACTGTTCTCTTTTTGTAAACCTCTTTTGGCTCGTCTTCATCCTCTGTATCTCTTACGATAGTAAAAGGCTCTGCCTCCTTTAAAACCTTATCGCAAACTGCCTCAACCTTTGAAATATCTACATCGCCACAAACACAAAGAGTCATATTGCGAAGGTTGTAGAAAACATTATAGCATTTATAGAGCACCTCGGCGGTTATTTCAGCAATTGATTCAACAGTGCCTGCAATGTCTATACGCATTTTGTTTTTCTTATAAAGAGCCTTCATAAGCTCTCTATGCATTCTAACACCTGGATGGTCCTCATACATTTTTATTTCTTGACCAATAATTCCTTGCTCCTTTTGAACAGTTTGCTCTGTAAAATACGGATGAGTTACAAAATCGAGCAGAATTTCAAGGGACTCGTAGAAATTTTCAGTACATGAAAATATATATCCTGTAAGATTATTACCAGTAAAAGCGTTTGCATTTGCACCTGTCTTTGCATATCTTTCAAATGCGTCAACGCCGTCCTCACACTCGAACATCTTATGCTCCAAAAAGTGTGCAATTCCATCAGGAACTATTGTATAATCCTTATCGCTTGCATGCTTGAACTTATTATCAACAGCGCCATATCTTGTTGCAAAAATTGCGTAGGATGTGCTCATTTTTTTAGGAAAAACAAACACCTCAAGTCCACTTTTATGAGTAAAGCTGTAGTGCCTCTCGCCAAGCATTTTGTTTTCTTTAACTACTATATTACTCATTATGCGTCCTCTCCCTTCAAGAAATATACTGTATCAAGTGTGATTTTTTTAGCAACCTCTTTTATTTCGTTAATCGTTACAGCTTCTATTTTTTCGCCTTCTATAATTGGTGTGGTATCAATACCGCAAATTCCTCTAAAGAAAGCCCATGCCTCCATGGCCTCTGCACCATCATAAATAGAAAGATATCCGTTTTTGATGGACTTTTTAGCGCTTGAAAACTCCTCATCGGAAATTTGACCATTTTTAATTATTTCAAGCTGGTCTAAAATTGCCTTTTCAGCAATTTCCTTATTTTTAGATTCAATTCCAGAGCTTACTATCATTATACCCGTTCTTTGGTTAATCATTGAACGACAATAGTAGCAAAGGCTCATTTTCTCTCTTACATTTGTAAAAAGCTTTGCAGTTGGAGAGCCACCAAAAATTTCGTTAAAAAGCTGAATTAAATGGTACTCATTTTGTGAATAGTGATAACCGGTTCTAAAGCCTAAAACGAGCTTACCTTGGTTTACCTTTTCGGTATCAACCACTTGCTTTACTTCGCCTGCTGTCATTTTTATTTCAACTGGCAAAATTTCCTTCGGTGCTCTTTCAACGCTAGCAAATCTAGTTTTAAAAGCATCAACGACCTTGGTAATATCGGTTTTTCCAACAAAATAAATCTCTATTTTATCATTTGCAAGAGCGTCCTTATATGCATTATAAAGAGATTTAGTGGTGATTTTTTCAACATCGGCCACCTCGCCCATCTTGGATACGCCAAATACCTCGTCCTTGCACATTTCGCTCATCAGGCGTTTTATCGCGTATTGTCCTTTATTATTCACCTCTGCCTCAATTGTATCAATTAGGTTTATCTTCTCTCCTCTTGTGAACTCCTCGTCAAAAGCGCCGTTTACAAGATACGGATTGAATACCATTTCACAGACAAGATCCACCATTTCGCCTGTTACATCTGTACCCACGGTGTATCTATCATTTAGCATATTAACCTTTAAACCAAAGATTTGATACTCACCAAAGGAATCATTTCTTGAACAAATATCGCCAGAATAAAGATATTGTAAGCGCTTATTTATTTCTGCTTGTGATGGATATTTTTCGCATGCACGCATCAAAATTAGTGGTATCATTGCATTATAATGAACCGTGTCTTTTGATATTGGTGCTAAAAAATTAAATGAAAAATAGTTTGTTTTAAATTTATCAGTTTCTATATAATGAAGATTTACTCCATTTGCAATATTAAAGGATTTTGTAATCATATTTGCTCCTTTTATTTTAAATTAATTGCTTTTTTCAAATAGACATATCAATTTTACTACATTATTGACAATTTTTCAATATTTTTCTTTACTTTTAACATTATTTATGTTAAAATGTAATAAATAATTATAAATTAATTTTAGGAGTTTGAGATGCACGAAATTGAAAAGGTCGCTGAGGCTTATTTTCCAAGCGAAACACTTATTTCCGTCGTACCTCTTGGAAACGGACATATTAATTCTACTTTTTTAGTTAAAACAGATAGGAATCAATACACCTTACAAAAAATAAACACAAATATTTTTAAAGATGTTGATGGTCTTATGGCAAACGTTCAGGCTGTTACTCACCATATAAGAGACAAGGCACGTGACGAGGGGCTCGATCCTGAACGTGCAACACTTCACTTTATGTCAGCCCCTGATGGCAACAGATACCTAAAATATAACGGCGATGTTTATCGTGCATATATTTACATTGATAACGCATTTACTATCGAAAAGATGGAAAATCCAGAGCATTTTTATCAATCAGGTATTGCTTTTGGAAAGTTTGCTAAAGACCTATCAAGTTTTGATGCAAGTGTTTTGACTGAAACCATTAAAAATTTCCACAACACTGTTTCAAGATATAATGATTTTGAAAAGGCTGTTAGTGATAATATTTCTGGCAGAGCCGACGATGTTAAAGAGGAGATTGAATTTGCAAGAGCAAGAAAAGAATTTACTCATATGTTTGTAGATAAGCTTGAGGATGGTTCATTACCTGTTCGTGTTACTCATAACGATACAAAATTAAACAACGTTCTATTTGATAATGACACGGGCTTGCCAACAACTGTTATTGATCTTGATACTGTTATGCCAGGCTCATATTTATATGACTTTGGTGATGCTATGCGTTCAGGCTCTACTCATGCAGCAGAGGATGAAAAGGATTTAAGCCTTGTAGATTTTGACCTCGGTCTTTATGAAGCATTTACAAAAGGATATCTATCTATGTGTAAGGATTCCCTTACCAAGGTTGAAATTGAGCTTCTTCCCTATGCTTCAATTATGCTAACACTAGAATGTGGTATGCGTTTTCTTGGCGACCACATTAATGGAGATACATATTTCAGAATTCATCGCGAAGGACATAATCTCGATAGAGCTAGAACTCAATTCAAGCTTGTTGCTGAAATGGAAAAAAATGTTGATAATATGAAGGCTATTATTAAAAAATATCTATAAAAGTTAACACCCGAGGCACGAAGCCTCGGGTGTTTTTTATTAAAAATAGAACAAATCTTCAAATTTTACATCAAGAGCGATTGATATTAATAGCGCCAATTTTGCTGATGGATTAAAGATTCCTTTTTCGATAGAAATTATTGTTTGACGTGTTGTACCAACCATTTTAGCAAGCTCATCTTGAGAGAGTTTTTTTGATTTTCTAATTGCTTGGATATTGTTTTTTAATATGAGCTCGTTGTACATTATAATACTCCTATACTAAAAAGAATATATAGGGTTATCATAGTAATAGCACCTATTGCTTCTAATGTAGCACCTATAAGCACCTGCCAAGGTCTTTTAGCAACGAAATATTGGCAGAAATAAAATACACTAGCCCAAGTAAAGCAAAGACCTGCAAAGGCATAAACTGCGGTTCTATTGCCTTGAAAGCCTTCTGTAAACATAAATACAACTGCTAATAAGCCTGTCGAAATTATCGCTATCCAGTTAGCCTTAGATACCTTTTTGCGCTCCATTTCTCCTATTTTATCTTTATTTCCTTGTGCTTTCTTTAAAATTTCTTCTCTTTCCATAAATAATTCCTCCTTGTTTTTTGTAAAATAAACATGAAAATTATTCCGGACTTAATTTTGTCAAGTTTACTTTACATTTTTATTATATACCATAAAAACAAAAATGTCAAGTATTATTTACATTTTTATTAAAAAATTTTTTTAAAAAAAAGCACACCTTTTGGTGTGCTAAATTTATACAAAATGCTCATTAAAAACCGAACAAAGGAAGATTAATGAAAACTCAACGATTATGTCTTGAATGATTGAACCGTAAAAAGTAGTTCAAGCTTTCGGTCTATTAGTATCGGTCAGCTGAATACATTACTGTACTTACACCTC
>JAFUOQ010000027.1 GCA_017472695.1 Clostridia bacterium | reverse complement strand
TGACCAACGTGAAGCTGAAGTGTTTCAAATTTATAATTGTTTGACATGATAAAATTTCCTTTCATTATTAAAAATATGTGATGTTGTTGATTTTGTACTTAGTTTCTAAAAAATGATACTTCAACATCGACACATTCGCCCGAAACGAAAGTTTGCTCTCACTAGCTTTTCAAAATAGTTTTTCATGGTAATACCTCTTACCCACCCAATTGGTAGGTTATAGTATTATAACATTATTTGCCTACCTTGTCAATAGGTAATTTGATTATTTTTTCAAATTTAAGGAAAAAGCTTCTTTTTATTATTTCTAACTAAACACCTTGAACAATCACGTTCCTTCTGCCTTTACGCACTTATCAAAATTAGCACACGTCAAAATTGTTTGCTAATTTTCTTTCCTTTTTATAATCAATTTAAAGGGTTTGTAATTTCGAATTGTTAGCACTGTTAAATGCAGAGTGCTAATAATTTACATTTAAGACACACTTTTTTAATTTTTTTGTAACATTTTGGGCTTATCATTATTATTGTAAAAAGAGGTGTGGGATTATGGCGCCAGTATCTCGTATAAATTCATCTCTTTTCACAAATCATATTAAAACAAATCTATAAGGAGGATTCTGTTATGTTTGAACTTACACCCTTTGTTCGCGGCAATCATTCCCTCGCCGCATTCGACCCTTTTAAAGAAATGGAGGAGTTTGACAAGCACTTTTTCGGACGGCAGCTTCCTGCCTTCAAGACCGATATTCGCGAGACCGAGCAAGCATATATTCTAGAAGCAGAGCTGCCCGGATTTTCCAAGGAGGATATCCACGCCGAAGTCAGAAACGGCTACCTCACAATTCACGCCGAACACAAATCCAAGAATGACGAAAAAGACGAAAACAATAATTATATTAGAAGAGAGCGCTCTTATGGTTCTTTTACCAGAAGCTTTGATTTAAGTGGTATCAAGAGCGACGAAATTTCCGCTTCTTACAAAGACGGCGTTCTCTTGTTGACATTGCCCAAGGCAGAATCAAAACTCGAAGAAGGCAGACGTCTTGAGATTCAATAAATATTCGGGGGATCCTTCTTCGTGAAGGGTTCCCCACTCTATTTTATAGTACAAGGAGGTATAATGTATGAATATGAATCAATTTACACAAAAAAGTATAGAGGCACTTCAGGATATGCAATCCATTGCCTTGCAAAACGGAAACCAACAGGTCGAGCAGGTTCATATGCTTTTTGCTCTTGTTTCAAAAAAAGACGGGCTGATTCCAAATTTGATTACTCAATCGAATGTGTCCGCAGAAAGCGTAAAGGAGCTTACAGAGGATGCGATCAATTCGCTGCCCAAGGTGTCCGGACTGCAGTCTGATAAGCTCTACCTATCTCGCGAGCTGGACAACGTGTTTGTCGACGCTGAGGCTCAGGCAAGGAAAATGAAGGACGAGTTTGTATCGGTTGAGCATCTGATGCTGGCTCTCTTTGCTAAAGCCGATATGAAGGTAAAGGACATCTTCCGCAAGGTGGGACTTACGAAAGACGCTTTTCTCTCCGCACTAAAAAAGGTTCGCGGTAACCGAAGCGTTACAGGCGACAATCCCGAAGAGACCTACGACGTACTAAGCAAGTACGGACAGGACTTGGTTGCCAAAGCCAAGGAGCAAAAGCTTGACCCCGTCATCGGTCGTGACGACGAGATCAGAAATGTGATCCGAATTCTGTCAAGAAAGACCAAAAACAACCCATGCTTAATCGGTGAGCCGGGTGTGGGTAAGACCGCCATTGCGGAAGGTCTTGCGTTGAGAATTGCCAAGGGGGATGTCCCCGACAATCTGAAGGATCGCATCATCTTCTCTCTCGACATGGGTGCTTTGATTGCGGGCGCAAAGTTCAGAGGCGAATTTGAGGAAAGACTTAAGGCGGTTCTGGAGGAGGTCAAGAACAGTGAAGGAAAAATTATTCTGTTCATTGATGAGCTCCACACCATCGTGGGCGCGGGTAAGACCGATGGTGCCTTGGATGCGGGCAACCTCTTGAAGCCTATGCTGGCACGTGGCGAGTTACACTGCATCGGTGCTACGACCTTGAACGAATACCGTCAATATATTGAAAAGGACGCGGCTTTGGAACGTAGATTCCAGCCAGTTATGATTCCCGAGCCCACCGTCGAGGATACAATTTCTATTTTGAGGGGACTCAAGGAGCGCTACGAGGTATTCCACGGCGTTAAAATTCACGACGGAGCACTCATTGCCGCTGCCACACTGTCCGACCGCTATATTTCCGACCGTTTTCTTCCCGATAAAGCCATCGACCTTGTGGATGAGGCATGTGCACTTATTAAGACAGAAATGAACTCTATGCCATCAGAGATGGATGAAGTCTCTCGTAAAATTATGCAACACGAGATTGAGGAAGCGGCGCTGAAAAAGGAAAAGGACAAGCTTTCCGTAGAGCATCTGAATGAGATTCAGGCAGAGCTTGCCGATCTGCGCGCAGCCTTCAACGAAATGAAGTCCAAGTGGGATATGGAAAAGCAATCCATCGAAAAACTACAAAGGCTCCGTGAGGAGATCGAACAAACAAATGCAGAGATCGAACGCGCTCAAGGTAACTACGATCTTGCTAAAGCTGCTGAGCTTCAGTACGGAAAGCTTCCAGCCTTGAAAAAGCAGTTGGAGGAAGAGGAAGGAAAATCTACAGAAACAACGAAAACCACTTCCCTGCTTCGTGATAACGTCAGTGAGGAGGAGATCTGCAAGATCGTTGCAAGATGGACAGGCATTCCCGTATCGAAGATTATGGAAAGCGAGCGCGAAAAGCTTCTTGGTCTTGAGGACATCCTGCACAAGCGTGTCATCGGTCAGAATGAGGCAGTGACCAAGGTCAGCGAAGCGATCCTCCGTTCACGTGCAGGTATCAAAGATCCGCGTCGTCCCATTGGTTCGTTCCTGTTCTTAGGTCCTACGGGTGTCGGTAAGACCGAGCTTGCAAAAGCTCTTGCCGAAGCCTTATTTGACGATGAAAAGAGCATGATCCGCATTGACATGAGCGAGTATATGGAAAAATACTCGGTCTCACGTCTGATTGGAGCGCCTCCCGGATACGTGGGCTACGATGAGGGCGGACAGCTAACCGAGGCAGTACGCCGAAAGCCCTACGCCGTCATCCTCTTTGATGAGGTGGAAAAGGCACATCCCGACGTCTTTAATGTACTTCTTCAGGTATTGGACGACGGACGTATCACCGATAGTCAAGGCAGAACCGTGGACTTCAAAAATACCGTCATCATACTCACCTCCAATCTCGGCTCAAGTGCAATACTCGACGGTATTACGCAGACCGGAGAGATCAGTGAGGAGGCAAGGCAGACGGTGTCAGATCTGCTCAAGCATAGCTTCCGCCCCGAGTTTCTCAACCGATTAGATGAGACCGTATTCTACAAGCCTTTGACCCGTGATAACATTCATGGCATCGTGGATCTTTTGATCGCTGATCTTAACAAGCGTTTGAAGGATAAGCAGTTGAAGGTTGAAATAAGCGACTCAGCAAAAGCATATATCATTGATTCCGCTTACGACCCTATTTATGGTGCAAGACCGCTCAAGCGTTTCATCCAATCGAAGATTGAAACACTCCTTGCCCGTGAGATCATCAGCGGTGATATTGAGCCCGGCAGCGTTATTCAAATTGACTTTGACGGTTCATGTCTATCAATTCGATAATAAATGAGCAGAGGCTCGCCATTTTGGCGAGCCTCTCTTTTGTTTAATATTGACACCAAATCTTTATCTAATGCCATACTTTTCGATGATATAATCCATATCCTTATCACCTCTGCCCGAGAGATTGATGAGGATAGAGCCCTTGCCCATGGTCTTTGCAAGCTTCATACCATAGGCAACGGCGTGAGAGCTTTCGATGGCAGGTATGATACCTTCGAGACGTGAGAGTGTGTAGAACGCATCTATTGTTTCTTCGTCGTTCACAACGTCATATTTCACTCTGCCGAGATCGTGAAGGAAAGCGTGCTCGGGACCACAAGAAGGATAGTCAAGACCGCTTGCTACCGAGTAAACAGGAGCAGGCTCGCCGTTTTCGTCCTTCAGCATAATACTGTTGAAGCCGTGCATAATTCCTTCCTCACCGTATGTCAAACTTGCTGCATGGTCGCCCATTTTGATACCTCTGCCAAGAGGCTCAACACCATAGATATCAACAGGATCATTGAGGAATCCTGAAAAGAGACCCATAGCATTCGATCCACCACCAACGCAAGCAACTACTGCATCTGGAAGCTCGCCCGTCATATCAAGGAACTGCTCTCTTGCCTCAATGCCGACAACACTTTGGAAATCACGCACCATCATTGGGAAAGGATGTGGGCCGACAACAGAGCCGATGCAGTAAATGGCATCCTTATATTCCTTGCAGTATGCCGCAAATGCCGCATCGACTGCTTCCTTCAAGGTAGCGAGTCCGTCCGTTACTTCAATAACTCTCGCACCGAGTATTTTCATTCTTGCTACGTTGGGAGCTTGCTTTTTGATGTCAACCGAGCCCATGTATATGTCACATTCGAGTCCGAAGTAAGCGGCGGCAGTGGCAAGAGCAACACCGTGCTGACCTGCACCGGTTTCTGCAATGACCTTCTTTTTTCCCATGTATTTTGCAAGAAGCGCCTCGCCCATACAGTGATTGAGCTTGTGTGCGCCCGTATGGTTCAGATCCTCACGCTTCACGTAGAGCTGAACGCCTGTACCGATGCTGTCGGAAAGTCTTGCAAGGTGCGAAATAGGAGTGGGTCTGCCTTGGAATTCTTTGCGGATGCGGCGAAGCTCGTCGATAAACTTTCTTGATTTGCAAATTGTGTTATACGCCTGCGCGATTTCATCCATCGCAACCTGAAGCTCGGGCGGAATATACGAGCCACCGTATTTTCCGAAAAAGCCGTTCTTGTCGGGATAGTTCTTGAAGTAGGTATCGAATTCAATGTTATTGTATTTCATAGTAATATTCTCCTTTAGATAATTTGTTTTTTAATATGGTTTGATAAGGTTGTTAGTTAGAAGTTCACGCCTGCTCTCGCCATCGCCTTGAAAGAATAAACATCATTACCTCCACATAAAGAGAAAAACTCCCTCGATTTATCTCGTCAAGGGAGTTAGGCAATGGGCTTACGCCCTTATGCAAAAAACAAAAAAGCCCTTGACAGAAATTTACTCTCTGTCAAGGACGAATAATACAAATACTATCCGCGGTGCCACCTTGATTCACATCCAAATGGGTGTGCGCTTAACGAGATACAAACATATCTCCGGCATATGACGTCTGCCTACAACGTCGCAGAATACTCGGCAAATCACTTCGCCTTTGACTGCGCCCTCAACGGTCCATTTGCAAAACAGTTTCTAACCCGACTCTCAGCACCACGGGCTCTCTGTATAGTCTTATCTTACGTTATCTCCGCTTCAACGGTTTATAGTAGTATTATATCACTATTCACCTACCTTGTCAACAGGTTTTTGAAAAAATATAAAACTTTTTGTAATAACGCAGCCATATTCAGCCGCTCAAAAGCTTTTGTCAAGTACGTTCAAATAAAAGCCTTGACCGCGTATTTTTTGTTGCTGGTTCAACTCAGATACTATTTGGAAGCTTAAAGGATACGGACAGTTTCTGATAATTAAGAATCACGAGCATTGCGAAGCCGCCATATTCTAATATGCCTTTCGCCTTTGAGTGAGGATTGCAATGAAAGCAATGACGGCAGAATAAAGTACAGTGGCGCAGACAAAAAGGCTTGCGCCCCAACTTATACCATCATTTCTTTTAGTGCTTTTGCGGGAAGGCTCGGTGTATGACCTTTTCTTGTAACCACACAAATATCTCTTGCAGGGATCTGCTCACTTAAATTCAAACGATAGATACCGTTTGGTTCGTCATACATAAATTGTTCTGGGACGAAACCAATACCGAGATTGTGCTTTACGATGGGGATAATCTGATCCGCCGTTTCCGCTTCAATATCGGGAGAAAAGATCGCGCCGTGTTTTGCAAAAAGCTCAGCATAAAATGTATGAGTGGAGCGACCTTTTCCCAAAGAAACGATTGGATATTCAGTCAGTTCCTTAAATCCAAGTGTTTTTCCGCTTAATCTGCTCTGTAAGGCTTCACCACACACGGCGACCTCTCGAAAGGACTTTACTTTCTGTTCGTGAAGAGTGGGGCTTTTTTCTGTAGGAGAAGTCACAACGGCGAAATCTACAATTCCGTTTTTGAGCGCTGACAAAGCCTGTGGCGTTGATAGGTTGGATATCTTGATACGGATGCCCGAATATTTCTTTCGATAGTCGTTCAGGATCGGTAAGAGAAAGCATCGCAAGGAGATCTCGGTCGCTCCGATCGTTACAATACCTTTCTGTAAGCCTTTGTTGGCTGATATTTCTTCCTCTCCCGTCTGTATATGTTCAAAAGCCAAGGAAATATGGGAATATAGTGCCTCACCTTCAGGTGTCAGCGTTACTCCTTTATTGCTTCGGATAAAGAGTGTACAGCCAAGCTCCGATTCCAAGGTCTTCATTGCACGAGTGATGTTTGGCTGATTATTCAAAAGCATATTAGCAGCCTGCGTAAAGCTTCCGTATTTAGATACATAGTAAAAAATACGGTAGTAATCATAGCTGATGTTCATACTTGCACCTCAATATCAAATTGATATAATCAATATTTCAAATATACATTTTACATATATCTGTAAGAGTATTATAATTATTGATAAAGAATTTGTCAAGCAACAAATTATTATTTAGGAGGAAAATATGGATATTATTTTTGAAAGTATCATGTTAGCTTGTCTGTGCGCCGCGATGGTGGTTATGATGTGTAGATTTGCCAATGAGCGTTTGGCTCATATGAAGCTCAATAGAAGTATTGTAATCACAATGGGAGTAGGCTTTGTGATAGGAGCAGTCAGCAAGGCAATCTCAGCTCCAGTAAAGTGGACATTTGTTCTGTACATAATCGGTGCTTATCTTGCCTACACCGCCGTTCTGTTTTCATTTCCCAATATAGGACGTGAGGTGAGCGAAAATGAATAAGGATCTGACCATTGGAAAACCACAAACCGTGTTGTGGAAATTCTGCTTGCCTCTGTTCGCAAGTGTAATATTTCAACAGCTTTATAATATTGCGGATAGCTTTGTAGCGGGCAAATTTATCGGTGAGGATGCACTTGCCGCCGTAGGAAACAGTTATGAGATCACGCTGATCTTTATCGCCTTTGGCTTTGGATGTAACATAGGCTGCTCGGTAATCGTATCAAGACTGTTCGGTGCAAAGCAATATAAGGAGCTTAAGACTGCCGTATATACCACGCTGATTGCAAGCGGTGTGCTTTGCGCGACACTGATGCTTCTCGGCTTGGCACTTGGTCAACCTATTTTGCGCTTGATCAACACACCCGAGAATGTTTTTGCGAATTCGTGGCTCTATCTTGAGATTTACATATGGGGCTTGCCCTTCGTACTGTTCTATAACGTAGCAAACGGCATCTTTTCCGCCCTTGGCGACTCCAAAACCCCATTTGTTTTTTTGGCGTGTTCTTCAACGGCAAATATCGGAATGGATATTTTGTTTGTTACTGCGTTTGATATGGGCGTCGCAGGTGTGGCATGGGCAACCTTTATCTGTCAAGGGATTAGCTGTATTCTTGCCGTTCTATTTGTATTCCGCCGTTTCTCGAAGATTGAGACGGAAGGAAAAATACCCATCTTTTCTCTAAAGCTTCTAAAGGATATTTCAGTCATCGCTGTGCCGAGTATTCTGCAACAGAGCTTTATTTCGGTTGGAAATATAGTCATTCAAGGTATTATCAACGGCTTTGGACCCAGTGTAATGGCAGGCTATGCCGCTTCGGTAAAGCTGAACAATCTCGTCATAACCTCTCTGACCACGCTTGGAAACGGTATCTCCAATTTCACATCGCAAAATCTCGGTGCAAAAAAGCCCGAACGGATCAAGGAAGGCTTTCGCGCGGGTGTCAAATTGGTGTGGTTGATCTGCATTCCTCTTGTGATCCTTTATTTGTTTGCGGGAAAATATCTTGTTTATCTGTTTCTTGACACGCCGAGTGAGGCAGCACTTGAAACGGGCATCGTATTCCTTCGTATTCTCTCACCGTTCTATTTTATCGTATCGTTAAAGTTAGTATCAGACGGTGTTCTTCGCGGAGCAGGAATGATGAAAAAATTTATGGTCGCAACCTTCACCGATCTGATACTGCGTGTTGTACTGGCGTGGCTACTATCCATTCCGTTTTCATCAACGGGAATATGGCTTGCATGGCCAATCGGATGGACGATTGCCGCGACAATGTCATACATTTTCTATCGTTCAAGAAAATGGGATGCAAATTGTGAAATATGCTCGACAAGATGAATATGACATCTTCAACAATTCTATCCAACATTCTTGATTTATTCACAATTTTGTGATATAATTAAATATATAAGCACAGCGATGATAAAAGGAGGCTCGTTTATGAATCTACTCCATATGAAATATGCGGTTGAGGTCGCAAGACTTGGATCGTTGAATAAAGCAGCGGAAACCCTTCTAATCGCACAACCCAATATCAGCCGCTCCATCAAGGAGCTTGAGGCTGATCTTGGAATTACGATCTTTCAACGAAGTGCAAAAGGAATGGTGCTGACTCCCGATGGGGAGGAGTTTATGGACTATGCGCGCGACATTCTTCTACGTATTGATAAAATCGAGCAGTCTTACCGTGATGGTTCACATAAGAAACGCAAGTTCTCCATTTCCGTTCCTCGTGCGTGCTATATTTCTGCAGCACTTGCGGAGTTCTCCAAGAATATCGGTGACTCTGACGTAGAAATATATTATAAGGAAACAAACTCCAAAAAGACTATAAAAAAGCTTTTGGAGAATGAATACAAGCTCGGAATCATTCGTTACTCTGAAAATTACGACAAGTATTATAAAACGATGTTTGAGGAAAAGGGGCTTGCTTATGAGTTGGTTGCTGAATTCTCGTATGTTCTTATTATGAGCCGAGATAACCCTCTCGCTGAAAAGGAAACAATCACCTATGAGGATCTGTCCTCTTACATTGAAATAGCTCATGCAGATCCATACGTTCCCACGCTTTCAATGTCAAAGGTATTCCGTGAGGAGCTTCCCGATAACATTGGTCAGAGAATATTCGTGTTTGAGAGAGCAAGTCAGTTTGACCTTCTCTCCGAGAATCCCAAGACCTTTATGTGGGTATCTCCCGCATCGCAACAGATACTTGACAGATATAATCTCGTTCAGCGCGTATGCCAAGGAAATAAGAAGGTATATAAAGATGTTCTTATATATCATAAAGGATACAAGCTCACCAAGCTTGATAAGGATTTCATTACCGCGCTATGCGAGGCAAGAAGAAAATTCGTTAAATAATTAATTATTATATAATGATGGCTTTGCAAAAATGCAGAGCCATTTTTGTATTGATATGTCTTATATCGATATTGATAATACCGATATAACATTTTGATTATTCACAAGGGCTTGTGAGGGTGGTATAATGATACCGTAAAGAAAAAATAAAGCTCACAAGGAGAAAAAGTTATGGCACGTTTTACATTACCCCGTGATCTCTATCATGGCAAGGGCGCTCTTGAAGCGCTAAAGAATCTTAAGGGAACTCGCGCAATGGTTTGCGTTGGTGGCGGCTCTATGAAGCGCTTCGGTTTCCTTGACAAGGTTGTTTCCTACCTTAAGGAAGCAGGTATGGAGGTTGAGCTCTTTGAAGGTATTGAGCCCGATCCTTCCGTTGACACCGTTATGCGCGGTGCTGAGGCTATGGCAAAGTTCCAGCCAGACTGGATCGTTGCAATCGGTGGTGGTTCACCCATCGATGCCGCAAAGGCAATGTGGATCAAATATGAGTATCCAGAAATCACCTTCGAAGAGATGTGCGTAGTATTCGGTATTCCCGAGCTTCGTAAAAAGGCACACTTCTGCGCTATTCCATCCACTTCAGGTACTGCTACTGAGGTTACTGCTTTTTCCGTAATTACCGATTATAAGAAAGGCATAAAGTATCCTCTTGCTGACTTTGAGATCACTCCCGACGTTGCAATCGTTGATCCCGAGCTTGCTGAGACAATGCCTAAGAAGCTAACCGCTCACACCGGTATGGACGCTATGACTCACGCAATCGAGGCATACGTTTCCACCGCGAACTGCGAATTCACCGATCCTCTTGCAATATTCGCTATCAAGATGATCCAGGAAAACCTCGTTGGCTCCTACAATGGCGACATGACCAAGCGTGCTTCTATGCACAATGCTCAGTGCCTTGCAGGTATGGCATTCTCTAACGCACTTCTCGGTATCGTTCACTCTATGGCACACAAGACCGGTGCTGTGTTCGAGGATCTCGGCGCACACCTCATTCACGGTGCTGCTAACGCTATGTACCTTCCTAAGGTTATTGCCTTCAATGCAAAGGATGAGACCGCAAAGAAGCGTTACGGTGTTATTGCTGACTACATGGGTCTTGGCGGTGCAAACGACGATGAGAAGGTTGCAAGCCTCATCGCTTACCTCCGTGGCATGAACGATGCTCTTAACATTCCTCAGTGCATCAAGAACTACGGTCTTGACAGCCTCCCCACCGAAAACGGTTTTGTTCCCGAGAACATCTTCCTTGATAGACTTCCTGAGATTGCAAAGAATGCAGTTGCAGATGCTTGCACCGGCTCCAACCCCAGAAAGATCTCCGTTGAAGAGATGGAAAAGCTTCTCAAGTGCTGCTACTACGACACCGAAGTTGATTTCTGATAACGGTTAACTCGTAAATATAAAAATGGCGGTTACCGATTTTTCGGTAGCCGTCTTTTTACAAATGGAGGATAAAAATGTATAAAATTGTTGACAAAAAGGTGTTGAATCCCACGGTGATTCAGCTTTGGATCGAGGCACCGCTCGTTGCAAATAAAGCAAAGCCTGGACAGTTCATCATTCTGCGCGTAGACGAGGATGGTGAGAGAATTCCTCTTACTGTTGCGGGTGTAAATAAGAATAATGGAACAGTAAAGATCATTTTCCAGGTTGTAGGCGGTACTACCAAGAAGCTTTCTTATAAGGAAGCCGGCGAATGTATTCAGGATTTTGTTGGCCCTCTTGGAGTAGCAACACATCTTGAAGGTCTGGCAAAGGTCTGCATCATTGGTGGTGGTGTTGGTTGCGCTATCGCTATGCCCATTGCCGAGGCACTTCACGGAATGGGCGCTAACGTGACGAGCATCATCGGATTCAGAAACAAGGATCTTCTCATCCTTGAAGACGAGTTTAAGGCTTGCTCCGATACGCTTCGCGTGATGACCGACGACGGCTCCTACGGCGAGCACGGAAACGTAACCGTTCCCCTCAAAGAGATGCTTGAAGCTGGCGAAAAGTTTGATATGATCATCACCATTGGGCCCCTCATTATGATGAAGTTTGTAGTAGCAACGGCAAAGCCCTACGGTACACCCGTTACTGCTTCTATGAACCCAATTATGATCGACGGCACAGGAATGTGCGGAGGCTGTCGTCTCACTCTCAATGTGGACGGCAAGAAGGTCACCAAGTTTGCTTGCGTGGATGGCCCAGACTTCAACGGCTACGAGATCGACTTTGACGAGGCAATGTCAAGAGGCAGAATGTATTCTGATTTTGAGCGCCACGCTTATGAATCTACTTGTAATCTTTATAAGAAGGAGGTACAGTAAAATGGCTAAGGCAAATATGAGTCTTACAAGAAACGCTATGCCTACGCAGGATGCAAAGGTCAGAGCGCACAACTTTGACGAGGTTGCACTCGGATACACCGAGGAACAGGCAATCGATGAAGCAAACAGATGCCTAAGCTGCAAGAATATGCCCTGTGTGAATGGTTGCCCTGTTAAAATTCACATTCCCGAATTCATTTCTAAAATTAAGGAAGGAGACTTTGAGGGCGCATATCAGATTATAACCAAGTCGTCTTCCCTTCCCGCTGTCTGTGGCAGAGTATGTCCGCAGGAATCTCAGTGTGAATCCAAATGTGTCAGAGGCATCAAGGGTGAGTCTGTCGGCATCGGTCGTTTGGAGCGTTTCGTTGCCGATTGGCACAATACCTTCTCTACAGAAGAGCCTGCACGTCCCAAGAGCAATGGCCACAGAGTTGCAATTGTTGGATCAGGTCCTTCCGGTCTTACCTGTGCTGGCGACCTTGCAAAAAAAGGCTACGATGTCACCGTTTATGAGGCACTTCATACCGCAGGAGGTGTGCTTGTATACGGTATTCCCGAGTTCCGTCTTCCCAAAAGAATTGTTGCGAAAGAGGTAGATACTCTCAAAAAGTTAGGTGTTCACATTGAAACAAACGTCGTTATTGGCAAGACCTTGACCATTGACGAGCTTTTCGAAATGGGATATGAAGCCGTGTTCATCGGCTCGGGCGCAGGTCTTCCCAACTTTATGGGAATCCCCGGCGAATCACACAAGGGCGTATATTCGGCAAACGAGTTCCTCACAAGAAGCAATCTGATGAAATCCTATCTTGAAAACCCCGAAACTCCTATTATGAAGGGCGGTAAGGTTGCGGTCGTTGGTGGCGGAAACGTTGCTATGGACGCTGCAAGAACTGCGCTCCGTCTTGGTGCAGAAAAGGTTTATATCGTTTACCGCCGTTCAATGGAAGAGCTTCCCGCAAGACGCGAGGAGGTCGAGCACGCAAAGGAGGAAGGAATTGAATTCCGTCTGCTTTGCAATCCCACCGAAATTTTCGGCTACAATAATCCTGATGATGCAAGAGATCCCAAAAACGGTTTCGTTACAGGAATGAAATGTGTCAGAATGGAGCTTGGCGAGCCAGACGAAAAAGGCAGAAGACGTCCCGTGGTAATCCCGAACAGTGAATTCACCATTGATGTTGATACTGTTATTATGTCTATCGGTACTTCACCCAATCCCCTGATCAAATCGACAACCGAGGGGCTTGAGGTAAACCGTTGGGGTGGAATCGTTGTTAATGAGGATGGACTTACCTCTCGCAATGCTGTCTATGCAGGCGGCGATGCTGTAACCGGTGCGGCAACCGTTATTTCTGCTATGGGTGCAGGCAAGGTTGCGTCAAAGGCAATTGACGAAGCACTTTCTAAATAAGATATATCAATTTAAGAAATAATAAAATAAATGTTATAATTATCATGTCAACCATACAGTTGTCCTCGTCCATAACGATGAGTCCGCCCGAGCCCATCATCAAAGGCACTCATTGGTGACAGAACATCTGGTATAAAGGTCGCTTTAGGAAGAGGCGACCTTTCTTTTTTGGCAAAAAGCATGAAACTTCTAAAAACTTACGCTTCTGTTATTTATAATAAAACCACACACTTTTATCAGTATTCTCTTATCGATTACTGTTATATCGATATATATAATACCGATATAACATTTTAATAATTCCCAAGAAGCCGAAAGCGTGTTAAAATATTAACGATGAAAACAAGGAGGTGGCAAATGAACGGATATTCTATTTCCAAGGCAACACTAGGAAGGCTTCCACTGTACTTACAGTATTTGAAAAGCTTACCTGCCGTAAATGGTGCAACGATCTCCGCAACAGCAATTGCGAGAGGTCTTTCTCTTGGCGACGTTCAGGTTCGCAAGGATCTTGCTGCTGTCAGTGGCGCGGGAAAACCTAAGATCGGATACGAGAGAACAAAGCTGATAGACGATCTTGAACGCCATCTCGGATATGAAAGGTTGACGAATGCAGTTCTCGTAGGTGCTGGAAAGCTTGGCAGAGCGCTTCTTGATTATGATGGCTTTGAGGAGTTCGGTGTAAAAATCGTAGCAGGCTTCGATTGTAATGAACAAGCACTTCAGATCGGTAAAAACACAAAGCCAATCCTTCCAATAAAGGATATCGCCTCTTATTGTGCGGAATACAACGTAAAGCTCGGTATTATCACAGTAGGTAAAGGCTCTGCCCAGGATGTTTGCGATCAACTCGTAGCAAGCGGAATCGAAGCAATATGGAATTTTGCTCCCTGCACGCTGAAGGTTCCCTCGAGTGTTCTTTTGAAGCAAGAAAACTTAGCACTCTCACTTGCATATCTCAATAATCAAATCAGTAAATAATTTTAGGAGGACATACAGAAATGGAACTCAAAACTTATGAAATTGTGGACAGTGTTGAAAAGCTTGAGCAGGCTATCGCACGCACCAAGAAAGCACAGAAAGTATTTGCAACCTATACTCAGGAGCAGGTTGACAAGATCTTTCTCGCTGCTGCTTCTGCCGCTGACAAGGCAAGAATCACTCTTGCTAAGCTCGCAGTTGAAGAAACCGGCATGGGTATTGTAGAGGACAAGGTAATCAAGAATCACTACGCTGCCGAGTACATCTACAACGCTTACAAGGATGCAAAGACCTGTGGTGTTATCGAGGAAGACAAGGCATACGGAATCAAGAAGATCGCAGAGCCGATCGGTGTAATCGCTGCAGTAATCCCCACCACCAACCCCACCTCTACCGCAATCTTCAAGTGCTTGCTTGCACTCAAGACTCGTAACGCAATCATCATCAGCCCTCATCCAAGAGCAAAGAACTCCACCATCGCTGCTGCAAAGCTCGTTCTCGAGGCTGCGGTTGCCGCAGGTGCTCCTGAGGGTATCATTGATTGGATCGACGTTCCTTCCCTCGAGATGACTAGCACAGTTATGAAAGAGGCTGATATCATCCTCGCAACAGGTGGTCCCGGAATGGTTAAGGCTGCATACTCCAGCGGTAAGCCCGCTCTCGGCGTTGGCGCGGGTAACACTCCAGCGATCATCGACAGTACCGCTGATATTCTTCTCGCAGTAAACTCCATCATTCACTCTAAGACCTTCGATAACGGTATGATTTGTGCTTCCGAGCAATCGGTCATCGTTCTTGAAAGCATTTATGATGCTGTTAAAAATGAGTTTGCAGCAAGAGGCTGCTACTTCCTCAATCCCATCGAAACCGAAAAGGTTCGTAAAACAATCATCATTAACGGTGCGCTGAACGCAAAGATAGTTGGTCAAAAAGCTGCGAAGATTGCAGAGCTCTCTGGTGTGACTGTTCCCGCAGGTACAAAGATCCTCATTGGTGAGGTTGAGAGCGTAGAGTTTTCCGAAGAATTTGCTCACGAGAAGCTTTCTCCCGTACTTGCTATGTATAAGGCAAAGGACTTTGGCGAAGCCCTTGACAAGGCCGAGCATCTTGTGGCTGATGGTGGCTACGGTCATACTTCCTCTGTATATCTTAATGAAGTGACCGAAAAGGATAAGCTGGACGCCTTTGCCGCTCGTATGAAGACCTGCCGTATCCTCGTTAACACCCCTTCCTCTCACGGTGGTATTGGCGACCTCTACAACTTCAAGCTTGCTCCCTCCCTCACGCTGGGATGTGGCTCTTGGGGCGGTAACAGCGTATCCGAGAACGTAGGTGTTAAGCACCTGCTCAACATTAAAACAGTAGCCGAGAGGAGAGAAAATATGCTTTGGTTCAGAACACCCGAAAAGGTTTACATCAAGAAGGGTTGCCTCCCCGTAGCTCTCAACGAGCTTAAGACTGTAAGAGGCGCAAAGAAGGCGTTCATCGTTACCGACACCTTCCTTTACCAAAACGGCTACACCAAGCCGATCACAGACAAGCTCGATGAAATGGGCATTCAACACATCACGTTTTGGGGCGTACAGCCCGATCCTACCCTTGCAAATGCAACTGAAGGAGCAGCTCAGATGAGAGCATTCCAGCCAGATACCATCATCGCACTCGGCGGTGGTTCCGCAATGGACGCTGCAAAGATCATGTGGGTTCTCTACGAGCATCCGGAAGCAGACTTTATGGATATGGCAATGCGCTTCATCGATATCCGTAAGAGAGTCTACACCTTCCCGAAGATGGGTGAGAAGGCATACTTCATCGCAATCCCCACCTCCGCAGGTACCGGTTCCGAGGTAACTCCTTTCGCAGTTATCACCGACGAGAAGACCGGTGTTAAGTATCCCCTTGCTGACTACGAGCTCCTTCCCAACATGGCAATTATCGACACCGATTTTCATATGTCTGCTCCCAAGGGACTTACTGCGGCTTCGGGCATTGATGCAGTAACTCACGCAGTTGAGGCTTATGCCGCAATGCTTGCTACCGACTACACCGACGGTCTTGCACTCCGCGCTCTTAAGGTGATCTTCGAGTATTTGCCAAGAGCTTACGACAATGGGCAGACCGACGTTGAGGCTCGTGAGAAGATGGCAAACGCTGCTACGATGGCAGGTATGGCATTTGCAAACGCATTTCTCGGTGTCTGCCACTCGATGGCTCACAAGCTCGGTGCATTCCACCACCTCCCCCACGGCGTTGCAAACGCTCTTATGATCGAGGAGGTTCTTCGCTTCAATGCTGCTGAGGCTCCCGCAAAAATGGGTACCTTCTCGCAGTACGATCATCCTCACACACTCGCAAGATATGCTGAGATCGCTGATTACCTTGGCATTAAGGGCGCAAACAATGAGGAGAAGCTCGAAGGTCTTATTAAAGCGATCAACGATCTCAAGACAAGAGTTGGCATCAAGGCTACTATCAAGGATTACGGTATTGATGAAAAAGACTTTCTCGATCGCCTTGATGACATGGCCGAGCAGGCATTCGACGACCAGTGCACCGGCGCTAACCCCCGTTATCCTCTGATAAGTGAGATCAAGCAGATGTACCTCAACGCATACTACGGCAATCACTTTGTTGAAGAGAAAATGCCCACAAACGACCTCGGTGTTACAACACAAAATGCTATCAATACACCCTACCGCAAGGGTAAGAAAGCGTAAAATAAGGAGGACATGGAACAATGAAACTTGATAAAATGATCGCAGTAAGAACAAACAAGACCATCTATCGTGATGGTGATACCTGTGTAAAGGTATTTAACGAAGAATACTCCAAGGCTGACGTACTCAATGAGGCACTCAACCAGGCAAGAGTTGAAGAGACCGGTCTGAACATTCCTAAGATCCTCGGTGTTACAATGATCGACGGCAAGTGGGCAATCGTTTCCGAGTTCATTAAGGGCAAGACACTCGCTCAGCTCATGGAAGAAAATCCCGAGAAAAAGGATGAATACATCGAGCTTCTCGTAGATATTCAGATGAGCGTTCACGCAAAGACCTGTCCCCTTCTCACCAAGCTCAAGGATAAGATGAATCGTAAGATCAGTCAAACAACCCTTGATGCTACTACCCGTTATGACCTTCATACTCGACTTGAGGGTATGCCTAAGCACAACAAGGTATGCCATGGCGACTTCAATCCCTCAAACATCATCATTACCGATGACGGAGCTCCATACATTCTTGACTGGTCACACGCAACCCAAGGCAATGCTTCAGCTGACGTAGCTCGCACCTATCTGCTGTTTATGCTCAAGGGCGACTTTGGCGGTGCTAACAAGTACCTCGAGCTCTTCTGCAAGAAGAGTGATACCGCAAAGCAGTACGTTCAGAAGTGGATGCCTATCGTGGCTGCTTCACAGTCCGTTAAGGGCAACGAAAAGGAGCGCGAGTTCCTTATTAGCTGGACCAACGTAGTGGATTACGAATAATCGATTAAAAAACAAGTGGCGGAGCTTCTAGAATACATTCTTGGGAAGCTCCGCGCTAAACACGTAAATTAGATTGAGAGGAAAATATTATGCTTAAAATTACAGTTTGTATCGGAAGCTCCTGCCATATCAAAGGTTCCCGCCAGGTAGTTGAACAGCTTCAGTATTTGATTGCAGAAAATAAACTCGGTGATAAGGTTGAGCTCGGTGGCACATTCTGCATGGGACAGTGCCAGAAGGGTGTTTGCGTAACGGTGAACGACACCTTCTATTCCGTTACCCCCGAGGATGTAGGCGAATTCTTCGAAAAGGAAATTCTTGCAAAGGTATAAGATTATGATTTTCGTTCAGGTTTGTGTTGGCTCATCATGCCATCTGAAAGGCTCTGCTGATATTGTTGAGCTTTTTGAAAAAGCCGTGAAGGATCATAATATTGAGGATGAGGTCGTGCTTTCCGGTAGCTTCTGTATTGGAAAGTGCAACCGTGTCGGTGTTACTGTACAGGTGAACGATGATATTCACGTCGGTATCACCAAAGAGAATTTCAGAGAATTCTTTGCGGAACATATTTTGAAGGTTATTGAAGAAGAAAGGAAGTGATGAGCATGGCTAACTGCTTAACGCTGAAAAAATCCAACTGTAAAAACTGCTATAAATGTATCCGTCACTGTCCTGTAAAGGCTATCCGTTTTTCGGGCAACCAAGCACATATCATCAGCAATGAGTGCATTTTGTGCGGTCATTGCTTTGTCGTTTGTCCTCAAAACGCAAAAGAAATCGTGGACAGCACGGAAAAGGTCAGAGTTTTGATTCAAAGCGGTGACCCTGTCGTTGTCAGCCTTGCTCCTTCCTTTATTGCTAACTATGACGGCGTTGGAATTGAAGCAATGCGCAAGGCTCTCAAAAAGCTTGGCTTCTATGACGTAGAGGAAACTGCAATCGGTGCTACCATAGTTAAAACAGAGTATGAGCGTATGCTGAAAGAAGACAGCAGAGATATTATTATTACCTCCTGCTGCCACTCTATCAACCTTTTGATTCAGAAATACTTCCCTGCTGAGCTTCAATATCTTGCGGATGTCTTGTCTCCTATGCAAGCGCACTGCATAGATATCAAGAAGCGCATCCCCAATGCAAAGACGGTATTTATCGGTCCTTGCGTGGCTAAGAAGGATGAGGCAGAATATTACGAAGGACCTGTTGACGCCGTACTCACCTTTGAGGAGCTCACAAATTGGTTGAAATCCGAGCGTATCGAGCTTGAAAAGGAGATGGATAAAAACCCCGAGAGCAGAGCTCGCTTCTTCCCCACCACCGGCGGTATTCTTAAGACAATGACGCAGAATGTACCCGACTATACTTTCTTGGCACTTGATGGCGTTGAAAATTGCATCACCGCGCTCAAGGATATTGAAAGCGGTAAGATCCATAAATGCTTTATCGAGATGTCTGCTTGTGTCGGTAGCTGTATCGGCGGTCCTGTAATGGAGAAATACCACCGTTCTCCCGTTCACGATTATATGTCGATTGCACAGTACGCGGGCACGCGCGACTTTGACGTTGCACAGCCTGAAGCATTAGCACTTAAAAAGCACTTCACGATAATCGATCATAAGGCTATGCAGCCAGCTGAATATGAAATCAGTGCCGTGCTTCGTCAGATGGGTAAGTTCAAGCCCTCAGACGAATTGAACTGCGGTTCCTGTGGCTACAACTCCTGCCGTGAGAAAGCAATCGCTATCATTCAGGGCAAGGCTGAGATCTCTATGTGTCTGCCCTTCCTTAAGGATAAGGCGGAAAGCTTCTCAGATACAATTGTCAAAAATACCCCAAACGGACTGATCGTGCTGAATGAGAATCTTGAGGTTCAGCAAATCAACGCTGCAGCAAGAAAGATCATGAATATCCGTTTCGAGTCTGATGTACTTGGAGAGCCCGTAGTTCGCATTCTCGATCCTGCTGTGTTTATGAGCGTTAAGAATTCTGGAAGAAGCGTAAGAGACCAGAAGGTTTATCTTGCAGAATATAAAAAGTACATCGAACAAACAGTTGTATTCGATCCAGATTCCCGTATGCTCGTTGGAATTATGCGTGACATAACCGACGAGGAAGCGGAGAGAGAAAGAAAGACGAGAATCAATCAGCAAACCGTTGAGGTTGCCGATACCGTCGTAGAAAAGCAGATGAGAATCGTTCAGGAAATTGCTTCTCTGCTCGGAGAAACCGCCGCAGAGACAAAGATTGCCCTGACAAAGCTAAAGGAGTCTATTGGTGATGAATGATTTGTGTGCAGATATCGGATACAAAAGCATCAATCACATTGGCGAAGAGCTTTGCGGTGACCACGTAGACATCATAGAGGAAAACGATAATTCAACCGTTATCGTGCTTGCAGACGGTCTTGGCTCGGGTGTTAAGGCAAGTATTCTTTCGACTCTTACATCCAAGATCATCTCCACGATGATGGCTGCCGGACTTCCTATTGAGGAGTGTGTGTCCACGATCGCCGCAACCCTTCCAGTTTGCTCGGTGCGCGGCGTGGCATATTCCACTTTTACTATTATTCATATTCAAAACAATGATACGGCTGAGATCATCCAATACGACAATCCTCAAGTAATTGCATACAGAGACTTTGACATATATGCTTATCCCAAGACTGAGTTAAATATCGGCGGCAAAAAGATCTACAAATCAATCATTAAGCTCCAAGAGGACGACGTTTTTATAGCGATGAGCGACGGCTGTCCTCATGCAGGGCTCGGTGGAAGATACAACTTTGGTTGGAAGCGAGAGGATATTGCCGATTATATGCAAGCGCTTATCTGCGGTGGCTACACCGCTAAAAATCTCTCCACTATGCTCGTTGATGAATGTGATAAGCTTTATGGACACAAGCCTGGAGACGATACGACCGCCTGCGTCGTTAAAATCAGAAAGAGAGAGCCGATGAATATCCTCTTCGGACCTCCCTCAAACCGAGATGATTGTGATAGAATGATGTCCCTTTTCTTCTCAAAGAAAGGAAAGCATATCATCTGCGGTGGAACTACATCATCCATTGCTGCTAAATTTCTCGGTAAAACCGTAAAGGCAAGTCTAAAATTCGAGCGTTCGGATATTCCTCCGATTGCAGAGATCGAGGGCGTGGATCTGGTTACCGAGGGTGTAATCACTATGAACCGCGTAATTGAGTACGCAAAGGATTATCTAGGAGAAAACGAGTTGTATGAAACTTGGAACTTCAAGAAGGACGGTGCTTCTCTGATCAGTCGACTGCTGTTTGAGGAAGCCACCGACATCAATTTCTATGTAGGCAGAGCCGTAAATCCTGCCCATCAAAATCCCGATCTTCCTATCAACTTCAATATCAAAATGAATTTGGTGGAAGAATTATCTGCCTGCCTGAAAAAGATGGGTAAGCGCATCAAGGTAAGCTATTTCTAAGGAGGTGTAAAATGCGTAAATTTGATACCAAAGTACAGCACTTGAAATATAAAGTACTACGCGAGGTTGCACGCCTTGCTTGGAAAGACGTATTGCTGGAGCACGTCATGGATATTCCGAAAACGATTGTGCCCGGTAATGAACCTACCATGCGTTGCTGTGTATATAAAGAGCGAGCGATTCTCGGTGAGAGAGTTAAGATCGCAATGGGTGGAGATAAAAACAACCCCAACGTTATTGAAGTAATTGATATTGCCTGTGACGAATGCCCTGTCGGTGGCTATGAAGTAACGAATGCCTGTCGTGGCTGCCTTGCACATCGCTGCGAGGATGTCTGCAAGTTCGGAGCGATCTCATTTGACCATCAGCACGTTGCACACATCGATAGATCCAAGTGTAAGGAGTGCGGAGCGTGCGCGAGGGTCTGCCCTTATACTGCAATCGTAAGCCGTAAGCGCCCTTGTCAAAACGCCTGCAAGGTCAAAGCAATTTCTATGAACGAGAAGAAATCGGCTACTATTGATAACCACAAGTGCATTCAATGCGGTGCCTGCGTTTATCAGTGTCCCTTCGGTGCTATTATGGATAAGTCCTATATTCTCAATGTCATTGACCTCATCAAAAGGAGCGAGAACAACGAGAAATATAAGGTCTATGCAATGGTTGCCCCCTCTATTTCGAGTCAGTTTACCTATGCAAAGCTCGGTCAGGTCGTTACTGGACTCAAGGAGCTTGGTTTTTTCACGGTAGTAGAAGCTGCTCTTGGTGCAGATATGGTTGCTCAGGCTGAATCCAAGGAGCTCGCAGAAAAAGGTCTTTTGACAAGCTCCTGCTGTCCTGCTTTTGTGGCGTACATTAAGTCCGCTTTTCCAGATATCTTGAAGTACGTTTCACACAACCTTTCCCCGATGGCAACACTTGCAAAGTACATCAAGGATACCACACCGAATGCGAAGGTCGTTTTCATCGGTCCATGCACAGCAAAAAAGGCAGAGGCTCAGCTTGAAGAAGTCAAGAACTATGTCGATTCCGTTCTCACCTTTGAAGAACTGCAAGCGCTCTTTGACAGTAAGGATATCGACATTACCACACTTGGCGAAGACGTTCTTGATAACGCTTCCTATTTCGGTCGTATCTTTGCACGTTCCGGCGGTCTTTCCGATGCAGTAGCACAAGGGCTCAAGGAACAGAATATCGACTTTGATCTGAAAGCAGTTCCCTGCGACGGTATTGAGACCTGCCGTATGGCTCTGTTAAAGCTGAATAAGGGCATTCTTGACGGTAACTTTATTGAAGGTATGGCTTGCATCGGCGGATGTATCGGTGGTGCAGGTTGCCTGACACACGGTGAAAAGAACAAAGCCGAGGTTGACAAGTACGGTCGTGAGTCGCTTGAAAAAACAATTGGTGATGCTGTTTTGCTATTAAAGTAAATATAAAAAGTTCAATCATTTCAAATATAAAGGGCTGACCGCTTAAATTCGGTCAGCCCCGTTTTATTATCCCTCTACATCATCGCAGCAACAACAGTCATAATCGTAATCGATATAATGTGCGATCAATCTCGCTCTGAAATTACGCTGATTACAGATTGCTCCCGTATTATCTGAAACATCCAAATCTTCGGGGAGGACAAAGGTTATGCAGCGAACAGTCACGTCACGGCAGCTCTCACTTGTATGCGCAGGGACGGTCATCATCTTCATACCACGTTTGTGCTCGAATCCGTTGTCATCCACCTCGTATAATAATATAGCCAAGGCAACTCGCCGGCGAGGACAAACACTCCGCAAGGTAACGTCAAGCTGAACGATGCGTCCAAGGCCTTCCATACAGATATCGCCCGCATCGAATTCTAGCGTATCGGTACAACCGTCAACGGTTACATCAATGGGCTCGCGGCAACCTTCCTCGCAGATCGTAACACCGCAATCTACCTCTATTGTAGGCGATGGGAAGGTCACGACGTTACCTTCGGTATCGGAATAGATTACGCTTTCATTGACCTCAACCGTCCCCGAGCAGGGGCCGATATGCTCCACGGTAAATTCAAAGGCAGCGCCCTCGCTCTGTGTTACGCCAAGCTCGTCGATCTTCCATTCCACCGTATTCGCATCAAGCATACTTGCCGTACCCTTGGTAGGAGATGAAAGTGCGGTAATACGGAAGCAAGACGCCACCTTATCGGTGATAACGACGTTGGTTGCTCCGGGCTTTGCGATATTCTGCGCCAAATCCTCGAACAGATCCTCAAGCTCCTCGTCATTTGGTGTGATTGACACGTATGCCGAATCGGGATCGGATGCCCAATCATTCAATGCTTGCACGTCGATACCGCCGTTACCCGAAAGACCAATACAGTATATGATCACACCTTGCGACTTTGCAAGTGTTGCAACCGTGTTAGGATTGCCGCCTGTGGTAGTCACACCATCGGTAAACATGACCATGACTTTGGCGTTAGTCGAGTTCGGATCAAAGAGATCAAGTGCCTTTTGAAAGGCATCCTCGTGGTTGGTAGATCCTCCTGAGGAAAGCGCATCTACGGCGGCTTTCAAGTCAGAAACCGAGGTGATGAGCTGTGTGTCCTGCGTTGCCACATCGGCAAAGCTGACGATACCAATGTGGCTACCAAAGCCGATTTGTCCATCTTCCGTACCGTCGGTCGCTTCATCAATAATGTCGATGAACGCCTTTGCGCCGCTTTTCATATTAGCAAGAGGACTTCCTGCCATACTGCCCGAACGGTCTAGGAGCAGCACTATATCGGTGGGATTAGACGTAATGTCCGGCTCTGCCGTCAAGGAGAGCTTTATCTTGAAGGAGTCACCGCAACTGATTCCTGTTGCATTCAGCTCCTTGTTTGAGTTTGTTACACCCATATTCATATTTCCTTTCCGAGTCTTGTATCGTTATTAAGACTCTTTACAGTATATGTGTAAGGAAATAATTCTGTGTCGAATACTCTGTCAGTATTTTGGAAATACTAACGTAAAATAGCTTGGAGGCATAAAATGGATGTAATTAAGATCATAGGAACGGCGCTTCTTTCAGTGACCGCGCTGTTTGTTATCGCAAAAATTATGGGACACAAGCAAGTAGCACAGCTTGACTTTTTCGACTATGTCAGCGGTATCACCATCGGATCGATCGGAGCGGAGCTTGCCACCAATCTTGAGGAGCCGTGGAAGCCACTGATCGCACTTGGAATTTACGGAGTTGTATCGATTCTGCTCAGTCTGCTTACCCACAAATTCCCAAAAACAAGAAAATATATCAATGGCACACCGACAATCTTAATGAACAACGGGAAGCTGTACCGAAAAAACTTGAAAAAAGCAAAGCTTGACCTTTCAGAATTTATGCTACTCTGCCGAGAGCAAGGATATTTTGATTTGAACGAAATACAGACGGTAGTATTTGAGCACAACGGAAAGCTCTCGATTCTACCGAAAGCGGCTAACCGTCCCGCCACGCCATCTGATTTGAAGATTACAGCAGAGGCTACTCATATCGGCACGGAGATCATTATGGATGGGCGTATTATAGGCGAGAATTTAAAGCGTATGGGACTTGACCAAAAATGGCTTGACAAGCAACTGAAGGAACAAGGTTTCAAAAGCGCAAAGGATGTATTTCTTGCAATTTGCGATAGCGACAAAAAACTGTCTTTGTTTGCAGTGGAATAAACCACCGCTCTTTTCTGAAATGATAGCAGATTAATGGTTTGCTCAAACAAAAAGCCCTCGCTACATTTTCAAAGCGAGGGCTTTTAGATAAATTGGAATGTGACGATATGTTATTTTCTTGCAACAATAATGGGCTGGTAAAATTCCGTCTCTTCGGGGAACCGTTTACAGCCATTGGCAATAAATAGATTTTTAATTCTTCTCGACGAGTAGCTTGGCAATAAAAAAATAACTTATGGTATGTAGGATACCAGCATAGGTGACCTGTATGTAGCTAATCCAAAGCCACAGCATTGACATTCCAAAATGAGTCATAACTTATTCCTCTGCCTTTTCTATTTTGAACACATTGATGGTATCGACATCCGGGCAGCAAAAACGATCACTTGGCAGCTTGCCGCCATAGCGCAGTATATCGATCATCGGAAAAAGAACGTGCATTGCCATCGGGCAAATCTTACCTCTTTCAGTATCAAAATCAAAGGTATCTCCTACCTTATGACCGCGATGACAGGGGCATCTTCCCTTTTGCTCCACTAACGTAATTTTTATTTTCATAGCTTACCCTCGCTTATGTATCTTTCTATATCAACTCCAAAGAATTTTTCTTCTTTATCCAGATTGTCTTTGATAATATCGCTCACTACTTGCATTGCGTGTGCGACTGCTTTATATAGAGAATGCCCGTTCAGCACATCGCTGATCAAGACTGCGGAGAAGATGTCTCCCGTTCCGGGGAAACGAACGTTTATCAGCTCAAACTCAATAGTAAAGGTCTCATTCTTGGTATGATCGTATCCAATCACACAGTTTTTACCGTTTACATTAGCGCTCGTTATAACAACGGATCTTGCTCCAAGATCTCGGACACGACCAAGAAGGTCACAAGCCTCTGCCTCGGTCAACGTTCCACCATCGTAGAAGTGATCTACAAGGAAGCAAGCCTCCGTATAGTTAGGGATCAGTATATCGGCATACGAGCTCAGCTTTCGCATGATAGAAACATTTGTATCTGTCATTCCATTATAGAGCTTGCCCTCATCGCCCATAATTGGATCCACCACAACCAAAAGGTCCTCCTTATTCTGATTGTTGATCAGCTTTTCCACAATCTCAATCTGCTTGGGGCTTACCATAAATCCCGTAGAAATGCAATCGAATTGGAAGCCGAGGTCACACCAAATGTCTACCGTCTTATTCATATAATCCGTTGTGTCGAGAATATCAAATTTCCCAAAATCCAATGTATTGGATACCAACGCGGTAGGCAAGGATGCAACGTCAATCCCCTTTGCAGAAAGGATCGGTATCATCGCAGAAAGTGCGATCTTGCCCACACCGGGCATATCATTTACGCAACATAGTTTCTTCATCGTATTTCTCCTGTTTATAAATATTATTTCTTTATTACACGGGGCATTATACTCAAGCAGACCGTTAAAATGTATCCACCTTTTTATTCTATATTTTACACCCCTCAATTTGCAAGTAGATTTAATTAATTGAGATGTCTACTTATTTATGGTTACACTTCCCTCTACTCTTTCGCATTTTAGCTCATTGCAGATAACGTTTCCTGTTATTTTTCCAGCATCAACGTTTCCCTCGACTTGAATTTTTCCGTCGCACTCAATGTTTCCCGAAACGTTGCCCTTTACTGTAATTCCTCTTGTTGTATTAATTTCGCCAATTATATCCTTGCCAGCACACACATCTCCGTTTGCATTAACTCCACCACTCAAGTTAAAGCCTGCTGTTACGTCTCCACAGGAATTGACTCCACCGCTTATATGACCACATGCCGTAACCTCTCCGTTTGCATTTACACCACAGGAAACAGACCCACTAACTGTTACGTTACATTGACACTCGATGCTTTTCGCATCTCCATCAACCTCAAAGGTAAATTTTTGAAGCAATGCCAAATCGTTTGGATTTGATGCTTCTAAGATGTGCCTACCTTTATAAACAACTCCTCGTATTTTATCGTCATCATCCCAGGTGATGCAATTTGAATTTGTGTATTTCCTCGAAAAAAGCTCATCTATAGTACAGTCAAAGGTATCAGCCAAAATTGGCAAAATTGTAATGTCAGGCAATGACTTCTCATTTTCCCATTTTGATACTGCCTGATAGGATACACCAGGTAGCACTGCTAACTTTTCCTGAGTAAGAGCTTTTTGTTTTCTAAATGAAGCTATGTTACTTGCTAAAATAGCGTTTATGTTTTCCATTTTTTGTTCCTTTCAAAATGATTTTTTTGAAGCGCTTCTTTTTTACATTTTCATTATAACACCATTTTTCACAATATACAACAGCCTCACAGTTGATTTTTTTCAACCACAGGTTGAAAAAGCGAGTGCCGAAGCACTCACTTTTTTATTTATCGTATTTATCAAGCACTGCCTTTATTTTTTCCTCGTTGCGGAGTTCTACAAGTGACCAATGATTCGAGGTACGCCAATTATCAATATGAAATTTCAGTACGTTTTCTGTTTTATATGGCACAAGTATGCCGTCCCTTAAAGCCTTATCATATTTTACAAATTCCGTTTCTGCTCTTGCCGAATCAAGAAATTTATCAAGGAATCTTGCTATATCATCTATATCACCATTATTTGCTGCCATTAAATAAATGTATTGTTCAATTAATGACTTTTCAAGCACCACAAAAAATCCCTCGTTTGTTACTCGTCTTGCGGTTGACAACAAATCTACTATTTGCTCACATTTTACGACCTTTTCTTTTTTGTCAAGTGCTTTATCGTACCACACCATTCTTGCTATTTTCATAGCAGTAAAATCAATATATTCGTATATGTTAATTTTATTCCAATACAGATACTCCTCGCTGTCTTTTGTAAATAATTGCTCTATTTTTTGGTGTGCATTTTGCAAAAAATCGGGAAATTCATTTTTATATATTTTTATTGCTTCCTCTGTTTTTCCCTGTGCATGCAGAAGCTTCGCCTTCATATTTTTAGCGTCCAATACAATATCGTTGTCGTTACATCCCTGCAATATTTTATCGCATATAAGCTCAAGCTCTTCCTTGTTTTCAAGCAGTGATTCATTATCGCAGTCTGCATAATCAGACTTACTCCACATATATGTGCGCATTACGCGAAAATCGTTAGGATACTTTTGGTACGCATCAGAGATAAATCTATCTAAAACTGATTTCTCGGCATAATTACGCTGTAGCTTTCGATATTCCGCCAAAGTATCCTTTATATCCTGCTCAATTTTTTCCTTGTTATAACCCATCAACTCATCAACCGACACATCAAAATAGTGTGCAAGTGGGAAAATAAGAGTAATATCAGGATAGGTTTCTCCCCTTTCCCATTTGCTGACAGCCGTAACAGATACATTTAACGCCTCGGATAGCTTTTCCTGTGTTATGTCTCTTTCTTTTCTTAATCTTTTTATATTGTCTCCTATCGTAATTTGCATAAATTTAAGCTCCTTTTTATATTGAACTCGCGCTTGTTCTATATTTATACTACCACAGAAAAACCACCTTGTACAGATAACGTTAAGGAAATTAAATTTAACCATAGGTTTAATTTTTGAATTTATAAGACGAAAACGAGTGCCGAAGCACTCGCTTTTGTTAAATAATTGCAATAGGTGTTAATTTTTCAATAATTTTTATCATTCTCGGATGGCTTTGATATTCCTTAAACATATCTGATTTTAATAGCTTTAATAAAAGTCCTGTGTCATTTTCTGTATAATCCTTTACAACACTCAATTCATCCTCAACCTTATTTACCATAAAGGAAGTATATTTAAACAAGCTAGTTCCTCTGGTGTCGAATTTAATTGAATGCTCTGTGGCTTTTTCAAGGCATTCAAACATTTTTTCTTCATTTTGTAGCTTTAAATAATTTTTTGCCATTTGCTCATAGTCCCCTGACACTCTACAATGATAAAAGCCAAAATCTCCGTTTGGATAAAGCAAATTATATAGATTTATCATAAATTCTAATGCTTTGTTTGAGTCCTCGGGACTATAATTTCCTTTTCCAATCATAATTTGTGTATTTAAGCCTATATCTCCAACAAACTCTTGGATATTGGTTTGACAGTATTTTACTGCTTCCTCTCCATCTAAAATGTGAGGAAAAAGAGCCTCTCTCGAAACGCAGATGCTTGTTGCCATATCGGCATATTTTTTCGCCGCTTCTTTATCTCCTTTTCTATGCGAGGTAAATGCCAAAACCTGTATTGCGCTCGAGCGCAAGCCTGCATCTGTTGATTCTGCCAAAATGCGCTCACCATACTCTATAACCTTATCATCGTTTCCGCCTTCCGTATTTAGAGCATACATAAGCTCCGCAGTCACCCTAAGGTCATTTGGAAATTCCTTCTCAGCTTCTCTCCACAGCTTGACTCTTTCCTTAGTTCTTCCCTCTTCAAATAACTTTTTATGCCGTTCTTCATAATCCTGAAATCGTTTTTCTTTCGCTATCGCATCTACGCCCAAGAGCTCATCAACGCTTACGTTATAATATGAAGCAATATAAGGCAAAAGCGTAATGTCGGGGTGTCCCTCGCCACGTTCCCATTTAGAAACAGATTGCACGCTTATCCCTAAATGATTTGCCAAATTCTCCTGTGTGTTTCCCTTTTGCTTTCGCAATTTCTTTAGTTGTTCATCAATTAAAATATTCATTTTATCCTCCTAATTTAGAACCTAGGCGCCTGTTCTGCTTAAATTATATCAAACAAAATTCACAAAAACAATAACCGATATGTTTATTTTTGGTTGTTTTTTTAAACCAATAGTTGATTATGACAATTAAAAAAGCGAGTGCCAAAAATCAGCACTCGCCATTCTTATTTTTCACATTGTTCTACCCAAAGATTCCAACGGGTGTCTTTGGAAATCTTTTCTTTTACCTCTTTATAATCAGGATTTGCCCACATTGGCCAATCGTTTGGAAGATTTTTCGTAAGACTTCCACTTTCGCTAAAGGTTTCAGTTCTGCACTTTGTATTTCTTAATAGCATAGAGGTATATTGTTTGCTTGGATTCAATGCAAAACCATCATATTTTTTCGCCTGTTCTAATGCATTATTAAGAGAAATAAATGCTTCTTCCTCGTATCCTTTTTCATATTGCAATCTTGATAGATAAAGATACAGATAGCATATCTCTCTATGATATATTCCCAAAAATCCATCCTCGGCTAACAATCCAAAATTAGAAATTGCTCCCTTAACCTTTTCGATAGACATATCAGTATCAAAATTTGATTTATTACTTATAAGGTCATAAATTATCTGCTCGGCAAACACATACGCAAGTTCGAGCAAGGAATCTCCTAAATATCCTGATTGCTGTTTCCCATCAGTAGATAAGGAAAGCATTATTTCTTTACTGTAACGAATTTGTGGCAATGTGTTTGCTAAATTTATTGCTTTTTGATATTCACCTGTATTTCTATAAAGCATAATCATATTATATATTGAATTTGCTTTTATTTCATTATTTGATGTATTTAATATAAGCGTTTCAAACAATATTTTCGATTCGTTCCAATATTCATTTGATTTTTCTGTATCAAAGCAATATACAATATTACCGTTTTTGTCATAGTCTTGCCATTCGGTATGTCGCTGCCATCCTGTATCATTTAACACGCAAGCCAATTTATGCATAATTCTTTCGTTTGCAGGAAATTCTGCCAAACCTGTGCGAAGCAACGAAATGCACTCATCAATGTTTATATCCTCACGAACATTTTGAGAAGATAGAAGCTCGACCCTGTTCAGAAGGTCATCAATTTTCTTTTCTCTTTCGCCATAATATCCAAACAGTTCATCAATAGACACTCCAAAAAAATTCGCTATTGACGGTAACAAATCAATATCCGGGTCTCCTGTACAATTTTCCCACCTTGAAATCGCTTGAGCAGTAATTCCCAAAGCGTTTGCTAATTCATCCTGTGTTATCTTATTTTGCTTTCTTAAAAGCTTTATTCTTTCACCGATTCTTATATTCATAATGAACCTCCAAAAATAGTTTTTGTAAGCTTACAATTACATTATAGTCCACCACAAAACAAAAATCAATTATCAATTAATTGTTTAAAAATAAACGATTACTTTACTTAATCAATAAATGGAAAACGAGTGCCGAAGCACTCGCCCATGTTTAATTATTCTGTTTTGGATATATTAGCATCATAACTATTTCTTTTATTGCTTCAGTAATGTCGCTTAATGCCGCAAATTTATCCTCAGAAGGCAAATCAGAATCATTAATTTTGAAAGAAATTTCTGAAAAAGCATTCTTTATCAAATCAGCTTTTTTCTCCTCGTCGCTTTTTCTAATATCATCATACATTTTGATGTAAAATTCAAGCATAATTTTCAAATTATGCTCACGCATTGCAAATACATTGCAAACCTCTGAAACCTGCTCGCTTCCTGTATCATTCTCCGTAGAATAAACACTATCTATCACATCACCTAATTTATGTAGGGATTGGGCGGTATTTTCAGTAAGTTGCTTTTGCAATGCTACTATTTGCTCGAAAATTTCTCTTTCAGTTAATTTATTTTCCATTATATTATCCTCCAAATATTCATTTGGCGGACACGCAAGGCATATTGTATTTTCATTTATGAAGCGTGCCCTGCCGTTTTTAACAAGACCTTTAGCCCTTTTGGGGTAGGTAGCCTCATATTCATTTCCTTGCTCGTCAACAACAAAAATGTTTTTTTCGATGGGTGTCGCCCCCTTGTCTTGATTTGCATATTTTGAATTTACGTTTTTTGTTATGGGTTTCTTCCCCAATTCATAATTATATTATAGCATAAATATGAGATCATGTCAATATATGAAAAACACGTGTGTAAATCGTATCGAATGGCAAGGCGAACATCACCTTTACATCAAAACTATACACAGATTTAATAGAAATCATTTAGGGGAGGGGCTGCCTCCCACTAATTAGCCTTCATCCTAATGGTGTGGCTGGGTATCGAAGTTAAAAATGGTTAATAATCTTTTTTAACGAGTGAAACCGAACAAAGCAAGGAGAGTGCCGAGTGTAACGCTTGGTTATGCGATGGCAATCGACTATGCGACTTTGGTGGCACCAATTGGTGGAACCTACATTTGCGAAGCAAATTCGATGGTGAGGCGCCCAGTTGTTATGGCAATTCGGGCTCGAACTCCCTAAAGGGACTAGGACTGCGTCCGTCGCAGCAAACGGCTAAAGCCGAGCAGATTTTCGCCATAACAAACGGAAACAACAAAAAAGACTAGGCACAAGGTCTAGTCTTTTTTGTTGGCTCCGAGTAAAGTGATATAGACGAACCAATTTCGGTGGTATAGGCAGAGTCAACCTCGTTTAGCATTTTCTCTACTGTTTCGGGTGTGTGTCTG
This sequence comes from Clostridia bacterium, assembly GCA_017472695.1. Taxonomy (GTDB): domain Bacteria; phylum Bacillota; class Clostridia; order Oscillospirales; family CAG-272; genus RGIG2000. Next base: position 3,096 of record JAFUOQ010000027.1, on the reverse strand, counting down.
CCTGTATCTGTATTGTTTTTGAAATTGTAGGTTATCACTATTCTATCCTCGAATAATACTATTTCACGAATGAAGGTATTGACTATCATTTTTCTTACCCTCATATCCTCTCGGTTATTAAATATGTCCCTTCTAAGATAATTTTCAATATCCTCAACTGATATAAAAGCATAGGTTTTCTGCTTTTCCTTTTCAATTAAGAAATCGTATTCAAGCAGTTGTGCTTCAAGCTCCTTTAGTCTGGATGCAGTCATTTCGGTAACTACTCCCATTTCTATTGCTTTCATAATATTGTCGCAAGCTCTTTTCACCGCTGCTCTTTGCTTCTCAAGGGATTTTAATGCTACATTATTCTTTGTTTGCTCTACATGAACCTTGTGAATATTCATTGCTACCTTATGTAAATTTTCCTCTGTTCCGAACAAATCGCAAGTATGATTTATTACAATGTCCTCAAGCTGAATTTTCTTAACCGGCTTGGAATTGCATTTTGCCTTTTTGCGTCTTCTGTGGGAACAGGTGTAGTAATAGTGAATTTCTCTGGTTCTCGATGTTCCGCTTTCGCCTCTCATATAATTTTTGCAATCGCCACAAATTAGTTTTCCAGTAAGAATAAAATCGTACTTTTCCTTTTTGGGACTTGGTACAAATTTATTGCTATTATAGATAGCATTTACTGCTTCCCATAAGTCATCATCAATAATTCGTGGGTAAATATTTTCATATATCTCTCCATCGTGCTCAACCTTACCTGTATATTTTCTGTTATGAAGCATAAAGTAAAGCTGCTTATCGGTGATATCCTTACCGTCTTTTCTTTTGTAGCCCTTTGCTTTAAATTCCTTTTCGATTGTTGGTACCATATAGCCCTGTGCATATTTAGTAAAGGCTTCTATTACTATGTTTGCCTCATACTCATTTATCACATTGCGTTTATCTATTATGTCATATCCAAACAACGGTTTACCTCCTGCGGCATAACCCTTTAGCCAGCTTTCTCTGAGTCCTCTTTTAACCTTTTGGGCAAGCTCCTCCGAGAAATATTGATTGAAATCCTCTAAAACGCCCTCCATTAGTCTTCCCTCCGGGGTATCATTTAGATTCTCCATCGCTGACAAAAGCTTAATGCCTTTATCTCTTAATTTTTTCTTGTTTACTACTGCATCGTACTTATTTCTTGCAAAACGGTCAAGCTTATATACAATTATGTAGTCCCAAGTGCTTTTTTGGCAGTCCTTCATCATTTGCTGAAAGGCAACTCTATTATCATTAGTGCCTGTCATAGCTCTGTCGATATATTTTTCAACAATAACTATGTCATTACGCTTTGCGTAATCATTACAGACTCTTAATTGCCCTTCAATTGATTGCTCTGTCTGGCTCTCACTGGAATAACGAGCATATACAACAGCTGTTTTCACTGAGTTTCCTCCTTTCTTTTATTCTTTTTTCTGTCTTTCGACGAGAGTGAACCATAAACGGAGCCGTCACGGATGTCAACGGGAAATAGGACAAAATTATTGCGTTAATCTTTTTTCATTATCTTTTTTGTGCAATAATTTTTCCCCCTTGACAGATGGGGCGGCTTCGTTTACACTCTCAGCGCGAAAGATAGAAAATTACTCGTAATTTTCCAATTTTTGAATTATTTCGGGACTAACTGTGCCAAGCACCTCACCATTTTTAAGACAAAGAAAATTATCAAACATAACTACTTTGCCCTCTATTTCCTCTTTGCCATCACTAAAACCGTACGGACAAGCTATGTCATCCACTAATATATCAACAGTAAAGGTTTCGTGAACGTTTCTTGCAAAGTTAATTCTTCTGCCTGACTTTTCAAGATATTTGACCATATACATAACTGCATTATTTAGCAAGTGCTGATTTATGGCTGAAAAATCATTTCTTCCAAAGCGTTCCAAAAAATATGTATTTTGCATAGCTTTTTGCCTTTTATGGTGTCTTGTATCATAATCACTTTTTTCTATAAGCTCACCTATCATTTCGCCTTCAGGAATTCTTAAAAGAGCATGGAAATGTAATCTTCCGTTTTCCGAGCCCTCTTCCCAAGCACCTACATATTTCCAACCTTTACGGGTTGACAGGTTATTTAGTGTTTGCATAAGCTTCTTTTTAAACTCTTCAGGAGTTGTCTTTTCACTATCATAAGTGAATGTGCAAAAATAGTTGGCAAACAAAAGATTTACCTTTCGGTATAACCTTTTTCTTCTGCATACAAAATTTCTAAAGGTACGTGCTTCTTGCTCTTCAATAAATTTTTCAAGCTCTTCCTCGTTTACAAAGCACGGTGCCATTGCGTTTGCAACTGCCTCTTTTCGTTCCTTTTTTCTTTTGCCCTTGTTGGCTTCGTTTTCCTTGTTGTAGGTTTCCTTTAGGTCTATGACCTTTCCGTCAACCTCTACAAGATATTCCTTGTTTTTTCCTTTTTTCTTACCCTTAAAATATCCGGGTAAGATGGCAATAAAATGACTTCCGTCATAATACACCTTAACACCTTCAATGATGTTGTTCATAATTTTTCTCCTTTTCTTTTTTGTCGTTTAATTTTCCTCGCTTTCTTTTTTGTTATTTATTTGCTTTTGCAAAATGCAAGAGAGCAACGAGTTGTAAAACACTCTTGCTTCTGTATCGGTTAAATTTTCAATACTCGGCTTACCGATAGACACAACCGTGTATTGTGTTTCTTTTTTCTTCGACATTGTACCTCCTTTCTAAAGAATTCATTTATATGGCAAAACCTATTGTAACAAATTTAAATGGGTGATTTCCACCAACTGACTCACACAGTTTTGTTTCTTACTCACAAAGTTTTTATTCTAAGTCTTACTTAACCTTGACTAAAACCTTTTGTAATCACATTCTACACTAACAAACCACTTCTTTTTTAGAGCGAAGCATTTACGATTTATTACTGATAGATATATTGTACACTAATGAAAAATCAAATAACAGTGACTGACTTGGTACACTTTTCCGTCCAACCGATATGTTTTTATATCGAAGCAGGACAAGAGTAGTACACAACATTTACGGGGTAGTACAATACCTGTATTTTTATTCTAAAATCTCTTC